>NZ_JBFUFW010000006.1:0-243968 GCF_056403235.1 Rhodoferax sp. P2_H8_2
CGACATTGAATGTCATCAGACGTTGGGCACTGCGAGAACAGATGTCCATCCGTGAGATTTCCAGGCGTACAGGCCTGGCTCGCAACACCGTGAAGAAGTACCTGCGATCCGACGAGAGTGAGCCTAAGTACGCAAGCCAAACCCGGTCCAGCAAGCTCGATCCCTACGCCGAGAAGCTGGCTTTGTGGCTAGGAATGGAGGTCACGAAATCGCGGAAACAGCGGCGCAATTTGAAGCAACTCCACACAAGTAACAGTTTTTTGGATTGATCTTTACGATTTGGATGAGTCTCAATTTGTCTGTCTAGAGGCACAGATTTGACGGATAGGTCACTATGAGATGCAGCAATTCGGGCGTGACTTCGGATTTCGACGTGTTTCCCTAATGAACGGCCTCAGGTGTTGCCAGTAAAAGCCATCAAAGTGCCGGGGAACAAGCCGGGGAACGTTCTCCCTTGCCTTGCGTTAAAATGACGGATTTGTGCGGGTTTTAACGCATCATTCGTGCGCTTTCACACCATAAGAAATGTCAAAAGCCTCTAAGTAGCGATACTTAGAGGCTTTTTTCATTGTCCGGCATGTATTCGAAAGAGGCCTGAAGCGAGAGTTTCCATGATCACCTTCTACAACCACCTCCACGCCCAGCACCACGGCAAAGTTGAAATGTTCCGTGGCGCGCTGGTGCCGTGTTTTGAAGTGCCGGCGCGTGCCGACCACGTGTTGGCCGAGCTGCAGCGGCGTACGCTGGGCGTGGTGCAGAACCCGCGCGCGTTTGACGACAACGCTCTTACCGGCATCCACAGCCCGCGCTACCTGAACTTCTTGGCCACGGCGTGGGACCAGTGGGTGGCGCTGGATCCCGCGAATGCCGAGAAGGACATCCTGCCGTCGGTCTGGCCCACACGCACTTTCCGGACGGATGTGGAGCCCGACAACTTTGCCGCCAAGGTGGGGCTGTATTCGTACGACGCCGGCTCACCGTTTACCAGCGGCACCTGGGTGGCAGCGCGGGCCGGCGCGCATTGTGCGCTAAGCGCCGCACAGCAAATCGTCAACGGCGACCGCGCGTCATTCGCGCTGAGCCGCCCACCTGGACATCACGCGGGCATGGACTTCTTTGGCGGCTACTGCTTCCTGAACAACGCCGCACTGGCCGCGCAGCACCTGCGCAATGCGGGCATGAAGAGGGTCGCTGTGCTGGACGTGGACTACCACCACGGCAACGGCACACAGGCCATCTTTTACGACCGACCCGATGTGTTCTTTGCCAGCGTCCACGGCGACCCGCGCACCGAGTACCCGTTCTACTTGGGTCATGCCGATGAGCAAGGGCAAGGCGCGGGGCTGGGTGCCAACCTGAACTTGCCGCTGCCGCGCGGCACGGACTATGCCACCTGGGCGCAGGCGCTGGAGACGGCGTTGGCAGCGATCCAGAAATTTGGCGCCGAGGCGCTGGTGGTGTCGCTGGGCATGGATACCTTTGAAGGCGACCCGATCTCCGGTTTCACGCTGAAGAGCGACGATTACCTGCGTGTCGGTGAGCGGCTGGCCAAGGCAGGCCTGCCCACCGTATTTGTGTTTGAGGGCGGCTACGCGGTCGAAGAGGTCGGTATCAATGCCGTCAATGTGCTGCAGGCGTTTGCCTGACTCACGGCAATTCGCCATTCGGTAAGGCACTTTGTTAGCGATGGATTGCTACTCTTTTAGTAGCTGCTTACGCACATTCCGCGGGCGTTACAGGCCTATTGAGCCCATAAAACCTGCTGCGCCCATTCCGGCAGCGGCTGCACCAGCTCTTTCGTCCAGGTTCCTTTGCACATCGCTACTGCCGTATTGGTACCCGGTGTGACGTCGTGCGAGTCGTACAGGACTGCGGCATCGGCCAGTCGCACGGCCTGGATCAGGTTGACCAGCGTACGAGGGTAGCGCGCCAATATGCGTTCTGCGGGCACCGCGTGTCCACCCTCGGCCACGCGCTGGGCGACGCGCGCTAATAGGCGATCGGGTTGGTCCAGCGCCACGACCAGCAGCATCACAAAGAAGCCCTTCGCTTGCGCGTCTTCAATCAACTTCAGTTTGGATGCGTGAGAAAACACGGTTTCGCTGACAAAGGACTGGCCGGCGTTCAGCAGCTCGGCGCGGCGTGCGTCTGCCCATAGGCGGGCCTGTTCGGAGCGGGCTTGTCTCTCGGCGATGTGTTGCAGGTGCTGTGCCTCATACACATCTGCATTCACAAACTCTGCGGCCTTGGGAATGGTGCCATTCAGAACCAGCGCTTGGTACAGCGTGGATTTGCCAGCGCCATTGGGCCCGGCCAGCAGGTAGAAGACCGGTTTGTCCGCCATGTCAGGCGGCTGCGCCTTTTCCTACGTCCATGGCCTTGTTGCGGTTGCTGGCCACGACCTCCCGCACGCGCTGTGCCAGGCTGCCGTCGATCTCTGCGGACATGAACTGTTGGAGCAAGGCGTCTGCTTGCGTAAGCGCAGGGCGGGCGCTTCGGGCTGTGGCCTCGTAGTTGGCGATGGCGGTTTGGGCCTCTTGGGCGGTCAGGCCGCTGTGTTCCACGATGCGGCCCAGCGTGGCCCAATACTCGACTTGGCCTGCTACGGAGCGGCGCATGGGCTGTGCGGCCTCACGGGCTTGGGCTACCAAGGTCGAGGGGAGCTTGACGGAGGCAAAGGCTGCGCTGGATGGGGGCATGGTATTTCTCCTTTATGGCGCATTTTGCGCCATTTTGGTTGTTTGTGGCAATACAGGGGCATTGTCGCCGGGTTGCTATTGTTTCTATAGCTGCTTACGCAATACCTGTGCGCGCTAGCGGCTGGTTTTATAGCGGGTGGGCCTAGGCCCTGATTCTGGATTTGGCTTCCGCCAGCAGCCCCGCACATCCGTCTTCCACCAAGTCCAGTACCCGCTCAAACCCCTGTACGCCGCCGTAGTAGGGGTCGGGCACGACGTCGCTCTTGTGCACGCTGCAAAACTCGGTCAGACGGCGTAGCTTGGACAGGTGCTGCGGCGGGCAGCGCTCTTTGACTTCTTCCAGGTTGTCCCAGTCCATCACGACGATCAGGTCGTGGGCGTCGAAGTCATGATCGCGGATCTGGCGGGCGCGCAGGTCGTGTAGCGCATAGCCACGTTTCTTGGCATGCTCCTGCGAGCGTTCATCCGGCGGGCTATTGGGATGGTAGTTGTGGGTTCCGGCCGAGTCGACGCGGATGGAGCGTTCCAGGCCTTGCGTTTTGACCATGTGCCTGAACACGCCGTGCGCCGTAGGGCTGCGGCAGATGTTGCCCATGCAGACAAAAAGAACAGAGAAAGTGCCTGGTCGCACCGGGGCCTGGCTCACAGGTCGAGCGACACGTGCTCCGAGTCCATGTTTTCCTCGGCGTCGTGCTCCTGGCCCTGGGAGGTCTGGAAGTGGATCAGGCCATGCAACATGACCAGGTCGCGAAATGCGGCGAGGTCAAAGCGCGCCGCATTCTTCTCGCCCGGTGTGATCAACACGCAGGCTTCGATCACGTCCATGACCTGCGGCGTGGGCCACAGTTGTCGGATGTGCGATAGCACGCCAGGGTAGGCCTCCAGGTTGCGGCCTTCGTCCCGGAACAGTGCGAACTCGGGGACGTTGACGTTGAAGACCTGCATCATCTCGTCGCGGAACTGCCGGAAGTCGGTTTTGAGGCTGTGCTGGTTCGCCACCCGGAGCAACTCCAGATACACAAGCGGGCAATCCTTGCTGTTTTCGCGGATGCGTTTTTCCAGCGCTTCAATGGCTTCGTCCAACTTGCCCAGCTTGGTGAAGAACTCGGCCTGCTGGCGCAGGTCGAACATCTTGCTGGTGTTGAAGTCAGGGTGGTCGAAGTTGGAATCGCCGCCAAAAGCCATGATGTCCGAGTCGGAGGCCATCAGCGGCGCATTCACCGTGACGTAGCTCTCGAACGGCCGTGCACCCAGATCCAACGGATGGCGCCCTTGCTGCTTCAGGCGCACTGGCTGAGGTTGCGCATGGGTGTCTGGGCCGGTTTCTTCAACGAACTGATCTTCCGCCACCGCGGCCATCCGCTGTGTACGCGCTGGAGCCGCGTTGTCAGAGTTAGCGAGACCAGAGCGCCATGCCGACGGGTCGCGCCGGTTCCACAGCACTGCAATGGCCGCAGCACATGCGGCCACCACAGCCAACAGCGCGTACACCAGCCAGGCGGGTACGCGGTCAGACTCGGCCCGGTCCATGCGTTCGCGCATGGCGATCAGGCTGGCTTCATTCTTGGTAGCCTGATCAAGCAGTGCTTTCACGCTGCTCTGCAACTGCTGGATGCGTTGTGAGTCGCGCACCATGTCTTCCAGCGGTGCGGCGGAGGTGGTGGCCTCCAGTGTCTTGATGCGTTCGGCCAGGTTTTCCAGCGGGTCAAGCCTTAGCCGCGCTTTGGGGGCTTTCGGCTCGGCGGAAGGTGCGGGCTTGCTCGACTTTGAGGGCTCGCGCACAACCGGCGGTTTGCTCTCGGGCCGTATCGGAGGGATGGGCTGGCTACGGGGCAGGGTGGCTTTGGGCGCAGCACTAGCGGCGAGCGATGGTTGACTGATGGTGGCGGGAACGGGTGTAGCTGTGGGCACCACTGTGGGAACAGGGGGCGGCTCCGGCGCGCGCTGGGGTGGGGATACGTTATCGGTGGGGAAATCCGCCAGCATCACATAGCGGCGTGTGGTCTTGGTGGCGCAACCGGCGCGCACATAGACGGTGACCACAGGCTCGTCGATCAGGGCGGAGGCGCTGATACGGATGATGGCGGTATCCGCCTGGGCGCTGGGCTCGGACGAAACCTGGACACGGCCACCGTCCAGTTTGCTGTCGGCGTAAAAAACATCGGCGTCCGCGCACAGGCCATTGGCGGCCTGGCCGGGCTCCATTTGCACGGTGACGGTCAACTCCAGAGGCTGGCCAATCAACGCCGCACCACGGGCGCGGCCCAATGTCAGCGCAGCACTCCCCAGGGTCACACCCGCTAGCGCCAGGCCAATGGTTGCTGTTCTTAGTCTCATCGACGCCTTTAACAATTCCTTACATTTTGCATGCAGGATTGAAAAAGGGCTACTGCTTCTAGGGCTTAGGGCGGGTTTTCGGCATAAAAGCAGCGTGCGCAGACCTGTTGGTAGCGGTTGTTGCCGCCAATTTCGACCTGCTCGCCTTCGCGCACGCGCTGGCCAGCGTCGTTGACGCGGATGTTCATCGTCGCTTTGCGACCACAGGCGCAGATGGTCTTGATCTCTTCCAGGTCATCCGCCAGCGTGAGCAGGTAGGCCGAGCCGTCAAAGGGCTTGCCCTGGAAGTCGGATCGCAGGCCAAAGCAGATAACGGGGATGTTGCGCGTGTGGGCGATCTGGTGCAACTGGCGCACCTGCGCCGCGGTCAAAAACTGCGATTCGTCGATCAAAACACAGGCCAGTCCGCTCTGGTCTTGCAGCAGGCTCCAGAAATCGGTGCTGGCGTCAAAGATGCTGGCGGGGCGTTGCAACCCCAGGCGAGAAGCAATTACGCCCACGCCTTCGCGGTCATCAATGCCCGCCGTATAGAGCTGCACGCGCTGGCCCTGTTCCTCGTAGTTGTAGGCAATCTGCAGCAGCGATGTGGATTTCCCGGCGTTCATCGCTGAGTAACGGAAGAAAAGCTTGGCCAAAAAATGCTCCTGTTTTGATAGCTGCCTACGCACGCTCTTCGGGCGTTGGAGGCACTTTTATTGTTGAATTCTGAGCGAACAGTTCGTTTGCGGTCTTGGCAACCTGCAGCGTATCGAAGTACGCATAGGCGCCAACGCCCACAGCGCCCAGCAGCGGCACAAAGCGCGCTGCGCCTTTGCTCAATACCTTTTGCGTGACTTTGACGCCCAGTGCCTGCGCGATGGATTGCAGCACCTTGGTCGTGGCCTCGCGCACGACCACCCGCTGTCCGATGCGCACGGCCACGTCGCGAAACAGCTGGGCCGATACGTGCTTGAACAGGCAATACAGCATCTCTTCGCGTTTGAGCGACTTTTGTTTGCCATAGACCGCCGCGATGTCCGACACCATTTGCGCCTGAATGCGCCACACACCAATCAGCTCCGGCAAAACGGTGAGCCAACCCAACACGCCCGGCGGCAATGCCAGCGAACTGGCCAGCATCGTGGCCTGGCGCGCGGCGGTGCGGCCAATGGCATGTGCGCGAGCGGCGGGGTGAAGCAGCGCCTGTTCCTTGCTGTCTGGCACATGCAAAACCAGATCGAGGATGGCGTTGCTGGCCTGGTCGCGCACAGTGAGGGCGTTCTTAGCCATGGATGGCCTCCGGCAGATGAAAGACCGATGGATCGCGCCCCGCAGGCTGGCCCAGACGCTTGGTCAGCAGGCGGTAGGTGTCCAGATCAAACGCCAGTGCAGAGCTGGATTGCACGGCGTCTTCAAGGTCGCTGTCGTCGTGCACCGTCGCCAAGTGGCACCACTGGTCAAACACATGGATATCGGTGCGTTGCGTGGCCGGGTGGTATTCGCGGATAGCGACTTTGCCCTTGTGGGGCCAGGCTTTCAGGCGGTGCTCCGCCAGCGCCATTTGCAGCCGCACCCGGTGCAACGCAGCCGTTTCGCGTCCGGCACACAGGCCTTTGCATTTGCCGATTTGGTGGGCGAAGCAAGGCCCCTTGCTGGATTCCAGACCGAGCGCCTGCAGACACAGGCCATGGGCATCGGCCAACGCACGCAGCGCATCATGGGCCTGGCGCTTGCTGCGGTAGGCGCCAAACAATTGAGGCAAAGCTTCCGGCTGCACATCGTCAATCTGTACCAGCTTGAGCACAGGGTATTGCGTAGGGTCCGTCGCCAATTGCCAGGCGCTCAGGTTGCGCTCGCGGCGCAATTGGCGGTTGTAGACCGGCTGCAGCTCCTTGACCAGACGCGACTCCAGCAACAGCGCGCCCAGTTCGCCCGCGGTTTCGCGCCATTCGACGCGGCGAATCTCCTGCAGGATGCGCATTTCGCGTGCGACTTTGCTGGCCGATTGAAAGTGCGACATCACCCGCGTGCGCATGTTGACGCTCTTGCCCACATACAACGGCAGCGGGCCTTCGCCAAAAAACAGATAAACACCGGGCGAGTCGGGGATATCCGTGATCGCCGTTTCCAGCAGTGGCGGCAGGCTGGCACTGCTTTGCAGCAAGGCCTGCGCTTCGCGCTCAATGGCGGGTATACCCAGTTCGGCCTCGGCAATCTTGAGCCAGGCCAGCACCATGTCCACATCGCCCATTGCGCGGTGGCGCGCCAGTGTGGTCAGGCCATGGCGACGCATGATCGCGTCCAGCCCGTGGCCTTTGTGTTGCGGGTACAGCTTGCGTGACAGGCGCACGGTGCACAGCGTCTTGACCTTGACCTTGAGCTTGAGCTTGGTGTCCAGGCGCTCAAACTCGTTGACTACAAAGCCGTGGTCAAAGCGCACGTTGTGCGCAACGAAGACCGCGCCTTCCAGCAACTGGCTGATGATCGGGGCCAGTTCTTCAAACGTAGGCGCGTCTTTCACCATCTCGTTGGTGATACCGGTTAGTTGCTGAATGAAAGGCGGAATGCTGACGCCGGGATTGACCAGGCTGCTCCAACGCCGTGTCTCCACACCGTTTTCAATGCGCACCGCGGCAATTTCGGTAATGCGGTCATGAACCGCATTACCCCCGGTGGTCTCCAGGTCCAGCATCACATAGCAAGGCAGCATGGCTCAGGTGATGTCTATGGTGTGGAAACCAAATCGGCCTGCGCGGCGGTCGGCAAAGTAGCGTTCGAGCGTTTCCTTGACCGTGCGAAAGGCGAGTTCGTCCCACGGGATCTCGGCTTCTGTAAACAACCGTGCCTCTACGGTTTCCGGCCCCGGATCAAACTGGTCGCTGAGCAGCTTGGCCCGGTAAAACATATGCACCTGGCCAACGCGGGGGACGTTCAGCAGGCTGAAAATTTCCTGCATTTCAAACTGGGCGCCGGCTTCTTCCACCGTCTCGCGCGCTGCGCCTTCCGCCGTGGTTTCGTTCAGCTCCATGAAACCAGCGGGAAGAGTCCACTTGTTGCGGCGCGGCTCGATATTGCGCATGCACAGCAGCACTTTGTCTTCCCAAATCGGTACGGTGCCCACCACGTTCAGCGGGTTCTCGTAGTGCACCGTATTGCAAGCCGTGCAGACAGCGCGTTCTTTGGTATCCCCGTCGTCCGGCAAGCGGTACACCACGGCGGTGCCGCATTGTTTGCAGTGTTGTATGGGGGTGCGCAGCATGAGATTTTTCAGGCGCGCTTGGCGTGCTTTGCGATCAGGTCGCGTGCGGCGTCGCGCAGCAGCTTGCCGTCGAGGTTGCGTTTGTTCAACTCTTCGATCCACTCGACTTCTACTACCGCCGCCTTGCGCTTGAACTCCTGCGCATCAGTGGGCGTAATCATCGTGACCGTGTTGCCGCGGTCGGTGGCGCTCTTCTTGCCTAGCGGATCGTTGCCCTGTTGTGTCTTGCCCAGCCAGCCAGAGGTTGCCAGGCCGGAGTTGTTGTCGATCACCTTGCGCAGATCGGCAGGCAAGGACTCGTAGCGCTTCTTGTTCATCGCCATCACAAAGGCTGAGGTGTACATCGCGCCGACGCTGGGGTCGAACTCGCTGTGAAAACGGGTGAGTTCCTGCACCTTGACCGAGGGGATGACTTCCCATGGCAGCACACAGCCTTCTATCGTGCCTTTGGACAGCGCATCGGGAATGCTCGGCAGCGGCATGCCCACCGGAATGGCGCCCAGGTAACCTAGCATCTTGGTCACCGGACGCGACGGGCCACGCAGTTTCATGCCACGCAGATCGGCCACGGTTTTGACCAGCTTGTCCTTGGTGTGCAAAACGCCCGGGCCATGCACGTTGACCGCCAGCAGGTGCGTCTCCTTGTAATCGTCGGTGGCGACCGTGTTCAGGTATTCCCACAGCGCCTTGCTGGTGGCCTCGGCGTTGTTCATCATGAACGGCAGCTCGAAGGCCTCCGTGCGCGGGAAGCGGCCTGCGGTGTAGCCGGGGAGTGTCCAGACAATGTCGACCACGCCATCGCGTGCCTGGTCATACAACTGGGCCGACGTGCCGCCCAGTTGCATCGCTGGGTAAGCCTCGAACTTGATGCGCCCGCCGGATTCCTTTTCTACCTTGTCCATCCACGGCTTGTGCATGGTCAGCCACACATTGGACAACGGTGCCATGAAGGTGTGGAATTTGAGTGTGATGCTCTGCTGCGCAAAGCCAACCAGGGCTGGCGCGCCAAGGGCTGCAGCAGCGCCGGTTTTCAGGAGAGTGCGTCTTTGAAACATGGAGGCAATTGGGGGGTAAAGACGAACTGTACTGCAAGACAAAGGTGCTTCCGTGCAGGGGTAAGAGGACTAGAAATTCCCGCATCTTCAGCCCCGAGACCTTAGTCCTGAAAATCGCACCAATCAGGTGCCAATCTGTGTAATCATTTGTAGCGGCAAATCGGCACCCAGGAAAGGCAATAGAACATCATGCAGTTTTTGAGCAATATGAAGATTGGGGCGCGACTTACTACGGCTTTCGTCACTTTGGTCTTGTTGATGATTGGCATCGCGTACGTGGGCGTCAACGGCATTGGCAAAACCTTCAAGGTCGTGGAGAGTATGTACGCTGACAGGCTGATCCCGGTGAACGACTTGGCCGACGTGCAGTATCTGTCCATGCGCAACCGCGTTCTGATCATGGACATGATCATTAATCCTGACCCTGCCAATGTGACAAAGCGTGCGGCTGAAACGGTGAAGAATGGCGAAAAAATCGATGCCTTGTGGGCCAAGTACAAGGCCACTGAGCTGGCGCCGGAAGAAAAAGTGCTTATTGCAGAGATTGAGCCAGCTTTGAAGGCGTACCGCTCAGAGGGACTGGCACCTACGCGCGAAGCCAGTCTGGCCGGCAAGACCGAAGAAGCCAAGACGCTTTACGCCACCGCAATCAGCAAGACCGCATCCAAATTCTTTGAACCCATGGAAAAGCTGATGAACTTGCAGGTGTCACTGTCCAAGGTTGAGTTTGACAATTCAGTCAAAGTGAATGATTCGGTTCGTACCACGTCAATCGTCGCTACCCTGATTGCGGTGGCTATTGCCGCTTTTCTGGCTTGGACGATTACCGGCTCCATCACCGGCCCCATCGGCAAGGCGTTGCGATTCTCTCAAGAGGTCGCGCAAGGGGATCTCACTGCACATCTGAACCACGACGGCAAAGACGAAGTGGGCGCCTTGCTGAAATCCCTCCAAGCCATGCAGGCTAGTTTGGTCAAGGTGGTGTCGAACGTGCGGTCAGGCTCTGAATCGGTGGCAACGGCCAGCGCCGAGATTGCGCAGGGCAATAACGATTTGAGTGCCCGTACCGAGCAACAGGCCAGTGCTTTGGAAGAAACTGCGGCGAGCATGGAAGAGCTGAGCGCGACCGTCAAGCAAAACGCAGATTCCGCGCGCCAGGCCAACCAGCTGGCCAACAGTGCATCTACCGTAGCAGTGCAGGGCGGCAATGTGGTCGGCCAGGTGGTCGAAACCATGAAGGGCATCAACGAGTCGTCACGCCGCATCTCCGACATCATCAGCGTCATTGATGGCATCGCCTTTCAGACGAATATTCTGGCGCTCAATGCGGCGGTGGAAGCCGCACGCGCTGGTGAGCAGGGCCGCGGCTTTGCGGTGGTGGCCTCTGAAGTGCGCTCGCTGGCCGGGCGTTCCGCCGAAGCTGCCAAGGAGATCAAGAGTCTGATCAACGCCAGCGTGGAGCGCGTGGAGCAGGGCACCGTGTTGGTGGACAAGGCGGGTGTCACGATGACCGAGGTGGTCAGCAGCATCCGGCGCGTGACCGACATCATGGCCGAGATCAGTGCCGCCAGCAACGAGCAGGCGACGGGTGTTGCGCAAGTGGGTGAAGCGGTAGTGCAGATGGACCAGGCCACCCAGCAAAACGCGGCATTGGTGGAAGAAATGGCCGCTGCCGCCAGCAGCCTGAAGGGACAGGCACAGGACTTGGTGCAAGTGGTCGCAGCCTTCAAACTGGATTCTGCAGACTACTCACCGAAGAGCATGGTGCGCTCCGCAGCGCCCGCGGCCAAGCCGTTCAAGGGTGATGAGCGCCGCACCGGCCCCGCGGCGGGCAGCGGCTTCAAGCCTGCGCCGTCCAAGTCATTTGCGCCTAAGCCTGCTGTCTCGATGAAGCCAGCCTCACTGCCCAAGCCGGCGCCCGCGCCAGCAAAGTCGGCCGGTGGTGATGACGATTGGGAAACCTTTTGATCCAGCTCAGCGCACAAACTGTACCAGCCACAGGCATACGCCCGGGCAGAACAGCAGCAGCAAAATCCGCAGCGTGTCGCTCACTAAAAATGGCAACACGCCGCGGTAACTCTCGGCGATGGGCACATCCTTGGCCATCGCGTTGACCACGTAGACGTTCAGGGCCACTGGCGGGCACAGCATGCCAAAGCCCACGGTCATCAGCACCATGATGCCGAACCAGATCGCGGTGTATTCCTTGGACATGCCGAAGTCCAGCCCCATCACAATGGGGAAGAAGATCGGGATGGTCAGCAGCATCATGGACAGCTCGTCCATCACCGAGCCCAACAGGTTGTAGAACACCACGATCAGCGCCATCAACACCAACGGAGACAATCCCCAGCTCTGCACCAATCCCGGCAACTGGCTTGGCAATTGCGTCAGCGCCAGTGAAGAATTCATCACGTCTGCGCCGATGAAAATCAGGAAGATCATGCCGGTGCTCTCGGCGGTGGCGTAGAAGCATTCGGCCAGTTTCGCGCGTGTCAGCTCGCGTTTGAACAGGGCTGCAATCAGTGTGGACGCTGCGCCAACGGCTGCGCCTTCCGTGGGTGTGAACAGCCCTCCGTAGATGCCGCCAAACACGACAACGAAGATGCAGGCAATCGGCAGCACACCGCTGAGCGTGGCCCAGCTGAATGCGGATACGCCGTCCTTAGTCGGCAGCGGTGCCTGGCCCGGCACACGGCGCACATAAATGGCAATCACCAGCATGTAACCCAGCATCGCAATGATGCCGGGCACCATCGCCGCGGCAAACAGCTTGGCAATGTTTTGCTCGGCCAGGATGGCGTAAATCACCAAGGGCACGGATGGGGGAATCAGGATGCCCAGCGTGCCACCCGCCGCCAGCGTGGCCGTGGCCAGGCGGCCTGAATAGCCCTGGCGGCGCAGTTCAGGCAATGCGACGGAGGTGATCGTCGCAGCCGTCGCCACCGACGAACCGCAGATCGCGCCAAACCCGGCGCTGGCGAGTACGGAGGCCATTGCCAGCCCGCCATGAAAGCGCCCCATCAGCGCGCTGGCAAATGCAAACAGCGCTTTGGAAATGCCGCCCTGGGTTGCAAAGTGGCCCATCAGGATGAACAGCGGGATCACCGACAGGTCGTAGTTCGCAAAGCGCGCGAACGCCTGGTTGGTCAGAAAGTTGACGAGCGGATCACAGCCCGCTTGCCACACATAGCCCGCTGCGCCAGCTGCAAACATGCTCACCGCAATCGGCACACGCAGCGCCATCAAAAGCAGCATCAGGCCAAAGATCAATCCTGCAATCGCGATAGGCGTCATGGCTTCACCGCCCGCGTGTTGCCGGTCGTGCATTGATACAGGCCAATGCAGGCGGTCAGTACAAACGGCGGCACCATGGCTGCATAAACCACCCAATCGGGAAAGCCCATCAGCATGCTGGCGGAATGGTTGTCCCAGGCGCTCAATGCGCCCACCGCTGTGCGCCATGCGAGCAGCGCCATCAGCAGTGCGATCGTGAACGCGCCAACGCGGTCCAGCACAGCGTTGGTCTTCAGCGAGGTGCGCGTCGTAAATGCATCCACCAGGATATTGCCGCCCCGCAAGTGGCACATGGGCATGAACAGCGCGATGGCTGCACCGGCCGCTGCGGCAGACAACTCGAAATCACCCGCCACCGTGGCGCCAAAAAATTCGCGCCCGATGATGCCAGTGCAAGTCAGTAGCGCAATGCCGGTCAACAACACACCAGCGAGCACGGCGCACCAGCGTGCGAATGTTTCCAACAACGCCAAGCTATTTCCCTAGGTAATTTTGACGGTCAGCGGCGTCAGGCCCGTGACGCTGGCAGCGAGCACATCGCCGCGCACCACAGCGCCCACGCCTTCCGGCGTGCCGGTAAAGATCAGGTCGCCGGGTTGCAGTGCCCACGCGGCGGAGAGTTGCTCAATGGTCTCGGCGATGTTCCAGATCATTTTGGAAATCACGCTTTTCTGCTTGTCCTGGCCATTGACTTGCAGCGCAATGCTGGCCGCGCTCAGGTCACCAGCGGCGTCCACAGGGGTGATAGGCCCAATCGGCGCGGAGTCATCAAAGCCTTTGCCAATGCACCAGGGTCGGCCCTGTTTCTTCATGTCGTTTTGCAAGTCGCGTCGGGTCATGTCCAAACCCACGGCGTAGCCATAAATGTGTTTGTGTGCGTCGGCCGCGGCAATGTTCGAGCCGCCCACACCAATCGCAACCACCAGCTCCACTTCGTGGTGCAGATTGCTTGTGAGCGTGGGGTAGGGCATTGCCACCGTTTCGCCCACGTTCGCGCTCAACACCGCGTCGGCCGGTTTCATGAAAAAGAAGGGCGGCTCGCGGCCCGTGTGGCCCATCTCCTTGGCGTGGTCTTCGTAATTGCGGCCTACGCAGTAGATGCGGTGGACCGCAAAGCGCTGGGTCGTACCGATAACAGCAACGCTGGCAACGGCGGGAGGTTTGAGGACATAGGACATGTCGGGTTTCCTTAGGTCAGTTGGACTTGGAGACCAGCTCAAAGTGTTCTACCACCGGCGGTGCCGCAAAGAATGGCCCGACGATGGCGCGCCATTCGGTAAACAGCTCGGATTGGCGAAAGCCGATGGTGTGGTCTTCCAAGGTGTCCCACCAGATTTGCAGCACATAGCGTTCGGCACTTTCGATGCCGCGGTGCACCTTGTAGCCCTGGAAGCCCTTGGCGCGGTTGATGACGGTCGTTGCGCCACGGCCAATGGCCTCTTCAAAAGCGGCGTTCTGGCCTGGCGGGATGCGGATGTCGGCGAGTTCAAGAATCATGATTTGTTCCGGTTGAAGAATGCAGAGCATCCTTTATGCTGCGCGGGATGAAACTGTACAACTACTTTCGTTCCTCAGCCTCGTTTCGCGTGCGCATCGCGTTGGGGCTCAAGGATTTGCCTTATGACTATGTCTCGGTGCATCTGGCGAAGGGTGAACACAAACAGGCGTCATATACCGACAAAGCGCCCGATGGGCTGGTGCCTTTGCTGGAAATCGACGAAGCCAGCCTGTCGCAGAGCATGGCCATCATCGAATACCTGGACGAAACGCGACCCCTGCCGCCGCTGCTGCCGCCCGACGCATTGTGCCGTGCCCAGGTGCGCGCCTTGGCGCAGTCGATTGCCTGCGAGATCCACCCGATCAACAACCTGCGGGTTCTGAAATACCTGCAAAAGGAATTGCATCTGGACGATGAGGCCAAGAACACCTGGTATCGCCATTGGGTGCGCACCGGGATGGAAGCGTTTGAACGACAGTTGCAGGTATTGGAGGCGCAGCGCGCAGCGCAAAGACGCCCGGCTTCTGTGTACTGTTATGGCGATACGCCGACACTGGCCGACTGTCTGTTGGTGCCGCAAATCTTCAATGGCCAGCGCTTCAATGTGAGCTTTGATGGTTTGCCGCGCAGCATGGCGGCGTTTGATGCCTGCATGCAATTGCCTGCGTTTATCAACGCGCAGCCTTCGCATTGCCCTGATTTCGAACCATGACACAGGCGCCCCATGCAGACTGGCTGGTACCGCGATGGCCAGCGCCGGCGCACGTGCGCGCGCTGTGCACGACGCGTGCGGGTGGCGTGTCGGCGCCGCCCTATGACAGCCTGAACCTTGGCCGCGCGGTGGGCGATGTGCCCGCGCATGTGGCCCACAACCGAGCTGTGCTGCAGGCCCGTGCCGCCGGTCCGCTGGTTTTCCTGAACCAGGTGCACGGCACGCAAGTACTGGAACTTGGTACGTTGGACGAAGAAGAGGCTGGCAGACTGCCAGCTGACGGCGCGTGGAGCGGCCAGAGGGGCCGGGTCTGCACGGTGATGGTGGCGGATTGCTTGCCGATTCTGCTGACGGACCGCGCGGGCAGCTTTGTGGCTGCGCTGCATGCGGGTTGGCGCGGGCTGGCGGGCGCCGGTGCGATGCAGGGCCGCGGCATTCTGGAAGCATTTTTCCAGGAAAAAGTGCCTGCAGAGCCCGCAGAACGTGCGCAAGCAGCTACTGATTTGATAGCATGGCTGGGGCCGTGCATTGGACCTACGGCATTCGAAGTGGGCGACGAAGTGCGCGAAGCCTTTGTGCAGACCTCGGCGCAAGCGGCGGATTGCTTTGCTGCGCTGGGGCAAGGCAAGTGGCTGGCCGATTTGGCGGGTCTGGCGCGTCAGCGTTTGGCGGTGTTGGGTGTGACTGCCGTATTTGGCAATGACAGCAGTACCGAATGGTGCACCGTCAGCCAGCCTTCACGGTTCTTTTCCCACCGGCGCGACCGGATCAGCGGGCGCTTCGCTGCCTGCATCTGGCTGGACTGAGGCCTGTGCTGCCACGAATTGCCGGCGCTGCTCTGCGTCTTTGGCTCGCAACGCGCGCTTACGGCTTGGCGTACCAATGAAATACAGGATCAGACCTACAGGCAGCAGGCCATAAAAAGTGAAGGTGACGATGGCGCCCAGTACCGTGCCGTTCGTGTTCGTGGCTTCGGCTACGGCCATCATCAGGGCCACATAAATCCAGGCGATAGGGATCAGGTACATAACGGTTTCATTTTGTTCTGTGTCAGGATACCGTAGCGCAAGCCTGACATACTAGAGCCATCTTTCAAACCCAACCCAACAAGGTGATGGCGTGACACAGAACTCTCCCGAATTCTGGACCCAGACCGCTGACCAATTTCAGCAAGCCATGGCGGACAGCTGGGCCAAGGCGCTGCAGTCGTTTCAGGGTATGGACCTGGGTGCTGCCGGTGCGGGTATGCCCGGCTTGGGTGAGAAGCCGCCTGCGATTGCGTTTGCACCTGTAAAACTGCAAGTGCTGCAACAGCAATATCTGAAAGAGGCTTTGGATTTGTTCAGCCATGGCATTCAAACGCCTGACACCTCAGGTGATCGCCGTTTTTCCAACGCCGCTTGGCACGACAACCCCATCGCCGCCTATTCCGCAGCCGTTTACCTTCTGAACGCCCGCACCCTGATGGGCCTGGCTGAGGCGGTTGAAGCCGATGCCAAAACGCGCAGCCGCATCCGCTTTGCGGTAGAGCAATGGGTGGCAGCATCCGCACCCAGCAACTTCATGGCCTTCAATGCCGAAGCCCAGAAGATGGCCATCGAGACCAAGGGCGAGAGCATCGCCAAAGGGATGAAGAACCTGATGCATGACCTGCAACAGGGCCATGTGTCTATGACCGATGAAAGCCTGTTTGAAGTCGGCAAGAACGTGGCGACGTCCGAAGGCGCGGTGGTGTTCGAAAACGAGCTGCTGCAGCTGATCGAATACAAGCCGCTGACCACCAAGGTCTACGAAAAGCCCTTCCTGCTGGTGCCACCCTGCATCAACAAGTTCTATATCCTGGATCTGCAACCCGAAAACTCGCTGGTGCGCTATGCCGTGTCACAAGGTCATCGCACGTTCGTCGTGAGCTGGCGCAACCCGGATGCTTCGCTGTCGCACAAGACCTGGGACGATTACATCGGAGGCGCGGTGATCAAGGCGATCAGCGTGGTGCAGGAGATCACCGGTGCGCCGGCCATCAACGCATTGGGCTTTTGCGTGGGCGGCACGATGCTGGGTACTGCATTGGCAGTGCTTGCGGCCCGCGGCGAGAAGCCCGTCGCCAGCGCCACACTGCTGACCACCTTCCTGGACTTCACTGACACCGGCATTCTCGATGTCTTCATCGATGAAGCGTTTGTTAAATACCGCGAGCAGGAACTGGGCAAGGGCGGCATGATGAAGGGCCAGGATCTGGCCAGTACGTTCAGCTTTTTGCGCCCCAACGATCTAGTGTGGAACTACGTGGTGGGTAATTACCTGAAGGGTGAAACGCCGCCACCATTCGATTTGCTGTACTGGAACAGCGACAGCACCAATCTGCCCGGCCCGTACTACGCCTGGTACCTTCGCAATACCTATTTTGAAAACAACCTGGTCAAACCCGGCAAAGTCACCGTGTGCGGCGAGAAGCTGGATCTGCGCAAGGTCGACATCCCGGTTTACATCTATGGCTCGCGTGAAGACCACATCGTGCCGATTGGCGGGGCCTACGCGTCTACGCAGGTGCTGACAGGTAAAAAGCGGTTTGTGCAGGGTGCCTCCGGCCATATTGCCGGCGTGATCAACCCGCCCGCCAAGAACAAACGTAGCCATTGGATTCGTGCTGATGGAAAATTACCCAAAACGCACGCCGAATGGCTGGCTGGCGCGAAGGAGCACCCGGGTAGCTGGTGGACCGACTGGTCCACTTGGCTCAAAAGTCATGCTGGCAAGCAAATTGCTGCACCCAAGACGTACGGCAAAGGCAAATACAAAGCCACGATGCCTGCGCCAGGGAGCTATGTGAAGGCAAAATCGTGATCCCCCACGCTTGTCACTTCGTGTACTGCGCTGCCCCCCGAGGGGGCCGTGATCGCCTTGGGGCGGCCCGGCGGCGCCCCTAATTTCTAGGAGAAGAAAAATGGAAGATATCGTTATCGTTGCAGCCACCCGCACCGCGGTCGGCAAGTTCGGCGGCACGCTCGCCAAGACACCGGCGACCGAACTAGGAGCCCACGTCATCAAGGACCTGTTGGCGCGCACCAAGCTCGGTACTGACCAGATAGGCGAAGTCATCATGGGCCAAGTGCTTGCTGCTGGCGCAGGCCAGAACCCGGCGCGCCAGGCGCTGATCAAGAGCGGCGTCGCCAAGGAAACGCCGGCATTGACCATCAACGCGGTCTGCGGCTCCGGTCTGAAGGCTGTGATGCTGGCGGCGCAGGCGATTGCCTATGGCGACAGCGAAATCGTGATCGCCGGTGGACAGGAATGCATGAGCGCATCGCCGCATGTGCTGCTGGGTTCCAGAGACGGCCAGCGCATGGGTGACTGGAAGATGATCGATTCGATGATCGTGGACGGCCTGTGGGATGTCTATAACCAGTACCACATGGGGATCACGGCTGAAAACGTGGCAAAGCAATATGGCATCAGCCGCGACATGCAGGACGCGCTCGCGCTGGCCAGCCAGCAAAAGGCGGCTGCGGCGCAAGACGCGGGCAAGTTTGCCGACGAGATCACGCCGTTCAGCATTGCGCAAAAGAAGGGCGACGCTATTGTTTTTGCCGCCGACGAGTTCATCAACCGCAAGTCCAACGCCGAAGCGCTGGCAGGCCTGAAGCCCGCGTTTGACAAGGCCGGTGGTGTGACCGCGGGCAATGCCTCTGGTATCAACGACGGTGCCGCGGCTGTGATGGTGATGACGGCCAAGAAGGCCGCCGCGCTGGGTCTGACTCCCATGGGCCGCATTGCCAGCTTTGCGACGAGTGGTCTGGACCCGGCCATCATGGGCATGGGCCCGGTGTCGGCATCACAAAAGGCCTTGGCCCGTGCCGGCTGGAGCGCGCAGGATCTGGATTTGCTGGAAATCAATGAGGCGTTTGCTGCACAAGCCTGCGCTGTCAATCAGCAAATGGGCTGGGACACGTCCAAGGTCAACGTCAACGGCGGCGCGATTGCGATCGGTCACCCGATTGGCGCGTCCGGCTGCCGCATTCTGGTGACGTTGCTGCATGAGATGGGCCGCCGCAATGCCAAGAAGGGCATTGCCAGCCTGTGCATCGGTGGTGGCATGGGTGTTGCTTTGACCATCGAGCGTTAATTTTTCCAGTGAAATAGGCCGCAAGCGCCCGTGGAGACGGCGTAAGCAGCTCCTGTATTTATAGCAAGTAAAACCAAGAAGGAGACAACAATGAGTCAAAAAGTAGCGTATGTGACCGGTGGCATGGGTGGCATCGGTACCGCCATCTGCCAGCGTCTGCACAAAGAGGGTTTCAAGGTTATCGCCGGTTGCGGCCCGACACGCGACCACGCCAAGTGGATCGCTGAACAAAAGGCGCAGGGTTACACCTTCTATGCATCGGTTGGCAATGTCGGCGCCTGGGACTCCACGGTCGAAGCCTTCAGCAAGACCAAGGCCGAGCACGGCAGCATCGATGTGCTGGTCAACAACGCAGGTATCACCAAGGACCGCATGTTCCTGAAGATGACGCGCGAAGACTGGGACTCGGTGATCGAAACCAACCTGAACTCCATGTTCAACGTGACCAAGCAGGTGGTTGCGGACATGGTCGAAAAAGGCTGGGGCCGCATCATCAACATCTCGTCGGTCAACGGCGAAAAAGGCCAGGCCGGTCAGACCAACTATTCGGCAGCCAAGGCCGGCATGCACGGCTTCTCGATGGCGTTGGCGCAAGAGCTGGCGACCAAGGGCGTGACCGTCAACACAGTAAGCCCCGGCTACATCGGTACCGACATGGTCAAGGCCATCCGTGAAGACGTGTTGGCCAAGATCGTGGCGACTGTGCCGGTCAAACGCCTGGGTGAGCCCAGCGAGATTGCGTCCATCATCGCGTGGCTCGCGTCCGACGAAGGCGGCTACGCCACCGGTGCTGACTTCTCGGTCAATGGTGGTCTGCACATGGGCTGATGAGAGGTTGGGGCCGCGCTGTGCAGCGCGGTCCGCAGTGTGATCCATTCCAAAGATGCGCACATGTATGACTTTGAAGCATCGCAAAGTCATAATGTGTTGCATCAACAATACACACAAGGCCTGACAGAGGGGACCGGATAGGTATATTCGGTTGCAGGAGGGCAAATGGAGAACAAGGGATCAGATTACGTCGACGTTGGCGACTTGCGGGTCGGCTTGTTCGTGGAACTGGAGCTGGGATGGATGGCCCATCCGTTTCCCACCGGTAGTTTCAAAATCACAAGCACCCGGCAGATCGACACCATCCGTGGGCTGGGCGTTGAGCGTGTCCGTTGTGTTCTCTCCAAAAGCGATCCTGAAACCGAAGCGTCCGCCGAGCACGGCGTGGACGTACAAAAATCCGCGTCGAACGTGGTGTCGGAAAAGGTCTTGGCCGCGCAGCGTGAAAAGGTCTTGCGACAGCAACGCGCGGACCAGTTAGGCGCACAACAGCGCAGCCTGGTGGTTTGCGAGCGTCGTTTCGGTGAAGCCACCCGCTTGTACCGCAAGACCATGGAGCAGGTGAAGCTCCAGCCCAAATCCGTGACCCAGGAATGCCACGAGATGGTGCAAGGCCTGGTAGGCGAAATGCTGGGCGAGGGCGAGACGGCAATTCGCCTGCTCACCGAAGTGTCCGGCGACAAGTCTGCGATGCATCCGGTCAATGTGACGGTGGTTTCCCTGCTGCTGGGCAAGGCCATGGGGCTGCAGGAAGCGGAGTTGATGGATCTGGGGATGGCGGCCTTTCTGCACGACATGGGCAAATCCCAGATGCCGGACCGCGTGCGCTATCCGGAAGAAAATTTCACCACCGCTGAATTCAAGCAGTACCAGGGGCATGTGGCGCACAGCCTGAGTCTGGGCAAGGATATGGAACTGTCGCTGCCCATCATGACGGCGATTGCCGAGCACCATGAACTGGCCGATGGCAGCGGCTATCCCATGCACATGAAGGGCGATGAGATGACGCAGGCGGCGCAAATCCTGGCGCTGGTCAACCGCTACGACAACCTGTGCAACCCGGGGCGTTCCCCCATTACGCTGACGCCGCACGAAGCGCTGTCACTGATATTTACCCAACTCAAAACCCGCTTTGACAACGTTGCCTTGAGCGCGTTTATCCGCATGATGGGCGTCTATCCGCCGGGCTCGGTCGTTCAGCTGTCGGATGACCGCTATGCGATGGTGGTGTCGGTCAACTCAGCCAGGCCACTCAAGCCCCGCGTGATCGTGCATGACGCAGACATCCCCAAGCATGAAGCCCTCATTCTGGATCTGGAGCGCAACCCGC
The DNA here is from genome assembly GCF_056403235.1 of Rhodoferax sp. P2_H8_2. Classification (NCBI taxonomy): domain Bacteria; kingdom Pseudomonadati; phylum Pseudomonadota; class Betaproteobacteria; order Burkholderiales; family Comamonadaceae; genus Rhodoferax; species Rhodoferax sp. P2_H8_2. The sequence goes on from NZ_JBFUFW010000006.1 coordinate 21,121, forward strand.
AATTCAGCATCAAGCGCAGCCTCAAACCCAGCAGCTTGCCCGCTGCTGCGCAGGATTACCTGTCGCCGCGCGCGCGGGTGTGCTATTTCTTCGAGAAGGTGACGGAGCCGCCGTTGCCCGAGTCCGAAGCATGACCACAAACGCACGTTTCGCGCTGCTGGAGGGGTTGCTCGAGGCCGTCTGTGTGGTGGACGCGCGCACGCTGTGCATCGTGGCGGTCAATCAAAATGCGTGTGATCTGGTCGGACTGCTGTCTGAAGAACTGGTCGGGCGGCCCGTGCTGGAATTGACGGCTACGCCGGAAGATATGTATTTCTGGGAAGACGTGGCGGCTGGGCTGGAAAACAGCATCCATTCGCAGACCCTGCTGCGCCATTCCGATGGTGAGCCCGTGCCGGTAGAACGCCGCGTCAGCCAGATTTGGCTGGCGCAGGACGAGCTGGTCTACCTGATGGGCTTGCGCGATCTGCGTGCGCAGCGCTTGGTAGAAGCTGCGCTGGAGCAACGACTGGCAGAACTGCGCGCCACGCTGGAATCCACTGGCGACGGCATTCTGGTGGCTGACACCCAGGGCCGGGTAAATCACTACAACCGCATGTTCGTGGATCTGTGGGATGTGCCGGATACCGTGCTTCGCTCGACGGACGACGCGGCCCTGTGGGCCCATATGTCGGGCAGTGTGCAGGATTTTGCGGCGTATCAGCAGCGGCTGGACACCATCCTGGCCGATCCGCGGGCACTGGGTCGCGATGTAATCCTGTTGCGCTCGGGGAAGCTGTTGGAGCGCCATGTCTGCATGCAGGTGCATGGCGAACGCAACCTGGGACGGGTGTTTGCTTTTCGCGATCTGACCGAGCGGCTCGAAGCACAGCGGCAGATAGAAACCCTGGCCCATACCGATGCGCTGACCGGTCTGCCCAATCGCCTGATGCTGGCACAGCGCGCCGATCTGGCGCTGCACCTGGCGTACCGTCACGGCGGCAAATGCGCGGTACTGTTCATCGACCTGGATCGCTTCAAGAACATCAACGATTCGCTGGGGCACCACCATGGCGACCAGCTGTTGCAGGAAGTGGCACGGCGTGTCGCGGTCTGTTTGCGCGAGGTGGATACGCTGAGCCGCGTGGGAGCCGATGAGTTTGTTGTGTTTTTGCAGGACGCCGATGCGCTTGGCGCAGAGGTCGCTGCGCGTCGCATTATGGGTGCGTTGTCACAGGCTTTTCTGCTGGATGGCGTCAATCTGTCCCAGGGCTGCAGCATGGGCATTGCGCTGTACCCGGGTGACGGCGGTACGTTGGAGGATTTGATCCGTTGTGCTGAAACGGCCATGCACAGCGTCAAGGAGCGCGGTCGCGGCAATTTCCGGTTTTACCAGCCTCAGATGAATGTGGATCTGCTGTCCCGCATGAAGCTGGACCATGCGATGCGCAATGCGATGGAGCAGGGCTTGTTCCGCTTGCACTACCAGCCGCAAATCGCTTTGCAGGACGGCAGCTTGCTGGGCGTCGAAGCGCTGGTGCGCTGGACCGATCCGGAGTTGGGCCATGTGCCGCCCTCGACCTTCATCCCGCTGGCAGAAGAATCCGGTTTCATCATCACGCTGGGCAACTGGGTGCTGGAAGAAGCCGTCGCACAGGCCCGTCGCTGGCATGAGGCCGGCACACCGGTCATCGTCTCGGTCAACGTGTCGGCCTTGCAATTCCAGCAAACCGGTTTCGTGGAGCGTGTCGCGCAGACTATCCGCAATGCGGACCTGCCTGCCAGCCTGCTGGAACTGGAGCTGACCGAATCCATCCTGCTACAGGACGCCAATGAGGCCCTGGCGCGCCTGCATGCGTTGGCGCATCTGGGCTTGAGCATGGCGATTGACGATTTCGGCACCGGCTATTCCAGCCTGGCCTATCTGAAGAAATTCCCGATTGGCAAACTGAAGATCGACCGCGCCTTTGTAATGGGTCTGCCTGATGATGAAAGCGACCGTGCCATTGTGAGCGCCACCATCGCCATGGCCAGGGCGCTGAAGCTGGCAGTAGTCGCGGAAGGCGTGGAAACCCTGGCCCAACGGGATTATTTGAGTGGCCTGGGCTGCGAAGCGTTTCAGGGCTACCTGTGTTCACCCGCTGTCGCAGCGGAGGAGTTGAGTGCGAAGCTCACACGGGGTGAGCCGATTTGTCAGCAGCAGCGCGCTGCCTGAATTTGCATCAGGCCGACAGGCCCTTGTAGAGCATGTAGGCGGCCAGCGCATACAGGATGACCGCAAAAATCCGCTTGAGTTGGGCCACCGGCAAGCGATGCGCCATACGCGCACCCAATGGCGCAGTGATCACGCTGCAACTGGCAATCACCAGCAAGCCGGGCAACCAGATATAGCCCAGTGACCATTCGGGCAGGTTCGCAACGCCTTGGCCCGCGACTGCGTAGCCCACGGCGTTGGCCAACGCAATCGGAAAGCCCAGCGCTGCGCTGGTGGCCACTGCGTTGAGCATCACGATGTTGTGCGCCACCATGTAGGGCACGCTGATAAATCCGCCGCCTGCGCCCACCAGACCTGACACCAGACCGATCACGCCGCCTGCGGTCCACAGACCTGCCGCCTTGGGCAATTCGCGGCCGGGCTTGGGCTTCTTGTCCAGAAACATCTGCGTGGCAGAGAAACCAATGAAGGTCGCAAAGATCAGCGCGAGGGTGCTGCCCTTGAGCACGGCAAAAATGCCCATGCTGCCAATCGCGCCGCCAATCACAATGCCCGGCGCCAGGCCGCGCACAATGTCCCAGCGCACGGCTCCGCGTTGATGATGGGCGCGCACGCTGGAGATGGAGGTGAAGATGATCGTGGCCATCGAGGTTGCAATCGCCATCTTGACCGACAGATCGGCCGCAATGCCGCGGTGCGACAGGATCAGCGTCATGAACGGGCCAATCATCATGCCGCCACCGACGCCCAGAAGTCCGGCAAGAAAGCCGGTGCACAGGCCCAATACCGCCAGTTCAACAATCAATGAGGGTTCGAGCATGCGGGCTTTCGGGCGGGGCGGGGTGAGCGACGGGGAGGAATAGGTGTCTACGGTGTGATCCACCGGACCGTCACCCTAAACCGAAGTTTAGGTGGGCGAGGTCAGCGCAAGCTTTGGGTCCATCTAACGCGAGATGATCACGCTAGCGAGGCAATGTTCCAAGCCCTGGCTCAAAGAGCATTGGTTCAGGAAATATAAAGCCCGGCAGCACCGTAGACAAGTAATTGTAGCCCCCACGCTCCGCCGCTGCGCGGGTCGCTGCCCCCTCAAGGGGCTAATTTGCCTTGGGACGGCCCGGCGGCAAATTGCACTTCGCCAAGTGGCGTTATTGCTGGGTGCGAAACTGGTTAGAGCAGTCGGCCGTCTTCACCCAGCGCTTCGTCCAGCCGTTCCAGCAGTGAAGTCAACAGCAGATCGGGGTCACCGGCAGTCTCTGAAGAACGTGCCACATTGGCAACGCTACCGCCTGTCGTATCACCGGCTGGGCGTGAACCCAGATCAAAGGCCAGATTCAGCGCGGCCAGTACCGCAATGCGGTCGCGTGCGCGGACCTTGCCGGCATCGCGGATCTTGCACATGGCGGAGTCCACGCGTTCGACGGCTTCCAGCAATTGGGCGTCGCCGCCTTCTGGGCAACCCAGCAGATAACTCTGCCCCATGATTTGCACTTCGAGCTGTTTCATGATGCTTCTTTGGTGTCGGTGGTGGTCCCTGGCAGTCGCTCCAGCAGGGCATCCACACGGGCCCTCGCAGCGCTCAACCGGGACTTCAGGGAATCGCGCTCCTGAGCCAGTGTTTCCACTTGCGTGGTCAACAAGGCGTTGGTGCGTTGCAGTTCCTCGTAGCGCAGCAGAAGGCGCTCTACGCGGTCGGCGATCTGGTCGATTTGTGTCTGGTTCGACATAAGTTCTGCATTGTAGGGTTTGGCGGCACCAGTCCCGCGTAAAATGAAAGGGTTGGTGCTCGCGGTGTGGTTCTCATGCCGCAGTTCAACGGGAAGCAGGGGGGCATGTCACCAAAGCATGCCTAACCTGCGCTGCCCCCGCAACGGTAAGTGGACGCGGTCTTCAACCGCGCTTTCATCAACGCCACTGAGTGTGACACCACACTTGGGAAGGCGATGGGAGTTGTTCCACCAGCCCGGATACCGGCCAATACGGTGGCTGCGCCTGGAAACACGTTTTCATGTGCAGCCGATACGCCCATGCACTGTCGGGGAAGACGGTGAGGGTTTTTTGTCAGGTATTTCCATTCATGAAAACTGGTATTTCCCGCGCGCGCTTGTCCGTGCTGTCCCTTGCCGTGTCCGCTGCATTTCCTGTGTTCGCACAAACTGAGGCGCCGTCTGCTTTGAAGGAGGTCGTAGTCACTGCGACACGCTCCGAAACCCTGGCTGATGCCGTAATCAGTGACGTTACCGTGATTACCCGTGAAGACATTGAGCGTGGTACGGGCCGTACGGTCACCGAACTGATCGCCCGTCTGGCGGGGGTACGTACTGCCTCCAACGGTGGGCTTGGAAAAACGTCCAGCCTGTTTGTGCGGGGCACAGAAAGCCGCCATGTGCTGTTGCTGGTGGATGGCGTGCGCTATGGTTCGGCCACTGCGGGCACGCCAAGTTTTGACACCATCGCGCTGGAATCGATCGAGCGTATTGAAGTGCTCAAGGGACCCGCATCGGCGCTGTATGGCAGCGATGCCGTGGGCGGTGTCATTCAGATTTTTACCCGCCAAGGAACATCCGGCTTTCACCCTTACGCCAGCGTAACGGCCGGTGAGGGCGACCGTGGCGAGCTGACCGCGGGCGTGACCGGTGGTGCGGCCGGGCTCAATTACGCCGTTGGCGTGCAGACCCTGTCTGAAAAGGGTTTTTCGGCAACCAATCCAAGGGTTTCGTCCAATGGCTTCAACCCCGACCGCGACGGGCTTTCGCAAAACAGCGCCAATGCGTCTGTGAACTGGAAGATGGCAGAGGGCTGGAAACTGGATGCACGGGTATTTCAGGCCGACGGTACCAGCCAATACGATGGCGGCCCCAGTGCTTTTGATGTGCGCAATGAATTTTCCACCAGCGTCTATGGCCTGGGACTGGATGGGCGGTTCACCTCCGACTGGAAATTCCGCCTGTCGCTGAGCAACAGTTCCGACAAGTCGAACAGTTTTACCAGCACAAGCTCCAGTACGTTTAACACCACGCAGGACCAGTGGACCTGGCAGAACGACATCACGACATCGCTGGGAACGGTGGTCGTCGGGGTCGACAGTCTGAAGGAAACGGTCAGCGGTACAACCGCCTACACCGTGGCAAGCCGCACTACCGATTCAGTGTTTGTCGGATTGAACGGCAATGCCGGTGCACACACATGGCAGGCCAACGCCCGTCAGGACCACAACTCCCAATTTGGCGATGTCACGACCGGCCTGCTCGGCTACGGTTTCAAAGTGACGCCGGAGTTCCGGGTGCATACCTCGTACGGCACCAGCTTCAAGGCGCCGAGTTTCAACACTCTGTATTTCCCGGGCTTTGGTAATCCAACTACGCAACCTGAAACGGGCAAGAACCTGGAGCTGGGTGCAGCCTACGCGCTGGGCTCCCAGCAGGTCAGCCTGACGTATTTTGCGAACCGCATTCAGGGCTTTATTACCCTGGCACCGGTGGTGGCGAATGTGCCGATGGCAGGCATCAAGGGCTGGACATTGGCCTACGAGGGTGAGGCTGGCGGATTTGATTACCGGGCCGCGTTGGACTTGCTGGATGCGCGCAACGAAATCAATGGCCTGAAGCTGCAGCGCCGGCCCGATACGCAGTTCACAGCCCAAGTGAACTACACCACCGGCCCCTGGGCATGGGGCGGCAGCCTGCTGGCAGTGACGGACACGTATGACAACGCCGCGAATACCCAGGTATTGGGTGGCTACGGCACGGTGGATGCCTACGCCCGCTACAAACTGCAAAAGGACTGGAGCGTGGAGGCGCGTGTGGTCAACCTGGGTGACAAGTTCTACCAGACCGCCTATGGTTACAACCAGTCGGGCCGCGCTGCCTACATTACCGTGCGCTACCAACCCAAGTGAGACTGTGAAAACACCCGCCATCCTGGTTGCAGCCCCGGCTTCCGGCCAGGGCAAGACCACTGTCACTGCTGCACTGGCGCGTTTGCACACGCGCCAGGGGCGGCGGGTACGGGTGTTCAAGTGCGGGCCGGATTTTCTGGACCCGTACTGGCATAGCCTGGCCAGCGGCGCGCCAGTGCACCAACTTGATCTGTGGATGACCGGCGAAGCCGATTGCCGTGAGCGCCTGTATGCAGCAGCGCAAGAGGCGGACCTGATCCTTGTCGAAGGCGTGATGGGGCTGTTTGATGGCGAGCCCAGTGCGGCCGATCTCGCGCAGCGCTTTGGTTTGTCGGTGCTCGCGGTGGTTGATGCGTCGGCGATGGCCGGTACCTTTGGTGCGCTGGCCTTTGGTCTGCAGCACTACCGTCCCAACTTGCCCTGGGCTGGCGTGCTGGCCAACCGCGTGGCCAGTGCGCGCCATGCAGACATGCTGCAAGCCAGTGTGGCAGCAGACCAATGGATGGGTGCTGTGATGCGCAATGCGGCCATGGGTTTGCCTGAGCGGCATCTGGGTCTGACGGTCGCAAGCGAAGTGGTGGATGCAATGGAGCGACTGGATGCAGCGGCGGATGCGTTAAGCACTACACCTTTGGGCCAGATGACGCTGGAGGACTTGCAGCGCTGGGCGGTGGAGTTTGCGGCTCCCTTGGTAGAGCCGGAAGGCCGGGCAGCAGACTGTTCTGCTCCGTGTCCCCCGCCCGCGTTGCGGGCTCCTCCTTTACCTGCGCAGAACAGCCTGCCACCCGACCTTCCTCCATTGCGCGGCAAGCATATTGCTGTGGCGCGCGATGCTGCATTCTGTTTTATTTACGCCGCAAACCTCGACACTCTGCGTGCGTTGGGCGCTGAACTGGTGTTCTTTTCGCCGCTGGTAGATGCGGCGTTGCCCCCTTGCGACGCGCTGTGGATTCCCGGTGGTTATCCCGAGCTGCATGCTCAAGCGATTGCGGGCAATACGGCGTTGCGTGACAGCCTTGCCGCGCACATCGCTGCGGGCAAGCCGGTGTGGGCAGAGTGCGGCGGCATGATGGCTTTGTTTGACACGCTGATCACTGTGGACGGCGAGCGGCATGCGCAGTGGGGATTGCTGCGAGGCGAGGTGACCATGCACAAGCGCCTTGCTGCGCTCGGGCCACAGCAGCTGGCCTTGGCCAGCGGTACGTTGCGGGGTCATACGTTTCATTACTCGACTACGGCCACTCCGATGCAGGCAATCACCCGAACCTCACGCCCAGACACTGCGCCCGCGTCCGATGCGGGCGAGGCCCTGTGGCAGCAGGGTGCCGTGCGCGCCAGTTACTTTCATGCGTGGTTTCCGTCGTGTCCCGAAGCGGTAGTGGAACTGTTCACCGCACCCATAGGAGCAAGGGCATGACCGATTTGCTTCACTTCCATCCCGGTCCGCAGCGCATCGTCTGCCTGACCGAAGAAACCACCGAGTGGTTGTACTTGCTAGGGCAAGAGCAGCGCATTGTGGGTATTTCTGGCTACACCGTGCGGCCCAAGCGTGCGCGGGACGAGAAGCCGCGCGTCAGTGCCTTCCTGAGCGCCAAGATCGACAAGATCATGACGTTGCAGCCTGACTGCGTGTTGGGCTTCTCGGACCTGCAGGCGGATATTGCGTCCGACCTGGTCAAGCGCGGCGTGCAGGTCACCATCTTCAACCAGCGCAGCGTGGCTGAGATTTTCTCTATGCTGTTCCAACTGGCGGCCATGGTGGGCGAAGCGGAGCAGGGCGCGCGGCGCATTGCACAGATGCAAGAGAACTTGCGTGCCATGCAAGCCATAGTTGCTGCCAAGGTAGCCGCCGGTGCGCGCCGCCCCAAGGTGTTTTTTGAAGAATGGGACAGCCCGCACATCAGCGCGATCCGCTGGGTGTCGGAGCTGATCGGCATTGCGGGTGGTGATGATTGCTTTCCCGAGCTGGCGCAAGAATCGCTGGGCAAGAACCGCATCATTGCCGACGGCGCGGAGATCGTGCGCCGCAACCCGGACATCATTCTGGGCTCCTGGTGCGGCAAGAAGTTTCGGCCCGAGAACGTGGCGGCGCGCGAGGGTTGGGGCGTAGTAAACGCGGTGCGCCACAAGCAGTTGTTTGAAATCAAGTCGCCCGACATCCTGCAGCCCGGCCCCGCCGCGCTCACCGATGGTGTGCAGAAGATGCACCAGATCATCCTGCAGTGGATGGACGCAGACCAGGCAGGAGCCTTCCCATCATGAGCACCTTGACGAATGCGAAAACGATTGCCACGACGATTGCCAAGAGCGAGCTGATCCTGGGCGGCCAAAGAAGCGGCAAGTCGCGCCGCGCGGAGATGCTGGCGCGCGATTGGCTTGCGCAGTCCAGTACCCACCGCGCGGTATTGATCGCCACCGGCCAGCCATGGGACGACGAGATGCGCGAGCGCATTGCGCGCCACCAGGCCGACCGCGCAGAGCGCGTGCCCGGCATGTCGACCGTGGAGGAGCCGCTGGCGCTGGCCGAGGCGATTCAGGCCAACAGCCGCGCCGACACGCTGGTGGTGGTGGATTGCCTGACGCTATGGCTCACGAACCTTTTGATGCCGCTGGATTCAGAGCAAAAAGTGCCTGCAGAGCGCATAGAACGTGCGCAAGCAGCTTCTCTTTTGATAGCAATTACGCAAGCCCCAGGTCCCGTGGTGCTGGTGGGGAACGAGATTGGGCTGGGTGTGATCCCCATGGGGCGCGAAGTGCGCGCCTTTGTAGACGCACTGGGCCATTTGAACCAACAGGTCGCTGCCACCTGTCAGCGCGTGACGCTGATGGCGGCGGGCCTGCCACTGACTTTGAAAGACTCCCTATGAGCAGATCGTATTTCGGACCTCTTCGTCAATCCTGGTCGGGGCGCAAAGGCGGGGTGCCCGTGCTTTTTGCGCAGGTCAAGGAGGAGACCGCGAAGCGGGCGGGGGACACGGAGCAAAAAGTATGGGTGCCTCGCCTCATGGTGGTGCTTGCGTTTGCATTTTCGTATTCGGGTGCTGCCCATGCGCTGCAGGTGACCGACGACCGTGGCGTGACCGTCACGCTGAACCAAGCGCCGCAGCGCATCGTGAGCATCTTGCCCTCGCTCACCGAGAGCGTCTGCGAGCTGGGCCACTGCGCGCGACTGGTGGGTGTGGACCGTTATTCCAACTTTCCGGCCAGTGTGCAAAAACTGCCCCAGGTCGGTGGCGGCATTGATCCGAATGTGGAGGCCATCGTCGCGTTGCGGCCCGACGTGGTGCTGATGGCCAAGTCCTCGCGCGTGGGTGACCGGCTTGAGGCGCTGGGCATCAAGGTCGTGGCGCTGGAACCCAGGAGCCATGCCGATGTGCAGCGCGTAATGCTCAAGCTGGGGCAGTTGCTGGAGGTGCCCGATGCCGCGCGCATCTGGCGCGCCATCGATGCCGGTGTGTCCGCGGCGGCCCAATCTATCCCGGCGAATGTGCGGGGCGCCCGGGTCTACTTTGAAGTGAACCAGGGACCGTATGCAGCAGGGGAATCGTCCTTCATCGGCGAGACGCTGACGCGCCTGGGTGCCAGGAATATCGTTCCGGCCAAGCTGGGGCCGTTCCCCAAGCTCAACCCCGAATTCATTGTCCGGGCCAACCCCGACCTGATCATGATTGGCCAGCGCAGCGCCGATGGCCTGCAGCAACGCCCGGGCTGGCAAAGCATCCGCGCGCTGCGCGAGCAACGCCTGTGCATCTTCCCGAGTGACGACGCCAACGTGCTGGTGCGTCCCGGCCCGCGCATGGCCGAGGGTGCGCGCCTGATGGCGGCATGCCTAGAAAGCAAGGCCCCCAAAGTGGCGGCCGCTGCTGTCCCGAACAAAGCCCCCAAGCCATGATGCAAACACGCTTTCGCTGGATGTTGTGGATATCGGTGGTCAGCGCGCTCGCGCTCACCGCTTTGGGCATCTGCGTGGGCAGCGTGGGGTTTGAGAATCTTCTGCAGCCGTTGTTGAACCCGGAGCTGGACCCCGAGCGCACGGCCATGGCCAAGCAAATCGTGTGGGAGATACGCCTGCCGCGCACGCTGGGTGCATGGGCCGCCGGCGCACTGTTAGGCCTGGCCGGTGCCGTGGCGCAGGGCCTGTTTCGCAATCCGCTGGCAGATCCCTATCTGCTGGGCAGTGCCTCGGGGGCCTCGCTCGGCGTGGCGCTGGCGTTGGCCGCGATGGGCGGCGGTGCTGGCATGCTGGGTGGCGGCAACATGATGAACGGCGGCACGGTGATAGGTGTGTTCTCCAGCAGCGTGTTGGTGCGCGTGGGGCTGACCGGTGCGGCCTTTGCCGGCGCGGTGCTGGCGATTGTGTTGACGCTGGTGCTATCCCGCGGAGTCAGTCATACGCTGCGCCTGTTGTTGGCTGGCGTCGTGGTCGGCGCGGTGCTGGGCGCAGTGACGCATCTGGTGCTGATGCTGTCGCCCGATTCGCTGCAGGCCATGTGGGCCTTCATGCTGGGCTCTACTGCCTTTGTCGGCTGGGTATCCGTTTCCATGATGGCAATTGCCTGGGTGGTGAGCGTATTGGCAGCCTGGTTGCTGGCCCGTGTGCTGGACGGGTTGAGCTTGGGCGACGCCACCGCGCAGAGCCTGGGCCTGGCTGTGGTGCCGATGCGCGCCGCGCTGGTGGCTGTGCTGGCGCTGGCCACCGGAACGGCGGTCGCGCAAACGGGTTTGATCGCCTTTGTCGGTCTGGCCGCGCCGCACCTGGTGCGCTCGGTGCTCAAGACCACGCATGGCCAGTTGATACTGCTGGCGAGTCTGGTCGGCGGTGTGTTGCTGATGGCCGCCGACACGCTGGCGCGCTGGCTGATTGCGCCGCAGGAATTGCCGGTGGGCGTGCTGACCGCCGTGCTGGGTGGTGGCTACCTGCTGTGGCTGATGCACCGCGGGCCAGCCAAGGTCGGGAGCGCACTATGACGACTCTGCGCAAGGCCGGAACCGTGGCGTTGAAGGCCGATGCCGTTTACGCTTCCATGGGCAGCGGGCCCGGCAAGACCGCTGTGTTGCATGGCCTGTCGCTGGAGCTAGCGGCCGGGCAATGGACCAGCATCGTCGGGCCGAACGGGGCCGGCAAATCTACCTTGCTCAAGACACTGGCCGGTGTGTTGCCACATACCGGCACCGTGTCGTTGTGGGGCGCGCCGCTGTCCGGCATTCCGCTGCGCGAACGCGCGCGGCAAATGGCCTGGTTGGGACAAAACGAAACTTCGGCCGATGATTTGACCGTGTGGGACGTGGCCATGCTGGGCCGCCTGCCACACCAAGCCTGGCTGGCAGCCGCCAGCGCGGCCGATGAAGCCGCTGTCGAGCAAGCCCTGCGCGCCACACAGGCTTGGGACTGGCGTTTCCGTGCGTTGGGCCAACTGTCGGGTGGCGAGCGCCAGCGCGTGCTGCTGGCCCGTGCGCTGGCCGTGCAGGCCCAGGTGCTGCTGATGGACGAGCCGCTGGCCAACCTGGACCCACCGCATCAGGCCGACTGGTTGGCCGTGGTGCAGGCGCTGGTGGCGCAAGGCAATACCGTGGTCAGCGTGTTGCATGAGATTGGCATGGCCTTGCACGCGGACCGCGTGGTGGTCATGGCCAACGGCCGCCTGCTGCACCATGGGGGCAGCGCCGATCCGGCCACGCACCAGGCACTGGTCGATGTATTTGACCAGCGCATCTCTATCCACGCCATAGAAGGCCAGTGGGTCGCGTTGCCCAAGAACAAATGAGAACACCGGTTTTTTCCGCGCCAGTTTCCCGCACCCCGCAGAGGAGGCCTGCGTGGGCGTTCTGCGCAGGTCAAGGAGGAGCTGACGGCCCTAGGCCGTCGCGGGGGACACGGAGCAGAACGCTCATGCAGGTCTCCTCGGAGCGCACACCACCAACTTTCCGTTGAGAAAACATGCAAATCGAAACACCACCCTCCACCAAACCGTACGAGAAGCCCGAAGGCGAGCGCCGCGGCATCGTCATCGTGAACACCGGTGATGGCAAGGGCAAAAGCACCGCCGCCTTTGGCCTGGCCCTGCGCGCGCACGGCCGCGGCAAGGCGGTCAAGATTTTCCAATTCATGAAGGTGCCTACAGCGCGCTTTGGCGAGCACCGCATGTTTGAGCAAATTGGCATACCCATTGAAGGGCTGGGCGACGGCTTCAGCTGGAAAAGCCAGGACTTGGAGCACTCCGCACAACTCGCACGCGATGGCTGGCAAAAGGCCAAGGCAGCTATTTTGAGCGGCGACTACTTCATGGTCACGCTGGATGAAATCACCTACCCGTTGATCTACGGCTGGATGCCGCTGGACGATGTGCTGGAAACGCTCAAGACCCGACCCAGCCATGTGCACGTGGTGTTGACCGGGCGGCGTTGCCCGCCCGAGATCATCGAACTCGCTAACACAGTGACCGAGATGCAAATGGTCAAGCACGCGTTCAAGGCCGGCATTCCGGCGCAGCGCGGCATTGAAGATTAAGACCGAACCTTCCGCGCCGATGTCCGATACCGAAATCATTGTCTGCACCACCTGCCGCCCGCAGGGTGCTTCGCGCGAATTGCCGGCCGCGGGCTTGGCGCTGTTCGAAGCCGTGCAGGACGCGCTGCTCACGTCTGAATGGGATGGCGCAGCGCATGGGCTGCAGGTGCGGGGCCTGGCTTGCATGAGCGGCTGTTCGCGCGCTTGCACCGTGACGCTGCAGGCCAAAGGCAAGTTCAGCTATTACTTTGGCGATCTGGCGGCAGACGCGGAAACCGCGGCGCAGGTCATTGCCTGCGCACAACTGCACAGACACAGCGAGGATGGCAACCTTGCCCGCAATGCACGGCCAGAGCGTTTGCGCAGCGGCATCCTCGCGCGCCTGCCACCGGTGGGCATCGCATGAGCATGCTGCCCGCTCTCACGATGGCGGTTGCCTTACCGGTTGCGCTGGCGGTCGACCGCTGGTGCGGTGAGCCGCCTGCACGCTTGCACCCCGTGGTGTGGATGGGAAACCTACTCGGTTGGGCTGGCGCATGGGTGCAGCGCCGCACTGTGCAGCAGCCTGGCACAGTGGATTACAAAGCATTTTGGCTTGCAGCCCTTGCGTGGTGTGCGAAAGCAGCTATTGTTTTGATAGTGACTAACGCGCTGCAATCGCAGCTGCTGGGTCTGCCATGGTGGTGTGCTGGGCTGCTGCTGGGCTTGCTGCTCAAGCCGCTACTAGCCTGGGCCATGCTTAAAAGCGAGGTGCAGGCCGTGGAAGACGCTCTGGGCGAATCGCTGGCTGCCGGGCGTGCGCGCCTGGCCATGTTGGTGAGCCGCGATGTGACGGAGCTCACCGATACCCAGGTGCGCGAGAGCGCCATCGAATCGCTGGCCGAAAACCTCAACGACTCCGTGGTGGCGCCGATCTTCTGGTTCGTGCTGCTGGGCCTGCCGGGAGCGGCGCTGTACCGCTTTGCCAATACGGCCGACGCCATGTGGGGCTACCGCGGCATCTACAAGGGCCAGAACTGGGAGTGGGCTGGCAAATGGGCGGCACGTGCCGACGATGTGCTGAGTTGGATGCCTGCGCGGATTACTGCAGTCCTGTTGCTACTGGTCGCAGGCAGCAAGGGCCGGGCACTGACGGCGCGACTGCCCGTTGAGGCGCGGCAAACCCCATCACCCAACAGCGGCTGGCCAATGGCGGCGATGGCGTTGAATCTGGACGTGGCACTGCACAAGCCCGGCGTTTACGTGCTCAATGCATCGGGGCGTTCTGCGTTGGCATCGGACACGGCTGCCGCTCTGGTGTATGCGTCAAAAGCGCTGCTAGCCCTCGTAGCGATTGCGCAAGCAGCTATTATTTTGATAGCCATCGGAGAAATGCTTTGACGCCGTCGCCACGCATCCACGGTGGGCCAGACGCCTTGGGCGCGCCGCTGCACGACTTCTCCACCAACAGCAATGCGTGCGGCCCGAGCCCGCAAGCGCTGGCTGCGGTGCAGGCAGCAGACGCCACGCGCTATCCAGACGCGGGTTACACCCAAGTACGCGCCGCGCTGGCGGCCCTCCACAGCGTGGAGCCTTGGCGCATTGTGTTGGCGGGCAGTGCCAGCGAGTTTATTTTTCGCATCACGGTGTGGGCAAAGCAGCAGGGCGGGCGCAGCGTCTGCCTGCCCACGCACGCCTATGGCGACTACGCACACGCCGCGCAGGCTTGGGGTCTGACCACGGTGTCCGATGCAGACGCTGCATCGCTGGTCTGGGCCTGTGAGCCATCCAGTCCGTTGGGCCAGGCGCATTCTGCATGGCCTGCGCGTTTGGGTAGCGTCGTGCTGGACAGCGCCTATGCGCCGCTGCGCCTGAGCGGCGCGCCCAGCCTGAGCGATGCGCAACGCAATGCGCTGTGGCAGCTGTTCTCTCCCAACAAGGCCTTGGGCTTGACCGGCGTGCGCGCGGCCTATGCCATTGCGCCGCAGAATGCCACGCAGGCTGTCCAGCAGCTCGATGCGCTCGCACCTTCGTGGGTGCTGGGCGCGCACGGCGTGGCGATGTTGCTTGCCTGGACGCAGGCTGACACACAGATTTGGTTGCAGCAGAGCTTGCAGACTCTTCGAGGTTGGAAGCAGCGGCAGGTTGCGTTGTTGCAAGACGCGGGCTGGACCGCGCAGCCCAGCGACACGCCGTTTTTCTGCGCGCGGCCGCCTGTAGATGCCGTTGCGCTTTGCGCCCAACTGCGCGCCCATGGCATCAAGCTGCGCGATGCCACTTCGTTTGGCCTGCCGGGCCAGGTGCGCCTGGGCGTGTTGCCTCCGCAGGCGCAAGATGCGCTGTTGGCTGCCATCACACTGAACACCGCTTCAACTATGGAAACGACCCCATGACCGCCCAATGCGTGATGGTGCTGGGCACCACCAGCGGTGCCGGCAAGAGCTGGCTTACGACGGCGCTGTGCCGCCATTACGCGCGCCAGGGGCTCAAGGTTGCGCCGTTCAAAGCGCAGAACATGAGCAATAACGCCCGTGTCGTGGCGTCTGCAAACGGGCAGGGCGAGATAGGCTCCGCCCAGTACTTTCAATCGCTCGCTGCCAATGCGGTGCCCGATGTGCGCATGAACCCGTTGCTCTTGAAGCCCGAGCGCGACACGCACAGCCAAGTGGTGTTGATGGGCCAGGTCAGCGCCGAGCTGAGCGCCATGCCCTGGCGCGGCCGCAGTGCACATGTCTGGCCGCAGATTGCTGCGGCGCTGGACGCGTTGCGGGCAGAGAACGACGTGGTGGTGATTGAAGGCGCAGGCTCACCGGCCGAGATCAACCTGCATGCCAGTGACATCGTCAACATGCGTGTGGCGCTTCATGCCCAGGCACGCTGCCTGCTGGTGACCGACATCGATCGTGGTGGCGCGTTTGCCCATCTGTATGGCACCTGGGCGCTGCTGCCTGAGGAAGAGCGTGCACTGATCAAAGGCTTTGTGCTCAACAAGTTTCGCGGTGATGCGGCGCTGTTGGCACCTGCGCCGCAGATGCTGCAGGACCTGACCGGCATTCCCACGGTGGCGACGTTGCCCATGTGGTGGCAACACGGTCTGCCAGAGGAGGACGGCGTGTTTGACGACCGCAGTGTTGCCAAAGGCGCGGTGAATCTGACGGTGGCCGTGATCGCCTATCCGCGCATCAGCAACCTCGACGAATTCCAGCCGCTGAAGAACATCCCGGGACTGCGCTTGCAGTGGGTGCGCAGTCCGTCCGAACTGGCGGGGCTCAAGCCTACCGACTGGATCATCCTGCCGGGCTCCAAGCACACCAGTGGTGACTTGGCCTGGCTGCGTTCGCAAGGGCTGGATGCAGCGATTGCAAAGCATGCGGGGCAGGGCGGAGTGGTGCTGGGTGTGTGCGGCGGTCTGCAGATGCTCGGCGAGGCCTTGATTGATCCGCATGGGATTGACGGCAATGCGCCTGGGCTTGGGTTGCTGCCTTTGGTGACGGTGTTTGCGGAAGACAAGACGGTGCGGCATACGCAAACCCGTTTTGACTCCAGCATTGCTTCAGGGGCCAGCAGGCCCCAAGTCGGGGGGCTCATGGTGCCAAACGCGCACAAATCGCCCCCCGACTCGGGTCCCACTGACGCCGGTCATGGTGTCGGTAAACCTGCAAGCCCCTGGGCAACTCTTGCCGGCGTGTCTGTTGCGGGCTACGAAATTCACCACGGACAGACGCAACAACACGTGGCGATGGCTGCTGCAGGTGATATCGCCCATGCGGTGCTGCCCGACGGCCTGGGCTGGTGCAACGCGCAGGGCAACGTGCTGGGGCTGTACCTGCACGGCATGTTTGAAGATGCGGCCGTACTGCAAGCCCTGTTTGGCGCGCAGCTCGGCGGCGCTGTGCCCACGCTGGAGACGGTGTTTGACGGACTGGCCGACTACATTGCTACGCACTTTGAGCCGGGTGTGTTGCAAGAATTATTGAACTGATTTTTTGGAAACGATTGCTATGACTACTGCCATGCCAACCCTTGCTGATATCTCCGATGCCACGGTGACCGACGCGCTGCAGCACACGTTGAACAACAAAACCAAACCGCTGGGGTCACTTGGCCGTCTGGAAGATGTGGCGCTGAAGATTGGTCAGATTTTGGGCAGATCCGCCCCGATGCTGGAGCAGCCGCAGATGGTGGTGTTTGCAGGAGACCATGGGCTGACGGCGCGCGGCATCTCGGCTTTCCCCAGCGACGTGACTTGGCAGATGGTGGAGAACTTCTTGGCAGGTGGCGCAGCGGTGAGCGTGTTAGCCAAGCAAAACGGCATTGCGTTGACGGTGGTGGATTGCGGCGTCAAGCGCGACTTCTTGGCGGGCCTGCCCGCTGGTGCCCAGCGCCCGGGCTTGCAGGTGCGCAAGGCGAAGGGTGCGGAGCTGGGTACGGCGGATTCGTCGGCACAAACTGCCATGACCGCAGCCCAGCGGGATGAAGCGCTGCAGCACGGTGTGGACTTGCTGAAGGGCCTCCCGGGCAACGCGTTGCTGCTGGGCGAGATGGGCATTGGCAATACCTCGGCCGCCTCCTTGCTGCTGTCGCGCCTGGCGGGTCTGGACATTGCGGTGTGCACGGGTGCGGGTACCGGGCTGGACGCGCCCGCGGTGCAGCGAAAGACCGAGGTGTTGCGTGAAGTGTTGGCGCTGCATGCCGAGGCAGAAGCGCCGCTGGACGCGTTGGCCGCATTCGGCGGGTTCGAGATTGCCACCATGGTCGGCGCCGTGCTGCAGGCCGCGCACGAACGCCGCGTGATTGTGGTGGACGGCTTTATCGCCACCTCGGCGGTATTGGTGGCACATGCGCTGCAGCCGCTGGTGCTGCAGCGTTGCGTGTTTGCCCATCGCTCGGGGGAGCGTGGTCATGAGTTCATGTTGCAGTACCTGGGTGTGCAGGCGCTGCTGGACCTGGGCCTGCGCTTGGGCGAAGGCTCGGGCGCGGCGCTGGCCTGGCCGCTGCTGCAATCTGCCTGCACTATCCTGCGCGATATGGCGAGTTTTGCGTCGGCCGGCGTGTCTGAAAAATCGGTGCCAGCCACCACTGTCTGATGATTCAGTTCATTCGCCACTACCTGCTCGCACTGCAGTTCTTCACCCGCATTCCGGTGACGGGACGGCTGGCGGACTGGGTGGGCTTTAGCCCGGCCATGCTGCGCGCTAGCGCGGCGCATTTGCCGGGTGTGGGTTGGTTGCTCGGCGGACTGCTGGCAGGGCTCACGGCGCTGCTGCTCAAGGGCTTGCCCGCCAATGCGTTTGCGCCGCTGGTGGCGGCCGTGCTGGGCACGCTGGTGGGCGTGTTGCTTACCGGTGCTTTTCACGAAGACGGGCTGGCCGATGTGGCCGATGGCCTGGGTGGCACGCTGGACCGGGAGCGTGCGTTGGTCATCATGAAGGACTCACGCGTCGGTGCATTCGGCGCGATCGCCATCACGCTGGTGTTGTTGACCAAGGTGTCTCTGTTGGCGTTGTTGGGCGCTGTGAACACCATGACACTGTGCAGCGCGTTGTTTCTGGCCCATGTGGTGTCGCGCACCTGGCCGCTGTTGGTGATCCGGTTGCTGCCGCATGTCGGCGACGTGGCGGGCTCCAAGTCCAAACTGCTGGCAGACCAGATCAGTGGGGTCAGCTTGTCCATTGGATTTTTATGGTGTTTTGGGGCGCTAGCCCTCGTAGTGATTGCGCAGCCAGCTATTCAATTTGTAGCAATTGGGGGCGCGGTGCTGGCCTCTGCGCTGGCCTTTGTCGTGCTGTGGCGCTGGTTTGCGCGGCGCTTGCAGGGCTTTACCGGCGACTGCCTGGGTGCTACGCAGCAGCTCTGTGAGCTGGCTTTTTACCTGGGCTGGGCGCTGTGTCTGTGAAGGCAGGGCGATGACGCTGTGGCTGGTGCGCCATGCCGTTCCGCTGATAGAAGCGGGCGTCTGTTACGGCGCGCTGGATGTGCCTGCCGATGCTGCAGAGACTGAGCAGGCGGCGCAGGCGCTGGCTACCGTGTTGCCGCAGGGTCTGACGGTTTATCACTCGCCGCTACAAAGATGTGAGCGGCTTACGCAATCCCTATGCGGCTTGCGGCCCGATTTAGTACCAAAACCCGATGTGCGGCTGGTGGAGATGGACTTTGGCGAATGGGAGGGTGTGCCCTGGGATCAGATTCCGCGTGCCGCGGTGGATGCATGGACGGCGGACTTTGGCGACCACCGTTTTGGCGGTGTGGAGAGTGCCAACGCTGTATTGGAGCGCGTAGCCGCGGCGTGGAACGAAGTGGGGCAAGGTGATGCGGTGTGGATCACCCACGCCGGGGTGATACGTGCCGCCATACTGATTGCACAGGGCGTAACAGCGGTGCAAGCGCCAGGTCAGTGGCCGCAGCTTGCTGTGGACTGGGGGCAGTGGACTACGCTGCCGGTGGGCCAATCAGGCGCGGCGCAGCGCTGATTTGATCGGTGGGTCTTCGGGCGGCAGGGGCGTGCCGCCGTCGGCGCTGGTTTCGCGCTCGACCTGATTGCGCCCGCGCGCCTTGGCGCGGTACAACGCCGTGTCCGCACGTTCCAGCAATGCTTCGATGCCGACGTCTGCAGGTGTCAAATGCGCCACGCCCATGCTCACCGTCACTGGACAAGGTTTCTCAAGAGCTTGCGCGGCTTTGCGTATGCGTTCGGCTACCAGCAACGCGTCCTCCAGCGAGGTTTCAGGCAGTAACAGCACAAACTCTTCACCGCCCATGCGGCCCAACTGATCGGCGCCGCGCAAATGCTTTCCCACCAGGGCCACAAAGTTGACCAGCACCTGATCGCCCACTGCATGGCCGTGCGCATCGTTGATCTGCTTGAAATGGTCCAGATCCATCGCGATCAGAGACAGCGCACGCTGGTGGCGGCGGCTGCGGTCGACTTCTGCATGCGCAGCAGCATTCCAGGCCCGGCGCATCAGCGCGCCCGTCAGCGAATCCTGGGCGGCCAGCATTTCAAAATCATGGCGAACCCCATCACTGGCCAGCAGTACAAATCCAACCAAAATCAATAAACCGGCCACGGTTTGCACCGAGTTGACCAGCATGTTGAAGCTGGAGGGCTCAAACAGGCCCGGGCTGATCAGGCCACTCAGAGCCCCGAACAAACGTAAGAGCCAGTCGCCCGCAGAGGCGATCAGCGCAATACTCAGAAACCGGCTTGCGTAGGTGTAGCGTTTTTGACGCAGCAAATTGCTGGCATGCACGGTCAGCAGGGCCACCATCACCGTACAAATGGCGACCGAGCGCATGACGAAGCTGGGCTGCACGGCGTAGAACCAGGCAATCGTGGCAATTGCGACGCCAACGGCGATCAGCCAGGCACGGCGGTGCGAACGCAGGCCCAAAAACTTGTTGGTGCCGACCAGCCAATGCCAGGTGCCAATGATGATTAGCGCGTTGCCAACGACGATGGACAGGCTGGCCGGAATCCAGTCCCGCAGGGTCACCAGAATTACGCCAAAAAAGACCCACCAGGTGCCCTGTGCCCACCAGCCCAGTCCGCGGATGGACGACGGATAGGTGCGCCGCAGGGAGAGCAGCACCATCGCCAGTACCGGCCCCATACAGGCCGTGACGAACATGATGGTGCGGGGGTCCAGCGTCATTGCATCGCAGGGTCTTAGCTTTGCAGCGTGGAGATGTCGCTGAAAGATTCGGCGTCTGGCATGTCAGCCGCCAGCTTGGGCAGGTCCAGCTTGAGTGCCAGTACCTCGGCCAAAGGCAGGTCGTCCAGCACATCCGGGCCGGGATGGTCGTGGTCTGCAATGTGCGCAGCGAGATGCACTACAGCTGCCAGGCGCGAGAAAGTGCCCTCGGCCATAGGCTGGCCCGCGCGGCGCAGACCTTCGAGCACTACATCGGGGAAGTCCCAGCGCGCGGCAATCTCGGCGGTGATTTCGCCTTCGCTAAAGCCGAGCAGGTCGCGCTCGCGCGTCCAGCGTTCGCCGGGCGCGCGCGGCAGTTGCTCGATCTGGTTCAGCATGTCCGGTTGGTGTTCGGCGATCGACAACTGGCCCAGGCGCAACATCATCGCCGTGAGCCAGGCCAGTTGCTCGTCCACGCCAATCGAATGGGCCAGCCATTTGGCGTAGCCCGCACAGACCATGCTGTTGCGCCAGAAATCCAGGCGATTCAGGTTGGGTGGAAATTTGAATACGTTGGACAGACAGACCGACAGGGCGCGGGCCCGGATTTGCGACATGCCCACGACGCTGACCGCGTTGTCCAGTGTTTCTACCGAACGGGACAGGCCAAAGATCGCGCTGTTGGCCATGCGCAAGAGCGTGGCCGTAAGCACCGGGTCTTTGGCAATGACATCGCGCACGGTAATGACGTCTGCGTTGTCGTCGTTCAGAGTGCGGATCAGAGCGTGCGCAACCTCCGGCATCACTGGCAGCTTGACCGATTGCAAAAACTTGGAGATTTCCGGCATGACTTCTTGTTGTGAAAGCGGTACCAATGGCGCCTGCGCTATTGTGGCGCAGTTTCCTTGGGTTGGAAGTCGCAGTAGGCGGCAACGCCACATTCCCAGCAGCGGGGCTTGCGGGCCTGGCAGACATAGCGCCCGTGCAGGATCAGCCAGTGGTGCGCGTCCACCAGGTAGGCCGGGGGCACCCGTTTCAGCAGTTTCAACTCCACTTCCAGCGGCGTAGCTCCCGGTGCCAGGCCGGTGCGGTTGCCCAAGCGAAACAAGTGGGTGTCGACTGCCATCGTCGGTTCGCCAAACGCCACATTGAGCACCACATTGGCGGTTTTGCGGCCCACGCCGGGCAGGGCCTCCAGTGCCGCGCGGGTGTTGGGCACTTCGCCGCCATGCAAATCGACCAGCATCTGGCAGGCTTGCAGCAAATGCTTGGCTTTGCTGCGGTACAAACCAATCGTCTTGATATAGCCCTCCAGCGCCGGCAAGCACAGCGCCAGCATGCGCTCTGGCGTGTTGGCTACCGCAAACAACCGCCGCGTGGCCTTGTTGACGCCTACGTCTGTGGCCTGTGCCGATAGCAGGACCGCGGCCATCAGCTCAAACACCGAGCTGAACTCCAGCTCCGTTTGCGGGCTGGGGTTGGCCGCTTTCAGGGTGGCGAAAAAGCCTTCTATCGCGGCAGCATTCATTCGGCGGCGATGTCCATGAAGCTGTCACAGGCAGGGAAGTTGGCAACCATCCATTCGCGCGGCAGGTCCAGCGCATCCAGCACGTCTTGCGGCAATCCGGCCACGGCGTCCGAAGTTGCGCCCGGGGTGTCGGCCAAAAGTGCGGCCAGATGCACGACGGCACCCAAGCGCGAGAAAGCCTGTTCGGTCAGTGGGTCGCTGGCGCGCTGCAGGGCTTGCGCCATCTGCATCGGAAACTGCCAGCGGTGTGCCAATTCACCCGTGATCTGGCCTTCAGTGAAGCCCACCAGATTCAACTCGCGGCTCCAGCGGTAGCCCGGTGCATGCGGTTTCGCTTCGATAGCCTGCAGTGTGGAGGGCTGTGTCTGCACGATCAGCAACTCTCCCAGGCGCAGCATCGTGCCGGTCAGCCAAGCTGTCTGGTTGTCAATACCAAGTTTGGTCGACATCCATTGCGTATAACCGCCACAGGCCATGCACCAGCCCCAGAATTCCTTGCGGGGCAAGCCGGGGAGTGTGGGGAAGGCATCGTTCAGGCAGGCACCTAATGCCAGCGCCCGGATTGGTGACATGCCAATCATCGTGATCGCTTCATCCAGCGTGCCCACGCCGCGCGGCAAGCCGAAATGTGCGCTGTTGGCCATGCGCAGCAACTTGGCGCTGAGCGCAGCGTCCTTCGCCAGAATGTTGCGCACGTCCGCTACGGTTACATCGTCCTGGTTGAATGTCTTGATCAGCGCGCGCGAGACTTCCGACATCGACGGCAATCGCACAGCGGTAAAGAAGGAATCTAGACTGGACATACGGCTCCCGCGAAAGACATTCAGGCAATCGGTGACAATTTAACCCATAGACATCCCTTAGTCCCCGTTTTGTCCCCGAAAGCCAGCCCATGCAATTTGCCGACCGTCTGAATTCCGTTGAAACCTCCGCCATCCGCGAACTGTTCAAGCTCTTGGGCAAGCCCGGCATCATCAGTTTCGCAGGCGGCTTTCCTGACCCGGCGCTGTTTGATGTGGAAGGTATCCGCCAATCGGCTGATGCCGTGCTGACCAATGCACCCGGCGCGGTGCTGCAATACGGCGCCACCGAGGGCTACCAGCCGCTGCGCGAAGCGCTGTCCGGCTTCATGGCAGGCAAGGGCGCTACCGTCGCGCCAGACGGCCTGATCGTCACCACCGGCAGCCAGCAGGCGCTGGACCTGATCGGCAAGACCATGATCTCGCCCGGTGACAAGGTCATCGTGGAAGCACCCACCTTTCTGGCGACGATCCAGTGCTTTCGCCTCTATGGCGCCGATCTGATTGGCGCACCGATTGACGCCAACGGCGTCGATGTGGACAAGCTGGAGCTATTGATTGAACAACACAAGCCCAAGTTGGTGTACCTGATTCCGACCTTCGGCAACCCCAGCGGCGCGACCTTGAGTCTGGAACGCCGCAAGCGAATTCTGGAGATTGCGGCGCGCACGCAAACGCTGATCGTGGAAGACGACCCGTACGGCGAGCTGTATTTCGACAAGGCGCCACCGCCCAGCCTGCTGGCTTTGAGCGACCAGGTGCCTGGTAGTCGCGATTGGTTGGTGCATTGCGGATCGTTCAGCAAGATCCTTTCTCCAGGCCTGCGCGTGGGCTGGCTGATCGCGCCGCCGGAGTTGCTGGCCAAGGCGACGATGTGCAAACAGTTCAGCGACGCGCATACCAGCAACCTGACCCAAGCCACTGCGGCCCACTACCTGGGCCTGAAGCGCCTGGACAAGGCGCTGGGCGTGGTGCGCAGCACCTACGCCGAGCGGGCCCGCGTGATGGCACAGGCGCTGCGCACGCACCTGGGCGACGCGGTGACCTTCACCGAGCCACTAGGCGGCATGTTCTTCTGGGCACAACTGCAGGGCGGACGCGACGCGGCAGAACTGGCCAAGCGCGCGATCGACAAGCTGGTGGCGTTTGTGCCGGGTGCGCCTTTTTATGCGCATGACCCGGATCGGTCCACATTCCGCTTGAGTTTTGCTACGGCCGATGTTGCGAAGATTGAAGAGGGCATGACCCGTCTGGGCCAGGCAATGTGATCCTTTTGCGGGTCAGACCACTCACGAAGTGATGTGCTCTGACCCCAACTGGAATTAAGCTTTCTGGACCTCGCTGGCGTGAATCAGGCCAGGCGTGCCGTTCAACGCTACGACGAGTTCACCACGGCGCAAGATGACGTATTTGACGGAGGAAGGACGCCCCCGGTAAAGCACCTGTTCGCCAGCTTCAAACTTCGGAAGTTTGGCGGCCAACGCAGGGGCCCGCGCTGCAATGCTTGCATTGCGCCTGGCTTTGAGGTGCGTCGACATTTTCGGGCTCTCCGCGGCCAGCAACTCCATCGCATTGGCGAGTGCCAGCCGCAGCTCCTGTGCGCTGCATGGCTTTTGCATCAGGAAAATCGCGCCGGCTTCCTGCGCCAGCTGCCGGTTGTTGTTCGATGCATCTGCGCTGAGCATCGCGAAGCGGCATTCCGGGTTGATTGCCTGAATCTTCTGGTGCAGTTCAATGCCTTGCAGCGACTCCTTGGCAAACCAATCTGTCAACAGGAAATCAGGTTGCAGTTCGTTCGCAACTTCGAGTGCCGCCACAGGGCCACTGACGCATTTGATGCCGCCCGACTCGAAGCCATAGTCCATCAACAACTGCTGCATGAACGTATGAAGGCTGGGGCTTGCGTCAACGATCAAAAAGCGAATGGCAGACATCAGTGCGGGCACGCAAGAAAAAAACAGGCTACGGGATTACCCCAAGTATATGGAGAGATATAACGGTGGCAGGATGGCGCACCCCAAATACCTGAGCTATTTCGCATGTCTTCTGTCCCCGCTGCACCATCCTTGAACACAACGTCAGGCCCGGCGTGGGTGCGCGCCATGCGCAGGTTCAGCGATTACGTCTCGCAGGACTTCCTGGGCGGCCCGCGGCCCTGGAAATTCGCCTGGGTGATCAATTTCCAGAAAACCGGGACCTTTGTGTTTCTGGGCCTGCTGATGTGGATTTACCAGAACAACTCACCCGCGGTCTGGGTTTATCTGGCACTGCACGGCAGCTACGGACTGGTGTGGTTCCTCAAGGACATGGCCTTCCCCGACCCCAACTGGCAAAAGCGCATCACGATTGGCGGTGGCATCAACGCCTTTCTGTTCGTACTGGGGCCGTACTGGCTGTTTGGCTGGTTGCTGATTTCCGGCACGTCAAAGCCCGTTTACCCCTTGCCCGATTTCGCGTGGTTTTGTCTGTGCATCAGCCTCTGCACACTGGGTAGTGTGCTGATGATTGCTGCCGATGCGCAAAAATACTTCACGCTGCGCGTCAAGCGCGGCCTGATCACCGACGGCGTGCACCGCTATGTCCGTCACCCCAATTACCTAGGTGAGATGATGATTTACGGCAGCTTCGCGCTGATGGCCTGGCACTGGCTGCCCGTGTTGGTGCTTGCCTGGGTGTGGTTGGGCCTGTTTGCGGTGAATATGGTTTTGAAAGAAGCCAGCATGTCGCGCTACCCCGAATGGGCGGCCTACAAGAAACGCAGCTGGTGGCTGATTCCCTTCGTACTCTAGTCTGCGAAAACCCTGCCGCTGCAAGGGCGCGAGGCGTCTGCTAGTCTTGCCGCCATGAAACCTCACCTGAAAATTGATATCGTTTCCGACGTGGTGTGCCCCTGGTGTGCCATCGGTCTGGAAGGCGTGCAACAAGCGCTGACCCAACTGGGCGACAGCGTCACCACCGAGCTGCACTTCAAGCCCTTCGAGCTGAACCCACAAATGGGTCCGGAAGGCCAGGACGTCACGGAGCATTTGGTCGAGAAATACGGCTCCACACCCGAGCAAATGGATGCCGCCCGCGAAGGCATACGCGCTCGCGGTGCCGCACTGGGCTTCACATTCAACATGCAACGCCGAGGCCGCATCTACAACACGTTTGATGCCCATCGCCTGTTGCATTGGGCTGCAGAAGTCGATGCCAGCGGCACACAGCAGATCGCGTTGAACCAGGCGTTGCTGAAAGCCTATTTCACGGATGGCGAAAACCCTTCAGACGTTGCAACGCTGGTGCGTTTGGCTGCCAGCGTAGGGCTGGATACGAAGGAAGCAGAAGAAATCCTGGGCAGCGACCGCTATGCCGATGCGGTGCGCGCGGAGGAACAGTTTTATCTGCAGCAGGGCATTCACTCGGTGCCGGCGGTCATCATCAATGACCGGCATCTGATTTCGGGTGGTCAGCCGCCTGAAGCGTTTGCGCAGGCGTTTCGGCAGATTGCTGCTGGAGTCGCCTGATTTCTGTTTTCGCTCGTACGTTGGTTGGGAGATCGAACGGCGTACCTGTTTTACTTCGTGTCCCCCGGACTTGCTGCGCAAGTCCTCCTCCTTGACCTACGTAAAACAGGCACCCCATCCGATCTTTGGTGATTTATCCGTGTTCTGAGGAAATCCTAAAACCTGAATACTCTCGACGTAGCTGCGTGGCTGGGGCGGGCCGTTTTGCGCAGGTCAAGGAGGAGGGCCGAAGGCCCGGGGGACACGGAGCAAAATAGTTCGCCCCAGTCGCGCAGCGGGCTCAGAAGTGCCTATGCCTTCAACACTTCCAGCAACCTGTCCAAGCCACCCGAGTTGATAGCCACCATAGCCTGCTCACGCACAGCGGGCTTGGCGTGATACGCCACGGAAAGGCCCGCGGCGCCCATCATCGGCAGATCGTTCGCTCCATCACCCATGGCGATGGCCTGCTCGGGCTTGATGCCGAGTTGAGTGCATGTTTCCAGCAGCGTCTTGCGCTTTTCGGCGCCATCGCAAATCTCGCCCCAGGCTTGTTGAACGAGGCCACCGGTCAACACACCATCCTTGATCTCCAGTTCGTTGGAGCGCATGAAGTCGATGCCCAGCAGTTGGCACACATGCTCGGCAAAAAACGTAAAGCCACCGCTGACCAACAACACCTTCATGCTCGCCTTCTTGCAGGCAGCCACCAGTTCGGCAGCGCCTGGGTTCAGGCGCAGACGATCAGTCTTCACCGCTTCCAGATCGGCGAGTGTTACGCCCTTGAGCAGCGCCAGACGGCGGCGCAGGCTGTCTTTGAAGTCTGTGATCTCGCCGCGCATCGCGGCTTCAGTGATCGCTGCAACCTCGGCCTTGCGCCCCACCGCGTCGGCGATCTCGTCTATGCATTCGATGTTGATCAGCGTCGAGTCCATGTCGAACGCGATCAGCTTGAAATTGGACAAAGGCAGGTAAGGCGTGACGACTTTTACGACCAGACCGGGAGAATTTTCGTTGGCGAGCATGTTGCGGTTGCTATTGGTTTTGGAGCTTCTTACGCACATTCTGCGGGCGTTTCAGGCACTTTTTCTTGGAATTTACGGGGCGGGGGCTGATTCCGCCATCGGCTGCCCCAGGCTCTTCAGGATGTCGCGCACCATCTGCGCGCGGTCCCGCGTTTCGGGTAGTTCGCGCTCAATGCGCAGCTTCTCATTGCCCGCCAGCTTGATGTGCTTGTTCTTCTGGATCAGCTGGATCACATTCATCTGGTCGATCGGCGGGTTCTTCTTGAACGTGATCGTGATCACGCCCGGCGCGGCGTCAACCTTGACGACACCGTAGGGTTTGGCGATCACGCGCAGGCGGTGCACGTCGATCAGCGTCTGGCCTTGCGGCGGCAACTTGCCAAAGCGATCCACAATTTCTTCCAACAGGCCGTCGATCTGGTCGGTGGTTTTGGCGGTTGCCAGCTTCTTGTAGAACGACAAGCGCAGATGCACATCGCCACAGTAATCATCCGGCAGCAGTGCCGGGGCGTGCAGGTTGATCTCGGTCGTGACGTTAAGCGGGCTCAACAGGTCGGGCTCGATACCGGCCTTGAGACAGCGCACGGCCTCAGACAGCATTTCGTTATACAGCTGGAAACCCACTTCCAGCATATTGCCGCTCTGGTTTTCGCCCAGCACTTCGCCGGCGCCGCGGATCTCCAGATCGTGCATCGCCAGGTAAAAGCCCGAGCCCAGTTCTTCCATTGCCTGGATCGCGTCCAGCCGCTGGCTTGCTTGCTTGGTCAGACCCTCAATGTCGGGCACCATCAGGTAGGCATAGGCCTGGTGGTGGCTGCGACCGACGCGGCCGCGCAACTGGTGCAACTGGGCCAGGCCGAACTTGTCGGCGCGGCTCATCACAATCGTGTTGGCCGTGGGCACGTCAATGCCGGTTTCGATGATGGTGGAGCACAGCAGCAGGTTGTAGCGCTGCGCAATGAAGTCGCGCATCACGGCCTCCAACTGGCGCTCCGGCATCTGGCCATGCGCCACCGCAATGCGGGCTTCGGGCAGCAGCTCTTCCAGCTTGGCGCGGCGGTTTTCAATCGTCTCGACCTCGTTGTGCAGGAAGTAAACCTGGCCGCCACGTTTGAGTTCACGCAATACCGCTTCGCGGATCACGCCGTTGCCCTCGGTGCGCACAAAAGTCTTGATCGCCAGACGGCGCTGTGGCGCAGTGGCGATCACCGAGAGGTCGCGCAAACCTTCCAGCGCCATGCCCAGCGTGCGCGGGATAGGTGTTGCGGTCAGCGTCAGCACATCCACTTCGGCGCGCAGCGCCTTCATCGCTTCCTTGTGGCGTACGCCGAAGCGGTGCTCTTCGTCGATGATCAGCAGGCCCAGGTTTTTGAACTTGGTGTCTTGGCTCAGTAGCTTGTGCGTGCCGACGACGATGTCGATGGTGCCGTCCGCCACGCCCTTGAGCGCAGCGGTAATTTCCTTGGCCGAACGAAAGCGGCTCATCTCGGCGACCTTGACCGGCCACTTGGCAAAGCGGTCCACCAGCGTCTGGTAATGCTGTTCAGCCAAGAGAGTCGTCGGTGCCAGGAAGGCCACCTGTTTGCCACCGGTGATCGCAATAAACGCGGCGCGCAGTGCGACCTCGGTCTTACCAAAGCCCACATCGCCGCAGACCAGCCGGTCCATCGGACGTGGGCTGATCATGTCTTGGATCACGCAGTGGATCGCGGCACGCTGGTCGGCGGTTTCTTCAAAGCCGAAATCATTGGCAAAGGTTTCGTAGTCGTTGGCTGAATAGCGGAAGGCATGGCCTTCGCGCGCGGCGCGGCGGGCGTAGATGTTCAGCAGCTCGGCAGCCGAGTCGCGCACCTGTTCGGCGGCGCGGCGCTTTGCCTTTTCCCACTGACCGCTGCCCAGCTTGTGCAGCGGCGCTTCGTCGGCGCTGACACCGGTGTAACGGCTGATCAGTTGCAACTGGCTGACCGGCACATAGAGCGTGGCCTTGTCGGCATATTCCAGATGCAGGAACTCCTGCACCTCGGGCTCTCCGGCGGCATTCTTGTTGCCCAGGTCCAGATTGATCAGGCCACGGTACCGGCCAATGCCGTGTGCGCTGTGCACCACCGGGTCGCCAATGTTCAGCTCGGCCAGATCCTTGATCAGCGCCTCAACATCGCTGACCTGTTCCTGTTTCTTGCGGCGGCGCGTGGTCGGCCCTGCGGCAAACAGCTCGGTTTCGGTGACGAAATCGATACCGGCTTCGAGCCAACCAAAGCCGGAGGTCAGTCCAGCGCTGGCAATGCCGACGCGTTCGTCGCTGGCGCGGAATTCGGCCAGGCTGTCGAACGACGGCGGGTTGATATGCGAGGCGCGCAGAAAGTCCAGCAGGCTTTCGCGGCGGCCATCGCTCTCGGCCAGCACCAGCACGCGCTGTTGCGTATTGCGCAAATGGGCCTTGAGCTTGAGCAAAGGGTCGTCCGTGCCGCGCTGTGCGTCCAGTGCGGGAAGCATCGCAATGTCGGCAAAGTCTTCAGGCGTGCCGCTGGCTTTGATCGCCAACTGCGCATGTTCATTGGCGCGGGCAAAGAACTGCTCGGTGCCCAAGAACAGCGATTCGGGTGGCAGCGCAGGCCGCTCGGGGTCGCCCTGTACCAAACGGTAGCGGTCCTTGGTGTCTTGCCAGAAGCGCTGGAATGCGGGCTCCAAGTCGCCATGCAGGACCACGGTGGCGTCCTTGCCCACGTAGTCAAACACGGTGGCGGTGTCGTCAAAGAACAGCGGCAGGTAGTACTCGATGCCGGCGGTGGCAACGCCTGCGCCGATGTCCTTGTAGATACGGCTCTTGGTCGGGTCGCCGTCCAGCAGTTCGCGCCAGCGGCTGCGGAATTTGGCGCGGGCCGCGTCGTCCATCGGAAACTCGCGCCCGGGCAGCAGGCGCACTTCGGGCACCGGGTACAGGCTGCGCTGGCTGTCGGGGTCGAACGTGCGGATGCTGTCGATTTCGTCGTCAAACAGGTCGACGCGGTAGGGCACGGCGCTGCCCATGGGGAACAGGTCAATTAAGCCGCCGCGTACTGCGTATTCACCGGGGCTCACCACTTGCGTCACATGGCTGTAGCCCGCCAGCGTCAGTTGCGCCTTCAGCTTGGCTTCGTCGAGCTGCTGTTTGACCTTGAACTGGAAGGTGTAGCCCGCCAGAAAGCTCGGGGGTGCCAGGCGGTACAGCGCGGTAGTGGCGGGCACGATCACCACATCGGCCCCGTTGTCCTTGTCGCGCTGGCTGATGCGCCAAAGTGTCGCCAGCCGCTCGCTGATCAGGTCCTGGTGCGGCGAGAAGGTGTCGTAGGGCAGGGTTTCCCAGTCAGGGAACAGCGCGCAGCGCAGATCGGGTGCAAAGAACGCGATTTCTTCCAGCAAGCGCTGTGCGTCATTGGCATCCGCCGTGACGATAACCAGCGGCAATCCCGCCTTTTTTTCGCGTTCACCGAGTTGCGCCAGCAACAGCGCATCGGCAGATCCAACGGGGCGGGGGAGGGTGAAGCGTTTGCCGCTTTGTAGTTTGGGGAGGTCCATGAATGGCTTGATTTTAGAATGCGCTCACCCTATGGCCGTTTCCACCCCCCATTCCATCCCCGCGCAAAGCGGCAGCGCACGCTTTTGGGCGCTGATCCCTTGTGCTGGTTCCGGCGCGCGTTCCGGCGCTGAAGGCCCCAAGCAGTACCAGCCCATCGCAGGCAAACCCATGGTGATGCATACGTTGTCGGCCTTTGCCAAAGTGTCGCGGCTCGCCGGTACGTTGGTGGTTGTATCTGCGGGAGACAGCTTCTTTGCGAATCATGATGCTACAGTTTTGGTAGCTGCTTGTGGCGGTTCTACGCGCGCTGCAAGCGTTTTTAATGGTTTATCCGCTCTGCTTGAACAGGGGGCAACACCTGCCGACTGGGTGCTGGTGCACGACGCGGCGCGCTGCCTGATCGAAGCGAAGCAGATCGATGCGCTGATTGATGTCTGCGCCATCGACAAGGTCGGCGGGCTGCTGGCCTTGAAGCTGCCAGACACGCTGAAGAGCGAAGTCTCAGGCCGGGTTTCGGCCACGGTGGAGCGTGCCGACAAGTGGCTGGCGCAAACGCCGCAGATGTTTCGGATCGGCGACTTGCAAGCGGCGTTGCTGGCCGTGGGCGACAAAGTGACCGACGATGCCAGCGCGATGGAGGCCATGGGCCACGCGCCGCTCTTGGTCGAAGGCAGCGCGCAGAACTTCAAGGTGACCTACCCGCAGGACTTCGCGATGGCCGAAGCACTGCTGCTGGCGCGCACCAAAATATGACTGACGCTTTTCTGACAGGGGGGGTTTGCCCTAGCTAGTGGTGCTTGCAATCAAAGCAAGAATGCGAGGATGAGTAGCGACTTCATTTTGCAGACACAGCAGTTGACCAAAGAGTTCAAGGGCTTTGTTGCCGTTGACAAGGTCAACCTGCAGGTGCGTCGTGGCACCATCCACGCGCTGATTGGCCCCAACGGCGCGGGCAAGACGACCTGCTTCAACCTGCTCACCAAATTCATCCGCCCCACCTCGGGCACCATCCTGTTCAATGGGCAGGACATCACCAATGAAGCCCCGGCCCAGACGGCACGGCGCGGCATCATCCGCTCGTTCCAGATTTCGGCCGTGTTCCCGCACCTGAGCGTTCTGGAGAACGTGCGCGTTGCGCTGCAACGCAAGCTGGGAACTTCCTTTCACTTCTGGCGTTCCGAGAAATCGCTGGACACACTGAACGAGCGTGCGCTGGAGCTGCTGCGCTCGGTGGATCTGGAGGCGTATGCCTACCTCCCGACTGTAGAACTGAGCTACGGCCGCAAGCGTGCGCTGGAGATAGCCACGACGCTGGCGATGGAGCCCGAGCTGATGCTGCTGGACGAACCCACGCAAGGCATGGGCCTGGAGGACGTGGATCGCATCCGTCAACTGATCAAGAAGGTTGCTGCCAACCGCACGGTGCTTATGGTGGAACACAACATGAGCGTGGTCTCCAGCATTGCCGACACCATCACCGTGCTGCAACGCGGCGCCACGTTGGCCGAGGGCCCTTACGCGGAAGTGTCCAAGAACCCGGCGGTAATTGAGGCCTACATGGGCAGCGCAGACACCGAACTGGTGGGAGCACACTGATGGCTTCGACGTTTCTCGAAATCCGCGATCTGCACGCCTGGTACGGCGAGTCGCACATTCTTCATGGCGTCAATTTCGACGTCAAAGAAGGCGAAGTGGTCACGCTGCTGGGCCGCAATGGCGCGGGGCGCACTAGCACCATGCGCGCCATCATGGGTCTGACCGGCAGCCGCAAAGGCTCGATCAAGGTGATGGGCACCGAGACGATTGGCTTGGCCACGCACAAGATTGCGCGGCTGGGCATCGGCTATTGCCCGGAAGAGCGCGGCATCTTCTCCAGCCTGTCGGCCGAAGAAAACCTGATGCTGCCGCCCGAGCTGTCCAAAGGCGGCATGAGCGTGGACGAGATTTATGCGATGTTCCCCAACCTGAAAGAACGCGCCAATAGCCAGGGCACGCGCCTCTCCGGCGGCGAGCAGCAGATGCTGGCCGTCGCGCGCATTCTGCGCACCGGCGCGCGGCTGTTGCTGTTGGATGAAATTTCCGAAGGCCTGGCGCCGGTGATCGTGCAAAAGCTGGCCGAAATGGTCAAGATGCTGCGCGCCAAGGGCTACACCATCGTGATGGTGGAGCAAAACTTCCGCTTTGCTGCGCCGCTGGCCGACCGCTTTTTGGTCATGGAGCACGGCG
Organism: Rhodoferax sp. P2_H8_2; assembly: GCF_056403235.1. NCBI lineage: Bacteria > Pseudomonadati > Pseudomonadota > Betaproteobacteria > Burkholderiales > Comamonadaceae > Rhodoferax > Rhodoferax sp. P2_H8_2. The sequence goes on from NZ_JBFUFW010000006.1 coordinate 53,948, forward strand.
AGATTCAGCAGGAATTCACGCAGGCCGAATTGCCTTCGCGTTTGGCCAAGTTGCACGAGTACCTTGGCGTTTAATTTTTTCCCTGACCCATCCCTATAAGGAGACAACGATGAAACTGAAGAAACTGGTAGTTGCATGCGCATTGACAGGCACCGCTGCATTGACATTCGGCACTTCCGCGCAAGCGCAGGTCTCCGGTGACGTGATCAAGATTGGCTTTATCTCTGACCTGTCTGGCCTGTACGCCGACATCGACGGCCCTGCCGGCGCAGAAATGATCAAGATGGCGATTGCCGATCTGGGTGGCGCGGTCAATGGCAAGAAGATTGAAGTGCTGGTGGCCGATCACCAGAACAAGCCCGATGTCGCCGCCTCCAAGGCGCGCGAATGGTTTGACCAGCAAGGTCTGGACATGCTGGTCGGCGGTACCAACTCCGGTACCAGCTTGGCAATGGCCAAGGTCGCTTTGGAAAAGAAGAAGCCTTTCATCGCCATTGGCGCTGGCTCTTCCGCACTGACCAATGACCAGTGCACACCCTACACGATTCACTACGCCTACGACACCGTGGCGCTGGCCAAGGGCACTGCGCCTGCGGTCGTGAAGTCTGGCGGCAAGAGCTGGTATTTCCTGACGGCGGATTACGCCTTCGGTACTGCGCTGCAAGCGGATGCCACGGCAGCCGTGAACAAGGCAGGCGGTAGCGTGGTGGGTTCGGTGCGCGCACCGCTGGCCTCCAGCGACTTCTCGTCCTTCCTGTTGCAAGCCCAAGCTAGCAAGGCGCAGATTCTGGGTCTGGCCAACGCTGGCGGCGACACCATCAACTCGATCAAGGCCGCGAACGAATTCGGCCTGACCAAGACCATGAAGATGGCAGGTCTGTTGATGTTCATCAACGACGTGCACTCGCTGGGCCTGAAAGCCACGCAAGGCATGTACCTGACCGACAGCTGGTACTGGAACCAGAGCGCCGAAACGCGCACCTGGAGCAAGCGCTTCTTCGACAAGTTCAAGCGCATGCCTTCCAGTCTGCAAGCCGCTGACTACTCCGCGACCCAGTTCTACCTGGCTGCTGTGAAGGCAGCGGGTACGGACGACGGCGAAAAGGTCATGGCCCAGATGCGCAAGTCCAAGGTCAACGACATGTACGCCAAGGGCGGCTGGATTCGCGAAGACGGCACGATGATGCACGACATGTACCTGATGCAAGTGAAGACGCCCGAAACGTCGAACACGCCTTGGGATTACTACAACGTCGTCGCCACCACCAAGGCCGAAGACGCGTTCCTGACCAAGGCCGAGTCCAAGTGCTCGCTGTGGAAGTAATCTGAACCGCGACTGAATACACGATCCCCATGGAAATCTTCGGCATCCCGATACAGGCCTTTCTGGGCCAACTCCTGCTTGGCCTGGTCAACGGCTCGTTTTACGCGATGCTGAGTCTGGGCCTGGCGGTCATCTTCGGGCTGCTGGGGATCGTGAATTTCGCGCACGGCGCGCTGTACATGATTGGCGCCTACGTGGCGTTTGTCTTGCTGGACCAGTTTGGTATCAACTTCTGGTTTGCGCTGGTCATTTCTCCGCTGGTAGTGGGCACGCTCGGTGTGGTCATCGAGCGCACGCTGCTCAAGCGGCTCTACAAAATTGACCCCATCTACGGCCTGCTGCTGACCTTCGGGCTGGCGCTGATCGCAGAGGGTGTATTCCGTTACTGGTTCGACGTGTCGGGCCAGTCGTATCCGGTGCCTGATTTGTTGCAGGGCGCCACCAATCTGGGCTTCATGGTGCTGCCGAACTACCGCGCGTTTGTGGTGTTCGCCTCGGTCGTGATTTGTCTGTCAACTTGGTTCGTCATCGAGCGCACGCGCCTGGGCGCGTATCTGCGCGCTGGCACAGAGAACCCGACGCTGGTGCAAGCCTTCGGCATCAATGTGCCCATGATGGTGATGTTGACCTATGGCGGCGGCTGCGGCTTGGCTGCGCTGGCTGGCGTACTGGCTGCGCCGATTATTCAAGTGACCCCGTTGATGGGCAGCAATCTGATCATCGTGGTGTTCGCCGTCGTCGTGATCGGCGGCATGGGTTCCATTCTCGGTTCGATATTGACGGGCCTGGCGCTCGGTCTGATTGAGGGTTTGACCAAGGTGTTTTACCCGGAAGCTTCGAGCATCGTCGTGTTCGTGATCATGGCCATCGTGCTGATGATCCGGCCCGCCGGTTTGTTCGGTAAGGAAAAATAATGAGCGCGGCCTCCGACAACATTCAAAAAGCAAGCCGCATCGCGCTGTGGGCCGGACTCGCCGTTCTGGTCGCCGCACCTTTCATTGGCCTGTACCCCGTCTTCATGATGAAGGCGCTGTGCTACGCCATCTTCGCCTGCGCGTTCAACCTGCTGCTGGGCTACACCGGCCTGCTGTCTTTCGGCCATGCGGCTTACCTCGGCGCCGCTGCCTATGCCACCGGTTGGCTGGTGCGCTCTGCTGGCTGGCCGCCGGAGCTGGGCATTCTTGCAGGTACCGTGATTGCAGCGCTGTGCGGACTGGTCATTGGTCTGATTGCGATTCGCCGCCAAGGCATTTACTTTGCGATGGTCACGCTGGCGATGGCGCAGATGGTTTACTTCGTCTTCCTGCAAGCGCCATTCACTGGCGGTGAAGACGGCCTGCAAGGCGTGCCACGTGGCGATCTGTTTGGTCTGCTCCCGTTGGCGAATGACACGGTGCTGTACTACGTCATTCTGGCGGTGTTCGTTGCGGTGTTCCTGTTCATCATCCGCATCGTGCATTCGCCTTATGGCCAGGTGCTGAAGGCCATCCGCGAAAACGAACCGCGCGCCATCTCGCTGGGCTACGACGTAGACCGTTACAAACTGCTGGCCTTTGTTCTGTCCACGGCGATTGCCGGGCTGGCCGGTTCGCTCAAAACCCTGGTACTCGGCTTTGCGACGTTGAACGACGCGCACTGGTCCATGTCTGGCGAAGTGATCCTGATGACCTTGCTGGGCGGCCTCGGCACCTTTGCCGGTCCGGTCATCGGCGCCTTCACCATCATCGGCCTGCAAGACTTCCTGTCCGACCGCGTAGGCTCCTGGATCAACGTGATCATCGGCGTCATCTTCGTCGTCTGCGTGGTTGCGTTCCGCAAGGGCGTTGTGGGCGAATTGCAAGCCTGGATGCAGCGCAAGCGCGGGGCTTGAGCCTCTGCGGCGAAAGCATTCTTTCGCCGATATCACCCGCTTGGGGGATGTTCAAACGCTTTGGGGGTAATGGAAAATCCTTTGCATGCGACACAAATAATTCCCAATACTGTGTCGCAGCACGGTGCGGTATACATTGCGATAGGACTCATAAAAATGTCACTCTCTCTTTTCGGCTTTCACGAAAAACCGCATGACATTGGAGCTTCCAAATATAGCGTCACCCCGGATGAGTGTGTGTTTCTTTTAGACTTCTCTAGACCGTTGGAGCGAATTCGTTGGTTTGGAGTTAGGAATCGATTGTTTGGGCCAACGTTGGCGCTTTTGGTTCCTGTGGTTCACATAGGCGAGAAGTCTGGTGGATTCGTTTTTGGACTCAGCCGCGGGCAGCCGTACTTCGAAGACATTCCCAAGCTCTGGCGCGATCACCGTTCGGCTTCGAGAGCACTTGCGGGCGACGCAGTCGATGGTTTGCAAATCGTCGCCGATTTTGGGCAGCATTTCCCGGAGGATAGTTAGCGAAAGCGAGGCCCCGCAACTTCCTCGGTGCGTATGGACCAGCGTTTCTTAAGACACCATCCGCGAAATAGCGCTACCTATCGGTTTTGTGGAGATCAAGGTCTGCGCAGTCAGCTAAATCTGGTCGTGGTAGAAGCTAGTGATACGCACAGAGCTTCGCTAGTCGCTATAAATTCAGTAGCTGCTTACGCACATTCGACGGGCGCTGCAGCCATATTTTTCTGCTGGTTCCGGAACAAAATCTCGTAGCTGAGGCTGACTTCCAGTTGTGGTCGAATCAGGGTCCCTCTGCCATAGAAAGACTTATGTTGTTTGGAAATTCCCCCGCACTGGCCACCATCGTCGCCGTTTTCGTGTCACTGCCAAGCCTGGGCGCCGTGGCGTCCCCTCTGGACGATGCCAACGCGCAGGCCCGCCAAATGATTTTGAAGACGATGAAGGATCGCCGGATACCGGGCTTGCAGATCGCCGTCATCAAGGATGATCGGCTGGTGCTGTCTGAGAGCTATGGTTTTGCCAACGTCGAGAACCGCGTGCCTGTTACAGGCCAGACGCTGTTTCCGCTGAACTCGGGCACCAAGCCTTTGACGGGCGTTGCCATGATGCAGTTGGCAGAGGCCGGACTCGTCAATCTTGATGCGCCGATCTCACGCTACCTGGATGATTTGCCAGAGGCATGGCGCCCCATTCGCGTCAGACAACTGTTGGCCCATACATCCGGGCTCCCGGACATCATTGATCAGCCAAGCCCGGTGGCAGGGGGCACCGAAGCGGCCATGTGGGCGGCGGTCAAGCAGCAACCTATGGATGCCGCGGTTGGCGAGAAGTTTGCCTACAACCAGACGAACTATGGCTTGCTTGCGCAGATCATCACCAAACAAACCAAGATGCCCTATGAACGGTATATGGCAGAGCGGCAATTTGCCTTGGCCGACATGCGATTGACAACGTTCGGCGATAGCTACGATGTGGTCGCAAACGCGGCAACCGTCTACAGCTACTTTCCGCGCAGAACGCTGGCGCCGGACGACGCCAATCGCTTGTCCCATTGGATCTACGACATGCCCTACAGCCTGCAAGCGGGCGGCGGCATGCAGACGACAGCGGATGAATTGGCGCGTTGGATCATTGCGCTATCGAAAGGCCGTTTCATCAGTGCGGCGAGTGTGCGCAGCATGTGGATACCCGAAAAGCTGAATAGCGGTGCTGATGGCAACTGGGGGGCAGGATGGCCTGTATTGGCCGCATCGCCGCGACGACAAGTGGCAGGCATCGGTGGAAATCGTTCTGCGTTCATTGTCTATCCCGACGACGGGCTGGCGATCATCGTGTTGACCAACCTGGTTGGCGGCAACCCGGAGAGATTCATTCCGCAAATTGCAGAACTCTACAAGTCGCTACCAAATTAATAGCTGCTTACGCAATTTCCACGGGCGCTACAGCCCGATTTACTTACTGATTCCGGAACAAATGTCCATAACTGCGGCTGACTTCCAGTTGTTCAGGGAAATCTTTCAGCAGTACTTTTTGCCGCCCGGTTTCGTCCTTGTGGATCGACGCGATCTCGCTGACATTGACGATGGTGGACCGGTGGATTTGCCAGAAGACTTGTTCATCCAGTTGCGGCATCAGGTCCTTGATGGGCACGCGGATCAGCGCCTCTTGTGTGCGGGTCTGCACGCGCGTGTACTTCTCGTCGGAGCGGAAGAACAGCACGTCGGCCACATCGATCATGCGCGTGACCTGGCCTGCGCTGGCTTGTAGCCACTTCAGCTTGGGTACCTGCGCCGCGCCTTGCAGTTGGCGTTGCACTTGCTGCAGCGTTTGCATCATGGTGTCGGTGGACATATCCGAGGCCGTTGTCGTCTGCGCAGACTTCGCGCGCAGGCGCTCTTCCAGCCGGGTCCGGGTCACCAGAAGGCGCTCGCTCTCCACCGGTTTGAGCAGGTAGTCGATAGCGCCTTTCTCAAAAGCGGTGACCGCGTATTCGTCGTAGGCGGTGACGAACACCATCTCGCCTGACCAGTTGTCCAGGTTGACGATTTCGCCAGCCGCTTCCAGGCCGGTCTGGCCGGGCATGCGGATATCGAGAAAGACGATGTCTGGGCGCAGTTCTTCCGCCATGCGCACGGCCTCTAGTCCGTCCCGTGCCTGGCCGACGATCTCCAGCTCGGGCCAGACATCGGCCAGGCGGGCTCGAAGCTGCTCGCGCAGCAGGCGCTCATCGTCGGCGATCAGGGCTTTCAGGGTAGTCATACGGGTCTTCAGGATGCTTTTTGGGCATCAGTTTGGTAAGGCACCATGATACGGACGGAGGTACCACTTGGGATCTCCGAGCGCAACTCAATGCGGCTGGCGCCGGGGTAGAGCAGGGCCAGGCGGGTGCGGATGTTATCCAGACCCAGTCCTGTGCCGTTGGTGGATTTGCCAAACACATCGCCTTCGGGCAGGCCGACGCCAGTGTCGATCACGTCGATCCACAGGTTGCCGTCGCGTGCTTGGGCATGGATGGTGATCTTGCCGCCTTCGGGCTTGGGTTCGATGCCGTGCTTGATGGCGTTCTCAACAACCGTCTGCAAGACCATCGGCGGGAACACCGCGCCGTTCAGGCTTTCGGGCACATCGATCTGGAATTCCAGCCGGTCTTCAATGCGCATCTTCAGCAGCTCCAGATAGGCCTTGACCAGCGAGATTTCTCGGCCCATCGTGGAGGAGTCTTCGCGCATCTGCGGCAGTGCGCCACGCAGGTAGGTGATCAGCTGCTTTTGCATGATGGAGGCGCGCGGTGGGTCGGTCTCGATCAGGTAGTCGACTGCGGCTAGCGTGTTGAACAGGAAGTGGGGTTCGACCTGGGCTTGCAGCAATTTGAGACGGGCTTGCACCAGCTGGCGTTGTAACGCTTCTTCTTCGGCGGTACTGGTCGCTTCGCGCACCTTGGCTTCGGACTCGGCCGTTTTGCGCACGATGATTTTGGCGGCGATCAGGTAGGCAAAAAGGCCCGCCAGAATTGCGGAGGACATATCCCCGATATAGCCGCCAAAGGTATGGACCGTCTGGCGCTCTTCGCGGATTTCCGGCGGCTGGTGTGCGGCCTCGCGCACCTTGATGGCGTAGGTCCGTTCCTCTTTGGTAGCGACCGGTGCAGAGCTTGCGCCCTTGGGGGCCGAGCTGGCAGCGCCCGGCACAGTGCTGACGCTGGTGGTGTTTTCGCAGCCGATGACGAACTTCTTGCCGTTGACGGTGATTTCCGATTCGCCGCAACCGGTGATGTTCTCGGTCAGCACCACGCTTTCGGTCGACACTTCCTGGGGAACCTCAATCTTCACCTTTTTGCTGCTGTGGTGCAGATTCAGACGGTCGCTGATCCAGGTGCCTGCAATCAAAATAATCACACACAGGATGGCCATGCGGGCCCAGGTGAGGGAGCCGGTCCAACTCAAGATCGCGCGGTTAAGCTGCTTGATGGTTTCCAGAAAAGTCGGCGGATGGGATGGTGGGGTGGATGCTGGCATGGGGAGTCCTCGGTTGTCCATGCCTGCAATGTAGTGGCCTCTGACCCTGAAATCATCTGGTTTGCGACAGGCTGTAGGTTGGGCCGATATTCTGTTGGCGGCGCAGAATTGGCCGAATTCCCTGGGTCGGACGGCCTCTGTGGCCGATAATTTGTGGCTAATAGCGTCAACGAACTCCAGAAAGACAAGAATTCCCCATGAATATCCGCATCGGTGAAGGCTGGGACATCCATGCCCTGGTAGACGGGCGCAAGCTCATGCTTGGTGGAGTCGAGATTCCGCATGACAAGGGCCTGCTGGGCCATTCAGACGCTGATGCGCTGTTGCATGCGATTACCGACGCGCTGTTGGGCGCGGCAGGTCTGGGCGATATCGGCACGCATTTCCCGGATACCGACGCGCAGTTCAAGGGCGCAGATTCGTCGGTACTGCTGGCCGAGGCAGCGCGCCGTGTGCGTGCAACCGGCTGGGACATTGGTAATGTGGACAGCACCGTGATCGCGCAGGCGCCCAAGCTGGCGCCCTACAAGCCGGCGATGAAGGAGCGCATTGCGCAGGTGCTGGGGATCACGGCCGATTGCGTCAACGTGAAAGCCAAGACCGCCGAAAAAATGGGGCCAGTGGGCGAGGGCAAAGCCATGGAAGCGCGGGCCATTGTGTTGTTGTTCAAAGGATCTGCAGCATGAGCCGCTCGCAATACCCCAATCTGCTGAAGCCACTGGACCTGGGTTTCACCACACTGCGCAACCGCGTGGTGATGGGCTCGATGCACACGGGCCTGGAAGACCGCTTCTACAACTACGGCAAGCTGGCCGCCTACTTCGGCGAACGCGCCAAGGGCGGCGTGGGGCTCATCGTGACGGGCGGAATTTCGCCCAATCGCCAAGGCTGGCTGCTGCCATTTGGCGGCACACTGAATTCGATTTTTGACGTCTCCAATCACCGCAAGGTGACCCGCGCTGTGCATGCTGAAGACGGCAAGATTCTGATGCAGATATTGCACAGCGGCCGCTATGGGTACCAGCCGTTTGTAGTGTCTGCTTCGGCCAAGAAATCGCCGATATCGTTGTTCAAACCGCGCGCGCTTTCCGAGCGCGGCATCCGCGCAACGATTGCCAGCTACGTGCGCTGCGCCAAGCTCGCGCAAAGGGCGGGTTACGACGGCGTGGAGATCATGGGCAGCGAAGGCTATCTGCTGAACCAATTTCTGTGCGCCCGCACCAACCAGCGCACCGACCAGTGGGGCGGCAGCATTGACAACCGCATGCGGCTACCGGTCGAGATCGTCAAACAGGTGCGTGCCGCTGTGGGGCCGAATTTCATCCTAATGTACCGGCATTCGGTGCTCGATCTGGTGGAGGGTGGTAACACCTGGGACGAAGTGGTGGCGGTGGCCAAAGCGCTGGAGCGCGCGGGTGTGACGCTGTTCAACACCGGTATTGGCTGGCACGAAGCGCGCATTCCCACCATCGTGACCTCGGTGCCACGGGCGGCATTTGCGAGCGTGGCGGCGCGTTTGCGAAAGGCCGTCAATGTGCCGGTGATCGCCAGCAACCGCATCAACATGCCGCAAGAGGCCGAAGCGCTAATTGCCAATGGCGATGTGGACATGGTGTCGATGGCGCGGCCGTTTCTGGCGGACTCTGAATGGGTCAACAAGGTCGCAGAGGGCAGGGTGGATGAGATCAACACCTGCATAGGCTGCAACCAGGCCTGCCTGGACCATACGTTTTCCAACCAGCGTGCCAGTTGCCTGGTGAATCCGCGCGCGGCGCATGAGACGGAAATTGTGTATCGCAAGGCGACGCAGCCAAAGCGCGTGGCGGTGGTGGGCGCCGGGCCAGCGGGCATGTCCGCTGCGACGGTAGCCGCTGAGTGTGGTCACACAGTCACGCTATTTGAAGCGTCCGATCGGATTGGTGGGCAGTTCAACTGGGCGATGCAGGTGCCGGGCAAGGAAGAGTTTGCGCAGACGCTGCGCTTCTTTGGCAAGCGGCTGGAGATCACTGGCGTGCAGGTGAAGCTGGGCGAGCGGGTGACGCGCGAAGCCTTGCTGGCACAGGGCTTTGATGACGTGATCGTTGCGACCGGCGTGCTGCCGCGTACGCCGCCGATTGCTGGAGTCGACCATGCCAAGGCGGTGTCGTATCTCGACGTCTTGCAGCGCAAGGTGGTGCCAGGCAAGCGTGTGGCGATTGTGGGTGCCGGTGGCATCGGCTTTGATGTGGGCGAGTTCCTGTTGCACGACCCGGCCGTTGCGCTGCCCTTGTCGGTGCCGAACTGGTGCGCGGAATGGGGTGTGGATTTGCAGGCGCAAAGCAATGGCGGCCTGGTGGCTCCGCATGCCGCAGAGCCCTATCGCCAGCTATTCCTGTTGCAACGCAAGACCACCAAGCCCGGTGCGGGCCTGGGCAAGACATCGGGCTGGGTGCACCGCGCGGCTTTGCAGCGCGGTGGCGTGGAAATGCTCAGCGGCGTGGAGTACCGCAAGATTGATGATGCAGGTTTGCACATCACGGTGGGCGGCGTGGAACGTGTGCTGGAAGTGGACCACGTGGTCCTATGCGCAGGCCAGGAGTCTCTGGCCGATCTGATGCCTGCTAAGGACGCAGCGCCTGTGAATGGGCAACCGCGCTTTCATTGCATTGGTGGCGCGGCATTGGCTGCCGAATTGGATGCCAAGCGCGCGATCCGCGAAGGCGCGCTGCTGGCGGCAAACCTGTGAATTTACGGGTCAGACCACTTGCGAAGCAATGTGCTCTGACCCCAACCGATCAAATCCGGGTTGCTCTGTCTAACCGGATGTGGGCCGACAACCCACCGCTGACAGAGTTGCGCAACTGGAACGAGCCCTTCATGCGCTGTACGGTTTTCTCCACAATCGCCAGACCCAAACCGGCGCCATTGGCGGCAGTGCGCGCTGCTTCGCCGCGGTAAAACGGTTGTGTCAGGTTCAGCAACTGTTCATTGGCCACGCCCAGCCCGTGGTCGCGGATTTTGATCAGCACGAACTTGTCTTTCGCTATCGCCGCAATCTCGATGCGCGCAATGCCGGTATCTGCAGATTTGCCGTAGCGTTTGGCGTTTTCCAGCAAATTGGAGATCACCCGTCCTAGCTCGACTTCATCGGCCTGCACCAGCAGGTCTTCCGATAGCCGGACATCGATGCGAACGTCTGGCTGGTATTTGTAGGCATAGATACAGGCGTCCACCACGTCGGCCAGCAACACCGGCGTGAGCTTCATGCGGTCCGGGCGGGCGTAATCCAGAAACTTGTCGATGATGGCGTCCAACTGCGCAATGTCGGCGGCCATGTGGGCGCGGGCATCCAGGTCGCTGACGCTCATCTCCGTTTCCAGCCTGAGCCGAGCCAGTGGCGTGCGCAAGTCGTGCGAGATCCCGGCCAGCATCACGGCACGGTCTTGCTCCACCTTGGCAAGCCGCTGGGCCATGCGGTTAAAGCCAATATTGACCTCGCGGATTTCGCTGGTTTGTACGGTTTCATCGAGGCGACTGGCGCTGAAATTTCCTTCGCGCACACGGCTGGCGGCGAACGACAGTTCTTTCAGCGGTCGGTTGATCAGGCCGGCAATCAGCGCCGCGCCGCTGAGCGACAGGACGGCAGCCACCAGCAGCCAGATCATCCAGGTGCGTCCGCCTGCCGGGTCAAAGCGCGCAGAGTCGGTTTGCAGCCAGTAGTCGTCGCCATCAATCTCAAAGGCAATCCACAGGCCGGGCTGGTAATTCACTTCGCTGGCAACCACCGTGTGTTTGCCCAGCCGCAGCGTGAGTTCGCGCGCAACATCCTGGTTGATGGCACCCGCTTGCACCGGCACGAAGCGGTCATTGGGTTCGCGCGGAACGATGCGCAGGCCTTCCTCGTCGCTCATGGTTTTGAGCAGCGACACGCGGGCAATGGCATCGGCGTGCACCAGTGCGGCCCGGCTCAGGTTGACCTGAGACGCCAGCTGCTGCGCGATTTGCACAGCGCGCGGCTCGAACTCCAGCGAACGCAGGGTTTGCAGCCAGGCCAGAATGCTGCCCAGTAGCAGGATGGCCAGCAGGAAGAAGGTGCGCCAGAAAAGGCTCAGACCCGTCCAGCTCAAAGAGCCATGCGACGGCTTTTTTGCCGCTAAGTGCGCCGGCTGGGTGCCGTCAAATTCCTGTTGCGTTAAGGTTTCAGCCAATGGGCATCACCTCAAGCAGCTGTCGCAGTCGCTTCATCCGGTACGAAAACGTAACCAATCCCCCAAACGGTCTGGATAAAGCGGGGTGTTGTGGGATCGACTTCAATCAGCTTGCGCAAACGCGAAACCTGTACGTCCAGACTGCGATCAAAGGGTTCGAACTCACGTCCGCGGGAAAGCTGGGCCAGCTTTTCACGTGACAGCGGCATGCGCGGGTGGCGCACCAGTGCCTTGAGCATCGCGAACTCGCCGGTGGTCAGTGACAGTTCATCTGCGCCTTTGTGAAGCGTACGGGCGCCCAGGTCAAACTTGAAGCCGCCAAAGTACACGACCTCGTTTTCACTGGACGGTGCGCCTGGCACTTCCTGTACCGGGCGACGGCGCAGCACGGCGTGGATACGGGCCAGCAGCTCGCGCGGGTTGAAAGGCTTGCCCAGGTAATCATCGGCACCCACTTCCAGGCCAACGATTCGGTCAATGTCTTCGCCCTTGGCGGTCAGCATGATGATGGGGGTCTGGTCATTGGCCGCGCGCAGGCGGCGGCAGATGGACAGGCCGTCCTCGCCGGGCATCATCAAATCCAGCACGATCAGCTCGGCGGTCTCGCGCAGCATCACGCGGGTCAGCGATTTGCCATCCTCGGCCAGCAGGACGTCAAAGCCTTCCTGCGTCAAGTAGCGTTTGAGGAGGTCACGGATACGGGCATCGTCATCGACGACCAGAATCTTGTGGGGGCGTGTGCTGGTAGGTTGCATTGGATGCGGTCAAATTTGTAACAGCGCCATTTTGCGTGGTGGAACCAATTTGTAACAGCGGTGGCGCTAGGGTGTTGACAGAATGTTACAAAAATAGGGGTGAAAGCCGGGCGGCAACGCCAACAATCGAAAGCATGCAAGCCAAGGTCTGTACGCCAACCAACGCCCCCCGCACATGGCGGGTCTGGTTGGTGCTGGGCGCGCTAACCGCGGTGGCCGGCGCCGTATGGGCGCAAGCCGCCGATCAGCAGTCTCAGCCCATTCCCGCCGACCGCAGCAAGGCAGGGGGGCCGCAACAGCAACGGCGTGCCGCCTTGCGCGCCGCGCTGCAAGCCCAGCGCGAAGCCGAGGCGCCAAAACCGGATCGCACTGTGCGCCAACTGACTCCTGCAGAACGTGCCAAACTGCGGGAGCAGTTGCGCCAGCAGCGCCGCGATGCGCCGCAAGACCGCAATGGACAGTCCCAGTAATCCATTTTTAAAAGCAACCATGAAAAAATACGCTATGCATTCCATAGCTGCTCTCGCCCTGTTGGCGGGCGCTGCGGCCACTTTTTCTGCCCAAGCTCAAACGATGGAGCGGGAGATTCATAACCAGGTTCAGCTCTCTGCCAGCGCCTCGGTGGAGGTGCAGCAGGACTTGCTGACGCTTACGCTGGCCGTTACGCGCGAAGGCGCCGACCCGGCAGCCTTGCAAAGTCAGTTGCGTCAAGCGCTGGAAACTGCGCTGGCGGTGGCCAAGCCGCAGGCCCAAAGCGGCGCGATGGATGTGCGTACCGGGCAGTTCAGCCTGCAGCCGCGCTACAACCGCGACGGCAAGATCACCGCGTGGAGTGGCAGCACCGAGCTGGTGCTGGAAGGGCGTGACTTCGCCCGTATCGGCAGCACTGCGGGCAAGGTGCAAACGCTGGTCATCAGCAATGCCAGCTTTAGCCTGAGCCGGGAAGCCCGTGCCAAGGCCGAGGCTGATGTCCAGGCCAGCGCGATTGACCGCTTCAAACTGCGTGCGACCGAGATCGCCAAGGGCTTTGGCTTTGCCAGTTATGGTTTGCGCGATATCTCTGTCTCTGCCAGCGACGCCGGTTTCATGCCGCGCCCGCGCATGATGGCAATGGAGATGTCGAAGTCCTCGGACGCCGCCGTGCCTATGGAAGCGGGCAAGACGGCAGTCACCGTGACCGTTTCGGGCAACGTACAGCTCAAATAATGGGCTGATGCAGCCCRCAGGATGGGGTGGTGTTCCTGAGGGGACGGTCTTACACTGTCCCTTTTTTGCTCGCCTGCCCAATGACCTCTACCAGCCCACGCCGGGTCGCCATCGTTGGCGCCAACCGGATACCATTCGCCCGCTCCAACACGGCATATTCCCAGCTTTCCAATAAAACCATGCTGACCGACACGTTGCGCGGTCTGGTCGAGCGGTACAAGCTGCAGGGCGAATTATTGGGCGAGGTGGTCGGCGGTGCGGTGATGAAGCATTCGCGCGACTGGAATCTGGTCCGCGAATGCGTGCTGTCGTCCGGTCTGCACCCCAACACCCCCGGCTACGACGTGCAGCAAGCCTGCGGCACGGGCTTGGAGGCGACGATTCTGGTCGCCAACAAGATCGCGCTGGGCCAGATTGAGGCCGGTATTGCCTGCGGCAGCGACACGACGTCCGACGCGCCGGTAGCGGTCAGTCGTGGCATGCAAAGGGCGCTGATGGACCTGAACGCGGCACGCACCGGCGGCGCGCGTTTCAAGGCCTTGCTCAAGGCCATCAATCCAGTCAACCTGATTCCCGAAATTCCCGCCAACGCCGAGCCGCGCACCGGCAAGTCCATGGGGCAACATGCTGAGCTGACCGCGCAGCGCTATGGAGTCACCCGACAGGATCAGGATGCCTTGGCGTTGCGCAGCCACCAGAACCTGGCCCGCGCCTATGACGAAGGCTTCTTTGCCGGTCTGGTGATGCCCTACGGCGGTTTGAGCCGTGATAACAATCTGCGCGCCGACACCAGCATGGAAAAGCTGGGTTCGCTGAAACCCGCGTTTGACAAAGCCAACGGCACCATCACGGCGGGCAATGCCTCGCCGCTGACCGATGGGGCATCGTCGGTATTGCTGGCCTCCGAAGAATGGGCGCAAAAACACAATCTGCCAGTGATGGCCTGGTTCGTTACCGGTGAGGCCGCTGCAGTGGACTTTATTGATGAGCGCGAAGGTCTGCTGATGGCGCCGGCCTATGCCATACCGCGCATGTTGCAGCGTCTGGACCTGAAACTGCAGGATTTTGATTTCTATGAAATCCACGAAGCCTTTGCGTCGGTCGTGCTGTGCACGCTGGCGGCCTGGGAGTCTGACGAGTTTTGCCGTACCAAGCTGGGCCTCGGTGGCGCGTTAGGTTCCATCGATCGCAGCCGCCTGAATGTCAACGGCAGCTCCATCGCCGCAGGCCATCCGTTTGCTGCCACGGGCGGGCGCGTAGTTGCCACACTGGCCAAGCTGTTGGAGCAGGCGGGCAAGGGGCGCGGATTGATCTCCATCTGCGCGGCAGGCGGGCAGGGCGTTACTGCCATTCTGGAGCGCTGAGCCATGTCGGATCTGTTGCTGAAACTATCCAACGACAACCGCAGCGCGCGGCTGGTGCGCGCGCTGGGCTTGCCAACGCCGGTGGTCTTGGCGCGTGGACAGGGGCCGACCGCGGCCCGTGAACTGGACGGGAAACTGGCGCTGCTGCTGAATGCGCCTGGGGGTTACGCCACCGAAGCGCTGACACAGGCGCTGCAGGCCGCAGGTGCCACGCTGGTGCGCGTTGATGAAACCGATGCCAGCCAGTTGCTGGACATTGTGGTGATGGACGCCAGTGGCTGCCAGCATGTGAATGACTTGCGTGCTCTGTTTGAAGGCTTTAATCCGCTGATGCGACGCCTGCGCAAGAACGCGCGTGTCCTGTTACTGGCCAATAGCCCGGACGCACTGGCAGACCCCGTGGCTTCGGCTTGCGCGCGTTCAGTGGAGGGCTTTATGCGCTCGCTGGGCAAGGAAGTGGGCAAGCGCGGCATTACCGCCAATCTGCTGTATGTAGCGCCCGCGGCTTTGTCCGGCTTGCCGGGCCCGGTGCGGTTTTTCTGCTCTGCTCGCAGCACCTACGTATCGGGGCAAGCGGTGTTGGTACAGGCCCCGCACGGAGCTGCGGGCGCAGATACTGTCGGCACAGGGCTTCCGATGGCCGGCAAAGTGGCCGTGGTGACCGGTTGTGCGCGTGGCATTGGTCACGCCATTGCGGCGCGGCTGGCTGCCGACGGCGCACACCTGGTGTGTATTGATGTCGGTGCAGCACGCGACGCACTGTATGAGACCGCATTGCAGTTGGGCGGAACCGCATTGGTGCTGGACATCTCCGAAGAAAACGCCGGGCAGACGCTGGCAGACTTCGTGACAGACCGCTGGGGCGGCGTGGACATCGTTGTGCACAACGCGGGCATCACCCGCGACAAGACACTGGCCAATATGACGGAAGTGCAATGGGATCTGGTGATGGCGATCAATTTCGCTGCCATCACCCGCATCGACGAAACCCTGATGGCGGGCAAGCTGCTGCGCAGCGGTGGGCGCCTGGTCAGCCTGTCATCGATCAGTGGCATTGCAGGCAATTTTGGCCAAACCAATTACGCCACCAGCAAGGCCGCGCTGGTGGGCTATGTGCATGCATTGGCGAAAGTGGTGGCAGAACATGGCATTACCGTCAACGCGGTAGCGCCCGGGTTTATTGAAACGCCGATGACGCAGAAAGTGCCGCTGTTCATGCGCGAGGCAGGGCGACGTCTCAATTCGCTGTCACAAGGCGGACTGCCGCAAGACGTGGCCGAACTGGTCTGTTTTCTGGCATCGGAAGATGCGGCTGGTATCAATGGCAACACCGTGCGTGTATGCGGTCAGGCTTTGTTGGGAGCCTGAGTACTGATGTCCGCCGCGCAAGCCAACGCAGTGAAAGACGCAGTCAGCACGCAGCACGCGCGCCGCGTTTTTTTGATGTTGCGCATTGCATCCGGGGTGCTGATGGCCATGGGACTGGTCTGGGCGATCACTTTTACGCTGCGCGGAGATTGGTTCATTGTCGGCATGGATGTCTTCATGCTTGCTGTGGGCGCCATGGTCTGGGTGTTGGCCGGGCGCAAGCAGATCCGGGTTGCGTTCTATCTGATGTTTGTCACCATCTTTGTGGTGGTCACGACCATTTCCTTGCTGCAGGACATCCCCAACCTGGCTGCACCGCGCACCACACACCACTTCTTGCTGGTGCTGGCGGTCAGCGTATTGCTGTTTCTGCGCGATGAAAGCCAGTGGCTTCGTCACGGCATGGCGCTGCTTTGCATGGTGGTCTATATCGCGCTGGGGAGTGCACAGTTCGGAATCGTGACGCCCTATGTTGTGCCGGACAGTGTGCGCATTGGCGGCAGCTGGGTCAATACAGGAGTTGCGATTTTCACACTGTATGGACTCATCCACATCATGGTGAACGAGTTCTCGGTTGTGTCAGAGCCGGAGCGCGATTTGCGCAGGGGCTTGCTGCGTGGCGAATTTTTTGTGGTGTACCAGCCTCAGGTGACATCGGAGGGGCGCTTGGTGGGTGCGGAGGCGTTGTTGCGTTGGCAGCATCCGCAACGTGGTTTGGTGTCGCCGGCCGAATTCATTCCACTGGCGGAGCAGACCGGCCTCATTCTGCCCCTGGGTTTGCTGGCGCTGGAGACAGCGTGTCATCAGTTGGTGCGTTGGGGCCATCAGCCCGGACTGGTTGATGTCAGTCTGTCTGTCAATGTCAGTGCGCAGCAGTTTCGCCAGCCCGACTTCGTATTCCATGTCAAAGAGATTTTGCGCCGCACAGGCGCGCCGTCGAAAGCCTTAAAGCTGGAGTTGACCGAGAGCTTGCTGGTGCACGACATCGAGGACATCGTATTGAAGATGGGCCAACTGGGCGACCTGGGGGTGGGCTTTTCGCTGGATGACTTCGGCACGGGGTATTCATCGCTGAATTACCTCAAACGCCTGCCGCTGGATCAGTTGAAGATCGACCAGTCGTTTGTGCGCGATGTATTGACCGATCCCAACGGCGCTGCCATTGCCCGCACCGTGATTGCGTTGGGTAAGAGCATGGGTTTTGCAGTGATTGCCGAAGGCGTGGAAACCGAGGGGCAGCGCACCTTCCTGATAGAAAACGACTGCCACATCTTCCAGGGTTTCCTGTTCAGCAAACCGCTGCCTGCGCCGCTATTCCTGGAGTTCGCCAACAACGCTGCCTGACCTCTGGTTTTCACGCACGCAAGACGGTGTCATACTGAGGTCAAATCCACGCAATAGGTGACATTGCGTACTGAGTCGTTGTCATGCCCGAACCCATCACCCCAACCCACACCCAAACGCTGTCTGGTGTATCGGTATTGCTCCCAAAAGACACCGTAGGCCGCTTTGAGTTGCGCAGCATCCTGGGGCGGGGCGCCCAGTCCACCGTATGGCTCGCGTTTGACCCCCGCCTTGAGCGCGAGGTGGCCATCAAGGTGATGCACCCCCATGAGGGTTCGGACAATGAAGCTGTAAGCCAGTGGCTGCAGGAGGCCCGCAGTGTGGGGCGCGTCAACCATGCCAATATCATTCAGGTGTTTGAGGCGGACATTCATAAAAGCCAGCCTTACCTAGTGTTTGAATACGTAGCGGGCAAGACGCTGGAGCGGCTGATGCACGAACGCGGTGCGCTACCACCGCAGGAGGCCGTCACCTGGATGCGCGACGTATTGGACGCGGTGGCTACCGCCCATGCCGCGGGCGTGGTGCACCGCGACCTCAAACCTTCCAACATATTGATTGACACCACAGGGCGTGCCCGGGTGATGGATTTCGGCATTGCGGCACGTATCCGCGAGAGCGGCAGCGCAGAGCCCGCCGCAGGTACCGCCGGCTACCTGTCTCCCGAAGCGGCACAGGGCGCGGAACCAGCTGCGTCGATGGACATTTTTGCGGCCGGTGTGGTGTTGGCGGAGCTGCTGATGGGGCGGCGTCTGATTGAAGATACCGATCCGTACCGGGCTATCTACCGCGTATTGCACGAACAACTGCTGCTTCCTGAAGACATGGGCGCAGGCGTTGACGACCGACTGCGCGCCATCATCAATCGAGCCCTGTCGCACGACCCTCGCCAGCGTCATGTCAGTGCCCGGGTGTTGCAGTCTGAACTGGAGCAATGGGCGAGTCAGTCGCCAGACTCTGTGGAAGCCCAAGCCAGCGCGCCCGGACAAAACGGCACACTGGAATTTCTATTGAGGCGCATGCGCCACAAGAGCGACTTTCCGGCCATGTCCGACTCGGTGCTGCGCATCCAGAACATGGCAACTTCGGAAACCGAGAGCGTAGGCAGCATTACCAACGAAATCCTGAAGGATGTGGCACTGACCAACAAGCTGCTGCGGCTGGTCAACAGCGCGCATTTTGGGCGCAGCGGAACCATCAGCACCGTGTCCAGAGCAGTCACACTGGTCGGCTTCAATGGCATTCGCAATATGGCGCTGAGCCTTGTGTTGTTGGAGCACATGCAGGACAAAGCGCACGCGGCGCAACTCAAGGAAGAGTTCTTGCGTTCGTTGCTGGCCGGCAGCATTGGCAGCGAGTTGTGCCGTGTCGAGCGTGAAAGCGAAGAAGCTTTCATTGGGGCCATGTTCCAGAATCTGGGGCGATTGCTGGTGCTGTTCTATTTTCCGGAAGAGGCTACCCGCGTGCGCAATCTGATGCAGAGCCCGCGCCATCCGTTGTCGGAAACTTCGGCCGCCATCAGTGTGTTGGGTTTGAGCTTTGAGGCGCTGGGCATCGGTATTGCGAAAGCCTGGAGCCTTCCAGATGATATTCAGCGCTGTATGCGCAAACCGGCGGGCGAGCCGCCGCCACGCGCGCCGTTGGACGATGCCGAACGCATACGGTGGGTGGCGCTAGCGTCCAACGAAGTGGCGGACACGCTGCTGCATAGCGATTCACAGGAGCGTGAAGCCCGGTTGAGTCAGATCACACGCAAGTACATGTCGGCAATGGGTGTCACGGCCAAAGAGTTTTTGCTGGCCACCAACAAGGCGCGCCAGAAGCTGGGTGATCTGGCAGCAGCGATGGAAATCCGTGTGGCACCTGGCTCAGCCGCCGCCAGACTGCTCAAGAATACCGAAGATACGGCCGAGCCTGTGCGACGCCCCCCGGTGGACTCGTTGTCGCAGTTCGGCGGGCTGGAGCTGCAGGCTACGCCAACCTCACCTGATCTGGATGCCGACGCATTGCAACATTCCCGCCAGGTGACCGAGACCCTGGCAGCAGGCATTCAGGACATCACCAATGCGATGGTGGAGGACT
The DNA here is from genome assembly GCF_056403235.1 of Rhodoferax sp. P2_H8_2. NCBI lineage: Bacteria > Pseudomonadati > Pseudomonadota > Betaproteobacteria > Burkholderiales > Comamonadaceae > Rhodoferax > Rhodoferax sp. P2_H8_2. Next base: position 73,479 of record NZ_JBFUFW010000006.1, read on the forward strand.
TCAAGCTCAGCGACGTGTTGCGAATGATCCTGGAAACCATGTACCGGGCAATGGACTTTGACCGCATCATCTTTTGCATGCGCGATTCCAAGACAGAAATGATTACGGGTCGCTTTGGCTTGGGGCAGGGCGTGGAGAGTTACGTCAAGATGTTCAAGACTCATCTGAAAGCATCCACACCTGATCTGTTTGGTGTGGTCTGCATCAAAGGCGCAGACACCATGATCAGCGACGCCTCCGAGCCCCGCATCGTTCAGCGTTTGCCCGATTGGTACCGCTCCAGCCTCAATGCTCCCACTTTTTTGCTGTTGCCCTTGCAAATCAAGGGCGCGCCGTTCGGTCTGATTTACGCAGACAAAGCAGTGCGTGGTTCGCTGGAGCTGGATGAAAAAGAACTGGCCTTGTTGCGTACGTTGCGCAATCAGGCTGTGATGGCGTTCAAGCAGAGCAGCTAGCGTTGAGGTTTAAGACCCATGTGCAGAAATATCCGAACCCTGTTCAACTTTGACCCACCCGCCACCGAGCTGGAAATTCGCGATGCATCCTTGCAGTTTGTCCGCAAGCTCAGCGGGTTTAGTATTCCGTCCAAGGCGAACGAAGAGGCATTTGAGCGGGCAGTGGAAGAGGTGGCTACTTCGGCACGTGCGCTGATTCAGTCGTTGGTGACTACTGCGGAGCCCAAGAATCGCGAGGTTGAAGCGGCCAAAGCCAAGGCCGCTTCTGCTTTACGGTTTGGTGTCAAAACCGTTTAAGCGGTTATTTCATTTGCCCGCTGACGGCATGGGGTAAGCCTCAAAGCGAATTTCCCCCGGGGCCCTCACGGCCCCGGGGGACACGGAGCAAAACGCATAGCCCTGCTGCTCTGAAGCGCAATCTCTGGAGAACAAAGAAAAAAGGACTGCCTGAGCAGTCCTTAGTCAAAAGACGGGGTGTATCAGAGCACGCCCATTTCCTTCAGCAGTCGGTCGGCCTTGTCGACTACCTTCATCTGCCACTGCATGTAGCGCGTGTCCAGCACGATGCTGCGAACAGTCTTGGGGTTGAAGTCGACATCGGCAATCACGGCATCCAGCGTGCCGTCAAACAGCAGACCGACCAGCTCGGCTTTGCCGTTGAGTACGGGGGAGCCAGAGTTGCCGCCGGTCGTGTCCAGTGTGGCGAGGAAGTTGACCGGTACTGAGCCCAGTTCCTTGACTTCGTACTTATCGAACTTCTTGGCACGGATTGCAGCCAGTTGTGCTGCCGGCGCATCGAAATCGCCGGTGCCCGTCGCTTTGGCGCTGATTCCGTTCAAAGTTGTGAACGGCTTCCAGTTGCTGCCATCTGCGCCCGGGGTGCGGCCAGTGACCTTGCCGAAGCTTACGCGCAGCGTGCTGTTGGCGTCCGGGTAAATCGCTTCCTTGCGGCTGGCTTTGTAGGCGATCAACGCTTTCATCGTGTTGGCGTAAGCCAGCTGGATGCGGCCACCGAGTTCCTTGTCGCGTGCTTCGCGGGCTTCGTCGTCGGCATAGAGAGCCACAGCAGCCTTGATAAACGCGTCGTCACTGGCTTTGAAGTCGTCAGCCTTGCGGTCCAACCAAGCGAGGCGCTCGGTCTTGTCGGCCAGTTTGCTATTGGCGTAAAACGCATCCAGGCGACTGCGGACAGTTGCTTCATCCATGCCTGCGCTCAGGCCCAGCGCACCCAGTAGCGCTTGGTTCAGTGTTGCCGGAGGTTGTGCCAGATATTGGGCCATCATCGTAGATGTGATGCGCTTGTCGACCTTCTCGTCGTAGCGACGTTCCAATGCTTCCACACCCGAACGGATGCGCCGCAGATCACGTGTTTGAAAGCCAGCCTTGCGCTCGGCATCCGGCTTGGACTGCTCCTGGGCCAGGCGGTTCATCTGCTTGGCAACACCCAGCAATGCGGGCTGAGACATGCCCATCAACAGTTCTGCACGGATGTTGGCCTGGCGTTGCGCGAGCAGGGATTCGACTGCTTCCAGATCGGCGCCGTATTCCTTGGCGCGTTTGGCGTCACCGTTCACCCAGGCCTTCAATTGCGCATACGAGGCCTGCTTGCGTGCCAGGATGTCGCTGCCGTCATAGCTTTCTTGCTGGCCGGTGTAGTTCTTCATCGTGTTGTTGAGGCCGGCCACCATGTTGGCGTACTTCAACTCGGCATCCTTGCGGCCTTCAGTCTCAGCAGCGATCAGCGCCAGGCGCTTTTCAAACGCCTTGATCATCGCCGGGTGTTGCCAGCTGTAGCTGAAGTCAACTTCCATCGGCAGGTTGTAGCGGTTGGTGCGGCCGGGATAACCTGTCACCATCACGAAGTCGTTTTCCTTCAACGGTGAAGTGGCCAGCTTCAAGTGGAACTTGGGTTCGTAAGGCTTGTTGTCTTTGTTGAAATCGGCAGGCTTGCCATCCGGTCCTACGTACGCGCGGTAGAAGCTGTAATCGCCGGTGTGGCGTGGCCACATCCAGTTGTCAGTATCACCACCAAACTTGCCGACGCCAGAGGCTGGCGCGTGCACCAGGCGCACGTCGCGGATTTCCATTTGCTTGATCAACTGGTACTGCACGCCACCAAAGAAGGGGTAGACATTGCAGCGGTGGCCGGTGTCCTTTTCGCATTCCGCGATCAGGGACTTTTCGTTGACTTCGATGGCGTCGACACGCGCTTTGCCGCGCAACGCTGCGGTCTTGGCATCCAAAATCTGGCCAGTGACATCGCGAACGTCCACCGTAACCAGTACACGGCTACCGGGAGCTGCGGGCAATTCGTCTGCCAGCGTTGCTGCCAGGAAGCCGTTTTTGATCAAGTCGCGCTCAGGGCGGGAGTTGTACTGAATGCTTCCGTAAGCGCAATGGTGGTTGGTCACCACCAACCCTTGTGGCGACACGAACGACGCAGTGCAGCCGCCCAGGCTGACAACGGCAGCCATGGGGAATTCGGTCAGGGTCTTCAGTTTGGCTGGATCAATCGCCAGGCCCGTTGCCTTGAGCTGCTTCGCAATTTGCGGCAGTTGCGAGGGGGTCCACATGCCTTCTTCGGCGAATGCAGTGGTTGCCACGCACGCCAGTGCCAGGCAGCTCAGAGTGAATTTTTTCATTTGCATAAGGTTTAACCAGCCAGTCCTACAAAAACGTTTTGAACATCATCATTTCCATCAATCGCTGCCAGAAAGGCTTCGACCTCCTCCAATTGCTCGGCGCTCAAATTGGCCGGGTCCACGGGATTCTTGGATTTATATCCGAGCTTTGCGGACAGAACTGTAAAGCCATGTAAAGGTAGCGCGCGACTCACGAGGTCCAGATCGGTCGGGTCGGTCCAGAACATCGTCGTCCCTTCTTCCTCGCCCGGTTCGAAGTCTTGCGCACCTGCTTCAATCGCGGCCACTTCAGGGTCAGCGCCCGCTGCGGCCGGTTCGGCTTCGATCATTCCGACATGGTTGAAGTCCCAGGACACCGAGCCCGATGTACCGAGCTGGCCTTTGCGGAACAGTACCCGCATTTCGGGTGCGGTGCGGTTGACGTTGTCTGTCAGGCACTCGACCATCACCGCGACCTGGTGCGGCGCAAAGCCCTCGTAGATCACGTGTTCAAAATGAACGGCTTCGCTGCCAATACCCGCGCCTTTTTTAATGGCACGTTCTAGCGTGTCCTTGGGCATGGACACTTTGCGCGCTTGCTCCAGCACCAATCGCAGCTTGGAGTTGCCTGCGGGGTCAGCGCCACCGCGGGCCGCGACCATGATGTCCTTGGCTAGACGGCCAAACAATTTACCTCTGGCGTTCGCCGCCAACTCTTTGCCTTTTGCTTTCCACTGTGCGCCCATGGCGTCTCCTTCTGATTGTTCTGATGGTTTCGATTATTGGGCGGCCCAGCCGCCATCCATATTCCAGGCTACGCCACGCACGTTGTTGCCGGCGGGGGAGCAGAAGAATACAGCCAACGCGCCGAGCTCTTCGGGCGTGGTGAATTGCATCGATGGCTCTTTTTCACCCAACAGCTCCTTGGTGGCTGCTCCGTTGGTGATGCCGTGGGCAACTGCCTTGGCGTCCACCTGTTTTTGCACCAGAGGCGTCAAGACCCAGCCAGGGCAGATCGCATTGCAGGTGACACCGGTAGGGGCGTTTTCCAGCGCCACGACTTTAGTCAAACCCACTATGCCGTGCTTGGCGGCGACATAAGCAGATTTCTCTGCCGAGCCCACGAGGCCGTGGACAGATGCAACGTTGATGATGCGGCCCCAGTTGTTGGCCAGCATCTTGGGCAGGGCCAGGCGCGTAGCGTGAAAAGCGCTGGAGAGGTTGATGGCAATCACCGCATCCCAACGCTCAACGGGGAAGTTCTCTACACGGGCCACATGCTGGATACCGGCGTTGTTGACCAGGATGTCCAGGCCGCCAAACGTCTTGTGGGCATGGTTGATCATGTCTTCGATCTCGGCGGGCTTGCTCATGTCGGCGCCGTGGTAGCTCACCTGCACACCGAAAGCCTCTACTTCAGCCTTGGGGCCTTCGACATCGCCAAATCCGTTGAGCACGATGTTCGCGCCTTGGGCGGCAAGCGCCTTGGCAATACCCAGACCGATGCCGCTGGTGGAGCCGGTAACCAGCGCGGTTTTACCTTTCAACATGGTGGTGCTTTCAAAAAAGTAGAGGGGGATGAATTAGGATGTGGTCATTATCAATGCGGGTATTTCACCATGGCTGACCCAACCCTGAATTATGTAACTTGCCCGGAGGCCCATGGCAGTCATCGCATGGCGTACTGGCAGTGGGGCGATGCGGCGGCTGAACACACGGTCGTCTGCGCACACGGTTTGTCGCGCCAGGGGCGAGATTTCGATGTTTTGGCACAGGCACTGGTGGCACGTTCAGGTGGGGCAATGAATGTGGTGTGCCCGGATGTGGTGGGTCGGGGCCAAAGTGATTGGCTCAAAGACCCTGCCGGATACCAGTTGCCTGTCTATGCGGGCGACATGCTGGCGATGCTGGCGCAGCTCAAGCCCAAAACACTGGATTGGGTGGGAACCAGCATGGGTGGGCTGATTGGCCTGGCTGTTTGCGCCCATGCCGCGACAGTAGGCGCCAAGGTGCGCAAGCTGGTGTTGAACGATGTGGGGCCCAGCATCCAATGGGAATCCATTGTTCGTATTGGTGCGTATCTTGGCAAATCCATGGAGTTTGCATCCACGCAGCAGGCGGCCGATGCGATGTGGGCCATCTCCACCAGTTTTGGCCCGCACACGCCGCAGCAGTGGCTGGAGTTGTCGCGCCACATGGTCAAGCCTTTGCCCGATGGACAAAGCGGTGTGACTTTGCATTACGACCCGAATATCGCTGTGCCTTTTCGCACGCTGACGCAGGAAATCGCGGCGCAGGGCGAAGCGCTGGTCTGGCAGATCTATGACAGCCTCACCGCAGACACCTTGTTGCTGCGAGGCGCGGATTCTGATCTTCTCTCCAAAGAGACCGCAATACAGATGACCCAGCGCGGCCCCAAGGCCAAACTGGTGGAGTTTGCCGGTGTCGGCCACGCGCCCACGCTGATTGCGCAAGACCAAGTTGAGACCGTAACCGCGTTCCTTCTGGGGTAACAGGGCTGCGGGTTATGCTTTCACCATGAAAAGCCTGTCGGCCGAGTTGCCGGGCCATCTTCCTCCCCAGGTCATCGCTGTTACCGCGCAAAGTCTGCCCGAGCAGGCCGATGCGCTGGCGCGTGCGCGCGCGTTTGCGGAGCCGCTGTTGGCACATGCGTCGCTCGACACAGGCGAGAACGTGTTGCAGCACGCAGATGCAGTGGCCTTCATCTTGCGTCAGATTGGTGGATCGGAAGCGATGCAGGCAGCCAGCTACCTGGTCTATGCGTGCGACCATCTGCACAAGCCGCATGAAGTGATTGCCAAGGCATTCGGTGACAACTTTGCCGACCTAGCGATGGAGACGACCAAGCTGGTGCGCGTACAGCGCATGGCACGGCTAACCCATGCTTCCGCTGGCAATGCAGGCACGGCCGCACCCATGGCACAAACCGCCGCTGCGCAGACCGAGAGCGTGCGCAAGATGCTGCTGGCGTTCTCGCGTGATTTGCGGGTGGTCATGCTGCGACTGGCATCGCGCCTGCAGACGCTCCGCCACTTTGCGGCCAGCAAACTGCCCGTGCCACCTGGCTTGGCAGCCGAGGCGCTGCAGGTGTTTGCGCCACTAGCAAACCGCTTGGGCATCTGGGAAATCAAATGGGAAATGGAAGACCTGTCTTTCCGTTTTCTGGAGCCGGAAACTTACAAACAGGTTGCCAAGCTGCTTGATGAAAAGCGTGCGGAGCGCGAAGCTTCGGTAGAGCACCTGCGCCAAGAACTTGCCAACGAACTGGCTGCGCAAAACATCGCTGCCACGGTGCAAGGGCGGCCCAAACACATTTACAGCATCGTCAAGAAGATGCGCGGCAAGTCGCTGGGTTTTGATCAGGTGTACGACATCCGTGCACTTCGGATCATTGTCGGCACCGTGCCAGAGTGCTATGCCGCCCTGAGTTGGGTACACAACCAGTATTCACCCGTTACCGAAGAGTTTGACGACTACATTGCCAAGCCGAAACCCAATGGCTACCAGTCCTTGCACACGGTAGTGCGTGATGCAACCGGATTGCCTATTGAAGTGCAGGTGCGCACGCAGGCCATGCATGACCATGCGGAGCTGGGCGTCGCTGCGCACTGGGCCTACAAGGAGGCGGGTGCCAAAGGCTATGCGGGCAGCGTGACCGCATCCAGCGAATACGACGCCAAGATCGCCGTGCTGCGCCAGCTCTTGGCCTGGGAGCGCGATCTATCGGGAGAAGCACAGGGTGCAGCGGTGTTTGATGACCGCATCTATGTGCTGACGCCAGATGCTGCCATTGTCGAGTTGCCACAGGGTGCAACTGCCGTGGACTTTGCCTACAGCGTGCACACCAGCTTGGGCCACCGCTGCCGCGGTGCGCGCATCGATGGCGCAATGGTGCCACTGAATACGCCGCTGAAAAACGGACAGACTGTCGAAGTAACGACAGTGAAGGAGGGCGGTCCGTCGCGCGACTGGCTGAACCCCGAGTTGGGCTTTCTGGTCAGCCATCGGGCGCGGGCCAAGGTTCGCGCCTGGTTCAATGCGCTGGCGATCGGCGAGACGGTTGCCAAGGGGCGCGAGGCGGTAGAAAAGCTGCTGCAACGTGAAGGCAAAACGGCCGTCAAATTGGAAGACCTGGCGTCGCAACTTGGTTTCAACTCTGCCGAAGCACTGTTTGAAGTGGTGGGTAAAGACGAGTTCTCGCTGCGCAACATCGAAATCGTGCTGCGCCCACCTGAAACTGCGCAGGCGCCCGACGAAGTGCATCTAAAGAAGCCGCGTTCCGCATCGGGCAAGGGCGGTGTACTGGTGGTGGGCGTGGATTCGCTGATGACCCAGTTGGCGAAATGTTGCACGCCCGCGCCGCCGGATTTGATCAGTGGTTTTGTGACGCGTGGCAAAGGCGTCAGCGTGCACCGCTCGGATTGCTCCAATTTGCGCAATATGGTGGCGCGCAGTGGCGACCGTGTGATTGAGGTCGCGTGGGGCCAAGGCAAGAGCGCCGAGGGTACGGTGTATCCGGTCGATGTGGCGGTCGAGGCGACGGATCGCCAAGGCCTGCTGCGCGACATATCGGAAGTGTTTGCCAAGGAAAAGATGAACGTGATTGGGGTACAGACACAGACAGTCAAAGGCACGGCCTGGATGACGTTCACAGTGGAAGTACACGAGTCCGGCCGTCTGTCCAAAGTATTGGGCGTCGTGGCAGATTTGGCGGGCGTGCGTTCCGCGCGGAGAAGGTAAGTGATAGATCCGCTCGCAGCCTTTAGCCTGCCGCGCCAGCGCTTGTCCAAGCAGGCGATGGTGATGGTGGGGGCATTGCATATTGCATTGCTGTGGGGAATCCTGCAGAGCGGTACCGCGGTGCAGGCCACGCGCCAGGTAGTTATCCAGTATTTCTCGCCGATCACGCAGCTGCGCGAGAAGCCCGCACCGCAGCCGGTGCAGGCCGTGACACCGGCACCCAAGCCCATCCCGGTCGTTGTGCCGCCACCGCCGCGCGTGGAAGCTCCGCCACCACCGGTAGAGCAGGCGCCTGCTCCCATCATCCAGAGAATGGAAGCGGTGACCCCGCAGCGCGCGACGGTCAAGATTCAGGACATCAAGCCGCAGGTAGACACCCGGCGCGTGCCAGAGCTGACCAGTACGCGCATTGATCAAGTGCTGACCCCCGTGCCCGTGTTGCCGACACCGGAGCCGGTGCCAGTGCCCAAACCGGTCCCGGTTCCTGAACCCGTACCTGTAGCGCCACCGGTGCCAACGCCGCCGCCAGCGCCAGCGCCAGCGCCAGTACCTGAGCCGGTCGCACCCCTCGCTCCAGCGCCTGCTGTGGTGCCCGCGCCAGCACCACTACCCGCTGCAGTGCCAGCGCCAGCGCCAGCGCCTGTGGCCGCACCTGCGGCACCACCCGCCGCGGTCGCTGCCCCCGCACGGGCGACTGCGATTACGCCTGTGGAGAGCCGTGCCGCACCGGCTGGTGCCGCAGGTGGCACCGGTACTGCGAGCCCTGGCGTTGCACAGCCCGCGCCGGGTGCTGCCCCCGGAGGATCGGGCCTGAATCTCAATTTCAACTACAAGCCCAGTGGCGGCGGACGGCAAAAGACAGCGGCCGAAATGGCCAACGAACAACTCAACGGTACCGGGCGCAGGGACAAACTGGCCGAATCAGTCAATGCTGCGGAAAAGCCGGACTGCATCAACTCTGGTCAGGCATTGGGCCTGTTGGCGCCTGTGTTGGTCATTGCCAATGTGGTGCGCGACAAATGCAAATAGTCAGAACATGATTTCGAAAAAGGACACTCCATGAATCCAAGCAATCCTTATGGCCTCAGTGTTGTCTGGGGGCAGGGCGATCTGGTCGCGCGCACTACGCTTGTTTTGCTGGCGCTGATGTCGCTGCTGAGCTGGTATGTGATCCTTGCCAAGCTGCTGGAGCAGCGTAAACAGGAGCGCCAGGCATTGGCAGCGCGGGCGGCCTTTGCGGGTGCGGGCTCCTTGCAAAAGGGCGCGACAGCCCTGGACAAGGAGAGCCCGTTTCGCTTTCTGGTTGACTCTGCGATGGACGCGCTGCGCAAGTACGAAAGTCTCGCCGGTCAGGTCGACGTAGCCAGCTGGCTGAGCCAGGACATTGTGCGCAACGTCGGTACGCTGGGCATGCGCATGCAATCGGGTTTGTCGGTGCTGGCGACCATTGGCTCCACTGCGCCATTCGTAGGCCTGTTCGGTACCGTCTGGGGCATCTACAACGCACTGGTGACGATTGGTGCCACCGGGCAGGCCTCCATCGACAAGGTGGCTGGTCCGGTCGGTGAAGCGCTGATCATGACGGCGCTGGGCTTGGCGGTAGCCGTGCCTGCCGTATTGGGCTACAACTGGTTGATGCGGCGCAACCGCATCGCCATGCATTCGGTCAAGGGCTTTGGCTCGGACTTGCACACGTTGCTGCTGATTGAGATTGAAAAGAGCCAACGGGGCAGGGCCGCCTGACCATGGCGATTAACTTTGAGGCCGCTGGTGCGGCCGACGGCTGGGACGGTGAAGACGAGATGCTGTCCGAGATCAACACCACGCCGCTGGTCGACGTGATGTTGGTGTTGCTGATCATCTTTTTGATCACGATTCCGGTGGTCAACGCCGCAGTCGCCGTCAAGCTGCCGCGCCAGGTCAACCAGTTGCGCGAAGCGCTGCCCGAGACGGTGATCATCTCTGTCGATGCTACGGGCGCCAATTATTGGTTTGATGCGAAGCTGGCTGACACGGCGCTGCTGCAGGAGCGGCTGGCAAAGATTGCAGCCTTGTCGCCGCAGCCCGAAGTGCATATCCGCGCCGATGCCCGCACCGACTACGCGGCCGTCGCCAAAGTGGTGCTGGCTTGCCAGCAGGCGGGCATTGCGCGTATTGGTTTCCTGACCGAGCCTCCCAACTGAGGGCGCACCATGGCCATTGACTTTGATGATGCGCAAGACGGGATGGATGCAGAAGTAGCACCCAGCATGAATACGACGCCGCTGATCGACGTGTTGCTGGTGTTGCTGGTAATGCTGATCATCACGATACCGATTCAGCTGCACTCGGTGCGCATGGATTTGCCCGCGGGCTTGCCGCCCGCCGATGCCCCGGTGCCCGTCGTTGTGAAGCTGGACGTTGCCATCGACAGCAAAATCACCTGGAACGGCGAGGCAGTGCCGGACCAGAATGACCTGCAAGTCCGCCTGCAGACGGCAGCACAGCAAACAGAGCAGCCTGAAATCCATGTGCATGCGAATGCCAAAACCCCCTATGACACGGTGGCCGCCGTGTTGACCGCGGCGCAGAAGCACGGCCTGATGAAAATTGGTGTCGTCGGGCTGGATGAATACGCAACACCAGTCTCGGCTGTCTCTTCCAGTACACCATGACCTCCACCATTGCCAACCCTTTGAAAGTTGCTGTGATGGGCGCGGGCGCAGTCGGCTGCTACTTCGGCGGCATGCTGGCCCGTGCCGGCCACACAGTCACGCTGATCGCCCGGCCTGAGCATGTGCAAGCCATTGAACGCGATGGCCTGCGCATGGAGACCAAGACCTTTGATGAACAGGTGCGGTTGCAAGCCAGTATCGAGGCCAGCGCAGTGCAGGGTGCCGATGTCGTGCTGTTCTGCGTCAAATCCCCGGATACGGAATCCGCTGGCGCGCAGATCCTGCCGCATCTGGCACCCAAAGCGCTGGTGCTGTGTTTGCAAAACGGTGTGGACAACGCGGAACGCCTGAGCACGGTGCTGCCTGCACACACGGTGGCCGCGGCCGTGGTCTATGTCGCCACGGAAATGGCGGGGCCGGGCCATGTGAAGCACCATGGCCGGGGCGATCTGGTGATTGAGCCTGCCGCCGCCAGTGCTGCGTCCGCATTGGCTGCCGCAGGGATTGGGGCCGAGGTGTCGGACAACGTGCGCGGGGCCTTGTGGCTCAAGCTGATTCTGAATTGCGCCTACAACGCGGTCTCGGCGATCAGCCAGTTGCCCTATGGCAAGACGGCGGTGGGCGAGGGTGTGCAGGACGTGATGCGCGACGTGGTCAACGAATGTCTGGCGGTGGCGAAGGCGGAGGGTGTCACGGTGGCAGGCGATGTGGACGCTTCGGTGCGCATGATTGCTGAAGCCATGCCAGGGCAGTTTTCTTCTACCGCACAAGACCTCGCGCGTGGCAAGAAGAGCGAGATCGATTACCTCAATGGTCTGGTGGTGCGCCGCGGGCAGGCGATGGGAATCGCGACTCCCGCAAATCGGGTGCTGTGGTCGCTGGTGAAGTTATTGGAGTCCAAAACGGCCTGATGGTGTTTCGGAGGTTGCTACATATTTGGTAGCTGCTCACGCATTTGCTGCGGTCTTTGCAGGCTTTTTTTATAAATCTTCGCAGTCCAGCCATTTCAAGATGGTGCGCCAGTGTTTGGGCTCCACCGGAGTGATCGACAGGCGATTGCCCTTCTTCAGCACGATCAGCTCCCCCAGCGCGGCATCGGCACGCATCTCGGGCAATGTCAGGTTGCGCGTTTTGCGCACCATTTGCACATCGACCAGCAGCCAGCGCGGCGCTTCGGGTTTGGAGGCCGCGTCGTAGTAGTGGGATTTGGGATCGAACTGGGTCGGGTCGGGGTAGGCGGTGGATGCCACGCGTGCGATCCCCACGATACCGGGCTCGGCGCAACTGGAGTGGTAGAACAGCACGCCGTCACCCACGCGCATGCCATCGCGCATGAAGTTGCGGGCCTGGTAGTTGCGCACGCCGGTCCATGCAACGGTGGATTGGGGGGCGGCGAGAGCATCGTCGACAGACACCTCGCTGGGCTCAGACTTCATCAACCAGTAGCTTGCCATGCTGGCCCCTCTGTTGCTTATTCCGCGGTGCGGCCCTTCAGCTTGTTCCACAGCGACTTGGCCATCGAGGGCTTGGGCTCGGCTTCCTGGGTGCGCGCTTCGATTTCCCGGCGTTCTTCCATGGAACCAGGCACCTTGATCATGCGGCCCAGTGCCAACTGGCGGCGCAATCTGCGCAGCAGCAGTTCCGCTGCCGGGTCGGTTTTGCACTTTTCGATGAAGTCTGGCGTCAGCTTGAAATCCAGGCACTCCAGGTCAACGGAGGTCCCTGCAGCGACCCGGGCGTTGCCAGCACGCAAACCGTCCATGCCATACAGCGTGGGCCATGCGATCAGGTGCAGGTTCAGCGTGTTCGCAGCGTAAGGGGTGAATGTCACTTCTTCATCATGCAGCTGGATAGCTCCGTGGAACTTGAAAGTCAGCGCGACTTCGGGCTGTGCGGTGTAGTGCAGCTTCAAATCCCGGTTCAGGCTGAAATTGGCGCAGCCGTCCGGGTCATTGCTCCAGATATAGCCAGTGCGTGCAATGCTTAGCGCCGCCTGTGCGCTGGTCAGGTGGTAAATGGTGCGCAAACGCAGCTGGGTTTCGGCATCCAGCTGTGTAAAACGGACTTTTGATTTTGATTTTGTATCTAACATGGGTTGTTCCCTGAAACTACGCGGTTGCTGGGGCTATGTATAGCAGATGAGCCCTTACCCTGCCAGTTCCAGGTGGCAACAGTGTGTAAATTCACTGGGTACCGAAAATGCGATCACCCGCATCGCCCAGGCCCGGCATGATGTAGCCGTGGTCGTTCAGCCCGCGGTCGATGGCGGCGGTGAAGATGCGTACGTCGGGGTGTTCCTTGTACATGGTGTTGATGCCTTCGGGGCAGGTCAGCAGGCACAGGAACTTGATCGATTTGGGCTTGCAGGCCTTCAGGCGGGCGACCGCGGCAGCGGCGGAATTGCCGGTGGCCAGCATCGGGTCGACCACCACCACGTCGCGCTCTTCCATGTTGCTGGGCATCTTGAAGTAGTACTCGACCGCCTGCAGGGTTTTGGGGTCGCGGTACAGGCCGACATGTCCTACGCGTGCGCCAGGCACGACGGAGAGCACGCCGTCCAGAATGCCGTTGCCGGCGCGCAGCACGCTCGCAAACACCAGCTTCTTGCCATCGATGACCTTGCCAGTCGTTTTCTCCAGCGGGGTCTCGATTTCCAGGTCCTGCAGCGGCATGTCGCGGCACACCTCGTAAATCATCAGGCCAGCCAGTTCGTTGAGCAGGCGTCTAAAGCTGCTGGTGCTGGCTTCTTTCTTGCGCATCAGGGTGAGCTTGTGCTGCACCAGCGGGTGGTCGATCAATGTGACATTGGCGCGGGCTGCGGGGTCTATGGTGACCATGTTCTTATTCCTTGTTGGTTTTATGAATAGGGTGATTGTCGCAAGGTAGCCCTAGCGACGGCTTCCGCCCAGGATGCTGCCCAGCACGCCGCGAATGATCTGGCGGCCGACTTCACGGCCGATCGAGCTGGCGGCGCTTTTGACCATTTGCTCGCCCACGCTGGCACGCGAGCGGCGGGCGCCGCCGCCCAGCATGTCGCCAATGCTGTCCAGAATGCCTTTTTCGGGTACTGGCGCGGGTTCGGCGGCGGCCTTGCCACGACCGGCGGAGCGGGTGGGGGCAGCGTCCGCATTAGCGGGCTGCGCATCAATGCGGCTTTGGGTGCGGCCTTTCAGCGCTTCAAATGCAGACTCACGGTCCACAACCTTTTCGTAGACGCCAGCAACGATGGATCCATCCAGCAGTGCTTTGCGCTGCGGCGGCGTGATCGGGCCGATCTGGCTGGACGGCGGCAGTACAAACACGCGCTCGGTCAGACATGGCCGGCCCTTCTCGTCCATCAGGCTGACCAGCGCTTCGCCCACGCCCAGTTCGGTGATCGCGGTGGCGACATCCAGCCCAGGGTTGGCGCGCATGGTCTCGGCCGCCGATTTGACGGCTTTCTGGTCGCGCGGCGTGAACGCCCGCAGCGCGTGCTGCACGCGGTTGCCCAGTTGGGCCAGCACAGTATCGGGAATGTCCAACGGGTTTTGCGTGACGAAGAACACGCCCACGCCCTTGGAGCGCACCAGACGCACCACCAGTTCAATGCGCTCAACCAGCACCTTGGGCGCGTCGTTGAACAGTAAATGGGCTTCGTCAAAGAAGAACACCAGCTTGGGCTTGTCCAGATCGCCAACTTCGGGTAATGCCTCGAACAGTTCCGACAGCATCCACAGCAAAAAGGTCGCATACAGGCGCGGCGATTGCATCAGCTTGTCGGCGGCGAGGATGTTGACGACGCCCTTGCCCGAGCCATCGGTCTGCATGAAATCGGCGATATTGAGCATGGGCTCGCCAAAGAACTTGTCTCCGCCTTGCTCCTCGATCTGCATCAACCCGCGCTGGATCGCACCAATGCTGGCGGCGCTGATGTTGCCGTATTCGGTGGTGTACTGGGCCGCGTTGTCGCCTACGTCCTGGCACATCGCGCGCAGGTCTTTCATGTCCAACAACAACAGGCCGTCGTCATCGGCAATCTTGAATACCAGTTGCAGCACACCGGCCTGGGTTTCGTTAAGGTTCAGCATGCGGGCCAACAGCAACGGTCCCAGATCGCTGACCGTGGCGCGCACCGGGTGGCCTTGCTCGCCAAAAACGTCCCACAACGTGGTTGGGTAAGCGGCAGATTCGGGCGTATCAATCACGCGCTCTTTGAGCACCTTGGCCAGTTTTTCGCTGATGACGCCCTTTTGCGAGATGCCGGTGAGGTCTCCCTTGATGTCTGCCATGAAGACCGGCACGCCCAGGTTCGAAAAGCCTTCGGCCAGGGTTTGCAGCGTGATGGTTTTACCGGTGCCGGTAGCGCCGGTGATGAGGCCGTGGCGGTTCGCCTTGTCGGGTCGCAGGAAACACTGGACAGTGTCTTTGCCGTTCTGGCGTTGCGCGATCAGGATGCCGTCGTCAGTGATGGATGCCATTGGGAGCCTCAAAAGTACAATTCAGCCGATAGCGTAACGAATAATCAAAGGGTATCAAGTGGCAGGACACAGCAAATGGGCCAATATTCAGCACCGCAAGGGCAGGCAGGATGAAAAGCGAGGCAAGATCTGGACCCGCATCGTCCGCGAAATCACCGTAGCGGCACGTGCCGCAGGCGGTGACCCCGCGATGAATCCCCGTTTGCGCTTGGCGATTGAGAAGGCCAAGGCGGCCAATATGCCCGCCGACCGCGTCAAATACAACGTCGACAAGGCTACCGGCTCGTTGGACGGCATCAGCTATGAAGAAATTCGCTACGAGGGCTACGGCATCGGTGGCGCGGCCATCATCATCGACACGATGACTGACAACAAGGTGCGCACCGTGGCGAATGTGCGCCATGCGTTCAGCAAGAATGGCGGCAATATGGGTACCGAAGGCTCGGTAGCCTTCCAGTTCAAGCACTGCGGCCAGCTGATCTTTGCGCCCGGCACCAATGAAGACAAGGTCATGGAAGTGGCACTGGAAGCGGGCGCCGAAGACGTGATCACCGACGACGATGGTGCGATTGAGGTGCTGACCGCGTTTGCAGACTATGAAGGCGTGAAGGCAGCCCTGGAAGCGGCAGGGCTGACTGCTGAAGTGGCCGGGGTCACGATGCGTCCGGAAAACACCATTGAGCTGTCCGGCGATGACGCTGAACGCATGCAGAAGCTGCTCGATGCTCTGGAAGACCTGGACGATGCACAAGAGATTTATCACAACGCAGCTCTCTGAGCGCATTGCGGGACAGATCTTTAGCTCTGTCCCCAACTGATTAGGACAATATGAAAGTACTCGTTATTGGTGGCGGTGGCCGGGAACACGCGATGGCCTGGAAGCTGGCACAGTCCCCCAAGGTGCAGATGGTTTATGTGGCGCCCGGCAACGGCGGTACGGCCGCCGATGTGCGCTTGCAGAACATTGACATTACGGATGTCGTGGCGCTGCGTGAATGGGCGATCGAAAACAAGATTGGTCTGACGGTGGTTGGTCCCGAGGTGCCTCTGGCCGCAGGTGTGGTGGACGAATTCCGCGCGCATGGCCAACGCATTTTTGGCCCTACCAAAGCTGCCGCCCAACTGGAAAGCTCCAAGGCTTTCAGCAAGGCCTTTATGCGCCGCCACGGCATTCCTACCGCTGAATACGCAACCTTCTCCGATCCTGTTGCGGCCCATGCCTATGTCGACAAGATGGGCGCGCCCACCGTGGTCAAGGCCGACGGCCTGGCCGCTGGCAAGGGCGTGGTGGTTGCAATGACCGTGGAAGAAGCGCATGCCGCGATTGACTTCATGTTGGTCGACAACACCTTGGGCGTGAAGCACAACGACGGTGGTGCGCGCGTCGTGATCGAAGAGTTTCTCGAAGGCGAAGAAGCCAGCTTCATCGTAATGGTGGATGGCAAGAACGTGCTGCCTCTGGCCACCAGCCAGGACCACAAGCGCCTGAAAGACGCTGACCAAGGCCCGAACACCGGCGGCATGGGCGCGTATTCGCCCGCACCGGTGGTGACGCCTGATATCCACGCCAAGGCCATGCGCGAAATCATTTTGCCAACGGTTAAAGGCATGGAGGCCGATGGCATTCCGTTCAGCGGCTTTCTGTATGCAGGTCTGATGATCGACAAGAACGGCCAGCCCAAGACGCTGGAGTTCAACTGCCGCATGGGCGATCCCGAGACCCAGCCCATCATGATGCGGCTGAAGACCGATCTGGTGGATGTGCTGTGGGCCGCCACCGAGCCGGGCGCACATGGCAAGCTCGACGAGATCGAGCTGCAATGGGACCGCCGCACCGCTTTAGGCGTTGTGATTGCCGCGCCGGGCTACCCGGAAAGCCCACGCAAGGGCGATGTGATCACCGGTATTCCGAAAGACGCAGAAGACGCTGCGGTTTTCCACGCAGGCACGACATTGACCGACGGTGTACTGAAATCCTCCGGCGGGCGTGTGCTGTGCGTGACCGCGCTGGCTGATAGCGTGCGCCAGGCGCAGCAGCGCGCTTACCAGGTGGTGCAAGAGATTCACTTTGACGGTATGCAATACCGCAGCGACATTGGCTACCGTGCAGTCAAGTGACAACGCGCTGGTGCGCAGCTACCTGACCGGCTTGCAGTCGCGCATCACTAGTGCGATTGCCGCGATGGATGGCCAAGCGTTTCTGACCGATGCGTGGGAGAAGCCGCCGGGTGAACCCTTGCAGGGCAGCGGCATCACGATGATTCTGGAAGGCGGCGCAGTGTTCGAGCGCGCTGGCTGCGGCTTCTCGCATGTGCGTGGCCCGAAGTTGCCGCCATCGGCGACCCAACACCGGCCTGAGCTGTCGGGTGCACCGTTTGAGGCGATGGGCGTCTCGCTGGTGTTCCATCCACGCAATCCCTATGCACCCACCGTGCACATGAATGTGCGCATGCTATCGGCCAAGGCGCCGGACGGCACCGACGTTCGCTGGTTTGGCGGCGGCATGGACTTGACACCGATCTATGGGTTTGAAGAGGATGCGCAGCATTTCCATCGCACCTGCCGCGATGCGTTGACGCCGTTTGGCGACGACAAATACCCGCGTTTCAAGACCTGGTGCGATGACTACTTCTTCCTGAAACACCGCAACGAGCCGCGAGGCATTGGCGGTGTTTTCTTTGACGATTTTTCTGAGCTAGGCCCGCAACGCAGTTTCGAGATGCTGCAAGCGGTGGGCGATGCGTTCCTTACGGCGTATCTACCCATCGCCGAGCGGCGCAAAGACATGCCTTACGGCGAGCGCGAGCGGGAGTTCCAGTTGTACCGCCGCGGCCGCTATGTGGAGTTCAACCTGGTCTGGGACCGGGGCACGCATTTTGGGCTGCAGTCTGGCGGGCGAACTGAGTCGATTTTGTTATCGATGCCGCCGCACGCAAGCTGGTCGTACCAGAATGTGCCAGAGGCAGGCACACCGGAAGACGCGCTCTACCGGCAATTCCTGGTGCGAAGGGAATGGGTGTGAGTGAAAAATCTGCATCGCCCCAACGCATTGGCGTGTTGGGAGGTGCGTTTGATCCGCCGCATCGGGTGCATGTGGCATTGGCGGAGGCCGCCTGTGCGCAGTTTCAACTCGATGTGCTGCATGTGGTCCCCACGGGTGACGCTTGGCACAAGACTCGTACGCTGACGGCGGCAGAGCACCGTGTGGCCATGACGCGCCTGGCGTTTGCCGATGTGCCCCAGGCGGTGGTCGATACGCGGGAAATCGCGCGCAGTGGGCCTACGTATACCGTGGACACTTTGCGCGAGCTAAAGGCCGAATACCCCAATGCCCAGCTCTACCTGATCATGGGCGCAGACCAGGCCCGGGCGTTGACCACCTGGCGCAATTGGGAAGAGGTCACACGGCTTGCTATAATTTGTGTAGCTGCTCGCGCACCATTGATGGGCGCAAACGATGCTTTTGGCACTGATTTCCCGCCCGATGTCCAAGTTCACCGCATAGATATGCCGGTATCTGACTTGAGCGCCACCCGAATCCGCACGCAACTGGCAGCGCACACCAGCGTCAGCCCTCTGGTTTTTGATACCGTTGCGCGTTATATTGCTTTACATCACCTCTATCTGACCCCCTGATGAACACTCCTACCGCCGTAAAAAAAGACATCCAGAAACTCCAGCGGGCCATCGTGGACGGTCTGGAAGACGTCAAAGCCCAGGACATCGTGGTGTTCGACACCGAGCACCTGTCATCGCTTTTCGAGCGGGTCATCATTGCCTCTGGTACCAGCAACCGCCAGACCAAGGCGCTGGCTGCCAGCGTGCGCGATGCCGTACGTGAAGGCGGTTTCCCCAAGCCCCGTATTGAAGGCGAAGGCAACGGCGAATGGATCATCGTGGACTGCGCGCAGGCCGTGGTGCACATCTTCCAACCCACATTCCGCCAGTACTACCATCTCGAAGAACTTTGGGGCGAGAAGCCTGTACGTTTGAAGTTGGGCGCTGCCAAGCCCGAAGCGCGCCAGGCCGAGAAACCTGTCGCCAAGACGCCTGCCAAGAACGCACCTGAGCCGAGCATGCGCCGCTCCAGCGCTGCGAAGAAGGGTGTGGAAGAGGCTTTCCCGTCCAAGGCTGCACTAAAGAAGGCTGCTGCCAAGGCCGCTCCGGCCAAGAAAGCTCCCGCAAAGCGGGCTGCTCCCAAAGGTTCTGTGGTGAAAACTGCAGCCAAGACCATGGTGGTGAAGGCCCCGGCAAAGACCGTAGCGAAAGCCGCTGCCAAAAAAGCGGCGCCCAAGAAGCCAGCCCCCCGCAAAGCCTGATAGCCCGTGAGGCTGCTGATTGTTGCGGTCGGCCAGAAAGTCCCTGACTGGGCCCAGACCGCTTGGGACGACTACGCCAAGCGCTTTCCTTTTGAGCTGAAGGTCGAACTCAAGACCGTGAAGACCGAGCCTCGGGGCTCCAAGACCGTAGAGCAACTCTATGCGGCGGAGCGCAAACGTATTGAAGAGGCCATCCCCAAGGGCACGCGCATTGTTGCGCTGGACGAGCGTGGAACCAATTTGCGAACAACGGCGTTGGCCGAGCGTTTGAAGGATTGGCAGCTCGGTGGTGGCGACGTAGCATTGGTTATCGGCGGACCCGACGGGCTGGACCCGGAGTTTCGCCAGGCCGCCCATGAACGGATCCGTCTGTCCGACTTGACCTTGCCACACGCGATGGTGCGGGTATTGCTGATTGAACAGTTGTACCGCGCCTGGTCCATCAACGCCAACCACCCTTACCACCGAGAGTAGGCCCATTGACTGATTCCATCTATCTTGCATCACAAAGCCCACGCCGCAGTGAACTGTTGAAGCAGCTCGGTATCAAGCATGAGCTACTGTTGCCGGACGCGTCCGAAGACGCCGAGGCCCTGGAAGCTGTGTTGCCCAAAGAGGCGCCCAGAACCTATGTGCAGCGTGTAACCGCTCTTAAATTAGTAGCGGCTCGCGCACGTCTGGAGCGCGCTGGACTGCCAAAACGTCCCATTTTGTGCGCAGACACCACGGTTGCGCTGGGACGTCACATTCTGGGCAAGCCGATCGACGCAAACGATGCGATCCACATGTTGGGCGAACTCTCGGGTCGGACGCACCGCGTTTTGACTGCTGTCGCCATTGGCTTTGGAGACAGGACAGTACAGGCCGTCAGTGATTCCCTGGTGACCTTCCACATGATGAGCAACGAGGAGATTGCAGACTATGTCGCCAGCGGCGAGCCCATGGGCAAGGCGGGCTCGTACGGTGTGCAGGGCAGGGCGGCAGCCTTTATCTCCTGCATCCACGGCAGCTACACTGGCATCATGGGACTGCCGCTGTTTGAAACCAACGAACTTCTGAAAAGCCTGCGCTGATATGACCCCCACACTCCACCGCTACGCGGGTCGTTGCCCCCCAAGGGGGCTAATTTTCCTTGGGGCGGCCCGGCGGAAAATTGTATGCAGCAAGATATTCTGATCAACTGGTCGCCGCAGGAAACGCGGGTGGCGATCGTCGAGCATGGCGCGGTGCAGGAGCTGCACGTGGAGCGCACTCTCGAGCGCGGGCTGGTTGGCAATGTCTACTTGGGCAAAGTAGCGCGCGTGTTGCCGGGCATGCAGTCGGCCTTTATCGACATTGGGCTGGAACGCGCAGCGTTCCTGCACGTGGCGGATGTCTGGCATCCGCCAGCGGAAGGCGAATCGCTGAGCATGGCGCGCAATACGCAACCGGTGATTCCCATTGAGCGGCAGGTGTTTGAAGGCCAGTCGCTGATGGTGCAAGTCATCAAGGACCCGATTGGCACCAAGGGTGCGCGCCTGTCCACGCAGATCAGCATTGCGGGTCGCTTGCTGGTGTTTCTGCCGCAGGACGACCACATAGGCGTATCGCAAAAAATACCTACCGCGCAACGCGATGAGTTGCGCACGCGCATGCAAAGCCTTGTGGGCAGCCAGGGCGGCGGCTTCATTCTGCGCACCAACGGTGAAGACGCGTCCGACGCGGAACTGTCTGAAGACATCAGCTACCTGCGCAAAGCTTGGGCACGCATCAAGGATGCGTCGTTGCGTCTGCCACCGCAAAGTCTGCTGCATCAGGATTTGAATCTGCTGCAGCGCGTGCTGCGTGACATGGTCGGAGAGGGAACACAAACGATCCGTGTCGATTCACGTGAGCAGTTCGATGCTTTGCAGGCTTTTGGTGCTGAGTTCATGCCCATGGCCGCAGAGAAATTGCAGCACTACAAGGGCGAGCGTCCAATCTTTGATCTCTACGCGATCGATGAAGAAATCGCCCGCGCGCTTGGTCGGCGCGTTGAGTTGAAGTCTGGTGGCTATGTGATCGTGGACCAGACCGAAGCGTTGACCACGGTGGATGTGAATACCGGCGGTTTTGTCGGTGCGCGCAACTTTGACGATACGATTTTCAAGACCAATCTGGAGGCGGCCCAAGCCATTGCCCGTCAGCTGCGCCTGCGCAATCTGGGCGGCATCATCATTGTGGACTTCATTGACATGGTGCGTGAGGACCACCGTGAGGCGGTGCTGGGCGAGTTCAAGAAGCAGTTGGCTCGCGACCGGGTCAAGACCATGGCGGGAGGTTTCTCACAGCTGGGCCTGGTGGAAATGACCCGCAAGCGTACGCGCGAATCGCTGGCGCACATGCTGTGCGAACCATGCCCAGCCTGCGAAGGCAAAGGTATTGCCAAGACAGCGCGCAGTGTGGCCTATGACATCTTCCGCGAGATTCTGCGCGAAGCGCGCCAGTTTAATCCGCGTGAATTCCGTGTGGTGGCCTCTCCCAAAGTTATCGAACTGTTTTTGGACGAAGAGAGCCAGCATTTGGCGGGCTTGTCGGAGTTCATTGGCAAGCCGGTGTCGCTGCAAAGCGAGGCCGCCATGGGCCAGGAACAATACGACATCGTTCTTCTCTAGCCCACGCTGGCTGGCCAGGCATTGACCGTGACACCCGTAACCCGCAACTCGTCGCCGATTCCCATTCTGACGTACCACCAGGTAGCCGCTGCGCCACCCAAGGGCACGCCTTATCGCAGCCTAGTCGTGGCACCGGAGGACTTTGCCTGGCAGATGGCTTTCTTGCGTTTGCTGGGATACCAGGGTTTGTCGATGACCGCCTTGATGCCCTATCTGCGCGGGGAAAAGACGGGGAAAGTGGTTGGCATTACCTTTGACGATGGTTACCTGAACAACCTGACCAATGCGCTACCGGCCCTGCGGCGTAACGGTTTCAGCGCGACCTGTTACATCGTGAGTCAATTGGCGGGCCGCACCAACGAGTGGGACCACGATGTAGGCATTCCACCGAGCAAGCTGATGGATGCCAACCAATTGCAGCAATGGGTTGCAGGTGGCCAAGAAATCGGGGGCCATACACGTCACCATGTGCACTTGAACGCATTGGATGCAGCGGCTTGCCGCGCAGAAATTACTGGCTGCAAATCGGAGCTTGAAGCCATGGTGGGCGGGGTTGTGAACCATTTTTGCTATCCCTATGGCGAATACGAAACGCAGCATGCGGACATGGCGCGCGAATCGGGATACCTGACCACCACCACCACGCAGCGCAGCCGTTGCCATGCAGGGGAAGACATGCAGCGATTGCCGCGTGTACCCGTGGTGCGGCGAACCAGCTTGTTTAGTCTGTGGATGAAGCTGCATACACGCTACGAAGATCGGAAGCGCGCATGACGTCTGCAACTGGCGAAGCGGAAGAGAAGCGCTTGCGCATCGCAGTGCTGAACCGGATTTTCAAATCAACTGGTGGCGGAGCAGAGCGGTATTCGATCGCGCTGGTGGAACAACTCGCTGCCCGGCACGAGATACACGTTTTCGCGCAACACATTGAGCACCAGTGGCCGGGTGTGACATACCACCGGATCGGGCAGGCCATCGCGCGTCCACGCTGGATCAATCAACTCTGGTTTGCATTTGCCACATGGCGGGCAACACGCAAAGGCTTTGACGTGGTGCACTCGCATGAGAACACCTGGCATGGACAGGTACAGACGGTGCATGTACTGCCCCTCAAGTACACGCTGTTTCATGGCCGCACTGGGGGTAGTCTGGCCCTGCGCTGGCTTAAGGTGGTGACCAGCCCGCGACTGCTGACCTATCTGGCGTTGGAACACTTTCGCTATGCACGCCAAGCCGGCCGCACCGTAGTGCCAGCGTCGTCTACGCTGCAGGCGGTCATGGCAACCACCTATCCAGAAACGTTATATGCCATGCGGGTGGTCACGCCCGGTGTTGCCGACGTGCCCGGACTTGCCAGCGCCACTGAAAAGCTGGAGGCCCGCAGGCAACTGGGGCTACCGCTGGAGGGGGCTTGTGTCCTGTTCGTAGGAAACGATTACCGGAAAAAAGGATTGCCAAGCTTGCTGCAGGCCATGCAATCCTTGCCATCAGCGTGCTACTTGGCGGTGGTGGGCAATGCGCAGCAGATTGCAGGCTTGAGGGACGAAGTAGCTGCCTTGGGCTTGGCAGATCGCGTCTTTTTTCTCGGCGCGCTGGTGCATGTGGACATCGCATACCAGGCTGCAGATTGCCTGGCACATCCAACCCTGGAAGATACCTTCGCCATGGTGGTGCTCGAAGCCATGGCGCGCGGCTTGCCTGTGGTGGTCAGCGACAAGCGCTATTGCGGTATCTCGGAGTTGCTGACGGACCAGGCCAATGCCTTGATTTTGGCCAATCCAGCAGATGTTGCCGAGATCGCACTGGCACTGAACCGGGTCTTGTTCGATGCCCTAACAAGAACGGCACTGAGCGATGCCGGATGCAGGTTTGCCAGTCAGCACCAATGGACGCAATCCGCACGGCAGCAGGAACGCATTTACAGGCACGCCGCGGGTCTGCATCCCCGACAAGTGCTGCTGCTTGATGCGGGCCGGAAGCGCTTGAATGCAGGCCCCAAGGCCCGTCTGGACACCGCCATATTTCTGGCGGAGCTGGGTTTTGAGGTAGTGACCGTACCGCAAAGCCGGTCACGCCATGTTCGCAAGTGGATCAGTCTGTATTTGCGATATCTGCCCCAATTGAATTTGCCGCGTAACGCAGTGGTCTGGTGCCAGTTTCCGCCGGAATCCACCACCATGATTGTTCTGGAGCAAGCGCGTCAGCACGGCTTGCAGACCGTGGCATTCATCCATGATTTGGAAGGTCTGAAACCCGCCAGCCCAAACTGGACGCGTGTCCGTGAGGAACTGGATGAGGTTCGTAAATACACCAAGGTGTTGTCGCTGAACAAAAAAATCAGTGCCATCCTGCTCAGTTACGGCATCAACGCCGCGGCGGAGTTGGAGTGCTGGGATTACCACTGTGAAGGATCGGCTGTCGGTGCAGTGCCTGCGGACGGCCCGTTCAGGGTCGTCTACGCTGGCAACCTGTCGTCCTACAAGTCTGGATTTATCTACCAGTTGGGCGCCTTCCCGAATGTGAAATTTGAGCTGTTTGGCCAGGGTCTGGATAGCGGGTATTCGTTGCCTGACAACATCCGGTTTATGGGTGCGTTCAATCCTGACACACCGCCACAGTGGGTGGGGAAATACTTTGGATTGATTTGGGATGGCGTGAGCACCGAGGCCTGTATGGGCAATTACGGTGCTTACCTGGCATTCAATACGCCGCACAAGGCCGCGCTGTATTTGTCCAGGAACATGCCAGTCATCGTCTGGCGCGAGGCTTGCATTGCACCGCTGATCGAAGAACACCAGGCTGGTTTGCTGGTCTCCAGCCTGAACGAGCTGGAAGACCAATTGGCCACGTTGACACCAGCCAAGTACCAAGCCTTGAAGCGCGGTGCGACGGCACTGGGCGAGCAGGTCCGCAGTGGCCACTTCATCCAACGCGCTGCGCTAAAGGTCATCAGCGGCGCGGTTCCAGCAGATCAGATGCCAGCAAAGAGTACATAGCGCAAGTCTTTGCTAAAGGCCTGAGCGCTGACGCCACCTTCCTCCCAACCTGCATAGGCATGCTCCACGCGCAGTCGACGCAAAACACCGAGCCGTTGCGTCAAGGGATTTTCCGGGTCATAGATGCGGGCGCGGCGTGTGTAGATATCTGCAAAGCGGAGGTAACGTGCGGAAGCTGCGTGTAGATCAGCGCAGGCCGCAGTCGTTGCGTCCTGACTGATGTCCTGCAGCAAGCGGGCGCATTCCTCAAACAAGGCAGCGCGCTGCTGGTATTGCACGCGCATGCGCGCCAGTCTCTCCCGGATGCGTTGCGCCAGATTTCCAGATTTCCGTTGTTTGGCCGCGTGCACAGTCGTGTTGCTCTCATGTCGGCGGTACTGGACCAAACTTTCAGGAATGAATACGACATCACCGACTATCTCTGCAATGAAAAGTATCCAGGTGTCGTGCGCAGCGGGCAGGTCGTAGGTATTCGGGTCGCTGGGCCGACGGTCCCAAGGGCAAGCCAGCAACAGCTCGCGTTTGAAGACCATCGCAAAGCCAGGTATATTGTGAAAAGGCTCACTAGTCAGCTTGGCAAGTGCACGGCCCTGTGCAACCTTCGGGTAATACTGACCGGTGGCGCGAAGTTCGGCATCCACGACCTGTCCTTGATGCACTATCAGGCTTGCTGTCGGGTTGCCAGCGATTGCCTCGGCCACACGTTGCAGTTTGGTGGGCAGCCACGCATCATCCTGGTCGCAAAAGCCGACCCATTCACCGGTACATAGGTTGGCGCAGTGAAGGAAGTTTTCCCTATAGCCCAAGCGCGTCGCGTTGCGGTGAATGTGAACGGGAAAAGGAGCCCGTGCGGCAAATTTTTGCAAGATTGCAAGCGTGTCGTCCGTCGATCCATCGTCGCAAACAACGCACTCCCACGGCATAAGGCTTTGCAATAACAGACTGTCGAGCTGCTCTGCCAGGTACTTCTCGCCGTTGTAGGTCGCAAGCGCTACGGATATACGCATGAAACTTCAGGTGGAAGGAGAGTCCAGTCCCAGCGCATGCAACCTTGCATAGGTCCCCTGCTGCGCCAGCAACGCCTGATGGGTGCCAACCTCCACCACGCGGCCGCCCTGCATTACCACAATACGGTCCGCATGCTGCACGGTGGAAAGGCGGTGGGCAATCACGAGAATGGTTCGACCACGCATCAATTGGTCCAATGCTTCCTGAACTGCTTTTTCAGATTCTGTGTCTAGCGCTGAAGTAGCTTCGTCCAGAATCAAAATGGGTGCATCCTTGTACAACGCGCGGGCAATGGCCATGCGCTGGCGCTGGCCTCCCGAGAGTTGTGCCGCGTTGTGTCCCACCAGCGTCTGGGTGCCTTGGGGCAGGCCAGCCAGCCACTCGCCCAGATGGGCTGCGCGCAAGCAGGCCAATACCTTCTCTTCCTCGATCGGCAACCCTAGCGCCACGTTAGCGGCCACAGAGTCATTGATCATGATGACGTTTTGGCTAACGAACGCCATCTGGTTACGCAGCGACGTCAAATCCCAATCTTCCAGTGTGTGCCCGTCCAGCGTGATCGTTCCGGCCTGCGGTACGACAAAGCGGGGCAACATGTTGACCAGTGTCGTTTTGCCGGAACCGGACGAACCCACCAGGGCCACAGTTTCACCAGCGGCAATCTCCAAGTTCAGCCCGCTGAGGGCAGGCAGGGAATCCGGTTTGTATTGCACCGTAACGTCGCGAAAACTCAAGGCGCCGGTGGCACGTGCTTTGGAAAAAACGCCGCTGCTCTCCGCTGGCACGCTGTCAATCAAATCCAACCCACGCTCCAGCGCAGCCAGACCGCGTGTAATCGGCCCGGATACTTCGGAGAGCTGCCGAATGGGCGCAACAATCATCAGCATGGCCGTGACAAACGCTGCGAAACCACCTACCGAAGTGCCACTGCTGGCACTTTGCACCAGTGCAACGGAGATCACTGCAGACAAAGCGGCCGCGGCCAGCATCTGCGTCATCGGTGTCATTGCAGCCCCGGCGACGGTTGATTTCATGGCCAGCCGTTGCAGACTTGCGCTCAACTGGGAGAAACGGCTCTGTTGCAAATCTTGTGCAGCATACAGGCGCACTTCGCGGTGGGCCAATACGTTCTCTTCAACCACATAGGCCAGTGCATCGGTCACTTCCTGATTGGTCTTGGTGAGCTGGTGCAGGCGGCGCGTGAGGACGCGCATGACGAACACCACGGCGGGGAAAATGGCGGCAACGATGAGTGTGAGTTGCCAGTTCAAATAAAAGAGAAATCCCGTCATTGCCAACAAAGTCAGACCATTTCGCGTCAAGTTCAACACGGCGTTGACCAGCATGGTTGCGCCGGATTGCACTTCGTAAACCAGGGTGTTGGAC
The DNA here is from genome assembly GCF_056403235.1 of Rhodoferax sp. P2_H8_2. NCBI lineage: Bacteria > Pseudomonadati > Pseudomonadota > Betaproteobacteria > Burkholderiales > Comamonadaceae > Rhodoferax > Rhodoferax sp. P2_H8_2. The sequence continues at coordinate 100,769 of NZ_JBFUFW010000006.1, forward strand.
AGTGCACTGGCAGACTGCTGCGTGAAGAGCTCAAGACGCGCAATCAGAAGCTTGGCGAACATGGCGCGGCGCATCGCCGTGAGGCCCAGGCCAGTGATCTTGGTAAGGCCGATTTGCGCAACGTATCCCGCCAGGCCGCGGACACCAAATAGCCCCATCAGAGACACAGGAACCATCCAGATGGACAGTTCACCTCGCTGAAAGCCACTGTCCAGCAGCGGTTGCAACAAGGCCGGAATCATGGGTTCGGTGGCCGCGCCCACGATGGCGCCGAGGGCCACCAGCACCCAAGTCCACAAATGGGTGCCGAAGTAGGGAACCAGTCTGCGGAGTCGGGCGACCAGTGTTTTTGGGGTAGTGCTGTCGGAGGTCATAGGGGAGGTGCGTCCGCAATTGGCGTCGCAGTGACCAGTTCCGCTGCGTTCCTCTTGTGTTGCAAGCCCAGCGAAAAAAGCAAGCCCAGCGTAATGCAAAAGTAGTCGCCTATCAAGTCGTCGTACAGCACCGAATTGAACATGCATGCCACCGCGCAGGCGGCAAGCACCGACCACAGTGCAAGCTTAATGGGTGTATCGAATTGGCGCGCGTCTCTGGCGGCCAACCCAAAGAATGCGAGAAGTGCCGCACATCCGAACACACCAAATTCCACGCCCCAAAGCAGATACTCCTGGTGTGGATTGCTGATGGGACTGGTGCCGAAGATGGCAATGAAGCGCTCGCCTTCAAAGGGGGCAATGGCCAACTTCCAACTGCCGACCCCGGTACCGATGGCGGGTGCACTTTGCATCGCTTGCGCGGAACGTCGCCAGGCGTTGAGTCGCCACACATCCGAAGTCAATCCACTACCAGGCTCAACGTAGAGGCGCCCGGCTGGCCCGTCCCCTTGTTGAGGTGTTTGTTGGGTCAGTTGATGTGCCCAACCCACGCAAGCTACTACCATCACGGCCGCCAGGCCATACATCGGTTTTCTCCAGCGTGGGGGGCACTGCCACGCTGCTGCCAGTCCAACCAAAGACATTACGATCACGTAGCCAGTGCGGCCTTCCAGCAAAAACAGTACGTTGGCCAGCGCGCTGATGGCGCAGACAATGCCCAGTATCTTTGGCCAAACATGGGCACCTCTGAGGTGCCAGAAAACGGCAGCGCTGGTTGCTAAGATGATGGATTGGTCTAGGTAGGTGGAGAAAACCGCGTTTCTTCCTCCCAGTTGCGTAGCCCACGGCAAGGACACTCCGAAAAAAACCAACCATGCGCTCAACATCAAAAAGATTTGACCCGCGGAAAACGCTATTAGTGCGATACGCGCCTCGTTCCAACTACGAATCAAAACGACAGGAACCAGAATGAAGATCAGCTTGCCATGTTTGATGAAACTCTGCAGTGCGGTTTCCATGTCTGCAGAAGTCCACAACAAGCTGATAAACATCAAAACGATGACCCAGGGAACGAACTGAGCCGTTTGAAGGGATTGCCAGGGGCCGGACGCTTCTTTCTTCAAGGCGCGTCGCGCAACATCCACCAATAGTGCCACCGCCAGAAACAATTTGGCCAGGCTGACCCACGCAATGGGCAGGCTGACCGCCAACGCCGCAAAGCACACCAGTACCAATCGGGTATTCCAGGTCTTTTCGGGAACCGTCATGGCTTGTCAGGGCTCTGCCACTGCGCACCTTTTTGCACTTCCAGGGCTTTGACGTAGCGATAAAACGTGCCCTCAAAATTGCCAAAAGCAATGACAAAGCCGGGCCAGCCATCGAGAAAGCCGCGTTTGAACACATAGTGCTTGATGAAAGACCAGATTGCGTGACTGAGCGCCATGCCCATGCTGATCTTCTTGTGCTGGATTTTCTCTGCGCCTAGTGTGGAGTAGCGATTGGCCTTGTGCATGACCTCGGCCATGTTCTTGAACGGGAACTGCCAGATCTCGTTTTTCATGTGGCCGATGGGCCTGTCCGTATGTAATACGTAGCCTTCATGCACTGGCTTCAGGTCATAGGACATGGCGCCTTTTCTGAAGAGCTGGGGTTGGCGGTAGTTGGGGTACCAGCCGGAATGCTTGATCCACTGGCCCATGAAGAAGTTGCGCCGTGGGGTCCAGTAGACGTCCAGGGCGTTGGGGTCCAGGGTAATGGCGCGGACTTCCCGCTCTACCTCAGGGGTACAGCGTTCATCTGCATCAACGCTGAAGATCCAGTCGTGTGTGCAAGCTGCTATCGCGTTATTGCGCAAATCACCAAAGCCATTGAATTTGACCTGTACCACGCGCGCACCGAGCCCAGTGGCGATTTCCGGCGTGCCGTCGGTACTCCAGGAATCGACCAACACCACCTCATCGGCCCAACGCACACTCTCTATCGTGGCGCGCACTTTTTCGGCTTCGTTGTAGGCAATGATGTAGACGGAAATGGGGGGCATTGGTGGTGATACCATCAAAAAGAGAGTGGGGCCGCTGCTACTGCGGCGGGTTGCCAAGTCTATTCCAAAATGCCAACTAAAGACCTGATTTCCGTGGTGATTACCACCTACAACCGCAGCGATGCTTTGGCAGCGGTATTGCACGGCTTATCGCTGCAGGATGACCAGGGCTTTGAGGTGGTCATCGCCGATGACGGATCAAAACCCGAGCATGTTCATGCCATCCACGAGGCAGCTTTGCGTAGCGGCCTCCGCATTGCCCATATGTGGCACCCCGACGTTGGCTTCACCGCATCGCAAGTACGCAACCGCGGGGTGAGTGTGGCCTGTGGGGATTACATCGTCCTGATGGATGGCGACTGTGTACCAGAAGTGGATTTCATCCGGCGCCATAGGCAATTGCAGGAACAGCAGTGCTTCGTCAATGGCAGTCGCGTGATGCTGTCGCCCGCATTGACTGAGGCGGTGGTACGGGGGCAGACGGCCATTTGTGGGCGTGGTGCGGTGTTCTGGCTGGGCCAACGGCTACGTGGTCATGCGAGCAAGATCACAGGGTTACTGCGACTCCCGGACATGCCATGGCGCAAACACAAACCGTTTGTCTGGCGCGGTATTCGCAGCTGCAACTTTGGGGTCTGGCGCACAGACTACGAAGCCGTCAACGGTTTTGATGAGTCTTTTGTTGGTTGGGGCCATGAAGATGCCGATTTCGTATTGCGCTTGCACCATGCGGGACTTACCCGCAAGAACGGCTTTTGCGCGACCGAAGTTTTTCACCTGTGGCACAAAGAATCGAGCCGGGCGCAGGAATCAGAAAACGCCCAGCGCGTGCGTGATCGCGTCGGCACAGGGCAAGTGCAGGCAACGCTTGGTTACAAGCAAAGCCTGGGTGGCGCCGAGATGGTGGTCACAAGGCTGAGATAATCTACACACGATGATGTACAGAATCCTTCTTTTGCTTGTTGCCGGCATGTTCAGTGCTGGTGTTTCGGCGCAGTTTCGGGTAGAGGTATCGGGCGTAGGCCTGACCCAAGTCCCCATAGCCATTGCGGCCTTTCGAGGGGATGAGTCGGCGCCGCAAAAAATCGGCGCAATTGTGCAGGCCGATTTGGAGCGCAGCGGCCAATTCAAGTCCGTGGATACATCGGCCGTGCAATTGGACGAGACTTCACGCCCGGACATGTCTGCCTGGCGCCAAAAAAATTCCGACGCACTGGTAGCGGGAAGCATTACACGGCTGGCGGATGGTCGCTATGACATCCGCGTGCGCCTCTGGGATGTGGTGCGCGGGCAAGATCTGGGTGGCCAAAGTTATGCGGTTGTGGCGGGTGATTTGCGGTTGGCCGCACACCGGGTTTCGGACTTTGTGTACGAAAAACTGACCGGTGATAAAGGTATCTTCTCTACCCGTATTGCCTATGTCACCAAGAACGGTCAGCACTACAACCTGTGGGTCGCGGATGCAGATGGTGAGAATGCGCAGAGCGCGCTCAATAGCCCCGAGCCTGTGATTTCACCGTCCTGGGCGCCCAGCGGTTCGCAACTGGCCTACGTGTCGTTCGAGTCCCGTAAACCCGTGGTGTACGTGCACGATGTGGCGACCGGTAAACGGCGTCTGGTCGCCAACTTCAAGGGCTCCAACAGTGCGCCTGCCTGGTCGCCGGATGGCAAGAGTCTGGCGATGACGCTCTCCCGTGATGGCGGCTCTCAGCTGTATGTGATGGACTCTGCAGGCGGCGAGCCCAAACGCCTGGCCCAGTCCAGCGCCATTGATACCGAACCAACCTTCACGTCGGACGGCAAGACCATTTATTTCGTCAGCGACCGCGGCGGCTCGCCCCAGATTTATCGCATGCCTGCGAGCGGCGGCAACCCGGAACGTGTGACCTTTTCCGGCACCTACAACATTTCGCCTTCTCTGAGTCCCGATGGGCGTTGGTTGGCCTACATTTCACGGGTTAGCGGCGCATTCAAGCTGCATGTTATGGATTTATCGTCGGGCGCAGTCAGTGCCATCACCGACACCAACGCGGACGAAAACCCCAGTTTTTCACCCAATAGCCGCCTGATCATTTACGCCACCCAGTTGCAGGGCAAGGAAGCGCTGATGACAAGCACGCTGGATGGCAAAATCAAAGCACGTTTGGCCGGTCAAAACGGTGACATCCGGGAGCCCGATTGGGGCCCGATGCAGAAATAATTTAACTTAACCAGGAGTATGGAATGAAGAATTTGGTATGGACGCTCGCAGTCGCAGCTCTTTTGGCAGCATGCAGCTCGCCAGTCAAGCTTGACAATGTGCCAGTCGAAGACAAGACCGGCGCTGCAGTAACGCCTGCAGCGCCCAAGAATGACGGCGCGGCAAGCAGCGCGGTCAAAACAGTAGATATTGGCAAGACGGATCAGGACGCCGCCATGCGCCAGGCCAATCGCATCGTCTATTTCGATTACGACAGCTTTGCGATCCGCCCGGAATTCCAGTCGGTGATTGAGGCACATGCCAAATTCCTCAAGGCTGACAAGAGCAAGAAGGTCGCGCTGGAAGGCCATACCGATGAGCGCGGTGGTCGCGAGTACAACCTGGCACTGGGACAGAAACGTGCAGAAGCCGTGCGCCGTGCCTTGACCTTGCAGGGTGTGAGTGAAGCGCAATTGGAAGCGGTGAGTTTCGGTAAGGAAAAACCTGCTGTGCAAGGTTCCACTGAAGCGGCGATGGAAAAGAACCGCCGTACTGAGATTTCGTACCGGTGAGCCGCGCCATGGTCACACAGTGGCTCAAACCCATGCGTGGGCTGGTATGCGTAGGCCTGCTGGCTATTGCAGGTCAGGCCTCGGCAGGTTTGTTTGATGATGAAGAAGCGCGGCGCGCCATTCTTGATCTGCGCCAGAAGCTGGAGACCAACCGAAACGACGCTGAGCAGAAGCTCGCAGAGGAGACCAAGCGCTCCTCCGAGGAAGCGGCCCAATTGCGCCGCGCCTTGGTCGATTTGCAAAATCAGTTGGAAGCATTGCGTGCGGAGCTCGCCAAGCTGCGAGGGCAGGACGAGCAGATCGTCCGTGACGTGGCCGAACTTCAACGCCGCCAGCGCGACAGCCAGCAAACCTTTGACGAGCGGCTGCGCAAGTTTGAGCCCGCTACAGTGACTCTTGACGGCCGCGAGTTTCTTGCTGACTCCGCCGAGAAGCGTAGCTACGAAGCCAGTCTGGCAGTTTTTCGCAAGGGTGAGTTTGCCAACGCGCAGGGCATGTTTGTGGACTTCCTGACCCGCTATCCGCAAACCGGTTACCGTCCATCTGCACTGTTTTGGCTGGGCAATGCGCAGTACGCGACCAAGGACTACAAGGACGCGATTACCAATTTTCGCTCGCTGGTAGCTGGTGCGCCTGACCATGTGCGCGCACCCGAGGCCGTGCTTGCAATTGCCAATTGCCAGCTGGAATTGAAAGACACCAAGTCTGCTCGCAAGACGCTGGAAGAAGTCATGGCGTCGTATCCTTCTTCGGAAGCCGCTGGCGCGGCCCGCGAGCGACTGGCCCGCATCAAGTAAGCGCGGAATATCGGTGGAGGCAGATACCCAACGCCGTTTCTCCGGCATGGAGCGGCTCTATGGCACGGAGCCTGCAGCCGCTATCCGGCTTGCCCATGTGGCCGTAGTAGGTATAGGTGGTGTCGGCTCCTGGGCTGCAGAGGCGCTGGCCCGCAGCGGGGTAGGGCGGCTCACGCTGATAGACATGGACCATGTCGCCGAGTCCAATATCAATCGCCAGATTCACGCGCTGACATCTACCGTAGGCATGGCCAAGATTCAGGCCATGCAGGAGCGCATTGCGCAAATCAATCCCTTGTGCGAGGTGAACTGTGTTGATGCCTTTGTCGAGCTAGACAACTGGCCAGCCATCTTGCCCGCTGGCGTGGACGCCATCATTGATGCCTGCGACCAAGTCAAGGTTAAGGCCTCGATGGCCGATTGGTCCCGGCGCAACAAGGCATTATTCATCTCGGTAGGCGCTGCGGGTGGTAAACGCCATGCGCACAAGGTAGACATTGCCGATCTGAGCGAAACCACGCACGACCCCTTGCTGGCGCAGTTGCGTTATCGTTTACGCAAGGAATACGGCGCCCGCAAAGACGGTAAGAAGATCGGTGTGGCCTGTGTCTTCAGCCGCGAAGCCGTGGTGCCCGCCGATGCATCCTGTGAGGTACAGGGCGACAACTCCCTGAACTGCCATGGCTACGGATCACTAGTCTCAGTGACGGCGACCTTTGGCTTGTGCGCCGCGGGCTGGATAATGGACAGAATTTCGCAGACCTCAGTAAAAAGCGCTGGAAAAAACGATATAATTTGAGGCTTAGCGGTTTGCGGCAAATGTGTTTGTCCGGTCCGTTGGGACCATAGCTCAGTTGGTAGAGCAGCGGACTTTTAATCCGTTTGTCGTGGGTTCGACCCCCGCTGGTCCCACCAAGATGTATATTTGAGTTTACGGGGGAATTTAGCTCAGCTGGTAGAGCAGCGGACTCTTAATCCGTAGGTCGAGAGTTCGAATCTCTCAGTTCCCACCACCCCTCGCAAGGACTTGGTCTGTAAAGACCAAGTCCTTTTGTGTTTGTGGCGTGTCAAATGCAAACGTATAGACTGCAGACATTCGCTCATCGCAGCCCACACTATTCGGAAATTCTCATGTCAGTTCTTCGCATCGTTCTGTTGTCCACCACGCTCCTTACCCTCAGCGCGTGCGCTTCTTTGCCAGCCCCAGACGGTCTCAGCGCCAGTTCGCGCGGCATGTCGAAGAAGCAGTTGCTGAGCTGCATGGGAGCACCAAAGACATCCGCGGTAGAGGCCAACAAGGAATATTTGACCTATTTCTACCGGAATTTCTACGACCGATACACCTACCAATGTGTAGTGACCGTACTGCTTACTGACGGCAGTGTTTCCAAATTGACGGTGTCGGGCGACTCCTCAGATATCACCGACGCTGTGCCTGAAGTGTGCAAAACAGTTGTACCCAAGTGCATGCGTTGACCCAGCCCACTTGAATGCGCTGGGGCGTGAACTTCAGCCCTCGACCACTGCAGTCAATTCCAGCCAGCGCTCTTCCAGCGTTTTCAGTTCGTCATTGACCTTCTTCAGGCTGCGGCCTAGTTCGGCAATTTCCTGCGGATGGGTATTGGTCCCCAGCTTGCCTTCCAGCGCAGCGCCTTCGCCGTTGAGTACTTCCATACGGGCTTCGACCTGTTGCAGTTCCTTCTTGGCTTTCTTCGCAGCGTCAGACATAACAGCGGGAATAGCGGCTTTGGCGGCCGCTGCCTTGGCTTCCTGTTTTGATGCCTTGGATTGCTCTTCCTTGGCCAGTTCGCGCTGGCGCTTGGCCTCGTCCAACAGGTATTTCTGGTAGTCGTCCAGGTCGCCGTCAAACGGCTCGACGCCACCGCGTGACACCATCCAGAACTCGTCGCAAACCGAGCGCAGCAATGCCCGGTCGTGGCTGACCAGCATCACGGTACCTTCGAACTCGTTGAGCGCCATGGACAGCGCTTCACGGGTCGCCAGATCCAGGTGATTGGTGGGCTCGTCCATCAGCAAGAGGTTGGGGCGCTGCCAGACCAGCATGCACAACACCAAACGGGCCTTTTCGCCACCGCTCATGCTGCCCACAGCCTGTTTGACCATGTCGCCGCTGAAATTGAACGTACCGAGGAAACTGCGTAGATCCTGCTCACGCGTCTGCTGGCCGGCAATCTTGCTGGCAGCGGTCATGTCCCTGACCAGGCGAATCATGTGCTCCAGCGGGTTATCTGCAGGACGCAATACGTCAAGCTCTTGCTGGGCGAAGTAGCCGATGTTGAGGCCCTTGCCTTCGGTAATCTCGCCGTCCAAGATGGCCAAGTCGCGCGCAATGGTTTTCACCAGTGTTGATTTACCCTGGCCGTTGGCGCCCAGAATGCCGATACGTTGGCCCGCCAGCACCGACTTGCTGATGTTGCGCACGATGGTCGTGGGCGGTGTGCCTTCAGGTGCACCTTCTGGCGCGGGATAGCCCACGCTGATGCCGCTCATCGACAGCATCGGGTTGGGCAGATTCGCCGGTTCCTTGAATTCGAACGTAAAATCGGCCTCTGACAGCAGTGGCGCGATCTTCTCCATGCGGTCCAGTGCCTTGACCCGGCTTTGCGCCTGCTTGGCCTTGCTGGCCTTGGCCTTAAAGCGGGCGATGAACTTCTGCAGGTGGGCAATCTTGTCCTGTTGCTTCGAAAAAGCAGTTTGCTGCAGCGCCATCTGCTCGGCGCGCATGTCCTCGAACTTGCTGTAGTTGCCGCCGTAGCGCACCAGCTTGCCCGCGTCGATGTGCAGTGTGACGTTGGTCACCGCGTCCAGAAATTCGCGATCGTGGCTGATGACGACCATCGTGCCTTCGTACTTCTTGAGCCAGGCTTCCAGCCAGACCAGCGCGTCCAAGTCCAAGTGGTTGGTCGGCTCATCAAGCAACAGAAGGTCGCTGGGGCACATCAGCGCGCGCGCCAGTTGCAGGCGCATGCGCCAACCGCCCGAGAAGCTGTTCACTGGGTTATCAAGTTCCGTGGTCTTGAAGCCCAGACCCAGAATCAGTGCCTGGGCGCGCGATGCCGCATCGTGCTCGCCTGCATCGTGCAGCGCCATATAGGCATGCGCCATGCGGTCGTAGTCGTCGGTGGCCTCGGAGGCGGTCACTTCGTTGCGTGCAGCCAGTAGCACGGTGTCGCCCTCGACCACAAACTCGGTAGCCGACTGGGTTGTTTCCGGCATGTCCTGGGACACCTGGCCCATGCGCCATTGGTGCGGGATGTAGTACTCGCCCGCATCTTCATGCAGGTTGCCATTGAGCAAGGCAAACAAGGACGATTTGCCCGCGCCATTGCGGCCGACCAGGCCGACTTTTTCGCCGGGATTGAGGGTGACAGACGCACCCTCCAGTAACACCTTGGCGCTGCGGCGCAAGGTGACATTCTTCAAAGTAATCATCAGAGGTTTTCGGTAAGCGCCTGGCGGGTAATCAGTAAAACCTGATCCTCACCGGCGCTGGTTTCCAGCCAGACCACTTCCAGTGTCGGAAATGCGGCTTCAAAGAAAAGGCGTTCGTTGCCAATTTCCAGCACCATGACGGCATTGGAACTCATATGTTGCGGCGCCTGCTTCAGCAGGGTGCGGACGAAATCCATACCGTCAACACCACCTGCCTGGTTGCCGCTCAGGGCAATCGCGGGCTCGGCTTTGTACTCGGCCGGTAATTCGGCCATGCTTTGTGCGTTCACATAGGGTGGGTTGCACAGGATCAGATCGTAGGGGCCTGGCAAAGCGGTCAGGCCATCGGACTCGATCAGGCGAATCTGCTCCTGCAGGCCATGTTTGTCCACATTGATGCGGGCTACGGCCAGCGCGTCGGCTGAAATGTCGGCAGCGTCCACTGTCACTTCGGGAAACACGGACGCGGCGATGATGGCCAAGCTGCCGTTGCCAGTACAAAGATCCAGCACCGAGCGGGTCGATTCGCGCAAGAAATAGTCGATGCCACCGTCTGCCAGCAGCTCGGCAATCAGTGAGCGCGGGACGATGGCACGTTCGTCGACATAAAACGCAAAACCCTGCAACCAAGCCTCCTTTGTGAGATAGGCGGCAGGTTTTCGGGTTGCAATGCGTGCTCCTAAAAGAGTAGCTGCTTGCGCATGTTCTGCGGGCGTTACAAGCCTTTTTGCCTCTGAGCTATCGATTTCCAGGGGGGTGTCCAGCGGCAAGCCGAGGCTCCATAGCACCAGCCAGGCAGCTTCGTCGCGCGCATTGGTCGTACCGTGTCCGTAGGACAGGCCCGCGGTTTCGAGTTGGCGTGTGGCGGCCTCAACCGTTTCCAGCAGGGTCATCCGAGGCACCTCCACGCAACAGACATCAGCTCTTCACATCCAGTGTGATTTCGGTGAACGATGCTTCGTCGTCTTCCACTGCGGTAGCGGCAGGTTGTGCAGCCTTGGTGAAATCGTTTTGCAGGCGCCACATCAAGTTGGTTGGGGAGTCGGCGTTGGCCAGGCCTTCCTTGCGGTCCACGATGCCATCGACAATCATGCGAGCGATGTCATGTTCGAACGACTGCGAGCCTTCAGCCATGGATTTTTCCATCGCTTCCTTGACGCCAGAGAAGTCGCCTTTTTCAATCAGGTCGGAAATCAGTTTGGTGTTAAGCAGAATCTCGACAGCCGGTGTGCGCGAACCATTGGCCGTGCGCAGCAGGCGTTGCGACACCACGGCTTTGAGCGCGGCCGACAAATCACCCAGCATGGTCTGGCGCACTTCGACCGGGTAGAAGCTCAGGATACGGTTCAGCGCTTGGTAGCTGTTGTTGGCGTGCATAGTGGCCAGGCACAAGTGGCCCGACTGTGCGTAGGCAATAGCCGCCGACATGGTTTCCCGGTCGCGGATTTCGCCGATCAAAATGACGTCCGGCGCCTGGCGTAGCGCGTTCTTGAGTGCCACTTGCAAGGATTGAGTGTCGGAGCCGATCTCGCGCTGGTTGACTACCGATTTCTTGTTCTTGAACAGGAATTCGATCGGGTCTTCAATGGTCAGAATGTGGCCAGAGACGTTCTCGTTGCGGTAGTCCATCATCGAAGCCAGCGTTGTGCTCTTGCCGGCGCCCGTGGCACCGACCATCAGGAGCAGGCCGCGCTTTTCCATGATCAGGTCGCCCAGCATCATGGGCACTCCCAAGCTGGACAGCGATGGAACATCCACCGCAATAAAGCGGATCACTGCCGCGATGCTGCCGCGCTGGCGCATTGCGCTGACGCGAAAACGTCCCACGCCGGCGATAGGAAAGCCCATGTTGAGCTCGCCGACTTCTTCCATTTCAGCAATGCGCTCGGCCGGTAATACCTCGGCCAACAAATTGCGGGGGGCATCGTTGGGCAGAGACTGGCTGTTGATCGGCACGCACTGGCCGTTGATCTTGATCAGCGCCGGGGAATGGGCTGACAGATAGACGTCGGAGGCCTTCTTCTCGCTCATCAAGCGCAGGATGCGCTCCATGGTTCCAGAGGGTTGTGCCGGTGCGGGTGCCGTTGACATGCTCATTTCCTCAATCAGTCACGCAACAAATCGTTGAGTGAAGTTTTTGCACGGGTTTGCGCGTCAACCCGTTTGACGATCACTGCGCAATACAAGCTGTAGCTGCCGTCTGCGCTGGGCAGATTGCCTGATACCACCACCGAGCCGGATGGGATGCGCCCATAGGTCACGGTGCCGGTGGCGCGGTCATAAATCTTGGTGCTCTGGCCGATGTAAACGCCCATCGAGATCACCGAGTTCTCTTCGACGATAACGCCTTCGACCACTTCAGAACGGGCGCCGACAAAGCAATTGTCTTCAATGATGGTCGGGCCGGCCTGCATAGGCTCCAACACGCCACCAATACCGACCCCGCCAGACAGGTGCACGTTCTTGCCGATCTGCGCGCAGGAGCCAACGGTAGCCCAGGTGTCGACCATGGTGCCTTCGTCGACGAAGGCACCGATATTGACGTAAGAAGGCATCAGGATCACGCCCTTGCCGACATGGCTGCCGCGCCGTGCAACGGCAGGCGGCACCACGCGCACGCCAGTAGCCTTCATGGCCTCAGCGTCTAGGCCGCTGAACTTGGTTTGCACTTTGTCGTAAAAACCCAGATCGCCAGCATTGATGATGGCGTTGTCGTTCAGGCGAAAGCTCAACAGCACGGCCTTCTTGATCCATTGGTGGGTCGTCCACTGACCGACGGATTCGCGGGTGGCCACGCGCAGCTTGCCAGTGTCGAGTTGGTCAATTACGTGGTTGACGGCGTCGCGAATTTCGGCGGAGACGGCGTTGGCGCTTAAAGAGGCGCGGTTTTCCCACGCGGAATCAATGATTTGTTGCAGTTGAAGGGTCATGAGACTCGGAGTTTCAGGTGTTTCGGTTTTTGACAAATTGGACGATGCGCGCCGCAGCTTCTTCACATTCCTGGGTTTCGGCGACCAGCGCCATGCGAATTCGTGACGTGCCGGGGTTGCCTTGTGGGCTTTCACGCGCCAGATAACTGCCCGGCAATACCGTCACATTGTAAAGAGCGAACAGCTCGCGTGCGAAATCGGCATCACTTCCTTGCACGCCAGCCCACAAATAAAACCCGGCATCCGGCAGGCTGACATCCAGCACTTCAGCCAGCAGCGGTGTGACGCGTTCGAACTTCTCGCGATACTGCCGGCGGTTTTCGACGACATGCGCCTCGTCGTTCCATGCCGCGATACTGGCGGTTTGAACGACCGGGCTCATCGCACTGCCGTGGTAGGTGCGGTACAGCAGGAACTGCTTGACCAGTTTGGCATCTCCGGCACAGAAACCACTGCGCATGCCAGGCACATTGCTGCGCTTGGACAGGCTGCTGAGCACCAGCAGGTTTTTAAAATCTGGCCGCCCCAGTTGGGCTGCGGCTTGCAAAGCGCCTAGCGGAGGCTCTTCCCGGAAGTAAATCTCGCTGTAACACTCATCCGAAACGATGACGAAACCGTAGCGGTCGCTCAACTCAAACAAGAGCTTCCATTCTTCCAATGGCATTACCGCGCCCGTCGGGTTGCCCGGAGAGCAGACAAACAATAGCTGCGTTTGAGCCCAGACCGCCTCGGGTACTGTGGTCCAGTCCGGTGCGAAATTGCGTGTTGGGTCGGAGTCAACGAAGTAAGGTCGAGCCCCGGCCAGTAGCGCCGCGCCCTCGTAAATTTGGTAGAACGGATTGGGGCAAACCACCCAGGGGCGTCCGTCTTCGGCGCCTTGATGGGCTGGGTTGACTACCGTCTGTGCGATCGCAAATAAGGCTTCACGGGAGCCATTCACGGGCAGGATTTGGTCCGCTGCGCCCAATTCGAGGCCATAGCGGCGTTGCAACCATGCCGCAATCGATTGGCGCAGCCCCATTTCGCCAGCCGTAGCGGGGTAGCTGGCAAGGCCTCCGTCCGTCGACTGGATGGCGGCCACATAGGCGTCCTTGATCAGTTGGGGCGTGGGGTGCTTGGGCTCGCCAATACCGAGGCTGATAGGGCGAAAGGCCCGGTTGGGCGTGATGCCGGCGAAAAGCTGGCGCAGGCGCTCAAAAGGATAAGCCTGCAGGCGGGACAAATTCGGGTTCATGGGGCGCCATTATCAGGCGGTATCATTGCAGGCTCGCTCACTTACTGCCAAGCGTCAGCATCTTTCTCCCGTGCGTCTCAATTCCATCAAGTTATCTGGCTTCAAGTCATTTGCCGAACCTACCAATTTCCTGCTGCCAGGCCAGTTGGTAGGCGTGGTGGGGCCCAACGGCTGCGGCAAATCCAACATCATGGATGCCGTGCGCTGGGTTTTGGGCGAAAGCCGGGCCAGCGAGTTGCGCGGCGAGTCGATGCAGGACGTCATTTTCAACGGCACAACCACCCGCAAGGCTGCCAGCCGCTCCAGTGTGGAACTGGTGTTTGACAACGCCGACCATCGCGCTGGCGGCCAATGGGGGCAGTTTGGTGAAATCGCGGTCAAGCGCGTGCTGACACGTGACGGCACCAGCAGCTACTTCATTAACAACCAGCCGGTGCGCCGCCGCGACGTGCAGGACGTGTTCTTGGGCACCGGTCTCGGTCCACGCGCTTACGCGATCATCGGCCAGGGCACGATCAGCCGCATCATTGAATCCAAGCCCGAAGAGCTGCGCCTTTTCCTGGAAGAGGCCGCTGGCGTGTCCAAGTACAAGGAACGCCGCCGGGAAACCGAAAACCGCCTCTCCGACACTCGCGAAAACCTGACTCGCGTCGAAGACATCCTGCGCGAGTTGAATGCCAATCTGGAAAAACTGGAAAAACAGGCCGAAGTGGCCGCCAAGTACAACGCCTTGCAAAGCGAAGTAACCCAGAAGCAGCATCAGCAATGGTTCCTGAAGCGGGCCGAAGCCCAGTCTGACCAAGCCAAAGTACAGGCCGATGCACAAGGTGCGGTCAACGCGCTGGAAAGCCGCATGGCCGATCTGCGCCATATCGAAGCCGATCTGGAGACCGTGCGCCAGGCGCATTACGCGGCGGGCGATCAGGTCAACCAGGCGCAGGGTCTGTTGTACGAAGCCAGCACCGATGTGGGCCGTCTTGAAGCCGAAATCCGCTTTGTCGTCGAAGGTCGTCTGCGTGTAGAGCAGCGATTGGTCGCGCTGAAAGAACAATTGGCCCAATGGGGCACGCGCAGAGACGATGCCCAGGCTGAGCTGGAGCGTCTGGCTGAACTGGCGTTGCACGGCGACGAACAGACCGAATTGCTGGCCGCCCAGGTGGAAGAGCAGGCGATGCGTCTGCCTGAGCTGGAAGAAGCGCAGCAAACCGCCCAGAGCGCTGCGAACGATCAGCGTGGCAGCGTGATGCAGGTGCAGCAGCAGATTCAGGTGCTGGCCGCAGAACAACGCAATATTGAAGAACAGTCACGCCAGTTGCAAAACCGCCGCGACCGGCTGGACCAGGACCGCAATGCACTGACGTCGCCCGATGAGGCGCGTCTTGTAGCGCTGCAGCAGCAACTGGAAGAAGTTCAGGAAGCCAATGAAGTGGCGCAGGCCCGTCTGCATGAATTGCAGGACTCGGTGCCGCAGCTGGATGAAGCACGCCGCGAAGCGCAGCAGCATGTGAACACCGAATCCGCTAAACAAGCCGACTTGAGTGCGCGCCTCGAAGCGCTGAAGACCCTGCAGGAAAAGGTCAAAACCGACGGCAAGCTGCAACCCTGGCTGGCCAAGCACGGTCTGGACGGTTTGCAAGGCCTGTGGAGCCGCATCCATATCGAACAAGGCTGGGAAAACGCGCTGGAAAGCGCACTGCGGGAACGCATGGGCGCACTCGAAGTGTCCCGGCTGGACATGGTGCGCGCCTTTGGCAATGACGCACCGCCTGCCAAGCTGGCGTTCTTCTCGCCACCGCAAGCGGGTGCTGCGAATTCCAACTCCAATTTGCCCCGCCTGGCCGACTTGCTTCGCGTCAACGATGCCGGCCAGAAGGCCATCCTGACGGACTGGTTGCACGGCTGCTTTACCGCCAACAGCTTCGAAGAAGCGCTGGCGCAGCGCGACAAGCTGCAGGCCGGCGAGGGCATCTTCGTGAAGTCCGGCCATGTAGTCACCGCGCACAGCGTCAGCTTCTACGCGCCCGATTCCGAGCAGGCCGGCCTGTTGGCCCGCGCGCAGGAAATCGAGAACCTGGAAAAGCAGGTCCGTGCCCAGGTCTTCATCGCCGATGAATCCCGCGTGACGCTGGCCCGCAGCGAATCGGCCTACGCCGAAAGCGCACAGCGCCTGGTGCTGGCCCGCAAGGAAGCGGTGGAAGAACAAAGCAAGGCCCATGAGCTGCAGGTCGAAACCCTGCGCCTGAGCCAATTGGCTGAGCAGGCCCGTGCGCGCAGCGCGCAGATTGATTCGGACCTGTCGGAAATCCTGGCCCAGCTGCAAGACCTGCAAGAGCGTCGCGCCAATGCCGAAGGGCAATTCGAGTCGCTGGACATGCAACTGGCCGACAGCCAGGAGCGCCACGCCCAACTGGACGAACGCGTGATCGATGCACAACGCAAGCTGGTCGAGTGCCGTGAGCAACAGCGCAGCCTGGAGCGCCAGGCGCAAGAAGCAACCTTTGCGCAGCGGAGCCTGCAGGCCCGCAATGCCGAGTTGAACCGATCGATTGAGACGGCTGCACAGCAGGCCAACTCCATCCATTCGGAAGAACAACGCGCCCAGGAAGAATTGACCCGTTTAACCGATGCCGCAGCCCAGGCCGGATTGCAAACTGCGCTGGCCCTGAAGTTGGAGCGCGAACAGGCACTGGCTGCCAAGCGCAGCGAGTACGACGATCTGACCACCAAGCTGCGCGCCAGCGACGAGCGCCGCATGCAGCTGGAGCGCGAACTCGATCCGCTGCGTTCGCGCATCACAGAATTCCAGCTCAAGGAGCAGGCCGCACGTCTGGGCTTTGAGCAGTATGAGCAATTGCTGCTGGACGCGCAAGCCGACCTGGCTGCGGTAGAGACCAGCATCCGCGAAAACAATGTGCGCCTGACTGGCATGCAAAGCGATATCGACCGTATTCAGCGCGAGATCACCTCGCTGGGCGCGGTCAATCTGGCTGCGCTAGACGAACTGACGGCATCGCGCGAACGCAAGCAGTTCCTCGATTTGCAAAACGAAGACTTGATGGCGGCGATGAACACGCTGGAAGACGCGATCCGCAAGATCGACGCCGAAACGCGCGAGTTGCTGTCTGGCACCTTCAAGCAGGTCAACGACCACTTTGGCCGCATGTTCCCCGAGCTGTTTGGCGGCGGCAATGCGCGCCTGGTCATTACCGGTGACGAAATTCTGGACTCCGGCGTGCAGGTGATTGCGCAGCCGCCGGGCAAAAAGAATCAGACCATCCATTTGCTGTCGGGCGGTGAGAAGGCGCTAACGGCGATTGCGTTGGTGTTCGCGATCTTCCAGTTGAACCCAGCACCGTTCTGTTTGCTGGACGAAGTCGACGCGCCGCTGGACGATGCCAACACCGAGCGTTATGCCAAGCTGGTGTCCAGCATGAGCAAGGAAACGCAGTTCCTGTTCATCAGTCACAACAAGATTGCGATGGAGATGGCAGAACAACTGATCGGCGTGACCATGCAGGAGCAAGGCGTGTCACGCATCGTGGCGGTGGACATGGAATCCGCGGTCAGCCTGGCCGAATTGGCATAAAGCGACTATGAGCAATTTGCAAATTGGTTTGGCCATTGCGGGCGGTTTGGTTTTGGTAGGCGTGGTCGCCCACGGCGCATGGACCTCGCACAAGAACACGCCGCGGCAAGCTTTGCCCGAACCCCCGGATGGAAATCACCCTCCCGCAGAGCCCACGCTGGACACGGTGCCAGACGCCAACCAATTCAACCTGCCACCGGTTGCGCGCAAACCGGTGATGGATTCGCTGATCGATGTGATCGCCACGCTGGCGCTGGACAGCTCGGTGCACGCGGTGTCTGGCGATGCGGCGCTGGCGGCGATGCCTGCCACACGCCGCGCTGGCAGCAAACCTTTTTCAATTGAAGGCTACAACCTGCAAACGCTGGTCTGGGAGCAACCCCAGCCCGGCCAGCGCTATGGAGGTTTTCAGGCCGGCGTGCAAATGGCCAACCGCTCTGGCGCGCTGAACGAAATTGAATACTCCGAGTTCGTTGTCAAAACGCAAGCGTTTGCGGATGCGATTAACGCGACTCCTGAATTCCCGGAGATGCTGGACGAAGTGGCCCGGGCCCGCGAGCTGGACCAGTTTGCCAGCGCGCACGATGCCCAGCTCGGCTTCACGATCCGCGCGCGCAATGCGTCCTGGAGCCCTGGCTATGTGCACCAGAGCGCTGCGCGTCTGGGCTTTGTGGCTGGCGTGATTCCGGGACGTATGGTCTTGCCCGCGAGTGCCGATGGTTTGCCTCCGTTGCTGGTGTTGAGCTTTGATTCGCAAGCCGCGCTAGCAGACGATCCAGCCCAATCCGCGATTCGCGAGCTGGCCTTGCATCTCGATGTCGCACAGGTGGACCGGACAGAGCACGCCTTCGAGCGTATGCGCGAATCTGCAACAGCGCTGGCAGAAGCCATGGAAGGCGTGGTCACTGATGACAATGGCCAACCACTGGTGCCCGCCACCTTAGACATGATTGCCGCGGATCTGCAGGCCTTGTACGACACGTTGGAGCAGCGCGATCTGGCCGCGGGCTCTCCTTTGGCGCGCCGCTTGTTCTCCTGAGAATATGACCCCCACGCTCCCTCACTCCGTGTGGTCGCTGCCCCCCGAGGGGGTGCATCAGCACCTTCGGGCGGCCGGGCGGTGCTGATATATGCCGAATTTGGAGCTTTTTGGGGCTGCAGGCGGCGTAGATAGTGCGCAAGCAGCTATCAAATTGGAAGCGATCAAGAGCAAGCTGCATCACCATGCCCACCAGTATTACGTGCTGGACGCGCCGCAGGTTCCCGATGCCGAGTATGACAAGCTGTTCCAGGAGTTGCAGGCCATTGAAGCCGCGCATCCGGAATGGGTAACGCCGGATTCGCCGACCCAGCGCGTAGGCGGCAAGGTGCTGGACCAGTTTGCGCCGGTGCGCCACGCCGTGCCCATGCTCAGTATCCGCACCGAGACCGACACCGAATCGTCTGGCGCACAAGCCTTTGACGCGCGCGTACGCAAGGAATTGAAGCTGACAGACGCTGACCCACCAGTCGAGTATGTGGCCGAACTGAAGTTTGACGGGCTGGCGATGAGCCTGCGCTACGAACGAGGTGTGTTGGTGCAGGCCGCAACGCGTGGTGATGGTGAAACGGGCGAAGACGTGACGCAGAACATTCGCACGATTGGTCAGATTCCTTTAAAACTCCCTGAAGGTATGCCCGCTGTGCTGGAAGTGCGCGGCGAGGTCTATATGCGCCGCGACGATTTCGAGGCCATGAATGAGAAGCAGCGCGAGAAGGGCGAAAAGACCTTTGTGAATCCACGCAACGCTGCTGCTGGCGCGGTCCGCCAGTTGGATCCTGGCATTGCTGCGCAGCGGCCCTTGAGCTTCTTCGCCTACGGACTGGGTGAAGTTACTCCGGCAGACCATGGTGGACCCGACTTTGCGACCCACTACGCCATGCTGCAGACCCTGAAATCATGGGGGTTTCCGGTTGCAGCGCAGGTGGGAATTGCGCAAGGCGCTACTGAATTAATAGCGTATCACCAGCGTATTGGCCGTGAACGCGACCAGTTGCCGTACGACATTGACGGCGTGGTCTACAAGGTCAATAGCCTGGCGCTGCAACGCCAACTCGGCTTCGTGACCCGCGAGCCGCGCTGGGCCGTGGCGCACAAGTATCCAGCGCAAGAGCAGATTACCAAGGTGCTGGGCATTGATGTGCAGGTGGGGCGGACCGGCAAGCTGACGCCCGTTGCGCGTCTCGATCCGGTGTTTGTCGGTGGCACGACGGTGTCCAACGCGACGCTGCACAACCTGTTTGAATTGCGCCGCAAGAAAGTTCGCGTCGGTGACAACGCCATCGTGCGCCGCGCGGGCGATGTGATTCCCGAAGTGGTGGGCATTGTGAGCAGCGGGCCGCGCGCCACCTACGTTCCCAACTTCCGCATGCCCCGCACCTGCCCGATCTGCGGCAGCGCGGTAGTACGCGAGAAGTCCGAGATGAACCACCGCTGCAGTGGCGGCCTGTTCTGCGGCGCGCAGCGCAAGCAAGCGATCCTGCATTACGCGCAGCGTCGCGCGGTCGAAGTTGAAGGGCTGGGCGAGAAGCTGGTCGACCAGTTGGTCGAAACCAATGTGATACGCACGCTGCCCGATCTGTACAAGCTGGGTTTGACCTCGCTGGCAGCCCTGGACCGCATGGCCGAGAAGTCGGCTCAGAACATTGTCGACGCGCTGGAGAAATCCAAACAAACCACATTGCCACGCTTTCTGTACGGCCTCGGCATCCGCCATGTGGGCGAAGCGACCGCGAAAGATCTGGCGCGCCACTTTGGCAAGCTCGACGCCATCATGGACGCGACCGAGGCGCAACTGTTGGACGTCAACGACGTAGGCCCCATCGTTGCCAAAAGCATCCATACTTTCTTTGCGCAACCGCACAACCGCGAGGTCGTGGAACAGCTGCGCGCCTGTGGCGTAACCTGGGAAGAGGGCGACGCCGCGGTACAAACGCCCAAGCCTTTGGCGGGCAAGACCTTTGTGTTGACCGGCACCTTCCCGACTTTGAGCCGCGATGAAGCCAAAGACCTGCTGGAGGCGGCCGGCGCTAAGGTGGCCGGTTCGGTGAGCAAGAAGACCAGCTATGTGGTCGCAGGCACCGAGGCGGGCAGCAAGCTGGACAAGGCGAACGAGTTGGGCGTGCCGGTGCTGGACGAAGCAGCCATGTTGGAGATGCTGAAATGAGCATGAAGACGATTCTGAAGATGGGCGACCCGCGCCTGTTGTTGGTTGCAAAACCCGTCACCGAATTCGACACTGACGAACTGCACCTGTTGATTAGCGACATGCTGGACACGATGCGTTCAGTCAATGGCGCCGGCCTGGCTGCGCCGCAGATCGGCGTGGACCTGCAACTGGTGATCTTTGGCTCCAACGACCACAACCCGCGTTACCCGGACCGACCCACCGTGCCGCCCACAGTGTTGATCAACCCGGTGATCACACCGCTTGGCGCTGAAGAGGAAAGTGACTGGGAAGGCTGCCTGTCTGTGCCTGGCTTGCGCGGCGTGGTACCGCGCTGGGCGCATATCCGGTACACCGGATTTGACCAGTACGGCGACCCCATCGACCGTACCGTGGACGGCTTTCATGCCCGCGTGGTGCAACACGAGTGCGACCACTTGATCGGCAAGCTGTACCCGATGCGAGTGCGTGACTTTACGCAGTTTGGCTATACCGAAGTTCTGTTCCCTGGCATTGCGGCCAACGAAGACGACTGATCCGCCAGAGCCGTCTGGCGGCTTTATGCCCCAAGATGGAGCACGCATTTCCGCCATGGGGGCTTTGCGTGAAAAAAAATCCGAATTGATTCAAAATAGTTTCAGCCGCTTAGGTGACTGCCGTCAGCTAGTTGTTGGCTATCTGTAAGCCAGATAGCAGGCACGTTGATTAGATTGCGGTGTTGAGCTAATTTTTACAACAGGAGACAACATGACAAATCGTTTGAAAAGCATGATGACGCAGGTCGCATTTGCGGCGGCAACGCTGGCTGTGGGTGGTTTGGCAATGGCCGCCGACCCGATCAAGATCGGTGTGGCAGGTCCATTTACCGGTGGTTCATCCTCCATGGGTGTCAGCATGCGCGATGGCGTGCGCCTGGCAGTCGAAGAAATCAACAAGTCCGGCGGCGTGCTGGGTCGCCAGATTCAAGTCGTCGAGCGTGACGACGAAGCCAAGAACGAACGTGGCGTGCAGATTGCCCAGGAACTGATCAACAAGGAAAAAGTCACCGCTGCGGTCGGTTACATCAACACCGGCGTGGCACTGGCCTCGCAGCGCTTCTTCCAGGAAGCCAAGATTCCGGTGATGAACAACGTGGCCACTGGCTCCATCATCACCCACCAGTTTGACGACCAGCCCGAAAACTACATCTTCCGCAATGCTGCCCATGACAGCATCCAGGCGCCGATGATTGTGGAAGAGGCGATCACCCGCCGTGGCTTCAAGAAAGTCGCGATTCTGGCCGATTCGACCAACTACGGCCAATTGGGCCGCGCGGATCTGGAAAAGGCGCTGGCGCTGAAGAGCATCAAGGCTGTGGCAGTTGAAAAGTTCAACATCAAGGATGTGGACATGACCGCCCAGTTGCTCAAGGCCAAGGAAGCCGGTGCCGAAGCGGTGTTGACTTACGGTATTGGCCCTGAGCTGGCGCAAATTGCCAACGGCATGACCAAGCTGGGCTGGAAGGTGCCAATCATTGGCAGCTGGACATTGTCGATGGCTAACTACATTGACAACGCAGGCCCTGGCGGTGAAGGGGCGCGCATGCCGCAAACCTTTGTGCAGGAACCGACCACGCCCAAGCGCCAGTCGTTCATCATCAGCTATCTGAAGACCTTCAACCCGAAGAACGCACGCATCGATTCGCCCGTGTCTGCAGCCCAGGGTTACGACTCCATCTACCTGCTGGCAGCCGCCATCAAGCAGGCCAACTCCACTGAAGGCCCGAAGATCAAGGCTGCTCTGGAAGACTTGAAGACGCCTGTGGACGGTGTGGTCACCACTTACAACAAGCCGTTCACCAAGACAGACCACGAAGCCATTACCGCCAATATCCCCGTATTTGGCGAAGTCAAGGGCCAGCGCGTGGTGTATGCCTATGAAGCTGACTTCAAGAAGGCTTCGGAAGTGCGCGTGAAAGATGTCAATGCCAAGGGTGCGCTGGCCGTTAAAAAGTAAGCGCTGCTCGCATTTCGTAGCATGATGGCACCGCGTCGGTCTTTTAGACTGCCGCGGTGCCTTTTTATGCAGGCTGTTGTGTTGGTTTGAATTTGTTCTTTTTGGCGAGTCCTATCTATGGAAATCCTGCTTCAACTTGTCTATAGCGGTATTGCGCTGGGCATGATCTACGCGGTCATTGCGTTCGGCTACCAGCTCACGTTTCAGACATCTGACACGCTTAATTTCGGGCAGGGTGACGCCCTGATGCTGGGCGCCATGGTGGGCCTGACGCTGGTCAACATGGGCGTCAACTACTGGCTGATGCTGCCCATCGTGATCGTGTTCGGCATGTTGCAAGGCGGCGTGGTCGAATGGATAGGCGTGCGGCCAGCCATCAAGATCAAAAGCGAATTTGGCTGGATCATGTCCACCATCGCGCTGGGCATCATTTTCAAAAACGTGGCAGAAAACGTCTGGGGTCGAGATGATTTGAAGTTCCCATCGCCGTTGCCAGAATCTCCCATCAAGCTGCTGGGCGCCAACGTGTTGCCCATGGAAATTTTGGTGGTGGTGGGGGCCATCCTGATGATGCTGGCGGTGGAGTTTTTCAACCGCAAAACCATTTACGGCAAGGCCGTGGTGGCCACCTTCAATGACCGCGACGCGGCCAAGCTGATGGGCATCAACACCGGGCTGGTGATTACCTTCTCCTACGCACTGTCCTCCGCGACCGCTGCATTTGCGGGGGCGCTGATTGCGCCGCTGACATTGACTGGTGCAACGATGGGCTCAGTGCTGGGCTTGAAGGCCTTTGCGGTCGCCATCATTGGTGGCCTAACCAGCGGCTTGGGCATCATTGTGGGTGGCATTATTTTGGGCGTGGCCGAAACGACCACGGGTTTTTACCTTTCCACCGGCTACAAGGATGTACCCGGTCTGGTGTTGCTGTTGCTGGTACTGGCGTTGAAGCCGTCCGGCTTGTTCGGTAAAACCGCGATCAAGAAAGTCTGACGATGAATCGCAAATCTTTTTGGGTTGCACTGATTGGCCTGGCCTTGTTGGGTGCGGCGCCGCTGTTTATCAGCAACTCCTATTACATCCACATGATCGGCACGATCATGATTTACGCCATCCTGCTGTATGGGCTGGACATCGTGGTGGGTTACACCGGCCAGGTGTCACTGGGCCATGCGGGTTTATTCGGCGTGGGCTCTTACACCGCGGGTGTGTTGTTCCTGAAGTTCGGCGCACCGTTGTGGTTGATCATTCCGGCCAGCATTGCGGTCACTGCAGGCTTTGGTGCTTTGCTGGCCTTGCCTGCCTTGCGCGTGTCAGGCCCTTACCTTGCGATGGTTACGCTGGCCTTTGGCACCATCATCCAGATTCTGATCAACGAGATGGACTTCCTGACCGAAGGGCCGCTGGGCATCAAGATTCCCAAACCGTCGATTGCCGACACACAACTGAACGAACACGGCTTTTACTGGCTGGTGTTCGCGATGATGGTGCTGTCGCTGATAGTGGTGGACCGTATTCTCAAGTCCCAGCTCGGGCGTGCCTTTGAGGCATTGCGTGGCAGCCCGGTGGCTTCGGACTGTATGGGCGTGTCGGTGTACCGCTACAAGGTGTATGCATTCGTGATTAGCGCGGGGTTCGCCGGTCTGGGTGGCTGCCTGTACGCGTATTCCGAACAATACATTTCGCCTAATACCTACAACTTTGAATTGACCGTGATGTTCCTTTTGGCGGTCATCATGGGTGGGCGAAAAACCCGTTCTGGCGCTCTCTTGGGTGCTGCGATCATTGTGATCCTGCCCAAGCTGCTGGATGATCTGGAGTTGTTCCGCATCGTGGCCAGCACATTGGCGGTGTTGATAACGGTTGGTGCGGTGGTGGGCGTCGTGAAGAAGCTCACGACACCGCGTGCAGTAATCATCCCGGTGGTTGGCACCGTGGCCTTGGCCGGATTTTCGTTCTGGCTGCAGTCCATCACCGACTGGCGTTTGTCCATCTTCGGCTTGATGATCCTGTTCGTCGTCTATTACCTGCAGGACGGTATCGTCGGCTTTGCGCGTAACCTGTTTGTCCGCAAGACCAGCCGCACTGGCGCGCCTGTTGCGGACGTGCAGGCCTCGGTCAAGGATGCGGTGATGGTGGCCTCGAACGCTGGCCAAAGCGAAACTGGCAGCGATCTCTTGGTAGCCAAAGGCGTGCTGATGCAATTTGGCGGTCTGAAGGCCATCAACCTGGTGGACCTGGTCGTCAAGCGCGGAACTATCCATGGCCTGATTGGACCCAATGGTTCCGGTAAGAGCACGATGATGAATGTGCTGACAGGCATCTACGTGCCGACGGCAGGCAGCATTGAGTTTGCGGGCCACACGGTGGTGGGCCGCACGTCGTCCGACATTGCGCTCTCCGGCATTGCGCGCACCTTCCAGAACGTCCAATTGTTCGGAGAGATGACCGCACTGCAAAACGTACAGGTCGGCTTGCACCACACGTTTGCCAGCAATATTCTGGACGTTGCCCTGCACACGCCACGCTATTTGCGTGAAGACAAGGCGGCGATTGAGCGCGGTATGGGTCTGATCCAGTTCGTGGGCTTGGGCGATTTGGCCCATGAGGAAGCGCGTAATCTGCCCTATGGCAAACAGCGCTTGCTCGAAATCGCCCGTGCACTGGCGCTCGATCCGCAATTGCTTTTGCTGGACGAACCAGCCGCCGGCTTGACCGCCCCCGATATCAAGGAACTGGTTTCCATCATCCGCAAGATCCGCGACCACGGCATCACCGTGATCCTGATCGAGCACCACATGGATGTGGTGATGAGTATTTGCGACAACGTCTCGGTGCTGGACTTCGGCCAGAAGATTGCCGAAGGCAAACCCGCAGAAGTGCAAGCCGACGAGAAGGTCATCGAGGCCTACCTCGGCGGCACGGCGGCCTGAACGTCACAGTAATAGACACCAGGATTTCACCCATGTTGCAAATCAAGAATCTCGAAGCCGGTTACGGCAAGGTGCAGGTACTGCACGGTATTTCGCTGGACGTGCCCAAGGGCAAAGTGGTCACGCTGATCGGCTCCAACGGCGCCGGTAAGACCACGACGATGCGCGCCATCTCCGGAATGATCAAGCCCACCGCCGGTGAAATCACACTGCAGGGCAAGCGTGTGGATGGCTTGGAGTCGTACACCATTGCCAAGTTGGGCCTGGCCCATTCGCCCGAAGGACGGCGCGTGTTTGCCACGATGTCCGTCACCGACAACCTGACCCTCGGCGCCTTCCCTCGGTTGACCGGCAGCCGCCCCAAAGGCGATGTGGCAGGTGATCTGGAGCGGGCGATGGAATTGTTTCCGCGCCTGAAAGAACGCCGCAATCAGTTGGCTGGCACCTTGTCTGGCGGCGAGCAGCAAATGCTGGCGATGGCACGCGCGGTGATGTTGAACCCAGACATCGTGCTGCTGGACGAGCCCTCCATGGGCTTGGCGCCGATTCTGGTGGAAGAAGTCTTCCGCATCATTGCCGACTTAAAGTCACGTGGTGTGACGATGTTGCTGGTGGAGCAGTTTGCTGCTGCCGCACTCAAGGTTGCGGACTATGGCTATGTGCTGGAGAACGGAAACATCTCTGTGCACGGTGACGCCGAGAAGCTGCGTAACGATCCGGCTGTTAGGGCTGCGTATCTCGGCGGCGGGCACTAGAGTCCGTTTTTCGTAACGACCTTTTGTACCTGCCGGGGTTGGGTATGCCTCAGGGCCTCATGCTATTCGCTGCGCGACTAGAAAATCGGCTCTGAGGCATACCCAGCCCCAGCGAGTTGAAATGGTGCGGGCACCAAAGGTTTTTTAGTCAGAACAACCGCTCAGGCTCGGGTCGGTGTGCCTTGGCCCCAGTAGCCGATTTCCTGTTCGCGAAGAGAACAGCATGAGGCCACCGGGGCCAAGGCACGCTGACCCGCAAATACCAAGGAAGTTCTAGAGCAGGACCAAAGACTCAAGCCGCAAGCGCACTCAGCAATTCAGTTTCAATCTCGATCTGCGCCCGGTTCTGCTGTAGCTGCTCGCCCTGGATCAGGAAGGTGTCATCAACGCGCTCGCCCAGCGTGGCCACTTTGGCCATTTGTACTGCAATCTTGTGCTGAGCCAGGATGCGTGCCACGGAGTACAGCAAACCCACCCTGTCGCTGGCCGAGATGTTGAGCAGCCAGCGCTGCGCCTTTTCGTCCGGACGCAGGATGATGCGTGGTGCAATCGGGAAGCTCTTCACGCGGCGTGACACGCGGCCGCGGCTCGGCGGTGGCAGCGGCCCGGCTTTGGCAATCGCCTGGCTCAAGCCGTTCTCCAGCAGGCTGGTGATTTCACGGTAGTGGTCTTCCATCTCGGTGCCGCCGACCACTTGGAACGTATCCAGCGCATACCCTGTGTTGCTGGTGTGGATGTGGGCATCCTGAATGCTGAAGGCACCTTGGTCGAAGTAACCGCAGATACGGGCAAACAAGTCAGGCTGGTCTCGGGTGTACACCAGGACCTGCAGGCCCTCACCGACCGGGGAGCGGCGTGCCCGAACGATAGGCAAATCGGTTTTCACATGGCGTGACAGTTGTTTGGTGTGCCAGGCAATGTCGGACGCATCGTGACGCATGAAGTAGCTGACATCCAGTGTGTCCCACAGCGGTTTGTGCGCTTCAAAGGGCAGGGAATACAGCGCGACCTGCACTAGCGCTTCGCGTTTGCGCGCTTCGACATCTGCATCGGGGTCGGGCGCACGCCCACCCAGCACGCGGCTGGTGTATCTGTACAGGTCTTCCAGCAGCTTGCCTTTCCAAGCATTCCAGACTTTGGGCGAGGTGCCGCGGATATCGGCCACCGTCAACAGGTAAAGCGCCGTGAGCTGGCGTTCGTTTTTTACGCGTTTGGCAAAGTCGGCGATGACCTTGGGGTCGCTAAGGTCTGACTTCTGTGCAATGCGACTCATCGAGAGGTGTTCACCAACCAGAAACTCGATCAGTTCGCTGTCTTCCTGCGCGATGTCGTGCTGGCGGCAAAAGCGACGCACTTCGGCGCGGCCCAGGTCAGAGTGGTCACCGCCACGGCCTTTGGCGATGTCGTGGAAGATTGCTGCGATGTACAGGATCCACGGCTTGTCCCAGCCCGCGGCGAGTTGTGAACAAAACGGGTATTCGTGCGCGTGTTCGACGATGAAGAAGCGGCGCATATTGCGCAGCACCATCAGGATGTGCTGGTCCACCGTGTAGACATGGAACAGGTCGTGCTGCATCTGGCCGACGATGCGCCTAAACACCCACAGGTAGCGTCCCAATACCGAGGTCTGGTTCATCAGGCGCAGCGCGTGGGTGATGCCTTCCGTCTGCATCAGCATCTTGCGGAAGGTTGCACGATTTACCGGGTCGGCGCGGAACTTCGCGTCCATCAGATCGCGTGCGTTGTACAGCGCGCGCAACGTGCGTGCCGACAGACCCTTCACGCCTATCGTGGTCTGGTAAATCAGGAAGGTTTCCAGAATCGCGTGCGGGTTACGGCGGTACAGGTCATCGCTGACCACGTCAATGGTGCCCGCTTTTTCGTTGAAGTTTTCGTTGATGGGACGGGGTGCGTGGGTCGATGGGTTCAGCCGCTCCGCGATGTTCATCAACAGAATCTGGTTGAGCTGGGTGACCGCCTTGGCCGCCCAGTAATAGCGCTTCATCAGCAGTTCGCTGGCGCGAACCAGTGAACGCCTGTCGCCATCGACATTCTTCGTCACATATCCGAATGACTCGGCCACCGCGTTCTGCATGTCGAAGATCAGGCGGTCTTCCCGGCGCCCGGCGATCACGTGTAGACGCGAGCGGATATGAAACAGCAGGGTCTCATTGCGTTGGATTTGCCGCACCTCAAAGGGCGTTGCCAATCCGTTCTTCGCCAGTGCCGTCCAGTCGCCTCCGTAGCCTGCCGCCTTCGCCACCCAAAGAATCACTTGCAGGTCGCGCAAGCCGCCAGGCGACTCCTTGCAATTGGGTTCCAGCGAGTAGGGCGTGTCTTCGAATTTGGTATGCCGCTGGCGCATTTCCAGCGTCTTGGCGACGAAGAACGCCTTGGGGTCCATCGCGGCAAAAAATGCCTTTTGGAAATCATCTACCAGCGCTGCATTGCCCGTGATCAGGCGGCACTCCAGCAGAGAGGTTTGCACCGTGACATCTTTTTCCGCCTCGGCCAGACAATCATGCAGCGTGCGCACGCTGGAGCCAATCTCGAGCCCCAGATCCCAGCAGGCGCCGATGAAGGTTTCAACGCGACCTTTTAGTGCACTGTCGGATTCCAGAGCACGGTCATCAGGCAGAAGGACCAGTACGTCGACATCGCTGTGGGGAAAGAGTTCGCCGCGTCCGTAGCCACCCACCGCCAACAAGGCCAAGGGCTCCTGCAAACCACTGTGGTGCCACAGCTCTGTCAGCAAGCCATCGGTCAGATCGGACAGGCTGCGCAAAGCCCTGCGAACCTGCGTGCCTGTGGTCGCGGGCTTGCCTATGGATTGGAGGACCAGTGCTTTCTGGGCGCGGTAGCCGGTGCGAAGCGCCTGCAAATCGGCCATGCAGTGCGCCTTATGCAGTGACGAACGCAGGAGTGGGCGGGCTGCCGGCCGACAGGGTCAACACCTCGTAGCCGGTCGGTGTGACCAGTACCGTGTGTTCCCACTGTGCCGACAGCGAGTGGTCTTTGGTGACAATGGTCCAGCCGTCTTTCTCCGGGCCTTCCTTGATCTCTTTTTTGCCGGCGTTGATCATCGGCTCGATCGTGAAGGTCATGCCTTCAACCAGTTTTTCCAGCGTGCCCGGGCGGCCATAGTGCAGCACCTGCGGCTCTTCGTGAAAGATCTGGCCAATGCCGTGGCCACAAAATTCACGCACCACGCTAAAGCCATTGCCTTCGGCAAATTTCTGGATTGCATGACCGATGTCACCCAGGTGGATACCGGGCTTGACCATTTTGATGCCGTGCCACATCGCGTCATAGGTGATGGCGCTCAGGCGCTTGGCGGCGATGGAGACCTCGCCCACCGCGAACATGCGGCTGGTGTCGCCGTGCCAGCCGTCCTTGATGACGGTCACGTCGATATTGACGACGTCACCCTTCTTCAGGGGCTTGTCATTCGGGATGCCATGGCAGACTTGGTGGTTGACCGAGGTGCAGATGGATTTGGGGTAGGGCACGCTGCCGCCACCGGTGTAGTTCAGGGGTGCGGGAATGCCGCCTTGTACGCCCGTGATGTAGTCGTAGGCCAGTTTGTCCAGCGCATTGGTGGTGACGCCGGGTTTGACGAAAGGGGTCAGGTAGTCCAGAACTTCGGAGGCGAGCTTTCCGGCCACGCGCATTCCGGCAATGCCTTGTGCGTCTTTGTAGGTGATGGTCATGCCCCGATTATCCCAGACCCGCCCGCTACCCGCAGGCGTCCTCAAGGGGACAGCGAGGCAGGCTGTGTCATGGGCGCACGGCGGCGCGGAATGTGCTCGTTGTCCAGCAGGTGTTCCATGCGGCTAAACACCTCCATACGCGAAAAAGGTTTTTTCATGAAGTCGTCCGCACCGATGGCGCTACCGAAGAACTGCTCGGTGGCCTGTTCGTTGCCGCTGATCATAATGACCGGAATGTCACGTGTCAGCGGGTTGCGCCGCAGCACCCGAAGTGCCGAAAACCCATTCATCTTGGGCAATACGATGTCCAGAAAGACAAGGTCCGGGCGGTCCGCCAGGATCATCTCCAGGCCTTCTTCCGCACTGGACGCCATGCGCACACGCAGGCCTATGGATTGCAATATCTTGCGCAGTGCGGCGCAGACGGTGGCCGAGTCATCGATCACCACCACCCGCAGGTCGCCACGGGCGTTCAGACGGGGATGCTGCCTTCGCTCGGGCAGCTTGCCCGTAGGGTCGACGATGGGCAACGGCTCCGAGGGTGTCGGCGCGTCGGGTGCCCCAAAAATGCCACGAAATTTATTGAAAAGTTCCACTGAGATCGAGCCAGAGTACAAAGGTCTGCAGGCTGAACATGGATTTTCCGCCTTTTGCGACGGGGCGGATAGCCCGGAAGCGACCGTCCAGCCAGTTAAAATTGCCGCTCACCCATCCAGCCCCGCCGGGCGACGCTTCATCTTTCCTAGGCCACCACTGTGACCCTGCACATTTCCATCTTCGAGGGCAGCAACGCCCTGAGCAATTTCCGTGTCCAGCAACTGTTGCCCGCCATGCAGGGGGTGAGCGACAAGATCATCGGTATTTCGGCCCGATTCGTGCACCTGGTGGCGACCGACACACCGCTGGACAAGCCTTTGGCCGACAAATTGGCCGCGTTGCTGACCTATGGCGACCCCTATACCGGCCTCACCGAGGGCCCGGCGATTGTGGTCAGCCCGCGTTTCGGTACGGTGAGCCCCTGGGCCTCCAAGGCGACCGACATTGCGCACAACTGCGGTCTGAACGTCAAGCGCGTCGAGCGGTTGGTCGAGTACCGCGCCACGCTGAAGAGCGGTTTGCTGGTGAAGGCGGTGCTGAGTGTGGAGCAGTTGCAGCAGATTGCCGACTTGCTGCACGACCGCATGACCGAAAGCGCGATGCTGGACCGCAGCCAGGCCAAAGAACTGTTCAACGCCTTGCAACCTGCGCCCATGGACCATGTGGATGTGCTGGGCGGTGGCAAGGATGCCCTGGTCAAGGCCAACACCCAGTTCGGGCTGGCGCTGGCAGCTGACGAGATTGATTACCTGGTCAACGCTTTCACGACACTGGGCCGCAACCCGACCGACGTGGAGCTGATGATGTTCGCGCAGGCCAACAGCGAACATTGCCGCCACAAGATTTTCAATGCCGAGTTCACGATTGACGGCGTCGCGCAGGACAAGAGCATGTTCGGCATGATCCGCAACACGCACCAACTGGCGCCGCAGTACATGCTGGTAGCGTACTCGGACAACGCATCTGTGATGGAAGGCGTGCAGGTTGAGCGTTTCACTGCCAAATCGGCCTCTGAGGCAGGCGGAGTGTGCGTAGCCAGCTATCAAAAGAGTAGCGAGACCAACCACATCCTGATGAAGGTGGAAACCCACAACCACCCCACGGCCATCTCTCCATTCCCCGGCGCCTCCACCGGTGCAGGCGGCGAGATCCGCGACGAGGGCGCCACGGGTCGTGGCTCCAAGCCCAAAGCGGGTCTGACCGGTTTTACCGTCTCCAAGCTCTGGGGCAGCACCATGGGCAAGCCCGAGCACATCGCCAGCCCGCTGCAGATCATGGTCGAAGGTCCTTTGGGCGGCGCGGCCTTCAACAATGAATTTGGCCGACCCAACTTGTTGGGCTACTTCCGCGAATACGAACAGACCGTAGCCAGCGATGTGGACACCGTCGCGCGTGGCTACCACAAGCCCATCATGATCGCGGGCGGCCTCGGCATCATCGATGCGGGCCAGACCCACAAGATTGAATTTCCCGCCGGCAGCCTGCTGATCCAGCTGGGCGGCCCCGGCATGCGCATCGGCATGGGCGGCAGCGCCGCGAGTTCCATGGCGACCGGTGCGAACGCGGCCGAGCTGGACTTTGACTCGGTGCAGCGCGGCAACCCGGAGATCGAGCGCCGTGCGCAGGAGGTGATTAACCAGTGTTGGATGCAGGGTGACAAGAATCCCATCCTGGCGATCCACGACGTGGGCGCGGGCGGTTTGTCCAACGCATTTCCCGAGCTGACCAACGACGCCGGCCGTGGTGCGCGTTTCGATTTGCGCGCCGTGAAGCTCGAAGAGTCCGGCATGGCACCCAAGGAAATCTGGTGCAATGAGAGCCAGGAACGTTATGTGATGGCCATCGCCCCCGAGTCGCTGGCGCAGTTCACAGCGCTGTGTGAGCGCGAGCGTTGCCCGTTTGCTGTCATCGGTGTGGCGACTGAAGAACGCCAGTTGCAATTGCTCGACGAAGGAAAAGAATCTCCCGTCGATATGCCGATGAATGTGCTGCTGGGTAAGCCGCCCAAGATGCACCGCGATGTGAAGACCGTCGCCCGCACTTTCAAGCCGCTGGACCTGACCGGCGTGGACATCCAGAAGGCCGTCATCGACGTGCTTGCGCACCCGACCGTCGCCTCCAAACGCTTCCTGATCACTATTGGTGACCGCACCGTCGGTGGCCTAACGCACCGCGACCAGATGGTTGGCCCCTGGCAGGTGCCAGTGGCCGACTGCGCCGTCACGCTGGCCGACTTCAAGGGCTTTGCGGGTGAAGCCATGTCCATGGGCGAACGCACACCGCTGGCGGCGCTGGATGCGCCCGCGTCGGGCCGCATGGCTGTAGCCGAGGCGATTACCAATTTGCTGGCCGCACCTATCGAGCTGCCGCGCGTCAAGTTGTCCGCCAACTGGATGGCGGCTTGCGGCGAGCCGGGCGAAGACGCGGCGCTGTACGCCACGGTCAAGGCGGTGGGAATGGAGCTGTGCCCGGCGTTGGGCATCAGCATTCCGGTCGGCAAGGATTCGCTATCCATGCGCACGCAATGGAAAGCCAATGGCGCCGATAAGAAAGTCACCTCCCCGGTATCGCTGATCGTCAGCGGCTTTGCGACGCTGGCCGATGTGCGCAGCACCTTCACGCCCCAACTGAACGCTGAAGAAGACACCACCCTCGTGCTCGTCGATCTGGGCCACGGCAAGAACCGCATGGCGACCAGCATCCTGGCGCAGACGCTGGACCAGGTGGGCGATTCCGTCCCCGATCTGGAAGACCCGCAGGATCTGGTCAACCTCGTGGAAGCGGTGAACTACCTGCGCGGCAAGGGAATGGTCTTGGCGTACCACGACCGAAGCGACGGCGGCCTGTTGGCGACCGTGGCCGAGATGGCCTTTGCAGGCAAGGTGGGCGTATCGCTGAATGTCGACATGCTGGTCACCGAAGGTGATGGCATCAGCGACAGCCGCATGGACGTGGGCGACAGCAAGAACTGGGCAGGGCAGGTGGGTGCCCGCCGTGAAGAGCTCACGCTCAAGGCCCTGTTCAGCGAAGAGCTGGGCGTTGTGCTGCAGGTGCGCACGTTGGAGCGCGGTGACGTGATGCAAGTGCTGCGCGCGCATGGTCTTTCGCAACACAGCCATTTCATCGGCAAGACCCGGCCCGCGTCGAGCAAGCTCGAAGGCGGCAAAGGCGAGCTGCAAGTCTGGCGCGATGCCAAGAGCATCTTCAGCGCCAAGCTGTCTGACCTGCATCAGGTCTGGGACGCGGTGAGTTGGAAGATTGCGCAGCAGCGTGACAACCCGGCCTGTGCTGACTCCGAGCACGCCGCAGTCGGGGCTGTGAATGATCCCGGGTTGCACATTTACCTGCCAAATCAGGCCGCAGAGCTTATGGAACGTGCGCAAGCAGCTACGAAAAATGTAGCGCCTGCCATTCTGAAAAACCGCCCAAAGGTGGCCGTTCTGCGCGAGCAGGGCGTCAACTCGCATGTGGAAATGGCTTACGCGTTCTCAGAATCGGGCTTCGAAGCCTACGACGTGCACATGACCGATCTGCAGACCGGCCGCGCGAAGCTTGCGGACTTCAAGGGCGTCGTCGCCTGTGGCGGCTTCTCGTATGGCGACACACTGGGTGCCGGTATCGGCTGGGCGCGTTCTGTCACGTTCAATGACGTGCTGTCCGACGAGTTCAAGGCCTTCTTTGCCCGCCAGGACACGTTTGGCCTGGGCGTGTGCAACGGCTGCCAGATGTTTGCCGAGCTGGCCGACATCATTCCTGGCGCACAAGACTGGCCGCGCTTCACGACCAACCAGAGCGAGCGCTTCGAGGCGCGCTTGTCGATGGTCGAAGTGCTGGAGTCACCTTCGCTGTTTTTCAAGGATTTGGCTGGCATGCGCCTGCCCATCGCCGTGGCGCACGGCGAAGGCTTTGCGAACTTCAAATACCGCGGCAATGCGGACAAGGCCATCGCCGCGATGCGCTATGTGGACAACAGCGGCGCGGCTACCGAG
This sequence comes from Rhodoferax sp. P2_H8_2, assembly GCF_056403235.1. NCBI lineage: Bacteria > Pseudomonadati > Pseudomonadota > Betaproteobacteria > Burkholderiales > Comamonadaceae > Rhodoferax > Rhodoferax sp. P2_H8_2. Next base: position 135,120 of record NZ_JBFUFW010000006.1, read on the forward strand.
GCCTATCCGTTCAACCCGAACGGCAGCCCGGGTGGTCTGACCGCTGTGACGACGGCCGACGGCCGCTTCACCGCGATGATGCCGCACCCGGAGCGCGTGTTCCGCAATGTGCAGATGAGTTGGACGAACCTGGACAAGAACGCGCATAGCCCGTGGATGCAGCTGTGGCATAACGCCCGCAAGTGGGTTGGCTAGCAGCCCGCTGAACTGGGGTCAGGTGATCGCCAGACGCCGGGTCAGGTCGGACATGCGCGCGGACAGCACGGCGCCCAAGGCGAGGGTGAGGGCCAGCGCGACACTGGGGTGCTCGTGGGACAGGTCGTTGAAGTGGGCAGGGTCCAGCTCCCACAGCTTGCAGTCGCTATAGACGGAGACCGAGGCATTGCGGCTTGCGTGGGAGAAGAAATTGCCTTCACCTACCACAGTGCCCGGGCCGAGGATGGCCAGGTGGATCAGCCCGGCGCTGGTTTTCATGTCCACTTTCAGGTCGCCAGATTCCACGAAAAACAGTTTGCGGTCGCGGTCTCCCTGGGAAATCAATAAGTGGCCGCGTTCCAGTGTCAGAGGCCTGACGTATTGAGCCAACACGCTCCATCGGTATGGCTCCAGAAAATGGGCCAGGGTACCGTCCTCTGCGTTGCGGGCAATTGCCGCAATCAGGGCACTCACATCGTATTCCGAACCGACCGCGTTTTCGCTTGGCATGGTGGCTTCCAGATGGTGGCTGAAGTGCGAATCAGTGTAGGCGATGTGACAAATTGCACAAGAGGGTTAGCACCGGGCGCGCATTTCTGCGCGCTTTACCAAGATATCGCTCCAAATTCGGGGAAAATTCTGTTTTTAGGAACGCTGTTTCTGTAACAATTCGGCACGTTTCGTGCTCTTGAAAAAGGCTTGCACTTGACCCCGGCCCATTTTGGGGCGTGGCCGCAGTATTGATGTATTTAGTTTGGGTGATTTGGGAGAGAGTTTCAATGGAGAGATTTGCACAGAATGCGTTGGACAATGGTCGCCAGGCGACCCGCGGCGTATGGGTGGCGGGTTGGACTTTATTTCTGTCGCAAGCGTCGGGGCTTGCGCTGGCACAAACACCACCGCCAGCAAAGACAGACGGCGATATCAAGACTCCTTATCTGGACAACTACACCCCGAGCGAAGAAGTAAAGCGCCGTGCCATGGGCCCGCTGCGCATCATCAAGCAGATGGGAGACCAGAAGAAACCGGCTGCTGCACCGGCACCTGCTCCGACACCCGCACCAGTTGCCAGCCCAGCCCCTGCCGCGGCACCTAAGCCCAGGGTAGAAGAGACATCCGTTAGAGCCGAGAAGAAATCCCCTTCGGTTGAAACGCCTGCACCGCCGCCGCCTGCCGTTGTGGCTGCTCCAGCAACTGCGCCTGTAACTACTCCTGTTGCGCCTCCGCCTGAGCCCCCCAAGGTGGCCAAGCAAGTAAACCTCGAGTTGATCCCTATTCGGCAGGATCCACCTATCTACAACCGCACCCTGATGCGGGATTCTGTCAACGCGCTTGTAAAGGTTGCGTTTGACGTCAATCCGGATGGCAGCACGTCTGGCATTCAGGTGACGTCCAGCAATAATCGGCGTTTGAACTCTTCAGCCACCGACGCTGTAGCAAAGTGGAAATTCCGGCCCATCGACGAGGTGGTGCGGGTCGAAGTCGATATCTCGTTCTCGATGGACTAATGAAAAAAAGGCCCCAAGGGCCTTTTTTCTTGTCCGCCCTTTTCCGGCTACAGCTTCATCTCAAATCGCACCTGCACCATCGTGGCCGTTGGTGCGGTATTGATGTTGCTCACGCGCATGGCTTGACCCTGCGCATTCGTTGTCAGCAGCGTGCCGGATGACACGTAGTCACGTGGCGTCAGATTGCTGGCCGAGATGCGCATCTGATAACCCGGGGCGAACACCCACAGGCCGTAGGCTTCGATCTGCAGCTTGTCGGGCTGTGTCGAGGTCTGGTCGTCGCTGATCTGTGTCGTGTAGGCCGGCGTGTAGTTGATGTTGCCGCCAATCGTCAGCGGTGATTTGGCAAGCTTGTAGTCGGCGCCCAGATTCAGCGTGCCGTCGGGCTGTTCGGTCAGGCGGTTGTTAGGGCCATTGATGCCGTCTACCTGAGAGCGGAACAGGCTGGCGTTGGCACGGATGTCGACCTTGGGTGCATCCGCAATCATGTCGCTCAGGCGGAACTTGGCTTCCAATTCGATGCCTTGAGTCGTCGCGTCGCCAATATTGCGCGGACGTGAGACCCAGCGCGGCACATCGGCCCAGGACACAGTTTCCAGCGCTGTCTGGTTGCGGATCAGGTTGTTGATCTGGCGGTAGAACACATTGGCGCTGAGCAGGCCGCCTTCGACATAGTGCTCAAACGCGACGTCCAGACCGCTGGCCAGTTCTGGCATCAAATCCGGGTTGCCGGCGCGGTCGGCGTACAGCTCGGTGTTGGCACCGCGGCCCAGGTAGTTGGAATTGATGGTCGGTCGTGCGATCAGGTTGCCCAGATCAGGGGAGCGGTAACTGCGCGTCAGGCTGAAGCGCACCTGGTCGCGGCTCTTCGGGTCGAACTTCCAGACCGCATGCAGCAAGGGCGTCAGCACGCTGCTGGTGTTGGCCACTTGCTGGTCGCCAGAGGCCGAGCCTTCGGTGCGGATGCCTTCCCAGCGAATGCCAGCGTGCGCGGCCCATTCCTTGCTGAGATTCCATTCGTCCTGTGCGTACAGCGCGATGCGCGTGCTGCTGGCGCTCAGGTTGCCGTCCAGGTCGTCCAGCGAGGCGGCATCCACCACACCGACTGTCGTTGCCGTTTCTTCGCGGCGGTTTTGCTCCACTTCAGCGCCGGTCACTAGGCTGTGGTCGTTGCCCAGGCCTACGCTCCACTTCGCCGTGCTGGTCAAACTGGTGTCCTGCTTTTGCGAGCGTGTGTCCAAGCTCGTGGTCTGGCCGGGCTGGGTGCCGAAGTTCTGGCGCAGGCTGTGGGCGTCCAGCAGTACCTTGCCGATGCCGCCGCTCCAATTGAAGCTGCCACCGCTTTCCAGCTGGTGCGTCCATTGGCCGTTCAGGCGCAGCATCGCGTTCTGGCTGTCAGAGCCCGTCTGGCTGCGGTCGTATGGCCCCTGACCATCCGTCTGAGTCAATTTGGAGCTGGAGTCGCTATAGCCCTTGGACAGCACGATCATCGGTGTCAGCACCAGACTGTCACCATTGGCGCTGCGCCATTGCAGCCGGGTGTTGGCATGCAGGCCATCGCGCAGACCGCTCGAGCTGGTGTTGACATTCTGTGTGTACTGCGCGCCGGTCACCAGGTTTTCGCCGACCTGTACGCTGGAGCCATCGTTCTCGCGCTTGCCATGAAAGCCGGACACCGAGATGTTGTACGTCATGTCATCCAGTGTGTCGTTGCGGCTCCAGGTGAAGCCTGGCATCACATTGTTGTTCTCCGCGCCCACGCCCAGCCGCAGGTCGTTAACCTTGCGCATGTAGCCACCGCGGGTGATGATGTTGATGGTGCCGGCAATCGCCCGCGCGCCGGTTTCGGCAGTCGGTGCACGCAGGATTTCAATGCGCTCGATCTGCTCCGGCGCCAGGTCATCCAGTGAGAAGCCAGGCGCCATGCGCTGGCCGTCGATCATGATCTGGGTGTAACCGCCACCCAATCCGCGCATGCGCGGCGGGCCGCCGCGCCCCGGGCGTCCAGGGGATGTAATGCCGGGCAGGCGCTTGAGCAATTCGCTCATCGTGCTGTCGCCGTATTTCTCAATTTCGTCACGACCCACGATGATCTTGGCCGCAGTGGATTGGCGACGCTGGTCGGTTTCGGTCTGGGTTTTTCCAACGACTTCAACAGGCTTCAGCGTATCTTTTTCTTGCTTTGCGGCCGGTGCACGCTGTGGCGTCGCGGCAGGCTTGGCGGGCGTGGTAACTTCAGCGCTCGGTTCGACTGGCGCAGTTTGCGCAATGGCCGCCATGGGTAGCACCAGCGCGCACAGCAGTTGGAAAGACAATGGCGCCAGTGCAAACGGAGGCACGAGGCGAGGGCGGAGGGAGTGCGAGGTCGAAGACATGGCGCGATTATCCCGGCGATGCATGCCATTGCCTCAGGCTTGCGCGGCAACTTCATCAGCTTTTACGCTACCTTCACACATTTGACTAAAGGACAACAGTGGGTAAGCAGGCAATCAGCAGTTCGACAACCCGGCTGGGCAGCGTAGACATCGCGCGCGGCCTCGCGATGGTGTGGATGACCATTTACCACTTCTCGTTCGATCTGAACCAGGCGCGCTATATCCAGCAGGATTTCTATGCCGACCCGGTCTGGACCTGGCAGCGCACCGGCATCCTGAGCCTTTTTCTGCTGTGCGCCGGTGCGGGCCAGGCGCTGGCCTTGCACAACGGGCAAAGCTGGCCGCATTTCTGGCGTCGCTGGCTGCAGATTGCGGGGTGTGCAGCCTTGGTCAGCCTGGGGAGCTTCGTAATGTTTCCAGGCAGTTTCATCTACTTCGGTGTGCTACAGGGCATGGCGGTGATGCTGGTGATTGCGCGCTTGACGGCAGGGTGGGGACGCTGGTTATGGCCGTTGGGCCTGCTCGTGATTGCTATGAAATTCGTAGCTGCTTACGCAATATCTGCGGGCGTTACAGGCACTTTTGAGCATGTACTTAATGGACGCTGGCTGAACTGGCTGGGCATGGTGAGCCAGCTTCCGGTTACCGAGGACTATGTGCCGCTGGTGCCGTGGATGGGGGTGATGTGGTGGGGTATGGCGGGCACGCAGTGGTGGCTCGCACGTTCCAAATCTCCTCCTCCAAAGGTCGCTGATGGTGCCAATCCGCTGGCGTTTTTGGGGCGGTGGAGTTTGAGTTATTACATGTTGCATCAGCCGGTGATGCTTGCCGTTTTGGCTGCCTGGACTGTTGCCTTTCGGTAAGTTTTAGGCACTTCCTTTGTGTGCGCTGGTCAGTGTGCCTTGCTCCCGGTGGCCTCATGCTGTTCTCTTCGCGAACAAGAAATCGGCTACCTGGAGCAAGGCACACTGACCCGACGGTGAGCGGTAGTTCTGCATCCGGTATTCAAGCCTTGCGCGCTAGCATCACTTCAACTCGCCGGGGTTGGGTATGCCTCAGAGCCGATTTCCTGTTCGCGCAGAGAACAGCATGAGGCCCTGAGGCATGCCCAATCCCGGCAGGTACAAAAGCTTCAACCAGAGGCCTGCGCTTCAACAAACTTTCGCAAAGCGCTCATCCGCATAGGCCTGGCAAACAACCAGCCCTGCGCAAACTGCACGCCGCGGTCCTGCAATAGCGTGGCCTGGGATTCGGTCTCCACGCCCTCGGCAATCATCTTCAGATTCAGTGCCTTGGCCATCTCGATGATGTGCAATGCAACCTGGCTGGTGGCGGCGTCGGTCTGTAGCGTGTCCACAAACGACTTGTCGATCTTCAAGTAATCCAGATCAAACGTGCCCAGGTAAGACAGACTGGAGTAGCCAGTGCCAAAGTCGTCCACTGCGACCTCAATGCCCAGACCGTGGATGTCATGGATTACCTGGCGTACCCGCTCGGCATCCATCAGGCCGCGCTCTGTCGCCTCCACCATAATACTTTGCGGCCCGGCGTTGGTCGTGCGCATCAGGTCGGCCAGTAATTCAACCGTGCGCGGCGACTGCAGATCTGCCGCGGCGAGGTTGATTCCAATGTGGAAGGTGGGCAAGCGTACGAAGATGTCTCCCAGATCGGTTGCAACAGTATCCAGTACACGCGCCGTGATGTCCTGTATCAGGCCCGACTTTTCGGCCACAGGGATGAAAACATCGGGCGCAGTCATTTGGCCATCGCTGCGCTGCCAACGTATCAGTGCTTCGGCACCTATGCATTTGCGGGTCGCCAGCTCAATGATGGGCTGATACAGCAAGAACAGCTCGCGTCGGCGCAGCGCACGACGCAGCAACGCGGCCATACCCATCTGGCGACGGGCCAGCAGAAAGGTCAACAGCGCCAGCGCAATGCCAGCCAACACACCGAAGAGCCGCAAAGCGGTTGCCTCCGGGCTGGTGTGTGCGGCCAGGTTGGTGAGTGGCTGGGCGGCAAAAGTCTGCGTAGGAAAGCGTTGAGAGCTGATCACCGCAACCAGGAATTCGCCGTCGTCAAAGCAACCTTCGCCAATGGAATTTGCACGGTCGGCCCATTCCTGCTTGATAGCGCCGCGTGTAGATCGAAAGACTTTGCCGAGCTTGGCATAGGTCGCCAAAGAGATGTTGGCGGGGGTGGTAGCTATGTCGACGGTAATGGCCTGGTGCACAAAAGCGGCATAGCCCGCTCGTTCGACGATCGTAAAGGCCGTGCCAGGTGCAAATGGAAGTATGGCCCTGGCGCGTACTGTACTGCCGTCCATGCTGGCGCGTGGTGAATCGTTCTCCAGCGGCAGGCCAGCGCCGTGGCGGCCATAAGAACTGCACAGTAAACGACCGTCAACGATGTAACCCATTGCCTGAATGTCGGTTGACACCAGATCGATTTCGCCCATGCGCGCGATCTGCCGGTCAGAGCAGGGGTCGCCCGCTCCGCGAGCCGCAATCAATTTTTCCAATCCGTCGAACACTTGTACGCTGGCGCGCTCCGAGCGCAAGAGCACGTCGCGCGCGTAACCCAGCAAGCGCTCCTCCTCCGCGTGCCGGGTCTGCCATTTGGAGAGCTGCCAGGACAAAGCCACGGGCAGTGCGCCAGCAATCAGGCTGGCACACAGCGCGAGGATCAAGCCTGCTTCACGTTTCAATGTCGCTCCCACTGTGTAGTTCTTCGTGTCCACGTCTGGCGTGGTGTGGCTCGGACCTTAAGCAAAAGACCCGCGGGAGTCAACAAGGCATAAAAAAACGCGGCCTAAGCCGCGTCTTTTGGGAAGCGAAGGGTTCGATTACTCGACCTTGGCTTTGCCGCGCAGTTCTTCCTGGAACTTGGCCATGCGTTGCTGTTGCATCTGCTGGGCCACTTGAGGTTTCACATCTTCAAACTTGGGCAGTTGTGCATCGCGCACGTCGTCCACACGGATGATGTGGTAGCCGAACTGGGTCTTCACCGGAGTTTCGGTCATCTTGCCCTTGCCCAATGCCGCCAGCGCTTCGGAGAATTCCTTCACGTAGCTGTTGGGGTTGGCCCAATCCAGATCACCACCCTTGGCGCCGGAGCCTGGGTCCTTGGAGTTCTTCTTGGCCAGGTCTTCAAACTTGGCACCCTTCTTGATCTGGGCGATCAGGGCTTTGGCAGTTTCTTCCTTTTCCACCAGGATGTGGCGGGCCTTGAATTCCTTGCCGCTGTTCGCTGCTGCGAAACGGTCGTATTCGGCCTTCACGTCTTCATCGGAAATCGGGTTCTTCTTCGTGTAGTCGGAGAACAACTCACGAATCAGGATGGACTGACGGGCCAGTTCCAGTTGGGTTTTGAAATCAGCGGTCGCATCCAGGCCGCGGGCTTGCGCTTCCTGCATGAAAATTTCACGGGCGATCACTTCTTCCTTCAGCTGTTTTTCAACTTCAGGGGTGATGGGGCGGCCGGAACGGGCGACCTGTTCCTTCAGCGCGTCTACGCGAGAGCTGGGAACAGCCTTGCCATTGACGATAGCCACGTTCTGGGCATTTGCCACCGGGGCCAGGGTGCCGAGCAGGGCAACCAGAGCCAGAGACGACAAGATTTGCTTCTTCATTCAGTTTCCTTCAGGATTGTTCAATTCAGGATTACCTACTCAGGCATCCCCGGTTTCAATAGCCAGGGCGTGCAGTCCCTGTTCCATGAAATCACGCAGCGCATCATACACAAGGCGGTGACGGGCCACCCGGGCCTTACCGGTAAAGAAGGGTGAAGCAATCTTCACCCGAAAATGCGTTCCAGCCCCCAGCCCATTGGCGCCAGCGTGCCCAGCGTGCTGGTAACTCTCGTCAATCACCTCCAACCGGGTAGGTTGTAACAATTGGTTCAAGCGGGTTTCCAGCTCGGCGGCGGTGGGGAATTGGCTCATGACTCCGTCTCATCGGAAGGCAAGTGCTTGACCATGTATGCCACTTGACCAAAGATAAAAAGCACCATCAACCCGAGGCTCCAGAGTTTGAAACTGACCCACTCACTAGTGGTGTAGTTCAGCACGACATAGGAATTCAACAGTGCGAGAAACACGAAATACAGGATCCACGCCAGATTGAGCCTGTCCCACACCTGATCCGGCAGCGGAAATTTATCGGCAAGCCCGACCTTGGTCAGGTTCATTTTTTTTACCCATGTGACGTAACCGAACGCCAATGCGAAGAGCGCATACAGCACCGTTGGCTTCCATTTGATGAAATCCTCGTTGCGAAGAATCAGCGTTACTGCGCCAAAGACCAGTATCAGGACTAACGCTCCTGCTTGCATGCCGGTGAGTTTTTTGTACAGCGCATACAAAGCAATGGCCGCAACCACACTGCTACCCATCAATACGGCAGTGGCGGTATAGATATCAGAGAACTTGTACGCAATCGCGAAAAGAACGATAGGAAACAGGTCAAGAAAGGTGCTCATTTAGGCGTGAAGTTTAGCGATGCCGAGTTCATGCAGTAACGCAGGCCGGTATCGGTGGGGCCGTCATCAAACACATGGCCCAGATGCGCACCGCATTGAGCACACACGGTCTCCACCCGGCGCATGCCGTGGCTCGTGTCCGTGATTTCTTTGATCGCGCCCGGAACCGCCAGTGAGAAGCTGGGCCAACCGCAGTGCGCGTCGAACTTGGTTTCCGAGTCAAACAGCGTATTGCCGCAGCAAATGCAGTGGTAGCTGCCGTCGGCCCATTCGCGCTCGTACTTGCCGCTGAAAGGGCGCTCGGTGGCAGCATGGCGCGTGACCTCGAAGGCGACGGGTTCAGCACCTTTTTCGGCCAACACGGCTTTCCACTCTTGATCGGTTTTGGCAACTGGGAAGGTCATGATTTTTCCAATGTTATGAGCTACAGGAAATGGAGATGTCAGAAGCCCAGGTCGGCGGGAAACCGGCCCAAGCGTCGTGCTCCGGGTGTTCGTCGAACGGGCGCTCCAAAACTTTCAGCAATTGGGCCACGATGGTGAAATCTTTGCGTTTGGCGGCTTGGATAGCTTCTTCACCCAGATGATTGCGCAACACGTATTTGGGGTTGGTTTTTAGCATCAAATCGGCCGCTAGCGCGCTATCTGCCTGCGTAAGCAGCTCTGAATAGGATAGCAACCAGGCATCAAACACTGAGCGGTCCAGGAACAAATCCCGCACCGATGCATCGTCCGCGCGCTGCTCCACCGCCCAGTGGCTCAGGCGCCGCCAGAAGATCGTGAAGTCCACTTTGTCGGCCGCCAGCAGCTTCAATATGCCTTCGATCAAAGGTGTATGTGCCTCTTGCACCTTCGCAAACCCGAGCTTGGCCGCCATGCGTTTGGCAAATGCTTGGGGGTACAGCGTGCGATACGTCTCCAGTGCAGCAATCGCCTGCTCCTGCTCGCCAATCAGCGGCAGCAACGCCTGGCCCAGGCAAAACAGGTTCCAGTAGGCCACGTTCGGTTGTTTATAAAACGCGTAGCGGCCCTGGGTGTCGGAGTGATTGCAGATATGGCCAGGGTCGTAAGCGTCCATGAACTGGAACGGGCCGTAGTCAATCGTCAGCCCGAGGATGCTCATGTTGTCGGTGTTCATCACGCCATGACAGAACCCCACGGACTGCCACTGCGCGACCATTTCCGCGGTGCGCTCGGTCACCGCAGCCAGCAGCGCCACATACGGGTTGCCGCCCCAGCGTGCGTCCATGCGGCATTCCGAGTAATGGTTGTCGATCACGAAATCGGCCAGCACCTTGAGCTGATCGTGCAGGCCGTTGTGGGAAAAATGCTCGAAGTGGCCAAAGCGAATGAAGCTGGGCGCCAGGCGGGTGACTACGGCAGCGGTTTCGATCTCTTCGCGCCGTATCGGTGCGTCGGAGCCGGTGACGCACAGCGCACGCGAGGTAGGAATGCCTAGGCCATGCATGGCCTCGCTGCCCAAAAACTCGCGGATGCTGCTGCGCAAGACGGCGCGCCCATCGCCCATGCGCGAGAACGGCGTCAGCCCTGCGCCTTTCAGTTGCACTTCCCAGCCGAGTGTTTCACCGAGCAGGATGGCGCGGCCATCGCCCAACTGCCCAGCCCATTGGCCGAACTGGTGGCCGCTGTAGACGCTGGCCAGAGACCTCCCACCAGCTAGCTGCCTATTGCCGGTAAAGGCTTGAAGGGCCTCCTCCGACTCCAGCCACTGCGAAGCTAGTCCCAATTCTGAAGCAGCGGCAGTGCTGCGCCCTACCCAATACGGAGCAGGCAATGGAGTAGGGGAAAGCGCGGCGTAAAAATCTTCGCCCAATGTGGCAAAGCGGTTGACCCACGGAAGACCCAGATCCAGCGCGTCATCTTCGGGGACACGCAACTGTGACGAAATAGACATGGCTGAATTGTCCCGCATATGACTAATACGGGCATTTTCCGGGGGCTTGGTGGGATTACCATGCGCCACAGAATTCTGTATTTACAAAGAGGTGACACATGCTAGGGTTGATGCAAAGCCAGCAAATGCTGATTTCCACGCTGATCGATTTCGCCGAACGGCACCACGGCGAGGGCGAGATTGTTTCCCGGCGGGTGGAAGGTGATCTCCACCGCACGAACTACAAAGAGATTGCCGTGCGTTCGCGCCAGGTGGCCAATGCATTGGACAACCTGAAGCTGGCCTTCAGCGACCGTGTAGCGACGTTGGCCTGGAATGGTTACCGCCACCTGGAGCTGTACTTCGGCGTCAGCGGTTCTGGCCGAGTGTTGCACACACTGAACCCGCGCCTGCACCCCGACCAGATCACATGGATTGCCAACCACGCCGAAGACCAGGTGCTGTGCTTTGACATGACCTTTCTGCCCATCGTCAAGGCGATTCACAGCAAGTGCACGACGATCAAGCACTACATCGCGATGTGCGATGCCGACAAACTGCCCGCAGACACCGGCATCCCCGGTTTGCAAAGCTACGAAGCCTGGGTCGGCGCGCAGCCCAAAACCTACACATGGCCGCAGTTTGACGAGAATTCGGCGTCCAGCATGTGCTACACCAGTGGCACTACCGGCAACCCCAAGGCCGCGCTGTACAGCCATCGCTCCACGATGCTGCACGCCTACGCGGTGGCTATGCCCGATGTGATGTGCGTCAGCGCGCGGGATTCCATCCTGCCCGTTGTGCCTATGTTCCACGTCAATGCCTGGGGTCTGCCGTACACGGCGGCGATGACCGGCGCCAAGCTGGTGTTTCCTGGCCCGGCGATGGACGGCAAATCCATTTTTGAATTGATCGAGGGGGAGAAGGTCAGCTTCGCTGCCGGTGTGCCAACTGTTTGGCAAATGATGCTGGGCCACATCCAGTCCAACAACTTGAAGTTCTCGACATTGAAGCGCACAGTGATTGGCGGCTCGGCCTGCCCGCCGGCCATGATCACCGCGTTCAACGATGTCTATGGTGTCGAAGTGCTGCACGCATGGGGCATGACCGAGATGTCACCGCTGGGAACGGTGTGCACCCTGAAGAATCAGCACCTGACGATGAATCCGGACGACAAGATGAAGATCCGCCTGAAACAGGGGCGCGGCATCTTTGGCGTGGACATGAAGATCGTCGACGAAGAGGGTAAAGAGTTGCCATGGGACGGCAAGGCCTATGGCGATCTGCTGGTCAAAGGCCCCTGGGTCATCAACGAATATTTCAAAGGCGAGGGCCGCTCACCGTTGGTGGACGGTTGGTTTCCCACCGGCGACGTTGCCACGATCAACGCCGAGGGCTATATGCAGATCACCGACCGCAGCAAGGACGTGATCAAGTCCGGCGGCGAGTGGATCAGCTCCATCGACGTGGAAAACATTGCGATGGCACATCCTGCTGTAGCAATGGCCGCTTGCATTGGCATGAAGCACCCCAAGTGGGATGAACGGCCCATCATTGCGGTGGTGAAAAAGCCCGGCGCTGAAGTTACACGCGATGAGTTGATTGCGTTTTACGAAGGCAAAACCGCCAAGTGGCAGATACCGGACGATGTCGTTTTTGTCGACGCAATTCCGCTGGGAGGCACCGGAAAGATGCAGAAAACCAAACTGCGCGAAGTGCTGAAGGACTACGTCTTGCCCGGACTCTGACTGAAGGCTGACACGCCCCCAAGTCACGTTGGTGATAGCTCTTGGGGGAAACCCTTGTGGTGCAGCGCACAAAAAGAATTACGCTGCAAGTTGTTCAAGATTAAACGGAGACAAGCCATGAAATTGACACTGAAATTCGTTGCCCTGGGTACCTTGATGGCATGCGCAAGCATGGCCATGGCGCAAAAGGGCGAGGTCGTGAAAATGGTCCGCATCGATGCACAGACCGGCCTGATGGGCCCCGTCGGCCTCAACCAGCTCAAGAGCTACCAGTTCTTCGCTGAGAAGTTCAGCGGTGCGGGCAACCCCGCTGGCGTGAAATTCGAAGTCACCGGTATTGACAACAAGCTGTCTCCGACTGAGAGCCTGAACGCTCTCAAAGCCGCGATTGACCAAGGCGTGCGCTACATCATTCAGGGCAACGGTTCCTCCGTCGCGCTGGCACTGTCTGATGCGGTTGCCAAACACAACGAACGCAATCCCGGCAAGGAAGTCATTTACCTGAACGACGCTGCCGTCGATCCAGACCTGACCAATGGCAAGTGCAACTACTGGCACTTCCGTTTTGACGCAGACACATCGATGAAGATGGAAGCCATGTCCAGCTTTATCGAAGGACAAAAGGACGTCAAGAAGGTCTACATCCTCGGCCAAAACTATTCGCACGGCGTACAGGTTGCCAAGTACACCAAGGAAACATTTGCCCGCAAGCGTCCGGACATCCAAATCGTTGGCGAAGACCTGCATCCGATCGCCCAAGTGCGTGACTTCGCGCCCTACATCGCCAAGATCAAAGCCTCCGGTGCTGACACCGTGGTTACCGGCAACTGGGGCTCCGATCTGTCGCTGTTGATCAAGGCGGCCAATGAAGGCGGCTACACCGGCAAGTTCTACACCTACTACGCTGGCGTCACCGGTACCCCTGCTGCGTTGGGCACTGGCGGCGCAGGCCGTGTGTACATGGTGGCCTACAGCCACTACAACATGGGCGGTCAAACACAGAAGTGGATGGACGAGTTCAAGGCCAAGTACGACGACGACTTCTACACCGGCTCCGTGCTGCGCATTTACCAAATGCTGGGCGCAGCGATGGCCAAGGCCAAGTCCACCGACCCCGTCAAGGTGGCAGCGGCCCTGGAAGGCCTGAAAGTGGACAGCTTCAACGGCGAAGTCGAAATGCGCAAGTCTGACCACCAGTTGCAGCAACCGCTGTACATGACAGTGTGGGAAAAGGCCAGCAAGAAGTACCCCTACAGCCCGGAAAAAACTGGCATGACCTTTGCGCCGGTGAAGGAGTTCCCGAACTACGTTTCGAGCACGCCAACGAGCTGCCAGATGAAGCGTCCTGGCTGATCAGGACCTGATCGCGAAGAGCCCGTGTGGGAAGTACCCAGCGGGCTTTTTTTCTGTAGTGTTTGGTTTTGAAGTGTTCCAGGTAAGGGTGAGTTGAATGGAGTTTTTCATCATCTCGATGCTCAACGGACTGAGTTACGGCTTGCTGCTGTTCATGCTCAGTTCCGGTTTGACATTGATCTTCAGCATGATGGGTGTGCTGAACTTTGCACACGCTTCTTTTTACATGCTGGGTGCCTATGTGGGCTACAGCATCTCGCGCGTCGTCGGTTTCTGGCCTGCGCTGTTTATCGCACCGCTGGTCGTCGGCGGCATTGGCGCGCTGTTCGAACGCTTCAGCCTGCGCCGTGTGCACAAGTATGGCCACGTGGCTGAGCTGTTGCTGACCTTTGGCCTGTCGTATGTGGTGCTTGAAATCGTGCAACTGATCTGGGGTCGCATCGCTTTGGAGTTCCGCCCACCAGATGCATTGCAAGGCCCGGCCTTCACGCTGATCAACCATTCCATCAACGGCCTCAGCGTCCTGTGGGGCGCGGCGCCTGCCGAGATGTGCAGCGCGGCCGATGCCGCGATTCGCGTCGTCTGCTCACCATTCCCCGCCACCCGTGGTTTCATGATGCTGGTCGCTCTGGTGATGCTGGGCTCGGTATGGCTGCTGCTGACCCGCACCCGCATTGGTCTGGTGATTCAGGCCGCCTTGACGCACCCCGATGCGGTGGAATCCCTGGGCCACAACGTGCCACGCGTGTTCATGCTGGTGTTCGGTGCGGGCACTGCGCTGGCTGGGCTGGCTGGCGTGATTGGCGGCAGCACCTATCTGACCGAACCGGCCATGGCTTCCACCGTTGGCTCCATCATCTTCGTGGTCGTTGTGGTTGGGGGCATGGGTTCATTGTCCGGCGCATTCTTGGCATCGGTGTTGATCGGCGTGATCCAGACTTTTGCTGTAGCGATGGACTATTCGCTGGGTAGCCTGATGCAATCCTTGGGCGTGCAGTTGAGTGCGGGCGTCAGCAACAACACGCTTGCCAAGCTGACGCTGTCGCAAGTGGCGCCCATATTGCCGTACCTGTTTTTGGTGCTGATCCTGATCTTCCGGCCCAAGGGTCTCTTGGGTAACAGGGAGGGATGAACAGCATGCTTCTCAAACCTACCAAACGTGGACGCGTCATCGTTTGGGGCCTGTTCGCTGCATTGTTGATCGCAGCGCCACTGGTGTTCACCAGCGGCCTGTCGCTGACCATGCTGTCGCAAATGGGCATTGCCATTATTGCCTGCCTGTCATTCAACATGCTGCTGGGACAGGGCGGCATGCTCAGCTTCGGCCATGCGGTGTACAGCGGCTTAGGCGCGTTTGTCGCCATCCACGCGCTCAACGATTATTCCGGCGGTGCCTGGCCGCTGCCGGTGTCTCTGGTGCCACTCGTCGGCGGTGTTGCAGGCATGTTTTTCGCGATGCTGTTCGGCTTCGTGACCACCCGCAAGGCGGGCACTACGTTCTCGATGATTACGCTGGGCCTGGGCGAACTGGTGTTTGCGATGTCGCTGATGGTGCCGGAGTTCTTCGGCGGTGAGGGCGGTGTCTCTGGCAATCGCGTCGTCGGCGAGGCTTTCATGGGCATCACCTACGGCCCGGCGCGACAGGTCTACTACCTGATTGCCGTCTACACCTTCATCTCGGTCGCGCTGATGTTCGCCTTCACGCAAACGCCTTTGGGCCGCATGCTCAACGCCGTGCGCGACAACCCCGAGCGGGTTGAGTTTGTTGGCTACAACACGCAACGCGTGCGCTACATCGCCTTCATCATTGCCGGCTTCTTCGCTGGCATCTCTGGTGGCTTGGGCGCGTTGAACTTTGAGATCGTCAATGCCGAAGTGGTGCACGCGGCGCGCTCTGGCGCTTACCTGCTGTTCACTTTCCTCGGTGGTGCCACCTTCTTCTTCGGCCCCATCATTGGCGCCGTGCTGATGGTGCTTGCCTTTGTGCTGTTCAGCGAGTTCACCAAGGCCTGGCTGCTGTACCTGGGCCTGATCTTCCTGTTCATGGTGATGTATGCGCCGGGCGGTATTGCCAGCCTGATCATGATGAACCTGCGGGTTGCAGCGTATGGCCAATGGCGCCGCAGTTGGCTGCTGCATTACCTGGCGATGGCCATCACACTGCTGGTGGCGCTGGCCGGTGCGGGCGCGATCATTGAAATGATTTACCACCTGCAGCTGAGTTCTACGGCCAGTTCGGAGTTGCGCTTCATCGGCGTTGACCTGGACGTCGCCCGTGTCGGTAGCTGGCTGGGCGCTAGTCTGGTGTTGCTGGTGGGCGGTGGCCTGTTCGAAGTCTGCCGCCGCCAATTCGCCAAGGCATGGAGCCACGCGCAAGAACAAATCCAGCAAGAAATTCAGCGGAGGGAAGCCCTGTGAGCACGGCATCCAACACAACGCCCGCGCTCGAATTGCGCAGTGTGCGCAAGAGCTTTGGCAAAACAGAAATCATCCGCGGCGTGGATCTGGCTGTACGGGCCGGCGAGCGCATCGCGATCATCGGCCCCAACGGTGCTGGCAAGTCCACGCTGTTCAACCTGATCAGCGGCCGTTTCTCGCCCACCAGTGGCGACATGCTGCTGCACGGCCAGCGCATCAATGGCCTCAAGCCATTCGAGATCAACCGTCTGGGTCTTTCGCGCAGCTTCCAGATCACCAACATCTTTCCCAACCTCAGCGTGTTTGAAAACCTGCGCTGCAGCGTGCTGTGGAGCCTGGGCTACAAGTACACCTTCCTGAAGTTCCTATCTGGCCTGACCGACGCGAATGACCGCGCGCAGCAGTTGATGGAAATGATCAAGCTCGACAAGAAGCGCGACGTGCTGGCAGTCAACCTGACTTACGCCGAGCAGCGTGCGCTGGAAATCGGCATCACGATTGGCGGCGGCGCCAGCGTGATCCTGCTGGACGAACCGACCGCGGGCATGAGCAAGAGCGAGACCTCGCGCTTCATCAATTTGATCAAGGAAGTGACGACCGGCAAGACGCTGCTGACAGTGGAGCATGACATGGGTGTGGTGTTTGGACTGGCCGACAAGATTGCGGTGGTGGTGTACGGGGAAGTGATCGCCTTTGACACACCCGATGCGGTGCGCGCCAATGCAGCGGTGCAAGAGGCCTATCTGGGCTCCTCGGTTGCTGACGCGCAGGCGGGAGGGCACTGACATGTTGACCGTCTCCAACCTCAACGCGTATTACGGCAAGGGCCATGTGCTGCATGGCGTGGACATGCAGGTCGGCGCAGGCGAAATTGTCTCGCTATTGGGCCGCAACGGCTCTGGCCGCTCCACCACCGCCAAAGCCATCATGGGCCTGGTGAACTGCAATGGTTCCATTGTCTGGAAAGGCAAGGAAACCCTCGGTCGCAAGACCTTCGAGATCGCCAACCTCGGCATTGGCTATGTGCCAGAGAACCGCGACATCTTCCCCAAGCTGACTGTGCACCAAAACCTGTTGCTCGGCCAAAAAGGCAAGGGCAAAGGCGCTCGCTGGTCGTTTGACGACATGTACCAGATGTTCCCGCGCCTGAAAGAGCGGGAGCACACCGAAGCGGGCGTGTTGTCTGGCGGTGAACAACAGATGCTGACGCTTTGCCGGACTCTGATGGGCGACCCGGATCTGATCATCATCGACGAGCCGACCGAAGGCTTGGCGCCCAAGATTGTGGAACTGGTTGCCCTGTACCTGCAGGAACTGCGCAAGCGCGGTATTTCCGTCTTGCTCATTGAACAGAAGCTGACGATTGCTATGCAGATCTCGGATCGCTGCCTGGTGATGGGTCACGGGAGTATCGTTTTTGAGGGTACGCCGGATGCTTTGCGCGCCAACTCCGATATTCGTAAGGAGTGGTTGGAGGTTTAGGTTCGTTACGTAGTTTCTGTCGCCCGCGGCTGTCGCGGGGTATGCGTTTTGCTCCGTGTCCCCCGCCCCCTTTGCGGGCTCCTCCTTGACCTACGCAAAACCCACACCCCACACCAACCGCTCGAAGGGTAGTTGCCTGCGGCAAACAAGCCAAGCCACTTTGGGACGGGTGGGCTATGCGTTTTGCGCAGGTCAAGGAGGAGGGCCGAAGGCCCGGGGGACACGGAGCAAAACGTATAGCCCGCCTGCACCTGAGCTAAAGATTCGCATGAAACTGGGAAAGGATGGAGCGAGTCCCACCCGTGACAACCGACACTTTTGATTCACCATTAGCCAATACAATGTACAAAAAAGAACGATCGTTCTATTTTCTATTCTGAAGAAGGATTCCGTATGACCGCTCACTACCAAGTTCAAGGCGACGTCGCCGTAATTACGCTGGACAACCCGCCCGTCAACGGCCTGGGCTTGTCTACACGCCAAGGCATTGCCGATGGCATGGCCAAGGCCAATGCTGATGCGGCGGTGAAGGCCATCGTGATCACCGGCGCTGGCAAGGCGTTTTCGGGTGGCGCGGACATCAAGGAATTCGGCAAGCCCACGGCGATGCAGGAACCCAACCTCAACAGCGTCATCGGTGTGCTGGAAAACTCCACCAAGCCCGTAGTCGCCGCTATCCACACAACAGTCATGGGCGGTGGCCTGGAATTGGCGCTGGGTTGCCACTACCGCATCGCTGCCCCCGGCACTGCGGTAGCGCTGCCAGAAGTCAAGCTGGGTCTTTTGCCCGGCGCAGGCGGTACTCAACGTCTGCCACGCGTATTGGGCGTGGAAGCTGCACTGAACATGATCGTCAGCGGCGAAACCATCCAAAGCGAAATGCTGGCGATGTTGCCCGGCCAAAAACTGTTCGACAAGTTGGCCAAATCTGCCGAATCGCTGGCCGAAGAGGCGCTGGCGTTTGCCAAGTCGGTAGCCGATACCAAGCCGCTGCCACGCGTGCGTGACCTGAAGTGCAAGCACCCGCAAGGCGATGCGTATTTCGCTTTCGTGCGCAACATGGTTGGCGCAGTGTCCAAGAACTATCCCGCGCCGCTGAAGTGCATCGACGCTGTTGAAGCCGCCACCACCAAGAAGAACTTTGACGACGGCATGGCCGTTGAGCGCGACATCTTCATCAACCTGATGTGGACGGCAGAAAGCAAGTCGCTGCGCCACCTGTTCCTAGCCGAACGTGCTGCCTCCAAAATCCCGGATGTGCCCGCAGACACTGCGCAACGCGCTATCAACTCTGTAGCAATCATCGGTGCTGGCACCATGGGTGGCGGCATTGCGATGAACTTCCTGAACGCTGGCATCCCCGTCAAGATGCTGGAAATGAAGCAGGAAGCGCTGGACCGTGGCATTGCCACCATCCGCAAGAACTACGAAGCCCAGGTGGCCAAGAAGAAGCTCAAACAAGATAAGTACGACCAGCGCATGGCACTGCTGACCACCACGCTGAGCTATGACGATCTGGGCGCTGCCGATTTGGTGATCGAAGCCGTGTTCGAAGAAATCGGCGTCAAGGAGGCTGTTTTCAAGGAACTCGACCGCGTGATGAAACCCGGCGCGATTTTGGCTTCCAACACCTCCACACTGGACGTCAACAAGATTGCCTCCTTCACCAAGCGCCCAGAAGACGTCGTGGGCCTGCACTTCTTCAGCCCGGCCAACGTGATGAAGCTGCTGGAAGTAGTGCGCGGCGAAAAGACTGCCAAGGACGTGATGGCCACCGTGATGGCGGTTGCCAAGAAGATCAAGAAGACCGCTGTGGTGTCCGGCGTCTGCGACGGCTTTATCGGCAACCGCATGATCGAACAGTACGGCCGCCAGGGCGGTTTCCTGCTGGACGAGGGCGCGACCCCCGAGCAGGTCGACAAGGCGATGGAAAAATTTGGCATGGCCATGGGCCCGTTCCGCATGGGCGATCTGGCTGGCAACGACATCGGCTGGGCGATCCGCAAGCGCCGTGCTACCGAGCGCGCCGACATGAAATACAGCAAGACCGCTGATTTGCTGTGCGAGAAGGGCCGCTTTGGTCAGAAGACCGGCGCAGGCTGGTACGACTACCTGCCCGGCAAGCGCGATGCAATCCCGAACGCCGAAGTGGTCAAGATGATTGAAGACTACCGTGCGTCCAAGGGCATCGTGCCGCGCAAGATTTCTGACGAAGAAATCGTGCAACGCCTGGTGTTCGCGCTGGTCAACGAAGCCGCCCACATCCTCGAAGAAGGCATTGCCAACAAGGCCAGCGATATCGACATCGTCTATATCTTCGGCTATGGCTTCCCTCCCTACCGCGGTGGCCCAATGAACTACGCCGACCAGGTTGGCCTGTTCAACGTGGTGCAGGCGATGAACCGTTTTGCGCAGAACCCGTTGGACGACGCAAACTTCTGGAAGCCCGCGCCTCTGTTGGCCAAGCTGGCTGCTGAAGGCAAGACCTTCAACTGATCCGCGCACGCTCCATGATCAAGAAGATTGCGTTCTGGACTGCAGGCCTGGTGCTGCTGTTGGTGGCCGTACTGGCTGTCAACACGCTGCGCAAAGGCTCACGCCAACTGGATGTGCCGCCGCTGGCGGTGCTGCCAGTCGACGAAGCGGCAGTGGCAGAACGTCTGGGCGAAGCCGTGCGCTTGCGCACGATTTCGTCACGCGACGACGCCAACCTCAACGCCGACCAGTTCAAGGCCATGCACGTGTTGCTGGAAAAGCGTTTTCCCAAGCTGCACGCCGCGTTGCAGCGTGAAGTCGTCGGTGACCTGAGCCTGCTTTACACCTGGAAGGGCAGCAAACCCGACGCCAAGCCCATCCTGCTGATGGCGCACACCGACGTCGTGCCGATTGCACCTGGTACCGAAAAGGACTGGGCGCAGGAGCCATTCTCCGGCGCGGTGAAGGATGGCTTTGTCTGGGGCCGTGGCGCATGGGATGACAAGGGCAACCTGATGTCGCAGATGGAGGCCGTTGAAATGCTGGTCGCCAGCGGCTACAAGCCCGAGCGCACCGTTTACCTGTCTTTCGGTGCAGATGAAGAAGTGCTGGGCCAGCGTGGCGCCGCCAAAATCGCCGCCTTGCTGAAAGAGCGCAAGGTGCAGCTCGACTTCATCATCGACGAAGGCCTGCTGGTCACCGAGGGCATCATGCCCGGCTTGGCAAAGCCTGCTGCGCTCATTGGTGTCGCCGAGAAGGGCTTCCTGTCGGTCGTGCTGAAGACATCGGCCACACCCGGCCATTCGTCGATGCCGCCGCCCAAGGGCACCAGTGCGATTGCGATGATGAGCGCTGCGCTCAAGCGCGTGGACGATGAACAGTTGCCCGGTGGTATCCGTGGCGTGGCGGGCGAAATGTTTGCGACGGTTGCTCCGGAAATGAGCGGCTTCTCGCGCGTGGCGCTGTCCAACCTGTGGCTGTTTGGCCCGGTCGTGCAAAAGCAGTTGGAGAACGGTGCCAGCACCAACGCCATGCTGCGCACCACCACTGCGCTGACCATCATCAACGCCGGCAACAAGGAAAACGTGTTGCCCGGCCGCGCCGAGGCGACGGTGAACTTTCGCCTGCTGCCCGGTGACACCAAGGAAATGGTGCTTGAGCACATGAAGAGCAAGGTGGCGCAGGCTATCGGTGCCGACAAGTTCGAGCTCTATGCGCTGCCCGGCGCTGTGGATGCGTCCAAGGTTGCGCCCACAGATTCTGCCCAATATGCGTTGTTCAACCGAACCATTCGCGAAGTCTTCCCTGGCACGCTGGTCGCCCCGGGCCTGATGATTGGCGCGACGGACTCGATCAACTTCAGCGACATCAGCGATCACATTTTCAAGTTCTCGCCGGTGCGCGCGAACGCCGAAGACTTGAAGCGCTTCCACGGTACCAACGAACGCATCTCCACCAGCAATTACGCAGAAGCGATTCGCTTCTACCACCGCCTGATCAGCGAGGGCGCCAAAGTGTCCTCGTCGGCGCAGCCATAAACACCCAGCCCATTTTTTAAGAGAAGGATTGACCATGACATCCGCAGTAATCGTTTCCACCGCACGTACCCCGTTGACCAAGGCCTGGAAGGGCGCTTTCAACATGACCCACGGCGCCACCATGGGCGGCCACACCGTGGAGCACGCCATCAAGCGCGCCGGCATTGAAGCCGCCGAAGTCGACGACGTCATCATGGGTTGCGGCACGCCCGAAGGCGCGACCGGTGCCAACATCGCGCGCCAGATCGCGCTGCGCGCCGGCTGCCCGGTCACCGTCTCCGGCATGACCATCAACCGCTTCTGCTCGTCCGGTCTGCAGACCATTGCTACCGCCGCGCAACGCATCATTGCGGGCGAAGGCGACATCTATGTCGCTGGCGGCGTCGAAGCCATCTCCTGCACCGCGCAAGAGATGAACAAGCACATGCTGCAAGACCCGTGGCTGATGAAGAACAAGCCTGAGGTGTACTGGGCCATGCTGCAAACCGCAGAGCAGGTCGCCAGCCGCTACAACATCAGCCGCGAAGCGATGGACGAATACGGCGCAAGCAGCCAGCAAAAGGCTTCCGCTGCGCTGGAAAAGGGCCTGTTCAAGGACGAAATCGCCCCCATCACCGTCACCATGGGTGTGGCCGACAAGGTCATGGGCATGATGACGAAGCAAGTCACCGTTAGCGATGACGAAGGCATCCGCGCTGGCACCACCTATGACGGCATCAAGGGCCTGCGCTCCGCGCTGCCGGGAGGCCTGATTACCGCAGGTAACGCCAGCCAGTTGTCCGATGGCGCAGGCGCGACCGTCGTGATGCACGAGAAGGTTGCCGAGCAAAAGGGCCTGAAGCCGCTGGGCCGCTTCCTCGGCTTCGCGGTCGCTGGCTGCGAGCCAGACGAAATGGGCATCGGCCCTGTGTTCGCCATCCCCAAGGTGCTCAAGCGCCTGGGCCTGACGATGAACGACATCGACCTGTGGGAACTGAACGAAGCCTTCGCCGTGCAGGTGATTTACTGCCGCGACAAGCTGGGCATCCCCGCCGACAAGCTGAACGTCAACGGCGGCGCCATCGCCGTCGGCCACCCCTTCGGCATGAGCGGCCAACGCCTGACCGGCGCCGCGCTGCTGGAAGGCAAACGCCGTGGTGCCAAGAAGGTCATGGTGACCATGTGTATCGGTGGCGGTATGGGTGCGGCTGGGGTGTTTGAGGTGCTGTAAGCCTTAGCCAGACGCTACCAAATCAGTAGCTGGCCGTGCACGTCCCACGGGGCTGCGCGGCTTTTTTTTGAAATTTGATGTCCTGCAATTGCATTGATATAGCATTCCGTGGCGGTACGTTCCATCAGAGCTGCCAACCTCCTGCCACCTTATGACTTACCTGCGCATAGTTTCCATCATTTGGTTATTGATCATTGTCCCGGCACAGGGCAGTGCAGAGGCACTTGTCGATGTCACCGTCAAGTCGTTTGTCAAACGCTGCAATGTTTATGTGAATGCCGAGTCGAGGGATAACGCGAGCGTCAGACTGACCAGAGAAAGAGCAAAGCTGAGGAAGCATAAGGTTCCCATCTCACTTCATTTAGCTGATTGCGAAAATGCTCACTATAAGATTGGCTTGCGAAATGGCGGGGTAACCCTCATCACGTTTGGCTATCCAACCAATGAGGATCCCGATTACAAAGGCGATCAGTACGAATGGACGGCGGATAGCCCATCGAGTGACTTCTGGCGTTTCGACTTTTATGGATGGGAATGGGGTGGGTGGGTGCTCGTTGACAAACGAACCGGCAGGAAAATAGAAACCAAGACGGAATGCGGAGGTGGAGCAGTCAACCTCATAAAAAACTACATCGCTACCATGTGTTCCGGTGCCTACGAAAATAAAGTTGATACCTTGTATATCGCCGATATGGGTTCGGAACCTGTGAACTGGTCAAAGGGCATTCAGCAAGGTCTCTGTCCAAACGATGAACGCTTTTCCCTCTACGAATTTCAGTCTCAAAAACCAGGCATGTTTGCCATCGAATACCAGTGTGAGTCGGGTGCGGTCGTCAAGGCAGTTTTTTCAGTCGACAACTCCGGGCTGAAAAGCCTCATCCGCGGAGTCAATCGACACTGGGAGTGGGATAGGTAACCGTCGTCACCAACATGACAGTGAATGCCTCCACAGCCCGCCGCAGTACGCAAAAATGCGACTCTGGCTTCCTTCTTTTAGGCCCATCCATGACGCTCCGCAACACCCTCGATTTCCTCCTGAACGACTGGCTGGACACCACGGCCCTGACCGAGCGCGAGCGCTTCGCCGATCACAGCCGTGAAACCTTTGATGCTGTGCTGGAAACTTGCGAGCGGATTGCGCGCGAAAAGTACGCGCCGTTCAATCGGTTGGCGGATGTGGAAGAGCCGCGCACGGTGAACGAGCCGGACGGCAGCTTGCGTGTGGTGTTGCCGCAGGCTACGCACGATGCGCAGAAAGCCTATGCCGAATCCGGCATGCTCTCCGCGGCGCAGGATTACGAGATGGGCGGCATGCAGCTGCCCTATACCGTGGAGGCTGCTGCCAATTCCTTCTTTGCTTGCGCATCGGTCAGCATTGGCACGGGCATGCTGACCACGGGCAACGCCAACCTGTTGATGAAGCATGGCACCGAGATGCAAAAAGAGGTGTTTGCGAAGAACGAGTTTTCTGGCCGCTGGTCGGGCACGATGTGCCTATCCGAACCACAAGCGGGTTCGTCGCTGAGCGACGTGGCGACGCGGGCCAACCCTGACGGCGCCGACTTTGAAAACGATCCGCTGGGTCCACGCTACCGCCTCAAGGGCAACAAGATGTGGATCTCGTCGGGCGAGCACGAGATCAACGAGAACATCATTCATTTGGTGCTGGCGAAGATTCCGGACGAGAACGGCAAGCTGGTGCCTGGTACGCGCGGGATTTCGCTGTTCATCGTGCCCAAAAAGATGGTCAATACGAAGGGCGAGCTGACTGGCGTGCGCAACGATGTGGCGCTGGCGGGGCTGAACCACAAGCTGGGCTGGCGCGGCACGACGAATACGCTGCTGAACTTTGGCGAGGGCAAGTTCCCTGTCGATGGACAAGCCGGTGCCGTGGGCTACCTCGTCGGCAAGCCCGGCAAAGGCTTGGCTTGCATGTTCCACATGATGAACGAGGCGCGCATTGGCGTGGGCATTGCGGCGACGATGCTGGGCATGGCGGGCTATTACGCTTCGCTGGAATACGCAAAGAACCGTCCACAAGGCCGTCCGATCACGGGCGGCGGCAAGGACGCCGCCGCGCCGCAAAGCCGCATCATTGAACACGCAGATGTGAAGCGCATGCTGCTGGCGCAAAAGGCTTATTCGGAGGGCGCGTTGGCGCTGGAGCTGTATTGCGCGCGGCTGGTGGACGAGCACCACACAGCGGGCGGCGAACAGGCCGAAGAAGCGCGCCTGTTGCTGGAAGTGTTGACGCCGATTGCCAAGAGCTGGCCCAGCGAATGGTGCCTGGAAGCGAACTCGCTGGCGATCCAGATCCACGGCGGCTATGGCTATACGCGCGATTTCCCGGTGGAGCAGTACTGGCGCGACAACCGCCTGAACATGATCCACGAAGGCACGCATGGCATCCAGGCGATGGACCTGCTGGGCCGCAAGGTGCTAATGGAAGACGGCAAGGGCATGACTTTGCTGGCCAACCGCATGACCGCCACCATTCACCGCGCCAGCGGCATCCCCGCGCTGGCCGCGCACGCCAAGGCGCTAGGCCGCGCGTTGCAGGACGTGGGTGCGGCTACGCAACAAGCCTGGTTGACCGGCCAACCTTCTGATGCGCTGGCCAATGCCGTGCCGTATCTGCAGGCCTTTGGTCACACGGTGTTGGCATGGATCTGGCTGGATGTGGCGGCCTGCGCGCTGGATAACGACCCTAAGCAGGAGCAACTCTCCACGCAAGGCCATGTCGGCTGCGCACGCTTTTTCTTCCATTACGAACTACCAAAAATCGGCGCCTGGCTGGGTGTGGTGCAATCACGGGACTTGACCTGTGCATCATTCCCAGAAGGAGCCTTTTAATGCCTTTTTTCAACATCAACGGTAGCGGCACCAATTCCAAAAAACTGAAGCGCATCGAAACTGCGATCTGGGTCCTGATTTATGGCGGTCTGCTGGCTTTCATCATTGGACATTTCACGGCCGAAGCCGACGCGAACACGGCGCACGTTTTGCGCGTATTGGGCCTGATTGCTGCCATAACTGGCGTAGTGCTGATTTATGTGCGCTCCCGCCTGCGCGAAGAAAATAAACCTACTGGAGACAAACCATGACAACACACACCGTCCAACAACTGTTTGACCTCAAAGGCAAAACCGCGCTGATCACCGGCGGCTCGCGCGGCCTGGGCCTGCAAATGGCCCACGCGCTCGGCGAAGCGGGCGCCAAGATCATGCTGAGCTCGCGCAAGGCGGCTGACCTGGAGGAGGCTGCTGCCGAACTGCAAGCCGCGGGCATTGACGCGCGCTGGATTGCTGCCGATTGCGCCAAGGAAACCGAAATCCACCGCTTGGCGAATGAAACCTTGGAGCGCATGGGCGATGTGGACATTCTGGTCAACAACGCAGGCGCGTCCTGGGGCGCACCGGCCGAAGACCATCCCGTAGAAGCATGGGACAAGGTGATGAACCTGAACGTGCGCGGCTATTTCCTGCTGAGCCAGATCATTGCCAAGAAGAGCATGATTCCGCGCAAGAGCGGCCGCATCATCAATATCGCTTCCATCGCCGGCCTGGGCGGCAACCCGACGGCGATGAAGACCATTGCGTACAACACCTCGAAGGGCGCGGTCATCAACTTCACGCGCGCGCTGGCGGCGGAGTGGGGCGTCTACGGCATCAACGTCAACGCGATTTGCCCCGGTTTCTTCAAGACCAAGATGGCGTCGGCATTGATCGAGAGCTTGGGCGAAGACAACATGGCCAGCCACGCGCCACTCAAGCGGCTGGGCGATGAAGAAGACTTGAAGGGCCTGACCTTGCTGTTTGCCTCCAACGCAGGCAAGCACATCACAGGCCAGTGGCTCGCGGTTGACGGCGGTGTATCCGTAGTAACTGGTGGCTGAATCTAAGGAATCCATCTGGGAGCGGGCAGTCGGCTTTGGTGTCGACATCCCGTTCGTCAGCCTGCTCGGTTTCGAATTGACGAAGTTTGCAGGCGGGCAGTCGGAGATTCTGTTTGCGCCCAAGCCCGAGCATCTCAACTCCTTCAGCGTGACCCACGGCGGCGCGCTGATGACGTTGCTGGATGTGTCCATGGCCACCGCAGCGCGCAGCCAGGTGCCGGAGATGGGCGTGGTCACGATTGAGATGAAGACCAGCTTCATGCAGCCAGCGATACCCGGCTCTGGCCCGCTGTTCGCCAAGGGTACTCTGATGCACCGCACGGCGACGATGGCGTTCACACAGTCCACCGTGTTTGACGCGCAGGGCAGGGCGTGTGCCCATGCCACAGGGACCTTCAAATTCGTCAAACGGCTGGCTACGGGGGCGCGCAGTGTCAACGACCTGAATGCGCCGCCTGGCCCCATTTCTACCGACTAATTTCCAGTCAAATTGGCCTGCAAGGCGCATAGAACGTGCGTAAGCAGCTAGCAAAACAATAGCATCCCCAAGGAGAACACGATGCCCACCAACCAACAAATCCACCTCGACAACCGCCCAGTGGGCGAAGCCGTGGCCAGCAATTTCAAGCTGGTGACCAGCGAGACACCTGCGTTGCAGGACGGTCAGGTGCTGGTGCGCCACCACTACCTGAGCCTGGACCCGTACATGCGCGGCCGCATGAACGACGGCAAGAATTACGCCCAACCCCAGCCACTGGGGCAGACCATGATTGGCGGCACGGTAGGTGAGGTGGTTGAGTCCAAGAATCCGAAGTTCGAGGTCGGTGACAAGGTCGTCGGCATGGGCGGCTGGCAGGAGTACAGCGTGGTCGACGCGGGCCAGCCCGGCGCGCTGCGCAAGGTGGACACCACCCATGTGCCGCTGAGCCACTACCTGGGGGCGGTGGGCATGCCCGGCGTGACTGCCTGGTACGGCCTGGTCAAAATCATTGCGCCCCAAGTGGGCCAGACCATGGTCATCAGCGCCGCGACCGGTGCTGTGGGCAGCGCGTTTGCAGCACTCTCAAAAGCACGCGGTTGCCGCACGGTAGGCATTGCCGGCGGCCCGGACAAATGCAAATACGCAGTCGACGAGCTGGGCTTTGACGCGTGCATTGACTACAAAGAACACAAAGATGCAGCGTCGCTGTCCAAGGCTCTGAAAGAAGCCTGCCCCAATGGCGTTGACGGTTACTTTGAAAATGTCGGCGGCATGATCCTTGATGCGGTGCTGACACGCATGAACGCCTTTGGCCGCATTGCGGTGTGCGGAATGATTGCGGGCTACGACGGCCAGCCTTTGCCGCTGGCATACCCGGCGCTGATCCTGACCAACCGCCTGAAGGTCGAAGGCTTTATCGTCAGCGAACACATGGAAGTCTGGCCCGAAGCGCTGAAGGAGTTGGGTGGCCTGGTGGCGACCGGCATGCTGAAGCCGCGCGAGAGCGTTGCGCAAGGCATTGCCGCCGCGCCAGAGGCATTCCTGGGTCTGCTCAAAGGCAAGAACTTTGGCAAGCAATTGGTCAAGCTGATCTGAGGAGCGCGCCGTGAGCACTGAGGTTCTCTATCCTCCCACCCATGCGGTCACCAACCAGGTGGAGCCGCTGGAGAACTACAACGTTTTCACTGGCAACCAAGCGCTGCGCGATGCGCTGAAGTTCAATGCGCCGGACTTGGACACCGCATCTTTTGCGGCGCTTGGCGACAAGCTGGGCAGCACCGAATACCAGACCCACGCGCGTTTGGCCAACGTCCACACCCCGGTGCTGCACGCGCATGACCGCTTTGGCAACCGCGTGGATAAGGTGGAGTTCCATCCCAGCTACCACGCGCTGATGGACCTTGCCGCTGAGTCGGGTTTACACGGCAGCCCGTGGTTAGACACGAAACATGGCCACATCAAGCGCGCGGCAGGCTTCACGATGTTTACCGAGACGGAGCCGTCCATCCTGTGCCCGATCTCGATGACCTATGCGGTGATGCCCGCGCTGCATGGCAACGAAGCGATCTTCAAGGACTGGGCACCGGGCCTCTCGGCGCGCGCCTACGACCCCGAGTTGAAACTGTTCTCCAAGAAGCGCGGTCTGACGATGGGCATGGGCATGACGGAGAAGCAGGGCGGTTCCGACCTGCGCGCCAATACGACGCAGGCGACTGCGGACGGCACCGATGCCTGGGGCCAGCGCTTCAAACTGGTGGGCCACAAGTGGTTTTTCTCGGCGCCCATGTGCGACGCGTTTCTGGTGTTGGCGCAAAGCGCGGCGGGCCTGTCGTGCTTCTTCATTCCGCGCGTTTTGCCTGATGGCAGCCTCAACACCATCCGTGTGCAGCGGCTGAAAGACAAGCTTGGCAACAAGGCCAACGCCAGTTCCGAAGTCGAGTTCCAGGGCGCGACGGCCTGGCTGGTCGGCGTGGAAGGGCGCGGCGTGCCGCAGATTCTGGAGATGGGCACGATGACGCGGCTGGACTGCGCATTGGGCACCAGCGGCCTGATGCGCCAGGCGCTTTCCATTGCGATGAACCACGCCGCGCAGCGCGAAGCCTTTGGCAAACGCCTGATCGACCAGCCGTTGATGCGCAATGTGCTGGCCGACCTTGCGTTGGAAAGCGAAGCAGCGACAGCGCTCTCCATGCGGCTTGCGCGCTCTTTTGATAATAAATCTGACCCACATGAACAACTGATGGGCCGCCTGCTGACGCCGATCGCCAAGTACTGGATCTGCAAGCGCGGCAGCGCGTTTGCGCAGGAGGCGATGGAGTGCCTGGGCGGCAACGGCTATGTGGAAGCGGGCGGGGAGGGCATCATGGCCCGTATCTACCGTGAGATGCCGCTGAACTCCATCTGGGAAGGTGCGGGCAACATCATGGCGCTGGACCTGTTGCGCGCCTTGCGCAAAGGAGACGCTGCGGCCGCGCTGGCCAAAGAGCTGGCACCCGCGAAAGGCGCGCATGCCGCGCTGGACCGTCTGGCTGCGGCCTTGCCATCTCGCGTGGAGCTGATGGCGACCGAGATGGAAGCGCGCCGACTGGCGCAGGATGTGGCGCTGGCCGTGCAGGCCGCGATCCTGTACCAGAGCGCACCCACTGCGGTGTTCAGCGCATTCTGCGATTCACGCCTGGGCGGCGACTGGGGTTACACCTTTGGCACGTTGGGCGCTGCGGTGGACTTTGACGCCATCATCACCCGCGCGATGCCTCGCTAATCACACCGAACAACAAGGAGACTTTCATGGCCGACATCATTCTTCACCACTACCCCACCTCGCCGTTCTCCGAAAAAATCCGCCTCGTGCTGGGCTACAAAAAGCT
This sequence comes from Rhodoferax sp. P2_H8_2, assembly GCF_056403235.1. Lineage (NCBI taxonomy): Bacteria > Pseudomonadati > Pseudomonadota > Betaproteobacteria > Burkholderiales > Comamonadaceae > Rhodoferax > Rhodoferax sp. P2_H8_2. Next base: position 165,037 of record NZ_JBFUFW010000006.1, read on the forward strand.
GGCCTGGAAGTCGGTGATCATTCCGTCCATCATGCCCAAGCCCGATGTGCTGGCGCTGACCGGCGGCTACCGCAAGACGCCATTCATGCAGATCGGCAGCGACGTTTACTGCGACAGCGCGCTGATCTGCGATGTGCTGGAACACATCCAGCCCACGCCCACTTTGTACCCGGCTTCGCACAAGGGTTTGGCCCGCGTGCTGGCGCAGTGGGCTGACACGACATTGTTCTGGGCCGCGATGGCTTACAACCTGCAGCCAAAAGGCGCGGCTACGATGTTTGAAGGCGCGCCGCCCGAAGCCGCCAAAGCCTTCGGCGCAGATCGTGGTGCCATGTCTACCGGCATGACACGCCTGCGCCCAGGCGATGCGACCGCCGCCTACAAAAGCTACCTGCGCCGCATTGCGACGATGCTGGAGAGCCACCATTTCCTGATGGGCGACGCGCCCTGCGTGGCCGACTTCGCGGTCTATCACCCACTGTGGTTCAGCCGCGTGCGCGTGCCCGTGATGGCGGGCATTCTGGACGCGACGCCCTCGGTACTGGCGTGGATGGACCGTATGGCGTCATTGGGTCATGGAGCTATGGAAAAGTTTTCTGCTGCAGATTCGATAGCAGCTTGCGCGCATTCTGCGGGCGGTTCAGGGCAATTTGGGGCCGTTTTCTCCTCTGATGCAGATGGCGTATTCCAGGACGAGCATGGCATCCCGCTGGGCAGCCAGGTGACGATTGCCGCCGAAATCTTCGGCCAGGAAACGACGACAGGCGAGCTGGTCGCGGCCACCCGCACGCGCTACACGCTCAAGCGCGTGGACGAACGCGCAGGCACAGTGCATGTGCACTTCCCACGCATTGGCTATGTGTTGAAAGCGGTTCAGCCTGCATGAGCTCAGCCATCCAGTGGCAGCTGTTGCCATTCACCGCATTGAGCGGCGCGCAGATGTATGAAACCATGCAGTTGCGCAGCGAAGTGTTTGTGGTGGAGCAGAACTGCGTGTTCCCGGACATGGATGGCAAGGACGCGCAGTGCATGCACCTGCTGGGCACCCAACAGATAGACGGCGCGTCAGTGCTGGTGGCCTACGCGCGCTGCCTGCCCAAAGGCTTGGCGTTTGCCGAGGTCAGCATAGGCCGCGTCGTTACCCGGCCCAGCGCGCGTGGCATGGGTCTGGGCCATCCGCTGATCAAGCAAGCGATTACCGCTTGTGATGACACCTGGGGCCCGCAACCCATACGCATTGGCGCCCAGGCCCGCTTGAAAGATTTTTACCAACAGCATGGCTTTGTTGACATGCACCTTCCGTACATGGAAGACGGCATCGCCCATCTGGAAATGCTGCGTTCTTAGATTTTGTATAGGAGCAAACCTGTGATTACCGATTTCAAAAACAAGACAGCCGTATTGACCGGCGGCGGTTCGGGCTTCGGCCTGGAGTGCGCCCGCATTGGCGCCAAGCTGGGTATGAATTTGGTGCTGGCCGATGTACAGCAGGATGCGCTGGACAAAGCCGTCGCCGAGATGGAAGCCGCCGGCGCGCAGGTGTTGGGCATGCGCGTGGATGTCTCCAAAGCCGATCAAGTGGAAGCATTGGGCGCAGCCACGCTGAAGCGCTTTGGAGCACCGCATTTCGTGTTCAACAACGCCGGTGTTGGTGCTGGCGGCCTGATCTGGGAGAACACCGCGGCGGACTGGGAATGGGTGATTGGCGTGAATCTGATGGGTGTGGCACACGGCATTCGCGTGTTCACACCGATGATGCTGGAGGCTGCGGCCAAAGACCCGGCTTACCAGGGCCACATCGTCAACACCGCCAGCATGGCCGGGCTGTTGAACGCGCCCAACATGGGCATCTACAACGCCAGCAAGCATGCCGTGGTCAGCATGAGCGAGACGCTGTACCAGGACTTGGCCTTGATGACGGACCAGATCAGCGCCAGCGTCTTGTGTCCATTCTTTGTGCCCACCGGCATTAGCCAGAGCCACCGCAATCGCCCCGGCGAACTGGCGGCCGACAAGCCTACGCGCAGCCAGCTGATCGGGCAGGCGATGAGCGACAAGGCCGTGGGCAGCGGCAAAGTCACGGCCGAACAGGTTGCCCAAAAAGTGTTCGACGCGATTGCCGCCAACCAGTTCTATATCTACAGCCACCCCAAGGCGATTGGTTCGGTGCAGACCCGGCTGGAAGATGTGCTGATGGCGCGCAACCCGACCGACCCGTTTTCTCACAAGCCCGAATTGGGAGTAGAGTTGAAGAAAGCACTACGCACCTGAGTTAATGACCAAGCCCACTACCAAAACCGCTCCCCGGTTTGTCTGGTTGTTGGGCCAGGATTCTTACCAGCGCCTGTACCTGGGTTTCTGGCTGACGACCACCGGTGTGTATCTGGTGATGTTGGCCCTGCAACTGGTGGCGGTGTATCTGGGGCTTGCCAGTGCCATGGGCGCCACCATCATTCTGGCGAGCGCCCTGTGCGGGATTGCTGCGTTCTACGCTGCCATGCGGTCTGGCTGGAGCAAGCAACTGGCCGATCCGGCGATGACGGCACCGCAAATGGTGTTTGCTTTCCTGATACTGGGTCTGGCCTATATGCTGAACCCGAAATTGCGCGCCATGCTGTTGATCATCACACCACTTGTGCTGGTATTTGGTGCGTTCACACTGTCGCCGCAGCGCTGTCGCCAACTGGGTGTGGTGTCCGTGCTGATGTTGGGCCTGTCCATTGGCGTCTCGGTCGTGCTGCGGCTGGAAGAAAGCACGCCGTATGTGGAGGCCATTGTGTTTGTCTGCTGTGCGGTCATCTTCACGGTGGTCGCCGACATGGCGGCAAGGCTCAGCGCGATCCGTGAAAACCTCCGTATCCAGAAAAAGGAGTTGAACGTCGCGCTCGAGCGCAACCAGTTGCTGGCGCGCCAGGACCCCTTGACCGGTTTGCCCAACCGCCGCAGTGCGATGGAGCTGCTGGAATACGAAGACCGCCGCGCTGTGCGCGAGACGGTGCCGCCCTGTCTTTGCATGATCGACCTGGACTACTTCAAGAAGGTCAATGACACTTATGGACATGCTGCGGGCGACGAGGTGTTGCAGCGCTTCGCCCATGGTGCCTCCGCAGCCCTGCGCGGGCCGGACATGCTGGCGCGCTGGGGTGGAGAAGAGTTCCTGCTGATGATGCCCAGCACCACAGTGGAAGAAGCCTTGCTGGTGGTGGAGCGTTTGCGGCAGGTGTTGGCCACGCCGTTCGTCTGGGCCAACCAGCCTGCGGTGCAAGTCACCTTCTCGGCGGGTCTTGCCAGCCTGCATTACGGCGAAAGCTGCCTTGAAGCGGTGGCCCGGGCCGATGCGGCGCTGTACCAGTCCAAGCAGGATGGCCGCAACCGCACCGTGCTGGCAGATCAATAGGTGCCGATGTAATCCTTCTTGCCAACCGCCACACCGTTGTGGCGCAGGATGGCGTAGGCCGTCGTGGTGTGGAAGAAGAAATGCGGCAGGCCGTAGTTGAACAGGTAGGACTGGCCGGTGAAACGCTTTTCCTTCGGCGTACCGGCCTGGGTCACGATCTCGCGCTGGGCCGCGTCGTCAAATTGTGCAACGTCCAGCGCGCTGATGTAGGCCAGCACCACGTCAATTCGGCCCTGCAGCTGTGCAAACGTTTCTTCGTTGTCTTCCAGCTTGGGCACTTCGGCGCCGGCCAGGCGTGCCGAGACGCTTTTCGCAAAATCGGTGGCCACTTGCACTTGGCGCAGCAAAGTGAACATGTCGGGGAACAGGCGAGCCTGCAACAGTGCGTTGGGGTCGAGCTTCTTTTCGGCGACGTGCGCTTCGGCTTTGGTCAGCACGGTTTTCAATCCGCCCAGCATTTGCTGAAACACGGGGACGGAGGCGGTATAGATGGGGCTCGTCATGAGAATGTCCGATGTAGAAAGAGGCCGAGCGTATCAGGGCTGCAGATAGGCGGCGTATTTCTTCATGATCGCGTCATAGACGCCGTTGGTCTGTATGGTCTTCAGGCCCGCATTGAAGCGGTCGCGCACCATCGCATCGCGAAACACCGCCTTGCGCGGAGTAGGCGGAAAGATGGTTTGGATGGTGACATCCTGCTTCGCGTCTATGGAGGGGTCCATCCGGGTGCTGAAGTATCGAAGAATGCGCCGGTCGCCAACCAGCACGTCCACATGGCTGGTGTAGAGCAGGTTGCTCTGGATGATTTGCTGTGCGTACTCCCGGTAGTCGGGGTGCCTATCCACCACGGCTTTGAAGCGCTCACCCAGTATGACATTGGCGTTCTGAAACGCAGCAACTGAATAGTTGGCGAGGTCTTCAATGCTTTTAAGCTGGATATTGCGCCGGGTCAGCGTGATCGCCACATTCTGGTACGTGATGTAGGGCGCGGAAAAGAAATCCTTGCCGCCTATGCCTTCGTCCACGGTCAGCAGGCCGTCCAGTTGTCCGGCGCGCTGCATGTACAGGCCACGAGCGGGCGGCACATGCACGGCAATCATCTGGTAACCCGCGGCGGCCAACGCCTGGTCGGCGATCTCGTATTCCAGGCCTGCCTTGTCCGACTCCATGATGTAGGGCGGCTTGAACAGGCCCATGCCCACGCGCAGCTTGATGGGTGACGCAGCCAATGCCGGTGGCATCGCAAAGCACCACATTACGCCAACGCATGCAAACACCCGGAGCGGGGTTTTCCAAGTCATGGCGCCAGTGTATGCCTGTCTTTTAGGCAGCGCCGCCTTTTTCTTGCACGCCCAAGCGCCACAGCGAAGTCACTTCCGCGGTGCGTGCGGCGTGCAGAGCGTCGGTAGCATCGGTGGCTTTGGGGTGCATCGGCTTGGCGTCCAGTCGGCCCAATACAGTCAGCCCCGCTTTTCCAAACGCTGCCAGCAATTCCGCACGCGTGCGCAGGCCCAGGTGCTCCGCAAAGTCCGACAGGATCAGCCAGCCTTCACCTTGTGGCAGCAAATGAGCCGCCAACCCATTCAAAAAGCCCAGCAGCATGCGGCTGCCTTCGTCGTAGACCGCGTGTTCAATCGGCGCGCTGGGTCGCGCGGGCAACCAGGGTGGGTTGCAGACGATCACGGAGGCCTTTCCAAATGTCTCGGGCGGAAACAGGTCGGCTTGCAATACTTTCACCCTGGCCGCAACGCCGAGTTGTTGCAAATTGGCGTTGGCGCAGGCCAGAGCACGCGGGTCCTGGTCGGTGCCTATGACGCGCGCGATACCACGGCGTGCCAGCATCGCCGACAGCACGCCGGAGCCCACACCAATGTCAAATGCGCAGAAGGGTGTCTGTCCGGTTTTCGGCAATGGCACCTTGGCCACCAAGTCCACGTATTCACCCCGCACCGGCGAGAACACGCCGTAACTGGGGTAGATGCGGTTGTTGGGCGCGTTGCCCAGCACCGATATCTCTACGCCCTTTTTGTGCCACTCGTGCGCGCTGATCATGCCCAGTAGATCGCGCAACGAAGCAACGCCGTTGCCATCGGTCTCCGTCACCGGGCCCCACGCCTCGGCACAGGCCTGGCGCGCGTCCGGCGCGCGGCGCAGGGGGATGCCGTAGTCCGCGTTAAACGGCAGCAACACCGTCGCCAGAATGCGCGCGCGTTGCGACTGGGCTTGGCGATGCTGGTTGAACGCATCAACGGGGGAGACTTCGGGCGCTGGTGTGCCCGCTGCTTTGCGTTTCTTGCGCTCGGGCGTCTTGTCAATGCGACGGGCCAATGCCTGCAGCAATTGGCGTGCGTTATGAAAATCGCCGCGCCACAGCAGCGCCGTGCCCGCGCAAGCCAGGCGGTAGGCGTCGTCTGCGGTCATGGTGTCGTCCGCCAGCACCACTTTTTTAGGAGGCGGCGCGCCGCGTTCCGAACGCCACAGCGCGGAGCGTTCTTCGCCGGCCTCCGTCCATTGGATTTTTGGTGGGGTGGTCGCGGGGAGGGTGCCGACGCTAGTAGAGGTGAGGGGCATCGGCTGGGTTTTTCAGGGTTAAAGGTTGTGTCGCACGGCAGGTGTGCGCATGGTGACGAGCTCTTCGGCTGCCGTCGGGTGTACCGCGAGCGTAGCATCCAGCGCGGCCTTGGTGACCTGCATTTGCAGCGCCACGCCAACCAGCTGCGCCATTTCACCGGTATCTGGGCCCACTGCGTGAAAGCCCAGCACCCGGTCGGTATCGCGGTCCACCAGCAGCTTCAGCAGCATCTTGCCCTTGTGGCCGGACAGCGTGGCTTTCATGGGCCGAAAGCTGGTGCGGTACACATCCAGATGCGGGTATTGCTTCAAGGCCTGCTCTTCGGTGAGGCCCGCCACGCCAGCCTCGGGTGTGGTGAACACGGCGGTGGGCACCAAGGTGTGGTCCACGCTGCGTGGCGTCTTGCCAAACACGGTGTCGGCAAAGGCATGGCCTTCGCGGATGGCCATGGGCGTGAGGTTGACGCGGTTGGTCACATCGCCCACCGCGTAGACGCCGGGTACGGCCGTTTGCGAATAGGCGTCTACCGGGATGGCGCCGTGGACATCGAGTTTCAGCCCCAGATTTTCGAGGCCCAGCCCGGCGGTATTGGGTTTGCGGCCCAGGGCGCGCAGCACGCAATCGGTCTCTAACGCTGTGCCATCGTCCAGTGCCGCCTGCATGCAATGACTGCTTTGGGTGATGGCCGTGATGTGGCGACCGTAGTGAAACTGCAAGCCCAGAGCAACCAGTTCCTGGCTCAGGTGTTGCTGTACATCGGCATCAAACCCGCGCAGGATGTTGTCGCCGCGAACTACCACCTGTACCTCGGAACCCAAGAGTTTCAGCACACAGGCCAGCTCCAGCGCGATGTAGCCCGCGCCTTGCACGACGACCCGGCGGGGCAGTTGCTCCAACTCAAAGAATCCATTGGAGTCAATCGCGAGTTCATGGCCCGTTGTGGCGGTAACGCCCGAGGGTTGTGCGCCAGTAGCTATCAAAATGTGAGTGGCTGTCAGCTGGTTGCCGCTCGACAACGCCACCGTGCGGCTGTCCACCAGCACCGCGCGGTCTTCCAAAATGGTTACGCCTGCCGCCAGCAGGTTGCTACGGTAAATGCCCTCAAGGCGGGCCACCTCTGCATCGCGCCGCGCCTTCAGCGTGGCCCAGTCAAAGCGCGGCGTACCCAGCGTCCAGCCAAACCCTGCAGCCTCTTCAAACTCCTGTGCGAAGCGTGAGGCGTAAACCATCAGCTTCTTGGGCACGCAGCCGCGAATGACGCAAGTACCGCCCAGCCGGTATTCCTCGACCAGGGCCACGCGTGCGCCATGGTTGGCTGCGATGCGGGCCGCACGCACGCCACCCGAGCCACCGCCGATGACGATCAAATCAAAATCTGCCATGGTGGGAGGCTTCAGCCCAGGTGGTTGGACAACCACTCCAGCGTGCGACCGTGCGCCAAAGCCGCAGCGCGCTGGTTGTACATGGGGCGGGCCCAGCAGTTGAAGCCGTGGTCTGCGCCTTCGTACACATGAAACTGCGCATTGCTGTGGCCGGCGAACGCCGTTTTGACAGATTCAACTGCGGCGAGCGGAATGTGCGCATCGAGCGCGGCGTAGTGGAAAAGGATAGGCACCTGCACTTTGGGCGCTACGTCCAGTGCGTTGTGAATGCCACCGCCGTAATAGCAGACCGAGGTGTCGACGGCGCCGGTCGCTGCGAGTTGGTACGACAATCGCCCGCCCATGCAGAAGCCCACCACGCCCACCTTGCCAGTGACTTCCGGCAGTGCGCGCAATACCTGCGCCGTGGCAGCCAGGTCCTTCACCGCATTCGGGGCGTCCAGCGCGTGCATCAGTGCATAGGCTTTCTTGGTGCCGGCCTCGTCGTAGTTCAGGTCCGTCTTCGGCTCCTGGCGCCAGAACACATCGGGCGCCAGCACCACATAGCCATCGAGCGCATAGGAATCGGCGACCGCTTTGATATGCGCGTTGACCCCCCAGATTTCCTGGATCAGCACCAGTCCTGGGCCTTTGCCGGTGGGCGGTAAAGATAAATAGGCGTCAAACGCTTTGCCGTCGTGGCTGGGGATGGAGATGGTGGAGCTGGGCATGGGAGTTGTCTGGTGGTTGTGAAGGTCAGTTTACGGGTTATTGCGGCACGTGGATGCTGCGCTTGATGTGCTTGAGGTGGGCCACGATGGTGAACGTCATGATCACCAGCAACGACCATGAGCTCCACTTGCCCACATGCACGGCAGACCAGGCGCCCAGCTGGTTGGGGTACTTCCATACGCCAAAGAAGGTGCTGATGTTTTCCGCCAGCCAGATAAAAAAGCCTATCAGTACAAAGGCCAACAGCAGCGGCATGCGCCGCTCCCGGTCCAGCGGACGGAACACGACGGTAGCCCGCGCGTAAAGGCCGAGGGCACATGCCGCGATGTACCAGCGGTAATCACCGATGTAGTGGTGGGTGAAGAAGTTGGCGTAGATGGCGATGGCAACGCACACGGCCATCCAGTAGGGCGGATGGTGCTGAATCCGCAAATCGAACAGGCGCCAGGCCTGGATGATGTAGCTGCCAACAGCGGCATACATGAAGCCAGAAAACAGTGGCACGCCCCACAGCTTGGTGTACGCGAAATCCGGGTAGGCCCATGACTTGATGCCGCTGGACGTCTTGAAGACCTCCAAAGCAAAACCCACGACGTGGAACAGGCAGATGGCCTTGAGTTCGTCCAGCGTTTCGAGTTTGGTCCAGACCATCCAGACCTGGATCGCCAGCGCAACGATCAGCAAGACGTCGTAGCGCGGCAAAGCGCCAATTCCGCCGCGTGGCACCGTAAAAACCGCGGCAAAGAACAGCGCTACAAACAGGCAGGCGCGGGCCTCCTTGATGCCGAAATACCAAAACTCCTTGGCAAACCGGGCAAAACCGGACAGATTCTGCTGGGGCGCAGAGGCCAGCAGGTGCTGATCCAGGGAGGCAAGGTACATGTGGCAAACTCCTGTTCTTCGTTCTCAGTTGTTTTCAGATTCGTTCCCCGGCTACTTCCGTAGCATCCCATATTCTTAGTCAGCGTCAGTCTTCCCCCCATGCAGCAAATCATCGCGCAGATCGCGCAGGAAATCCGTGTTCGTCCCGACCAAGTGCAATCAGCCGTCCAGCTATTGGACGAAGGCGCCACTGTGCCGTTTATCGCCCGCTACCGCAAAGAGGTGACAGGTGGGCTGGATGACATCCAGTTGCGTGAACTGGAAACCCGTTTGAGCTACCTGCGCGAATTGCGCGACCGCAAGGAAGCGGTGTGCAAGGCGATTGACGAGCAGGGCAAGCTGACGCCTGCATTGACCGCCGCAATTCACCAGGCTGCGACCAAACAGGAAGTCGAAGACATCTACTTGCCGTTCAAGCTCAAACGCCGCACCAAAGGCCAGTTGGCCAAGGAAGCAGGGCTGGAGCCATTGGCAGATGCGCTGTTTGCTGATCCCACGCTGGTTCCTGCGGATGCCGCCGAGGCCTACCTCAAACCCCCGCTGACCGCGGAGCAGATTGCCGACAAGCAGCCCGATTTCTCCACCGTGTTCGCAGTGCTCGACGGTGTGCGCGATCTGCTCTCCGAGCGCTGGGCCGAAGACCCGATGCTGGTGCAAGACCTGCGCGCCTGGCTGTGGAACGAAGGCTTGCTGCAAAGCAAGCTGGCCGAAGGCAAGGACGAGAACAACGCCGACGTGTCCAAGTTCCGCGATTATTTTGACTACGACGAGCCGATCGGCCGCGTGCCCAGCCACCGTGCGCTGGCCGTGTTCCGCGGACGTGCGCTGGACATTCTGGACGCCAAGCTGGTGCTTCCAGAGGCAAATATGCCTGTAGCGCCCGCAGGACATGCGCGAGCAGCTACCAAAAAGATAGCGGGCCCCGTGGTCACGCTGGCTGAAGGCCGCATCGCCTTGAAGCTGGGCTGGAGCCACCAGGGCCGTGCGGCCGACGATTTGATCCGCAAATGCGTGGGCTGGACCTGGAAGGTCAAGCTCTCGCTGTCTACCGAGCGTGACCTGTTCACCCGGCTGCGCGAAGATGCCGAGAAAGTAGCTATCAAGGTGTTTGCCGACAACCTGCGCGACCTGCTGCTGGCAGCGCCCGCTGGCCCGCGCGTGGTGATGGGCCTGGACCCAGGCATCCGCACCGGTGTGAAAGTGGCCGTGGTCGATGCCACCGGCAAGCTGGTCGAAACCGCGACCGTATTCCCGCACGAACCGCGCAAAGACTGGGAAGGCTCCCTGCACACCTTGGGCAAGCTCTGCGCCAAACACGGTGTGAATCTGATCGCGATTGGCAACGGCACCGCCAGCCGCGAAACCGACAAGCTGGCCGGCGACCTGATCAAGCTTCTGGCCAAGATGGCCGCGCAAGCTGGCGCGCCCGAGATCAAGGTGGAGAAGGTGGTGGTGTCCGAAGCCGGCGCGTCGGTCTACTCCGCCAGCGAGTTCGCGTCGCTAGAAATGCCCGATGTGGACGTGAGCCTGCGCGGCGCAGCGTCCATTGCCCGCCGCCTGCAAGACCCGTTGGCCGAACTCGTGAAGATCGACCCCAAGAGCATTGGCGTGGGCCAGTACCAGCACGATGTGAACCAGAGCGAGCTGGCCAAGACGCTGGAAGCCGTGGTCGAAGACTGCGTGAACTCGGTCGGTGTGGACTTGAATACCGCCAGCGTGCCGTTATTGAGCCGCGTGTCCGGCTTGTCCGGCACTGTGGCCAAGGCCGTGGTGCGCTGGCGTGAAGCCAACGGCGCCTTTGGCAGCCGCCAGGACTTGATGAAAGTCACTGGGCTGGGTGCCAAAACATTCGAACAGAGCGCGGGATTTTTGCGCATCCGCGGCGGAAGCAACCCGCTGGACATGACGGGCGTGCACCCTGAAACCTACCCCGTGATCGAACAGATCATCGCCAAGACCGGCAAGCCGGTCACAGAGATCATGGGCCGTGCCGACATGCTCAAAACGCTGCGCCCCGAGCTGTTTGCCAACGAACAGTTCGGTGTGATCACCGTCAAGGACATCTTCACCGAGCTGGAAAAACCCGGCCGCGATCCGCGCCCGGATTTCAAGGTGGCGCGCTTCAACGACGGCGTGGAAGACATTGCCGACCTGAAAGAGGGAATGATCCTCGAAGGCACGGTCAGCAACGTGGCCGCCTTCGGCGCGTTTATCGATCTGGGCGTGCACCAGGACGGTCTGGTCCACGTGAGCCAGTTGGCACACAAGTTCGTCAACGATGCGCGCGAGGTCGTGAAGACCGGTGACATCGTCAAAGTGCAGGTGCAGGAAGTCGATGTCGCACGCAAGCGCATCAGCCTGACCATGAAGATCGGCGCGGCACCTGCGGGCAACAAAAGCAATGACGGAAGGGGGTCAGGGGACAACCGCTACCAAGGCCCAGCTCGCGGAGAACGTCAACAGGGCAGTTACCGTGACCAGAACGCGGCGGGCGGTTCAGCCATGGCCAGCGCCTTTGCCAAGCTCAAGCGTTAGGTATCGCTTGCAGAAGGCCATATATCCGCGACAATGGGGTGAACCTCAGGAGCTGTCACATGAAGAACTTTGACGAAGTAGATGACGAACGCCGCTTGTGGCTGATCCAAGCGTTGGCAGCTGGCGTGTTCGGTGCGGCATTGCCACAAGCCCAAGCCCAGGGCTTCAGCATTTTCGGAACCAAGCCTTCCAAACTGCCACCTGGACAAAGCATTTACGGTCTTTCGGGTGACGTTCTGGTGAACAACCAGAAGGCGACGCTCTCGACGCCCATCAAGTCTGGCGACACCCTGCAAACTGGCAAAAACAGCGAAGTCATTTTTGTGGTGAACTCCCACTCGATGATTCTCCGTGGTGACAGCAACCTGGTTATCCAACCTCCGGAATCGTCGATCGGCAGTCTGGTCATCGGTGGCTTGCGGCTGTTGAGCGGCAAGCTGTTATCGGTGTCACGCAATTCGCCCATGCGGCTGTCGACTCCCACTGCAACAGTCGGTATCCGGGGCACCGGCTTTTATATTGAAAGCGATCCCGAGCAGACTTACTTCTGTACCTGCTATGGGGCAACCGAGGTACAGGCCAACGATGATCCGCAAAGCAAGGAATCCATCACCGCCAGCCACCACGACCGGCCGGTGTACATCGTCAAGGATGGTGGCGCGGGAAAGAATATCCGCAACGCACCGTTTCTGAACCACTCCGATCAGGAGCTCGCCCTGATCGAAACCCTGGTGGGAAGAACGACTCCGTTTGTGTTCTCCAAGGACGCCTACAGCGGACCGCGCCGGTCCTACTGACCCTCTGCCTTTCGGCGGAGGCTATTCCGGCGCGCCTCGAAGGATCCAGGCCAGTATCTTGTCGTAGCCCAGCCGCCCAGGGGCTCCGGGCTGCAGTTCTGCGTTGAACCCGTTCAATGCCACGACCCCACCTCCGTGGTGGTTGCCCGAAGGTTTGCGCAACAGCGCGCTTGCTGCAATATCGGTGAAGTTGACCCGGCTGCGGACTTCCGTATACAGCCATTGGCGGTTGGTCGCATCGGTGGCAACACCGGTAGCAGCACGGTCATAGTCGTCGTAAAACAGCGGCGGAGTCAGCGTCTGGGTGGCCGGAATTTTCGTACTGATGTGGCAGGTGGTGCAACTGCCGGTGCCTGCCTGCAGGATGGTCTTGATGTCGCTAAAGCTGACTGCGGAAGGGTCCCACGCGAGACTACGGTCTATCACCACCGTCATGGTTTGGGGCTTGCTGCTCACCATGCCGTTGCTGCTGATCAATTGCAGCGTGTAGGCCCCGTCTGTAATCGCGGTCAAGGTCGGCGCCACCGTGGTCGCGCCGGATAGGGTGGCTCCGGCCGGTCCCGCGGCTATGGCCCATTGGTACGAAGACGAATACAGGCTCATGCTGCCATCCAGCGTGGTTGACAGTGTTTTGACAACGCGCCCGGGGCCCGGGTCGGCAACAGGACGCCCAGGGCGGCCGTCAGCGGCATCGGCGAATCCTTTGCCGGTCAGATAGTCGGCCATCGGGCGGTTGATGGATGACGTGCCCCAATAGGTGTCGTACACCAGCTTGGCCAAGGGCATATTGCCGCGGTCGATCACATGGGCCTTGATCCGGGACGCATAGCCGTCGAAGGCTTTGAAGTCTTCGAAGCTGATATCGGACTGGTTGCCCGTGCCGCGCAGGCTGTGACACACCCGGCAGCTTTGTGTCACGGTACTGAGATACAGGCTGCTCTGGCCGTACGCCTGCCAGCTGGCGGGTACGAACGTATCCAGCTTGGCGCTGGTGGCCGACGGCAGGCCGTTACCGCCGTACATGCTCTTCAGGTGTTCTGCGGCAGCGCCTTGGTATTCATTGGGATTCGCCACCCGGCGGCAGTCGTCTTCTGGAAATCCCGTGGGCTTGGTGGTGCCGGTGGGCAGGCTGATGCCGCACAGCACCATCTTGTTGAAACTCTTGATTTTTGCTTCCTGCTCAGCCCGCGTGTAACCCGGTAGCGGGGAGAAGTCCAGGGAAGTAGGCTCCAGCGCGTGCAACTGTCCGGCGAGATCACCGCGCATGCCACCACGGTCGGGCGCGGCCACATCGGCACCGGACGCGACATTCATCAGCTTGGGGAACAAGCCAGACGGCGTCAATGCGTCACCCCGTCCGCCGTGGCATGACGTGCAAATCGTAGGCATGGCCTTGTCGCCCCGACCATCCAGATTCGCCATCAGCAGCCGCGCACCGGTGACCGGGTCGTAGGTGTAGTACTTGACGAAACGCACGGTGCCGCCAGGCCCAGGGCTGAACTCAATCGCATTGGTGCCAAGGTGCCACTTGGATTCGCCCTTGATGGCTGCTTCCAGATTGACGGGTGAGTAGGCCCCGTAGCCACCCACCATATAGTTTTCAACGACAAAGGCCAAACTGCCATCTGCATTCTGGCGCCCGGTCATCTTGCGGCCGTAACTCAGGTCGCGCTGGTCACCAAAAATGATGGCCTCTTCAATGGCTCCGTTGGCGGTCGAGCCAAATCCGTTGCGGGTCTTGAATTTTTCAAGCGTGTCGCGCTCGTTTCCAGGATCAATCGCCTTGTAATACGACACGGCGTAGTTCAGCGTATTGACCTGCAGGCTTCCGTCGGACAGTTTGACCGGATTGGGAAACAGCAGGAAGCTGTCCGGACCTGCCGTGGTGGTCACCGGGCCATTCGAAGTCGGAGTGACATCCTTCCCTCCGGTCGACCCAGCGCCCCCGCCGCCGCATCCCGCGAGCAGGGCAGCCAAGGCAATGGAGCAAAGAAACGCAGGAAGTGCTTGGGTGTGTTGCATAGCCTTAAAACCGCATCAGGTAGCTGATCGAAAACTGGTTGTTGACGTAGCTTGTAGGAGAGGTCGCCCAAGTGGGGCGCAGCTCAGGCGTGGACTGCACGCGTCGCCATGACACATCCAACGAATCGCGCGGCCCCAGGCCGACGTTGTAGCCGAGGGTGGTCAACCAGGTAGTCGCGTCCAGCCGGTAGCTGATGAAACGACCGGCATCAAAGGCGTCGTCTGCCACCAGCATTTTCGCGATGGATACGTTCTCCAGCGACGCTTGCCCGGTCGACACCAGATCGCCCTTGCGGTATTCCCCGCCCAGATACAGGGTTGCGCCGCGCCCCAGCGAATAATCAACGTTGAAGCGTGCAGAGGTGTCTTTGGTGCCGAACACCTCACTGCGGGCACGTCGGCCATTGGCCGACAGAGCGCCCGACAGCGTGATCCGGTTCGTCAACGGCTGCATCACCGATACCCCCAGGGCGTAGCGATAACCATCGCGCAACTCCGACTGGAAGTCTTCCGCCGTCACTTTTCCAAACAGTCCCCAGGTGGCTGCATCAAACTCTGCAGAGCCCTTGTACTGGTAGGTCGCTTCGCCGGTCAGGGTGTATTTACTGAGGCCGTTGAAATTCTGGAAGCGTTCGCCGCCCGCGGCAGCCGTCAGGAGCAGCCGCGAGGTACCGTTCAGGTTGACGGCCATGGTCTTGCTGACATTGAGCGTGTACAGGTTGTCCACCAGAATGTCGCCTGCAACTTTGCCGCGCGTGATGTTGTCGTCCCAGGTGTAACCGGCGTCCACCTGGATTTCGTTGTCGTCGTTGAGGTCCATCTCAACACCTTGCAGCAACTTGGGCATGCCTTTGACACCGAGCTCCTTGGTCACTTTGACACGCAGCGCAAAACTCGATTCACTGGCCGACACGCGGGACAGCTGGTAGTCCAACCCGAGTGACCAGCCGTCGCGGAACATGAAATCACTGCCGATGCCCCAAACCAGCGCGCTACGCTGGCTGCCCGCAGGACTGATGGAGTAGCGCGTGCCCCCCACCTGATCGGCGTACGCAATGGTGGCTTCGCCGCTCTCGCGCAGATCCTGGCGCCACTCCAGTCGGGCCCGTGGCACTACGAATCCGAAGGGCGTGGCGTGTATGGCTTCGCCGCGCAAGCCGACGACACCTTGCATGGAGGACGCCGGTTGTTCGAAATAGGTGAGAGCGTAGTAGCTCGCCCCGGTTTCTGTGCTTTCACCCAGATGATCAGACGAAAACTCCAGTCGCGCGTAAGGAGAAACCATCGTGGTCTTTCCATGCCATTCGTAGCCGGCACCGATAGACCCAAAATATTGGTAGCCCTTGCGGTTGCTGAGCGCAAAGTCGTCCATGGGCTGTACATAGCGTCGTGTATCGAAGTCGAAGCCGCCAATCCCTAGCAGCCCCTCGACAAACACGTTCTCACTTGCCATGTAATTTCCATACACGGCCAGAGAGTAGCCTTTGCTATCGCTGCGCGAGCCATCAGTGCCGATATGGGTTGTGTCTTGGGCGTAGCCAACGCCCAGGCCTACGGTCAGTTTGTCGCTGATGACCTGGTCGACCCCCAAGGTAATACCGGTGGAACTGAAGTTCGCGCCGCTGATATTCCCGTTGGCATCCCGCACACCGAAGCTCGCCACGCCCTCTACCCACACTTTGGTGGATTCTGGGGTGGGCGTACCCGTACTCTGCCCAAATGTCTGCTGGATAGCTCCCAAGTCGACAGACCGGTTTTGAACCAGGCCGTTGGCCAGGACGTAGAGCGGCGATCCGGCAATACCCAGGTCATTGGCGGCCATTGCAAGCCCCGTTGACAGCGGCAAACTGGCAGGCGCGGTGCCCAGGGGCAACTGGGTGGCATTGGGCATCAGCGACGCCAATGTGGCGTTTTGTTGGCCCATTGCTGGCGGCCCCAGGGCATAGGGAGCCGCCGAGGCGGATGCAAAGCCAGACGGAGCTGCGGCAGAACCGAGTGAGTTCCAGCCCAACGCTCCGTTGAAACGACTTCGTTGCGATCGTTCGGAATGGCGCGCGAAGTTGGCGACCTGGGCCCGGGCCATTCCCATGGCGGCAAGGACCTGGCTGCTGAGGGTGGAGTTGACCGTGACATCGTTCCTGGGATCGGGCTCGCCGGTAATGGTCACATTCACGGAGCCCGGGGTTGACTTGCCGGCTGCTCCGTAGGCAATGAACGTGAATGCATCCTGGCCGAACACTCCTGGCGTGGGGGTATAGGTCAGTATGGTGCCGGCCACCCTGGCGATGCCCTGCTTGGGCGGCACGTCGATGCTGATGCCGGTGATCGCCGATCCGGTGATGTAGCTCGCGAGATCAACACTGCCTGAAGCATTCCGTGCAACGGTGAGTGTCACAGGCTTGACCGAAGGGGCTACAAGGAACACGGTCACCGACACGGTCGCGGGCAGGGAATTCCCCGCAACGCTGTCAACACCAATGTAGGTAAAGCTATCGGCACCCACGTAATCCGCCGTAGGCGTGTAGGTGACGGTGGTCCCCACCACCTTCACGGTGCCATGCTCGGGTGCCGTGCCAACGGTAACTCCGCTAATGGCGCCCCCTGAGAGCTGTGGACCCAGGTTGAGGCTTGTGGGTGTGTTCAGCGGGACGTTCATTGCTGCCGGTTTGGCAGTCGGCAATGGCAATACGTCAACCGTAATAGTGCCCGGTATAGAGTTGATGCCAGACCCGGCTACGGCTGTATAGGTAAAGGTGTCTTTGCCAGTGAAATCCGGTTTGGGGGTGTAGGTGATGAGCTTTCCGCTGACCTGAGCGGCCCCGTTGGCGGGTGAAGTGACGGTAATGCTGGTGAAGTTACCCGCCGCAACGCCGGAGACGTCGATGGCCACAGGCTTGTTGATCGGCGTAACCCGGCTTAATGCAGGCGTTATGGGCAACGCGCTTATCGTGATGAATACCGAGCTCACGTTCGAGTCGCCGCCTATGCCAGTGGCCTTGAAGGTAAAGGAGTCCGCCCCCGTATATCCCGCGTTGGGGGTGTAGGTCACCGTGGTGCCGTTAAGCGTTGCCACACCCTTGGAAGGTAGGGTGACGAGACCTGCCGAGGAAAAAAGGCCGGTGATGTCGGAGCCCAACTGGATGGTGGAAGCCTCGTTGGCCGGAATGTAAATCGCGCTGGAGGTCGTTTTAGGCGCACTGGGCGCTGAGACCGTCACACTGACAGCGGCCGTGCCGGCAGAGGCCCCGCCCGCATTGGTTGCCGAGTAATTGAAGCTCGCCGCGCCCACCAATCCTGGCGTTGGCGTAAAAGTGATCGTGGATGGCCCTGTGGCCAACGCCGTTCCGCCCACCGCGCCCGATGGCGTCACGCTGAGTACCGTGGCCCCCACCGGCCCAATGGAGGTCGCCAGGTTAATGGCCGTTGCTGTGTTGTAGGGAATGATGGCGAAGGTGGCACCGACGGTGGGTGGCGGGGGATTCACTGTCAACGTTACCAGCGCCGTGCCGGAGGTACCGCCAACATTGTCCGCGGTGTACAAGAAAGACCCCGTACCGAAGAACCCATTCGTGGGTGTGAACTGAATGGTCGTTGGTCCGGTCTGAATTGCAACACCATTGGTTTGTGCCGATGGGGTCACCGCGGTGACCGCCGTGCCAGAGGTGATCGATCCCGCCAGATTGATCGAAACGGGCGTGTTGTAGGCGGTAGTGGCCGAAGTCGCCGCCACAAGAGGCGCAGCCGATACGTTCAGCGTAATGGTGCCGGTATTGGAGGTGCCACCGGGTCCCGCTTTGGTATAGGTGATGGTGGTGAGGCCGGTAAAACCGCCGGGCGGTGTGTATGTAATGACATTGCCTGCGACGCCGGATGAGCCCGATCCGCCGGTCGTGGGCTGGGACGCGGCAACGGCGTAGGTTGCCGACGGGTTGCTCGCTACCACGCCCGCAATGTAGGCCGTCACGTCAATGTTGGTGGGACTCATTGACGACACCGTCAATGTGCCGATATTGGCAACCGTAGGGACCGGAGGAAGCCCCACATTCACCGTAAGGGTCCCGTTGCTACTGCCACAGCTATTGCTAGTGCCATATACGCCAGGCCCTTCACCCCGGTAGCCGATGGTCACTTGGGCTTTGTATGTGTTGGCATCGGCAGCGTAGCTCAGGGTATTGGTGCTGACCACTGCCCCCGTGCCATTGGCAGGTGTGCTGGTGATGGTGATGTTGGACACATTGGCAATACCGACCAACGATATGTTTTGCGTGCTTGTAGAGTACGAGAGGTTGACTGTCGGGGAGGGCGCGGTGATCGTTGGAGGGGTGACAGTTATGGGAATAAACCGGTTGGCTGTAGTCGCCGCCCCCTGTCCGAATGCGGTCACGGTGTCTGCCCCGCAATGGTTTGCGGTGTGGGTGTAGGTCAGGGCCGTGGTGCCCACGCCACCAACCGATCCATAGGAGGCAGAGCCGCCATAGCTGGTGATGACGTTGCTCAGGGGAGACATTACAACGTTGGGGACGGTGATCGAGTTGCCAGCCGAGTGGTAGGCGACGACGCGTGTGGGGCCGGTGAAAATGGAGGCGCCGCCCAGCAGGGTGGTGATCTCCGAGGCATATGAGGCAACCGCCGCAAGTTGCGGAGCTGAGAGGCCCATGCCATTGATGGAGTTCGCGGCGGTGATGACTGAACCCGCATTCGCGGCATTGACCCTGGCACCGCCTGCGTCTGGTGGATTGTGGCAACCCGTCGTGCAGTCTGTCGCGAAAGCAGCCATCG
Organism: Rhodoferax sp. P2_H8_2; assembly: GCF_056403235.1. Lineage (NCBI taxonomy): Bacteria > Pseudomonadati > Pseudomonadota > Betaproteobacteria > Burkholderiales > Comamonadaceae > Rhodoferax > Rhodoferax sp. P2_H8_2. Next base: position 184,114 of record NZ_JBFUFW010000006.1, read on the forward strand.
CACCGGGCGCGAAACACAGAATACTCGCTGCAAAGACCCCCATGCAGTAGGCACGCACCCAATGCAAAAAACGCTGTCCGCCGCCGGTAGCACTCGCGCAGAGGCTTGAAGGATTTGGGTTCATAGGGTCGGTCGCGATAGGGCGGGGGTAAGTGAGGCCGGGTGCGAGGCCTAAAGCCGCTCAATGTAGCAGTTCAACCCCAAATTGGGAACAAAGTGAAGGGTGGATGTACACCCTGCGTATGAACCAAGCCACGGGAGCAGGCGCCGCCGCGCAATCTATTGACGATCGACACGCCATAATGCATGCAACATAACGTTGGCCCCCTTGGTGCATAGAGACTGTTTGCCATGAAACTCAGTGCGTTGCTGGAGAAGCAGTTCAATCTGCCCAGCATCCCCAAAGTCGTTGCTTTGCTGCTGGTCGAACTGGACCGGCCAGAGGTCAGCCTGCACAAAGTCAACCAGCTGATCAGTACCGATCCGGCACTGACCACCCGGCTGCTGCGGTTGGCAAATTCCGATTTTTTCAAACTCACCGGCAAGGTCACCAGCGTCTCTGAAGCGTTGGCGCTGCTGAACCTGGTCGAGGTCCGCAAGATGGCGCAAGAAGCCGCCGCTGGCGCGTCGATGAAAGCTGTGCCGGGCATCAACCTGCAGCAGTTTTGGGACTACAGCCTCAACGTGGCCCGCGTATCGCGCGCGCTAGCGGGCGTGGTGAAGCAAAACCAGCAGGCTGCATTTACCTGTGGGCTGATCCATTGCATGGGCGAACTGGCGATGCACCTGGCCATGCCCGAAGAGATTGCCCGGCTGAACGAAGAGGTTGCGCCGCTGGACCTGAAACGCGCGCGCTTGGAGCGACGCGAGTTTGGCTATTGCTATGCCTCGGTGGGCGCAGGCTATGCGCGCCAATGGCAATTCCCCCAGACCATGATTGATGCACTGGAGCACCAGTACGAGCCGTTTGAAAACAACGTCTACGAACCCATGGCCGGTGTGATCCACCTGGCCACTTGGCGCGCGCGCTGCAAGGAGGCGGGTTTAAGCGAAAAGGGCATGGCCGTGAGCTACCCCGATGCGGTCGGCGTCGCGCTCGGATTGGATATTGATATGGCCTTGCAACAAGATCCCTTTGATTGGGCAGCGCACACTTGAACGCTCTACAACTCTACGCAGGCCCCAAGGCGCTGCAGGCGATCCGCCAAAATGGTCTCAGCCCCCAAGACATTCGTACCATCGCCGGCGCTGCCGGTGGCCCCAAGGGGCTGATACTCGGGCCGCTGGACCGGTTCATCTTTGGTGATTGGCTCACGCGCAGCCACCAGCCGATTGATCTGGTGGGCGCCTCCATTGGCGCGTGGCGCATGTCTACCGCGTGCCTGATCGACCCGGTCAAGGCGTTCAAGCGACTCGAAAGCGATTACATCCGCCAGCACTATGAACTGGCACCTGGTCAAAAGCGACCATCGGCCGACATGGTCAGCGAGCTGTTTGGCCAGAACTTGCAGGCGTTTTATGGCGGTCGCGTGCACGAGGTGCTGGACCATCCGCGTTACCGGTTGCACATCGTGACCTCGCGCGGCAGGCATGTGCTGAACACCGAGCATGGCCTGCGCACACCGCTGGGCTACCTCGGCGCGCTCCTGACCAACACCGTGCACCGCAAAGCCATGGGAGCATGGCTGGAGCGCGTGGTGTTCTCTACACCGGTATATTGCCCCCACGCTTCGCCGTTGCACGGGTCGCTGCCCCCCAAGGGGGCAAATTTGCCTTGGGGCGGCCCTGCGGCAAATTGCGAATCTCACGCCGCGCCGCTGCCTTTCGGAACTGCCGACTACCGCACGCGCCAGGTGTGTTTAAGCGAGCGCAACTTCAACCCTGCACTACAGGCCAGTTGCTCCATTCCGTTTGTATTGAAGGCCGTGCACAACATTCCCGACGCGCCACCGGGCGCCTACTGGGATGGCGGCATCACCGATTACCACTTGCACCTGAACTATCCGGCCGCTCCGTCTGCTATCAAAGAAATAGCTGCTCACGCACATTCTGCGGGCGCTAGCGGCACAAATGGCACTCAACGCGCCCCTCAAAATGGCATCGTGCTGTACCCGCATTTCCAGAAAGCCGTGGTGCCCGGATGGCTGGACAAGGGCCTGAAGTGGCGCCACAAGGCGACCCACCATCTGGATACGATGCTGCTCTTGGCGCCCAACCCCGAGTGGGTCAAAACCCTGCCAAACGCCAAGCTGCCGGATCGCACCGATTTCACCCACTACGGCCAGGACCTGGCCAGCCGCGTCAAGGCCTGGACCGCTGCCACTTCGGCCAGCGAACAGTTGGCCGCCGAGTTTTCTGCCTGGCTGGACAAGCCGGACGCTTCCAAAATCCTCCCGATATGAACCGATGGATACGACGCCTGGCTCTTTGGGCCGGGACAGCGTGTGCCCTGTTGTGCGCCGCAAGCGCCATGGCGCAGACCAACTGGCGCGTCACGCAATTCACGCTGCAGCTGGAACCCCAGTTCGAAACCAGCACGATCCAGGGTACGTTGCAGATGGACTTTTCGATTCAGACGCAGGGCTTGCAATACATCCACCTGGACGCTGGCGCGCTGCGTATTGCGTCTGTGCAACTCGGTCCTGATGCGCTTTCGTTTGAAAAGACCGGAACCCGGTTTCGCGTACAACTCCCGGCCACGCTCAAGCCCAACACTGCGCAGCAACTGCAGATCCGTTACACCGGTGACGCCAGTGGTGGTCTGCGCTTTGACAAGGACACATCGCAGGTGTCCACCGCATTCAGCACCAGCCAATGGATGCCCTGCCTGGACGATCCTTCGGTGCGTGCGCCGTTCAGCCTGACGCTGGTACTGCCGCCTGCGCTGTTGTCTGCGGGGAATGGCCAGCTCGATTCGGTGCAGTTGCAGGGTGATGGCAAAGTGACGCACGCCTGGCGCCTGGAATCGCCCATGCCGAGCTACCTGTATGGCTTTGTCGCAGGCAATTTCACTCAAACGCAGGAGTCGGCGGGCAAAACGTCGCTGCAGTACTTCGGCCCCTCGAACCTGTTTACCTCGGCATCGTTGCAGCAGGTGTTTGCGGACAGCGCCGACATGCTGACTTTTTACGCTGAGCGCGCGGGTGTGGCCTATCCCTATGCCGCGTACCGACAGGTATTGCTCAATGGCCCCGCAGCGCAGGAGATGGCCAGCTTCTCCACCATGGGCGTGCGCTACGGCACGCGCGTATTGGCCGACCCGCAAGCCATCTGGCTGGGCGCACACGAGATGGCGCACCAGTGGTGGGGCAATGGCGTGACCAACAAATCGTGGCGGCATTTCTGGCTCAACGAAGGCATCGCCACCTTCATGACCGCTGCCTATCTGGAACACCGCTTTGGCGCGGCCGAATACCAACGCCAGATAGCCGCCGCACGCGTCAAATACCAGGCGGTGCGCGACGCAGGGCTGGACAAATCACTGGTGTTTCCCGATTGGGACAAACCCACCGCCTCTGACCGCTCCCTGGTGTACGACAAGGGCGCGCTGGTAATGCACGAGTTGCGCGGCACTCTGGGCGAAGAGAAATTCTGGAAAGGCCTAAAGCATTACACGCAGAGCTACTTTGGCCAGTCGGTAGAGACGGCGGACTTCCGCAAAGCGATGGAAGAAGCGACCGGCACCGATCTCTCGGCTTTTTTCAGGCAGTGGGTTGAGATTCCTGCTGGCCAGCCGTAGCAAAGGCAACGTCTTCCGCGGTTGCCGTACCGTTCTTGCGGCCCGGGTAGCTCAACCAGGTCATTGCGATGTTGAGGTCCTGCACCAGGGTTTGCGCCGCAAGCACAGTGCCGTCGCCCAGATCCATCGTCTTCGTTGTGTGCGCGTCCTTGACCAGCGTCAGGTCGTAGCCGCGCTCCAGCGCGCCATAGGCGGTCGCGCGAATGCACCAGTTGGTTGCGCAGCCGGCCAACACGATATGGGTCGCACCCAGTGTGGCCAACTCTTCTTCCAAAGATGTCTGCTCAAACGATGAGTTGAAATTCTTGTGGATCAGCGGCTCGCCCGCGGCGGGCACAAGCTCGGGCGCCCATTGCCATTCGGGACTGCCGTGAACCAGCTCTTCGTCCGCGTGCTGCACCCAGATCACCGGCACACCCTCGGCACGCGCCCGTTCGACAGCGCGCGCCACGTTGCCGACGATGCGGGACGCGTCCCACGCGCCTTTCACCACGTCAACTTGCACGTCTACAACCATCAAAACACCCTTGTTACCTTCGCGCACCGTTGCCATTGCAATTTTCCTTAACTATTGAAGCGACTATTTTCGCTTCACTTCCACTGTTGCCCGGATAGTCAATGGCAATCCTTTGCGCAGCGTGCTGACACCCACGACAGAGCGCGCATGTAAGCCAGCCTCGCCAAAGACTTCGAACAGCAAGTCAGACGCCCCATCCAGTACTCGTGCATGGTCTTCAAACTCGGGGGTGGTGTTGAGCGAGCCATGCAACTCGACGACGCGAGCGACATTGTCCAGTGATCCGAGCTGGTTGCGAATGACGCTCAGCAAATCCAGACACGCCGAGCGCGTGAACGCGTAGCCATCCTCTGCTGAATATTCGCGCCCGATCTGGCCCTTGGGCAACTTGCCGTCCACTGGCAACGGGGCCTTCGCGGAGAGCACCAACAAATTGCCAGTCTGCACTGCAGCCGAGTAGTTACCCGCGGGTGCACTGGCAACGGGGAGCACTAGGCCCAAGTCTTTGATGCGTTGTTCTGCGGTCATATCATTGCCTCGGTTCATTAGGTGGGAGTAGGCCGATGCAATCTACAACGACTGCACCAACATTTCCCGATATTCCTCTTCCGTCGCAATCCGCGGGTTGGTCTTGTGGCAATGGTCGGCCATCGCGCCGACGATGATCTGGTCGAACTGGCTGGCGTCTACGCCCATTGCGGCTAGGCCGGTGGGCAGACCCAAGCGGGCGTTCATGTCCTTGATCGCTGGGCCAATATCGCTGGCGGATTGCAGGCCCATTGCGTGGGCCATGCGTTGCAGGCGGTTTTCCTTTTGGATCGATTCGGCCGAGGCGTTAAAGGCGATGACTGCGGGCAGGAACATCGCATTGAGCGTGCCGTGGTGCAGGCGCGGATCTACGCCGCCCAGGCTGTGGCTTAAGGAGTGCACACACCCCAAGCCTTTCTGGAACGCCATCGCGCCCTGCATGCTGGCGCTCATCATGTTCATGCGGGCTTCGCGGTCGCTGCCGTCTGCCGTGGCCTTCGCAATACTGGCCCAGCCGCGTGCCAGACCGTCTAGGCCAATGCCATCGGCGGGCGGGTTGAAGGCAGGGGCCATGAAGGTTTCCATGCAGTGGGCGATGGCGTCCATGCCGGTGGCGGCGGTGAGCTTGGGTGGCAGGCCCAGCGTCAGCTCGGGGTCGCAGATAGCGGTCTTGGGCACCAGGTGCCAGCTGTGGAAGCCCAGCTTGCGGTGGTCGTCGACGATGACGATGGCGCCGCGCGCCACTTCGCTGCCGGTGCCGCTGGTGGTGGGCACGGCGATGATGGGGGCGACCTTATCGGTGATGCGCGGCGAACCGCCCAGGATGGTGGCGTAGTGGGTGAGGGGGCCTTCGTGCGTGGCCGCGATGGCGACGCCCTTGGCGCAGTCGATCGCAGAGCCGCCGCCCACGGCAATCAGGCCATCGCAGTGATTGGCTTTGTAGACCTGGACCGCAGCGCGCACCGCAGCTTCGGTGGGGTTGGACGGCGTTTGGTCAAACACGGCGACCGTCATGCCGGGCAGGGCGTCAAGCGCTTTTTGCAATACGCCAGCGGCTTTGACACCCGCATCGGTGACGACCAGTGGACGCGCGATGCCGACGCGCTCGCATTCTTGCTTCAGCAATTTCACGGCGCCGAATTCAAACTGGATTTGTGTCACGTAGTAGATAAAAGCCATAGTCTTGCGCCGTGTAGGATGGGAAAAATTGCACTGTACCAAGAACGCCAAAGAATATGAGTCACCCTCGTAACCCCAACGCCCTTTTGACCCCAGCGATGCGCGGCGTTTTGCAGCGCATGGAGCGCGCCGGTCACCCGCCTTTCTACATGCTCAGCCCTACGCAGGCGCGGGCCGCCTACATTGCGGGCGCTGGCGTGCTGGAGTTACCGACGCAGCAACTGCAACGGGTGGAGAGCTTCACGATCCCAGCGCGCGACGGCTTTGACATCCCCGTGCGCCTGTATGCGCCCGGCGGCGGCGCGTTGCCGGTGCTGGTGTACTTTCATGGCGGCGGATTCACGATTGGCAACATCGCTACGCACGATGGACTGTGTCGCCGGCTGGCGCACTTGGCGCAATGTGCCGTGCTGTCGGTGGACTATCGGCTGGCGCCGGAGTTCAAGTTCCCCACCGCGCACGAAGATGCGTGGGACGCAGTGCAATGGGTCGCACGCGATGGCAAAAACCATGGGTTGGATGGCACACGTATGGCCGTGGGCGGCGATAGTGCAGGCGGCACGCTGTCTGCCGCTTGCGCCATAGAAGCGCGCAACGCTGGCCTGCCGTTGGCTTTGCAACTACTAATCTACCCAGGCTGCGCGGGACACCAAAACACCGAGTCGCACCGCACATTTGCCAAAGGCTTTGTGCTGGACGAAGCCAGCATCACCTACTTTTTCACCCACTATCTGCGTGGCCCGGAGGACCGGGACGACTGGCGCTTTGCACCACTGGATGGCAAAACCGAAAATGGTGAAATCGTTGATCTGGCCGGCGTCGCGCCGGTGTGGATGGGTCTGGCAGAATGCGACCCCCTGGTCGATGAGGGCGTGGCCTATGCCGATCGGCTGCGCATGGCAGGTGTGCCCGTCGACCTCGATATTTATCGCGGTGTGGTGCACGAGTTCATCAAGATGGGCCGTGCAGTTCCTGAAGCAGCCGTCGCCCACGCCGATGCCGCGAACGCATTGAAGAAAGCCTTTAACCCATGAGCACAAGTGCCTCCAAATTCCGTTTTTCTCACCGGCTGCGCGTACGCTGGGCCGAGGTGGACATGCAGAAAATCGTGTTCAACGCGCATTACCTGATGTACCTGGACACGGCCGTAACGGACTACTGGCGCGCGCTGGCTTTGCCCTATCAGACAACGATGCATGACCTGGGCGGCGATCTGTATGTCAAGAAGTCCACGCTGGAGTACCACGCCTCGGCGCGTTTTGACGACACGCTGGATGTGCGCATGCGCTGTGCCCGTATTGGCAATTCTTCGATGGTGTTTGAAGGCGAAATCCGCTGTGGCGACGCCTTGTTGGTATCCGGTGAGCTGGTCTATGTGTTTGCTGATCCGCAGACGCAAAAGTCCAAACCAGTGCCGCAGGCTTTGCGCGACACCTTGAACGCGTTTGAAGCCGGTGAGCCCATGGTGCAGGTTGAGGTGGGCAACTGGGGCAAGCTGCAGGCGCCTTCCACGCAATTGCGCAACGATGTCTTCCTGCAAGAGCAGGGGATTGCTGCAACGGTGGTGTTTGATACGGCGGACCAGACCGCCATTCACGCGGTGGCGATGAACCTTTTAGGGCGTGTGGTGGGTGCCGGTCGCATGGTGCAGCCAGAGCCAGGTGTGGGGCGCATCGGTCGCATGGCGGTGGACCGATCCGTGCGCGGCAGCAAGGTGGGCTTGTCGGTGCTGAATGCCCTGCTGGACGCCGCGAAGGCGCGTGGAGATCGCGAAGTAATGCTGCACGCGCAGATCAGTGCCGAGGCGTTTTACCTGAAGCGCGGCTTTGTGATCCGTGGGGACTACTTTGTGGAAGCGGGCATCAAGCACATCGAGATGGTGCTGCCGCTACTGAGTAGTGATGGCAATTTGCCGCCGGGCCGCCCCAAGGCGAATTAGCCCCCTTGGGGGGCAGCGACCCGCGCAGCGGCGGAGCGTGGGGGCAATATGTTTAGAACCCCATCGAGGCCAGCAGGTCGTCCACGTCGTTTTGCGCCAAAGCCGCGCTGGACGTCTGCGGGCCCTGCAGCTGGTGGGTTTCGCCGGTGAATTCGGCAGCTGCTTCAACCGGCTTGAGATTGGCGGCGATTTGCTCCGGCGCGCTGTCCATCAGCAATTGCACCAGCTGTGCTTCGGTCCGGCCAATGATGTCGATGACCTTCTTGATCACCTGGCCCGACAGATCCTGAAAATCCTGCGCCATCATGATGTCGCTGAGCACTTCGCCTTCTTTCTCGGCAAAAGTAGCAGTGCGTTGCGCAAATTTGCTGCAAACGATCAGCAAGCCACGGGCCCGTTCCACGGTCAAATCGTCTTGCGCAGCCATGCGGGTCAGCGAATCGGCCAGTTCGTGGCCGCGCTTGGCCAGGTCATCGCACTCGGGTTTGCCAGCATCCACCAGGTTCAACACCTTGTTGGCCGCCGCTTCCGTCATGTTGCCCACGTGGGCCAAACGGTCACGCGCATCGGGCATTTCGTCAACCACAGTATGCAAACCACCCACAGCGCCCAGCACCGAAAAAGCTTCGTGCATTTCCCGGGTGATGTTGCCCAAGCGGGCAAATGCTTCGTCTTTACTGAGCTGAACTGACATGTGCGATTCCAGGTTTTTTTGATGCGGTTGCGCTGTTAGTTTACCGCCTGCCAGTAGCCAGACTTTAAATATCTTCCAGCAGGGGATAGGGCAGCGGCAGAACGGTCAGTGGCAGTTTTCCGGGTGCGCCAAGCTGCAGGGCGCCGAGCTCTATGGCGGTGATTTGGCCGGACAGAATGGCGTCATAACCACCCAACGGCGAAGCCGCCGACTGAACCACGGTAGCGACGGGCTGCTCCGCGTCATCGGGCACAAAAACCTCGTCCCCAGCCTGCAGCGGGCCATCGGCATGCGCCAAAAAGGCGCGCCGTTTCAAGGTGCCACGGAACTGGCTGCGTGCCACGACTTCCTGGCCCGGGTAGCAGCCTTTTTTGAAGTTGACGCCGCCGACCGACTCGTAGTTAAGCATTTGCGGCACGAACGCCTCTACGACCGGCTGACTGAGCGTGGCGATACCACTGCGTACCTCGCTCCACAGCCAGAGGGCCAAAGAAAGTTCGGGGCCGGGCGGCAAATCCGAGCCGACAGCGGCCACCCAGAGCTGCCGTGGAATGCCATCAGCCGGGTACAACTCCACCAGAGATCCAGAGGAAAAAAGGCCTCTAGCCCAGGCGGAATGTGCGTGACCAGCTATCGTTTGTGTAGCAGACCCGACCAGCCCGCAGACCTGAAATTCATCTGTTGCGTCGGTCAGCTTGGTCTTTGCGCGCATCACAAACATGGACAAACGCTTCAGCGTGGCGGCCAGGATGTCACGGCTGCAGACCAGCAGTATTTCGGTGTCACTGGTTTTGAAGCCGATGAAGCTGGCCTGCATGCGGCCCTTGGCAGTGCAGAAGGCGGCCAGGCGGGCTTCCTGTTGGCCCAAGAGTGCAAAGTCCTGCGTCAGCTGGCCCTGCAGAAACTTGGCGGAGTCCTCGCCTAGCACCCGTATCACGCCCAGATGCGTCAGCTTGGCGACGCCGTTGAGGCTTGCGGGTGTTTGCGTTATTTCAGTCATGCGGTGAATTATGATTCCTCCCACATTGACACAAGGGACCTAGGGATGCTCTGCATCCCGAGAGCTATGCGCATATTCCTCATTGCTGTGCTCATGGCTGCATTGGGCGCGGCCGGGGCAGCCTATTACTGGATCAACCAGCCACTACCGCAATCCGCTCCCATGGTGGACCTGTCTATCGAGCCAGGTTCCAGCGCCCGCGAAATCGCCCGGGACGTTGCGCAAGCCGGGCTCAACGTGAACCCATCGCTGCTGTACTGGTGGTTCCGCCTGTCGGGGCAGTCGCGCCAGATCAAGGCTGGCAGCTACGAAATCGACGAAGGCACCACGCCGAGCAGCCTGCTGCGCAAACTGGTGCAGGGCGAGGAGGCCTTGCGCAGCGTGGTGTTGCTGGAGGGTTGGAATATCCGCCAGGTGCGTGAAGCCCTGAGAAAAGCCGACCAGCTCAAACCGCTGTCACAGGGTCTCACGGATGCCGCCTTGATGGAGCAACTGGGCCGACCCGGTGTGCATCCGGAAGGGCGCTTCTTCCCTGACACCTACACCTACCCCAAAGGCTCCAGCGACATCCTGCTGCTGCAGCGGGCGATGCGCGCGATGGACAAGCGCCTGGCCAAGGTCTGGGAGCAGCGCGACCCGACGCTGGCGCTGCAGTCGCCGGATCAGGCATTGATCCTGGCCAGCATTGTCGAGAAGGAAACCGGCCGTGAAAGCGACCGCACCATGGTGTCGTCCGTCTTCAACAACCGGCTACGCATTGGCATGCGTTTGCAGACCGACCCAACTGTCATCTATGGCTTGGGGGAGACATTCGATGGCAATCTGCGCAAGAACGATCTGCTGACCGATACGCCCTGGAACACCTATACCCGCACCGGGCTGCCACCTACACCGATTGCGATGCCGGGCAAGAGCTCGTTGCTGGCGGCGGTGCGGCCAGCGCCCTCCAAAGCACTTTACTTTGTGGCACGCGGCGATGGCACCAGTCAGTTCAGCGCATCGCTGGACGAGCACAATCGGGCCGTGAACAAATACCAACGGGGCCAATGAGCCCTCTGTCGAGAACGCATGAACGGACTTTTCATCACCTTTGAAGGCATTGACGGTGCCGGCAAGTCCACCCACATCGATGCGCTGGCGCGCGCGTTTGCAGACCAGGGCAGGGAAGTGACCCGCACGCGCGAGCCGGGCGGTACGCCTCTGGCCGAGAAGCTGCGCGCCATGGTGTTGAACGATGCCATGGACCCGATGACAGAAGCCCTGCTGGTGTTTGCCGGGCGTCGTGACCATCTGCAAAACGTCATCCTGCCGGCGCTGGCGCGCGGCGAAGTGGTGCTGTGCGACCGTTTTTCTGATGCCGCATTTGCCTACCAGGGAGGAGGGCGCGGCTTTGACTGGGCTGTGCTGAGCACGCTGGAGCAATGGGTGCAGGCCGGTGTCCAGCCACATGCCACCGTCTGGTTCGATCTGCCGCCCGCGATTGCCGCACAGCGCTTGGCCAGCGCCCGGGTGCCGGACAAGTTTGAATCGCAGTCGTTGGAGTTCTTCGACAAGGTCGCGCAAGCGTATGCGCGCCGTATGGAGGTAGACCCCCAACGCTTTATGCGCATCAAGGCGGATCAGCCCATGGAGCAGGTCTGGCTGGACGTGTTAGCCGCTTTTCAGGCTCGGGGGCTGTTAGGAAGCTCACGTCCTGCAGCGATGGGACTGCTAGGCGAAATCCCTGGCAAACGAGGGTTGTTGGGATGATCGAGGAAGTCGTTGCTCCGCCGCTCCCCGTTGCACCCTGGATCACCCGCCAGGCCAGCCAGTTGCTGGCGCAGCGCGGGCACGCCTGGCTGTTGCACGGGCCTTCCGGGCTCGGCCAATACGGCTTGGGGATGGCTCTGGTGCGCGCCTGGTTGTGCGAATCGCCACTGGACGGCGTTGCCTGCGGGCATTGCAGCAGTTGTCACGCGATTGATGTGCGGACCCATGCCGACCTGTGTGTGCTGATGCCTGAGACCGACATGCTGGAGTTGGGCTGGCCGCTGTCTGAAAAAGCTGCTGCCGAGATTGACGACAAAAAGCGTAAGCCCAGCAAAGAGATCCGGGTGGATGCGATGCGTGACGCCGTGGAGTTTTCTCAGCGCACCAGCGCGCGCGGGCGTGGCAAGGCGATTCTGGTGTACCCAGCCGAGCGCATGAACGGCATTACCGCCAATGCGTTGTTGAAAACACTTGAGGAGCCGCCTGGCGATGTGAAATTTGTACTGGCCAGCGAATCGGCGCACCAGCTTCTTCCGACGATCCGCAGCCGCTGCCTGGGCCATGCAATGCAGTGGCCTGAACGTACAGAGAGCGTGGCGTGGCTGCAAGCCAATGGATTGCCTGCGGAAACCGCGGCGCTGTTTCTTCAGCTCACCGGCGCACGTCCCGAGGACGCACTGGCGTTTGCCCATTCGGGACGCAACGCGCAGTCGTGGACGGCTTTCCCAAAAGCGATGGCACACGGGGACGTGAATGCGGTGCGAGACTGGACGGTGCAACAGTTGGTGGACGGCTTGCAAAAGCTGTGTCACGACCTTTTGGCCACCGGTGTCGGCGCGCAACCGCGCTTTTTTACCGTCCGGGATTTGAACGGCATTGCGGCGCGTATCGGTCCGCTGACCGCGTGGAGCAGGGAGCTTGCCCGTTGCATGCGAACCATGGACCACCCGTTTAATCCGGGTCTGATGCAGGAAGCGCTTGTAGGACAGGCCCAAACCGCTCTAAACTCCAAGCTCACACATACGCCAGCATGAGTACCGCACCCGCCGCAGCCCCAAGACCCAGCGTCATCCAGCTTTCCATCAAGGAAAAAGCTGCGTTGTATGCGGCCTATATCCCCATGTTCAATGAAGGCGGCGTCTTCATTCCGACGTCGCGGGACTATGCATTGGGCGACGATGTGTATGTGCTGTTGTCGCTGCCGGAAGATACACAACGCTACCCGGTCGCCGGCAAAGTGGCTTGGGTTACACCAGCCAAAGCCGCGGGCGGGCGCACGCAGGGCGTGGGTATCTCGTTTCCCAAGGATGAAAAATCCCGCCTGCTGCGGCTGAAGATTGAAGAAGTTCTGGGTGCCCATATGGCCTCAGAGCGTCCTACGCAAACCATCTAGGTGTTCACCGATTCGCATTGCCACCTCACGTTTCCCGAGCTGGCTTCCTCCCTGACTGATATCCGCGCTGCCATGGCCCAGGCCCAGGTGGACCGCGCCATGTGCATTTGCACGACGCTGGAAGAGTTTCCCGACGTGCATGCGCTGGCGACTGCCTACGATAATTTTTGGGCCACGGTAGGCGTGCATCCTGACAACGAAGGCGTTACCGAGCCCAGCCTGGATGACCTGCTGACCCGCGGCGCCCTGCCCAAGGTATTGGCCATCGGAGAAACTGGGCTGGATTACTATCGCTTGGGCGACCGGACGGTGGCTGACATGGAGTGGCAGCGCGAGCGGTTTCGCACCCATATTCGCGCCGGTCGTGCGCTAAAGAAGCCACTGGTCATCCACACCCGCAGCGCATCCGATGACACATTGCGCTTGCTGAGGGAAGAGGGGGAGTGCGGTGATGGCAACTCCGCTGGCGGAGTTTTCCACTGCTTCACCGAAAGCCGGGAAGTCGCCACGGCGGCGCTGGACATGGGGTTTTACATCTCGTTTTCCGGCATTTTGACTTTCAAAACTGCACAAGACATTCGCGATGTCGCCACGCTGGTGCCCATGGATCGCATGCTGATTGAAACCGACAGCCCCTACCTCGCGCCCGTCCCGTTCCGGGGCAAAACCAACAATCCTTCCTATGTGCCTTTCGTGGCAAAACAGATTGCACAACTGCGCGGCATGGATGTAGAAACCGTTGCGATCCAAACATCCAACAACTTTGACACTCTTTTTCACCCCATTTAGAATCTCATGAAACACTTTAGATATTTTCTTTATCTATATGTTTTAATTGGATATTCTTTTTCCAATGCTGGTTCGTACGACGATTTCTTTATTGCCATCAAGCAGGACAACGCATCCTCGATCAGTCGGCTACTGGCCCAAGGTTTCGACGTCAATACCGTCAACCCGGACGGCCAGTACGGGTTGATCATGGCTCTGCGGGAGTCTTCAGCCAAAGTGGCCAAGGTATTGGTCGAGCATCCCGCAACCAAAGTCGACGTTCGCAACGCAGTGGATGAAAGCCCATTGATGTTGGCGGCACTACGCGGCTACATGGATCTGTGTGCAACGCTGGTTTCACGCGGCGCCGAAATCAATAAGCCGGGCTGGACGCCATTGCATTACGCCGCCACAGCGGGCAATCCGGACATCGTCGCCTTGCTATTGAAGCACGGCGCAAAAATCAACGCCATCGCACCTAACGGAAGTACGCCGTTAATGATGGGTGCCATGTTTGGCTCCACCGAGGTCGTCAAACAGTTGCTGGATGCTGGCGCAGACCCGGATTTAAAAAACGCAGGCGGACAGACGGCGCTGGATTACGCAACCAATGGCGGTCGCCCAGATGCGATCGCATTGTTGCGAAAGGCAACACAAGCCAAGCCATAGTTTTCCCGCATTTGGCGGGCATTGAGGCTATGACATTTAGGGTATCCGTGCGAGAGCTGCTAAATCCGGCGTTAAGGAATTTTCCTATTGAAAATCAATGACTTAGATCGAAAAAAGCTCTTTGGACCAGTCTCCGATTTTTAACTCAACGTTATCCAAAAATTAACACCCTCGATCAGATTATCGTAAAACGATAATATTTCCGTAGATTATCGTTTTACGATAATTTCATGCTCTTGAAGAATATAGACGTCAGGTATATCCTGCGCGATTTGTCAATTCTTCAGGGGTTCGCGCAATGGATGAAACGGAAAATGACAGCTCAAATGTCGCTGTGCCGGATGACTTTCCGCGCGACCCTTTCCCTGCTGCCCTCTCTGGCGCCCAACTCAAAGTAGCAGCCCAGCTGATCGACGGTAAGTATGTTGTCGGCATGACCGATGACGAGCGCCGCGGCCGCTATCTCATGTGCAAGGACCTGGTCGAACAACTGACCGAGTACACCGAGCGCAAACGCACTGAACGAACTGACTTGACCCTACCTGCCCTCTTGGACGCGATCGACGTTTCGGTTCGCAAAAAAGGCTGGGAAGTTGCAGGTATCGAACTGGACTGGATCATGGGTCGGGTCCGGGCCAATTTCCTCTGAATCCACTTTCAAAGTTACTGCCCCTGCTTTGAGACTGCAGTGGCTCTTTTCAGCGATTGATGCATGGAGGCTATATGCAGCAGGTCCATCGGTGGCAATTCCAATATCTCGGAATCTCCACATTTCCCAAAAATCTTGACGTCGTAGAACTTTCGGCGTTTTTCACATACAGCCCAGCGGAGCTGGCTGAAATAACCAACAAGCGAAAAGACCCACTTCGAATAGCTGCGGCGGTCCAGCTTGGTTTCCTAAAGATGACCGGGAGTCCACTCAGCGATCTTTCCAGCATCCCGTTGAGACTTCTCAGGCATGTGGCGTCCCAGCTGAACGTCAAGGCACCGGCAATTGCTACATTGCGGGCCATCTACGACCGAGACAAGACCCGCCTGGAACACCAGTGGTGGGCAATGAAATTTCTGGGATACCGCAAAGCTGACAAACGAGACCTGGCTCCCCTGCCGAGCTATATGGAAAACGAAGCAAGGCATACAGCGGACAGGGACACGTTGGTCCAACGTGCAAAGCTCTGGCTCTACCAACACAAGTATCTGTGCTTGGCACAACGCGAATTGGACAGCCTTGCAGCCAACGCCGCCACGACGTCTGAAACGGCCTTCTTTGGTTACCTCAATAGCGTGCTTTCTGAGGGCCAGATCAAGCAATGGACCAAGGCTGTGATGAGGATCGAGCAGAAATCCCAGCGAACCTATCTGGAATGGTTGCACCAACCCGCACGTAAAAAGTCAGTCAATGCCATACGCGAGAAAACAGCACGGGTTACTTTTCTCAAAGGGCTTGGTGTAGACAAGTTGGATTTGGATGCAATCCCCCTGGAGAAAATCCGTGCCTACGCTGAGGAGTTGCGAAAAATCCGGCCGGCGCGTTTCAAGGAGCTACAAGACCCGCTCAGGACGCTACGTTTGGTTTGCTTTCTGAAATACACCCTGTTTGAAGCTACCGACACCGCAATCATGTTGGGGGCTCGCAGCGTCACCAAAATTCAGGCAGATGCCTATAAAAATGCTCAGGCGCTGGAAGGCAAAAGCGCCATGTCGTATCACGAAACCGTTGTGAAACTGAACGAACGGATCAATTCACCCGACCTAACCGATACCGAATTTCGCCAATATGCGCGTGAAATCCTGGCCGAGTACCAACCTCCGCAGTTTCCCACCAAAGCATCGGCAGCACGCTGGTTGATGAGTGAACCCAACCCGAGGATTCGGGCCCTTCTGTCGGAGCTACGCAAACTGGATCTGAAAGCAGAACCAAACAATCCCAGTGTTGGGATGGTGCAATACCTTCAGGAGCTCTATTCAAGTGGTGTTACGGAGCTTCCGCAAAACCACGGGCAGTCTTACCCCTGGCCTTGGCGCGATTTGATTCAAGGTGAAGACCGTGAACGCGCGATGCGGGCGATGGAAGCAATGACCTTGGTCGGACTGCGCAAGGCGCTGAAAAGTGGTGCTGTCTACGTCGACCACAGCGAGAAATTCCGCGGGCGCCATCGGCTCATGATTGCTCAAGCCGAATGGGAGCGCGACCAAAAGATTCGTTACTCGCAGTTAAGTCTGCCTTTGAACCCCAACGAATTCTTGCGAAGTCTCATTGCTGAACTGAATGCCAAATTGCAAACATTGGAGGACGCACGCACTCGTGACGATTTCAAGATTGCCGATGGTCGATTTCGGATTCCGCGCAGCAAGCCTGACTTGCCGCCCCCCGAAGTGGAGCAAAAAAAGAAGGACTTGTCCGCAAAGATTGACGACGTTCAGTTCCCAGACCTGATCCTCCAGATGGACAGCCAGATTGGGTTTAGCAAAATCATTCTGGGGCGACCAGCGATCAACAGCACTGAGCTGCTGCAGATTTACACCGGCATGCTGGCACACGGCTGCGCGCTTGACGCCTCTGACGTGAGTCACATGGTGCCGCAACTCACGGCGAATCAGGTACTTGCCGGGATGCGGTATTTTGAGGACAAGGTCAAGGTCCGGGCTGCCAACGATGCTGTATCCGGATATCAACTACGCCTACCAATTTGCGCTGCATGGGGCGATGGCTCGCTGGCATCTTCAGACATGATGAGCATTGACGTTTCCAAGCAGGTTTGGCGTGCTCGCCAGGACTATCGGCGCAAAGTCGCGTCTGTCGGAACTTACACCGCAGTTGCCGACTTCTGGAGTGTGATTTATGACTCAATCATCCTATTGAATGAACGTCAAGTTGGCCCCGCCATTGACTCAAAATTACACCAGCGTGAGTTTGAAGTCGAGCGTCTGGCTGTCGATACCCATGGCTATACGGAATTCGGCATGGCCATTGCAAAACTGCTTGGTTTTGGCTTGTGCCCTCGACTTGCCAAAATTACAGAACGCAAGTTGTACGTACCCAAGGCCGCCAAGATCCCTGAAGGGTTGGCTGACATGGTGGTGCCGTCTGTTTCCCTCAAGGCAATCATTGCGGAATGGGACAACCTCGTGCGTTTGGCATCGTCCATTGAAACTGGACATACATCCGCTACTGTGGCCTTGGCCCGGTACGGTTCCGCTTCCTCAGACAGCCCCTTGTACCGAGCTGGTGTGCACTTGGGTCGACTGATTCGCAGTATTTACCTGTGTGACTACATTGGCAGCGAGGAGCTACGCCGTACTGTGCACCGCATCTTGGTGCACGGCGAGCACATTCATACCCTGCAGCGGGCTATTTACCAAGGCAGCTTTTCCAAGCCACGTGGGCAATACGAGCAGGAGCTTCATGCAGCCTCCGGCTCGCTAACGCTGATGACAAACCTGTGTCTCGCATGGACATCACTCCGGATGCAAAACATTGTCATGGGCGACTCTGAAACTGTACTACCGGCGACTGATATTGAGTGGTTGTCACACGTCAGTCCGGCAGCTGTAAAGCACATCAACTTCCGGGGCATCTTCACGTTTTCCGTGGATGAGTATGCCCAATGGCTGTTCACCTCAGACGAGGCACCGAAACGCAAATCAGCCTAAGTTGTATGCATGCGTCTACCCTACTGCACAAAAAGTCAATCCATGACCATCATCTTCCTAGATACCGAATTCACTGACTTGTTATCGCCCGAATTGCTGAGCGTTGGTATGGTCAGTAGTGACGGTGAGGAGTTCTATGCTGAACTGGACCTGCAAAGCGACTCCGGGAAGCAACGTGCCAAATCCGCCAGTGAATTCGTGAAAGTTGGCGGCGTTCTTGATCAGTGGGGTCTTATCTTGGGTGCCACTGGAACCGAGTGGGAAATGGGGCGACGTGCCGCTGAGTGGCTATTGGGACTATCCGCGTCGAGCAAGCTTCCAATTGAAATTGCCTTTGACTACTCGATGGACTTCGAGCTACTGGAACACGCCATCCGGGAGGCAAGACTCTGGGAACCAGTTGGAGATATCGTGCTACCAATCAATATTTCCAGCCTGACCGGAAGTCCTATCGGAGAAATGGCGGCAGAGGATTGTTATCGGGAGCTGTCAAAGCGCGGCGGCAGAGGCATTGGAAGGCACCACGCCCTTGCCGATGCGCTCGCGCTGCATGCGGCGTATATGGCAGTCAAACTGGATGCAATTGAACGGACAAGAAACTAAAGTACAACCGATTTATGGATGCAAAGTACATCAGGAGAAATGCTGGGCTGGTATCCCCCAAATGGGGGATTCAATGACTGCTTTGTGTAAGTGGCACAAATAGGAAATTCCGACAACCGAACTAAGTAGTTTGGCAACTAAGATTGAAATGAAGCAAGGGAGGAAAACATGCTCACAGAAGAACTTCACTCGTCGCTCATTTACCTTGATCGGGACTTTGTAGCCGGGAAATATGAAATCTTGTCCGGGCAATCGGCAAGCTCACAGATCACCCTGGCTCAAGGCAAGAAAGCCGCCGCCGGCATCCCTGTGTTTTCAGCAGAAGTGAGCGTCATTGAGACACGTTCATACCCCATTTCAACCCTTGAGATGTTGGACACCGTTTTGCCGAGTCTCAGTAAAGATGGCGATATCGATCCTTCGGCGTTAAAAGAGGGAATGACTTCTCAGTTCGGCTGGGTGACATCCACCCTCAGTACTTTGACGGCAAAGCAGAAAGGGGCTATGCCGGGGTCTTCAACGGATGAACGGGGTGAGGTTCTAGGTTGCTTCACACTTCGAAGTGGATTCCCGAAGTTGACTCTCATCACCACGCCGGACTACTTTGTATCGGGCATGGACGCCTTGCTCAAAATGCACAAAGTACTCGTTGGGGATATCTCGATTCCCATTCGTGCCTATGTGCGCATCATCGCTGCGAAAACTGTGGCGGATGACTGGATTGCGATCCCTTATGTCATGCATGAGTACGTCACAAAGCAAGAATCTCTCCACACACCCTGACCGCTACCCTAGTTGCCGGTGATATTCGTCGTGTAACGCATCGCCAAGATGCAGTTCCGGAAGGTACTTGTCGATTAGCCCAAAGTGAACGGCCAAGCGTGTTCCAATCGCGACGGAAAGAAAGCCTCTTCCCAGTTTTTGCCGTCGTTCGATGAGTGTGGCCGCGAGTCGAATCTTGAGCGCTGAGCTTGCGTCAGCCGGACTCTTTGCCGTACTCACGACTCGGAATATAGCCCCACCGCTCATGCCTGTGAGCGAGGGTGCCAAGCTCCAGCTGCCGTCGATCGGGACGTGATCCTCAAATGCAAGGACTAGATGCATCTCCCTGTCGCGCTTTAGGTGGTCATAGTGGGCCTCATTCGCTTCAATCGTGGGGTAACGATTTAACTGCGTCGAGTGTTGCTCGGATGTGCTCCGAGATTGGGACACGCGATAACCGCATACAACGAAACGATCTAGTGCTCTGGGAGGGCAGCCTATATCGAGGTCAGCCAGATTGAGCGCAAGTGAGCGGACTTCAGGTGGTACATCTGCGGTAAAGTGAAATACCGATGCGTCGATGGGGTCGTCATTGTGAGTTCTCGATGGGCCGTGTTTGGTGCTGAATCGATCCCCACCGAATGTGTGAATCTTGTCACCGTAACCTATCGCGAGCGGATAGGACCCGACGGCATCAAAGACATGCGACGCTGAGCAGCAAAACATCTGACCGCCAAACGATAGCAGCACCCCGGAACCGACTTGTGTCAGCCTTTGACTTCGCTCGTCGAGAGCATAGATCGGTCGCACAGAATCATCGCGCGCGTAGGTGAGATTTGCCGCCTCGGTCATCCATTCGCCGTACGCATTGGTCAACGAGGCAAAAAAGGGAACCTTTAGATCAAATATCGGCTTGGCCATTGCGTGGAGTAATAAGTCTGACAAACGGTTCCCTGAACTTGGGTGGGCAACATCAGTGAATCAAAGAAGAACTGGTCAAGGTATTCCGGAACACTTGGTCAAACGAAACGGATTACGCGGCAACACATGCTCGAAAGAAAAGCTGACCGAAAGCTGTGAGTCTGATGTAGTAATACTCGAATCTAAGGATACTGAAGGACAAGTCTTTTTCTTCTCGCGATCTTGGTTCATTGGAGTATTCGGCGATCCCTAGTGCAACCAGGTGCTCGAGGAACGTAAGAAAAAGCTCGGGTTGAACGAGTTCTTCGGGGGCAAAAGAAGCATCAGAAAACTCGGTTTTCATGACATGGGGGAAATTCTGTAGCAGAGGGGCTATTTGCTCACGCATCAAGGCGGGCTCACCGGCTCTGTGGCGAAAGAATACGCGATGACGTTGTGTACTTAGCTGCAATAGGATCAGAATTTCGTCTGGTGCCAATTGCTCAATGAGATGTACAAAGGCCGGGTGTGCATCACCTAGACGCTCGCGGTCCATTGCACGCGCTAAGAGGTTCACATACAGATCTGCAATTGGATTCCCCACTTCGTCCTGATAGCGCAGCCTTTCGGCCACCGGCAACATCACGGCGTCGCGCGGCGTAACGCGACGTTCCTCCGGAACCTTTTCCAACGCCTTGGCCAGGTACCGGGCGAGCCGATCCTGCAGGAGAGCCCCATATTGCAGGGGAAACAGCGCCAGACGAGCAACTTTGACTGCGTCTTTCCCCATCTTGCCGAACTCTTGCATTGCGGGTGCCACTGCATCTGAATAGACTTCTTTGGCAACCGGGGCGATGACTTCGCTTGCGATTTTTTCAATAGATTGCATTCTCAACACTTCCAATTGGGAAAAAGCAGAGTCAGGAGTGCAACACACGCTGACGCTCCAAGGAGAACTGGAAACCCAAACTCCAGGATGAGCCATCGCAGGTTCTGGCTCATGGCGCGAAACTGAAATGCCTTGTCAAAGCGCTCCAGCGAAACCGGAATACGTTCGTTTGCGATGGTTTCCGTTGCAGTCTTTACTTGCGAATTCAGGGTCATCAATGCGGCCTGTGCCGTCGTGGAGCTGCTAATTGCCTGGTTCAAGTTCTGACCCGCCGCATCGTTTCCTTGCTGCTGTAATACCTTGAGATCGTCGATAGCAGCATTGAGTCGCTTCAGGCTGTCTTCCAGGGTCTCCGGCAATGCATCGAACCCTCGGGCTGCCTCATGCCACCAGTTGTACAGCGTGGATTGTCGGGGGTGGATTGGAGCATCTATGCCCGCGTCTGCCCAAATTGAACCCGTTTGAAACCGTACCTTTGCTCCGGTACTGCGCAGGCGATATTCACCAAACGCGTCAAAAGAAGCCCAAAGGAAGTGGATGAACAGGTAGGAAACGGCCGTGAACATGCTCCACAGGAAAACACGGTGGGTCATACCGTTGAGGGTCACTCCAAAGAAGGGAGAGATTGAACCGTTGGGTGTTCCTGGCGTAATGGTCAAACCTGCAGCCCAAATCACTATGCTGGCTCCGGCCGCAACCAACAGGTTCCTTCGGGTCTTGAGTACATCCTCTTGAAACTCAAGCCCGAACGGCTCACCCAGCATCTTTTCCATGGCCTTGTATTTGGCTTCTTGGGCTTCTTGGGCTTCTTTGGCCTTTTCGGCTTCGTCCATGTGTCCTCCTTATTCTGGTATCAGCACTTGGCGGCTCATGGATTCAAACTCAATCGCATGAAGTGAAAATTCAATATGAGATGTGCAAGATTTTCATCCAGGGAGATCTTCGATCCATCTTGATCAAGCTGATCGGTTTCTCCATTGGTGCGGTATGAAAATGCGCCCAGCTCGACACGCTCTGTCTCGTCATTCCCAATGGGCAGATCCATGCCGTAGGCGACAGTTCCGACATAGTGACCCGCTTTGTCGTATTGGCTCAGAAACTCGCAGCGTATCTCTCGGCCCGCGAAGTGGATGACAAAGAAATCTGCGCCATCCGGGCCATCGGTAACGATGCCTGGTACCTCAAATTTCTCCTCGGCCACCTCTTTGCGAAACGCAGACGCAAATTCATCGAATCGCTTCTTCAGCTTCTCGTGCTGTGTGCTGGCCAGTTTCATGTCTCTCAGTATTTCTCCCCAGTTGACCATGCTGCCACTCCCTTTTTTGGTTGATTGAAATTCCCAGTGTGGTTGACAGGCTTGGGAGCGTCAATCCCTGTACTTCGAAATGCCTGAGTTTCACTACTTATGCGGCGTGGTCTTGAATGCCATGCGACTCAGGTCTTTTGTGGCCTCTTTGGCGTTCCCCAGACGACCGGCGTTGGGTAGAGCTTGCGAAGTACAGCCTCATCAAAACCCAACTCAAGGCGCATCAGTGTCTGGCGTGCCTGCTTTGGCCCTGGCTGAAACTCCTCTGGTGTGCGACCCAGCCTTTGCTTGTATATCTCCCGCGCGACCTCCTGGTTGCTTTCTGTGAGGGTCGTTAGCCAGTTCGCAAACAGCTTGCGTCCTTTGGAAATATTGCAGGCGGCGCATACGCAAATGGCATTGCGAAACGACTCCTCGCCACCCTGCGACAAAGGGTCCATATGGTCGATGTGCACCAGCGTATCTTCCAGGCCTTGGGCACCCAAGTCTGCGACGATTTGCAACGGCTCAGCGCAATAGGGGCAAACGTCGCGCTCCGTATAGAGCGTCCATTTCAATTCATGCGGAAATGCGTAGTAGCGCCACAGGCCTCCAAACAGGATTTGGAGCTTGCGAATCACTACTTCCTCGGCATCGAGGTGCGCCTGTAGTTCTTCAGGGGATATACCGGTGATCACTCAGGTGTGCGCTTGCGCAGAGAGACCACATTGGATTTCGCTGGCAGTGGCGACTCGGTATTGGAGCGCTTGGCCATGGGAGGTGAAAGCGGTGGTTCGAACTTGGGCTGTTTGGGAGATAGCTTGGCGTCCAGGCCTTCCTCAAAACGGCTGGTTAGGTCGTCCTCGGAGAGTTCCAGATACCGCAGTGCTGAGTTGACGTTACTCCACCCCACGTATGCCATGAGTTCCTTGAGGTCCCAGCCACTGGATTGGGCCCAATTGGCGAATCCACGGCGCAATGAGTGGCTGCTGTAGGTATCTGGATCCCGCACGCCAGCCGCTTTAAACAGACTCCTGAGCCATGGAACGATGCTGCCGGCTGCCATGCCGTTTTCTGCAATATGGCCCCATCGGTCGATACGGCGGAATACCGGGCCAGATGTATTGCAAATGGCTTGCTGCCACTGCTGGAAGGCTTTGACAGGGCAGACCTTCGACAACGCAGGGCAGAAAAACGTTCGTCCCATGGATTCGCGGTCGCCTTTGGAAAACGGCAGGAAGCAGCTCATGCCAACGCCTTCGTTCACGGTCACATGCTCAAACTGCAGGCGCGTCAGCTCGTCCGAGCGGAAGCCACGCCAAAAGCCAATCAACAGCATTGCGTTGTCCCGCGCAATCCGCTTGTACTTTGGATCTGAGGGAGCCAAGGTATCTAGTTCGGACTTCAGCCATTCCGAGACCTGGATCAGTAGCTCAAACTCAACGGGGCGCGCCTGTTTTTGGGGGGTGTTGTGGGCAGTCCGTATGCCTTTGAGTACTCGTGACACCAACTCCGACTTGGTGGGGTCTATGAACCCATGGTCACGATGCCAGCTGGACAGACCCGCCAATCGGGTACGCAGTGTGCTGGTGGACAGGGATTCAGCATACTTCGCTAGATAGGCAGCAATTGCTTCTGAGGTAGCCGGCAATGACCCTCGTCCTTCCACCTCGAAATGTCGCACCGCGGACGCATAGCTGAGTGTGGTGTTGGGACGTTCAGCAAGTTTGACGTAGGTTTCAACGCTGCCCATGTTTGGATTGTCTGATACCAAAGGCCTGATAGCAACGTTTTGCCTTCAAAGTGGCTCTTTGAAGGTGAGTATCCGCGTCCATGTTCGTTCAGGACTAGTCATGCGACAACAGGACAAGACAGATATGAAGAAACTGAGAGTCAAGAAGAGTCCTTTGCAAAGGTGCCTACTGTCGTGCTTTGCAGTCTCGGCACGGGAAGGCCAAGAGACTCTTCCAGCCAGCGGCTGTATGCCGTCCGATTGAAACCGATCTGCGGCGACTGCGCGGCATTTCCCAAGCTCAAGGGAGGAAGTTCGAGTTCGCTTAAGAGTGTTGGGGGCAAACGCTTTAGCACAACGTCCCTGTCGATTGTGGCTATGAGTTGTCGCCAGCCGTTTTCGTCAGCCCTGACTCCGTTGAACTTCTTCATTACGGATTTATCGAAACCGTCGAGGCCCGAGACAATATTCTTGAAATCGATCTCTAGTTGGTTCTCCAGTCCTAGCCGTTTGCCGTTTCGCACAATCAGGTTCTCGATAGGAACAGGGGCAAGGGATGTTGGACAAAAGGCCAAGAGTCTAGCCAGAATGTCTCTGTATTGGCCATTGCAGAATCGTATAACCTGTCCAATCGAGATGTTGCCCTCAACTCGACGAATCTTGGATTCTGAAAATTCTCCGGTCGCGGTTGGTTCGCTGGTCCTCTCCAGTAGCCATTGCGCCGCCCGCGAGCCATCCCAGAACGACCAAACTGCTGCAACGATTCGTAGAGTGGTATGGTGACCATTGTCTATTGCGGCACTGGACACATCGAAATTTGGAGCGACCTCACTCAGCTCAAGGTTTGTCGGATCGGCATCGGGCAATCTGACGAACGTGTTAGGTAGCAGGCGGATAAAGTCTAAAAGCGCATCGCAGAAGAATGCGCTATGTATGTTGGAGGTCAATGCATCGTTTGCTTCGTCTGCCATTCGCTGCTTCACTTTGTCCAAATCCGCACTGTCTTTCGGCCCCCCTGATCTTGAACCATATGGCCCGTCCAATCGAAGTCCCCCACCACTTTTCTTGACATCGGTTGCTGTGTAGTACTTGATTGGAACGACAAATCGTTGAAACAAGTTGCTCATACTTTTCGGAAAATGCCGAGCAGCAAGAAGCCATCCTCGCGGCTCGTCCACTGATATCAAGCGTGATTCGATGTCGGCACTGTTAAAGACGATGAAATCGAATCCCTTATTGTTACTTCGCGTATCTTCAAGATGACGACGCAGCCCTGTTGATGCAATAGTTGAATAGAAGCCAATGAAGAACTGGGCACCGCTGGCATCCAGTCTTCCCTTGACGTTGGGCTCGTCACGGTCTGTGTTAACGGCAGTTCCTGAATTAGCCTTGTGCTTGCAACTAACCAGGAATCGGCCCTTTACATCTGGCGATATTTCGCCCTCAACCACTAGGTCTCGCCCACCATCCTGCCCCCGCGCGGCCGATTCGACGACCTTGCAGCCACAGATGTGGGTGAAGAATTCACTAGCAAACTTCTCGAATGCGTCTAGATCAGTAGAAGCACTAGGTTCAACGGCAGCGACTTTTGCTGACGCCTTGCTTGAGGACTTGGTCCTGTTCGGTCCACTCTTCTTGCCAGCAGGCTTACCCGCATGCTTCTCGTGATACGGCGCTGGAATCTCAGTGAAATCGATGATCGCCATATCTTAATATTGCCTTTTGTTTGTGCGCCAGTCGAAGGGTTAGGCGGCATTCTCGTCGCTCTCAGCCAACTCGAACAGAACATCGGGGCAGTGCTCTTCGTTCGCGCTGCCATCGGTGAACACTATGGCGGTGAAGCCGTGTCGTTCATAGAAGCGTCGGGCGCCCGCATTGGCTTGAAATGTGTACAGCCTGACTGGTCGTGGAAGAAGTTCCAGCCCGTGCTCAAGGAGCAGCGAGCCGATACCCTTACCAACATAGGCGGGGAGCACGTACAACTGATCGACCCAGGAAGTGCCTTCTGCTTCGGAGGTAGCCAGTACGCCGACTATGAACTCAGCCACGCACGCTACCGTGACGCGGCGGGTAGGAATAAGAGTGCTACCGACCCACTGGTGAACCTCTGAATGACTATGCGCCGATGGTGCATACGGCATGAATGCTTCGCGGGAAGAAATCAAGACCTTAGCGACTGCTAAGTTGTCTTCAGCTGTAGCGGTGCGAAGAACGGCCTGCATGACGCCTAACGTTATGTATGCCGCAAAACGTGCGGAATATTCTGGGCGCTACGGGATATGCTGGACAAGAAACTTTCTGGAGAACGGCTCGCAGCTTCAATTTCAGAAAATTTCATGTCTATTTGTGCAGTTATAAAAACATCGACAAACCCGGCAGGTTGTAAGAATTGACCCAAGCCGCGTATTTGTGGATTTTCACTTGGATGTTGAAGCGTTGATATCCCCCATTTGGGGGATATTGCGACATGTCTGCTTCCGCTGCGAAGCAGCATTCAGGCGACTGTAGCTTTTGACGAATAGACCTGTCCATCCCATAAACGGGTGATGTCTGCTTTAGCGCAGGCAATTGATGTTCACCCGAGACCGCTTCGTCTCGATTGTGGTCAATATCGACCGTGGGCAACAACAGCAGACTGGTCAGCAATTGCCGGAATGCTGGTCAGTAATTTCCAGAAAACGCAGTTGGCAAACATGATGCTATTTGACGTCAGTTCCGCAACAGTGGGTCACAGTCCTAAAAGCATTTATTGAGAAAGTCCTCAATCAATTCAGAATTGCAGTCCGCTGATAAGTCCTGTTTTGCGCGTCGAACTCATGGAGCTGCGTTTTAGGCATAGCGTTCCAGCGATGCCCTAGAGCGATGCCTAGAGCAGACGGACCCGCGAAATACAAGTTAATGCTTGTTGGTTGAAGTTTGGCCACGGCCACGGTAACGATCCCTTTGACCTGAGCCACCAATGCTTGTGCAGCTTCCGCAGAGACCACTGGATCGCTCGAATGCAATCGCAAAACCTGCGCAGGTTGTAGCCCCCCCTGGATAAGGTTTGCTGCTGGATCTTGCAGGATGCCAAACGCAACGTTCAACTCTGACTTCACCAGCATGCTTGCTTCATTTACTTCGAGGTTTACAGTCGTTTCATGCCCATGACTGTCAGTGCGCCATGCACCACTTTTTGTTGGGATCAACAGTTCAAAACCGGTTGCAGCTCGAAGACATTTACCAATCACTATTGACGTTGAAGTCCGATAACTACCACTCAGGGCCACTTCACGTATTCCATTTTTTTGTAGCCAATCGGCTGTTGTCTGCAGTTGGCCGATCAAATCTTTTTCCCAGACTAAAGGTACTGGGAAATTGCCTGCCGGTCCGGAAAATGCACTTGCATCAATTTCCATCGCACTATTGTTGGGCTCTTGGCGAGATGATCGAATGTGCAGCGGGAAAGCAGTGCCTGACACGATGGGTCGACCAAATACAGATTCAATATCGCGAACCAGCATGTTGCGGTCCATGGGGCGACCTCGCATTTGGCGGGCCAATGCAACTAGTGATTGAAACGCTTGTTTTTGTACACCGCTGGAAAGTTGATCTGCTTCAGGGAAGGCCTGGCACAGCTCGGCAGCAAAGCGCGCAGCGGCTTGTGCGTCTGTGGTGACAGCCTCAAATGTGACTTCGACGGAGGAACAGACAAATTTCCCCATTTCCAGACCAAACTCATCCTGGAACAATGCGTTAAGAGCTGCGTCACTCGCATGAGTTACATCACCGAATGGTGCGTAAAACGGGCGAGCATTTCGCACTCGTTTGGGATCACGGGCTATCCAAACGAGATCTGCCGGCAGTTGGGGCGTAACCAGTGTTTGAATGGAAGCAGTATTCGGGTGATGCTGGTCAAAGTTGAGAAAGTTGGAGAAGACGCCCTTGACCCCCAACTTGTTCAATGCACCAGACTTTGCCTGGATTCGTTCGAGGACATGGTGTGCGGGTGCATAAGGGTTGAAGAATCTGGCCTCTACATCTTCAAGCCCCTCGAAAATCAACTGCTCAAACGCAGGATTGGCTAGCCATGCTGGCAATTTGATGAGCCCGATTGCAACTTGATAGTCAAATCCATCCTGCGCAATGACACCCCCCATCCCTTTGGGGTCAATCAAGGTGGGCGGGGTTGTATTAGCCATGTGGAGTCTCCAATTCGATTTGCATCTCGTTCCCACGGTTGTCAAACAGCCAAGCCTTGCGTTCTATATGGCCATCCCGCAGTTTTACGATCATGAGTACAGCAAATCCTGCAGGAAACTCAGGGTCGACAACTATCGATCGCATTGATTCCCTGTCAGTTTCACTTGGGTGCACTGTGAAACTGGGATGGCTGTGCCATTCACCCAAGTAGTTGAACCGTTGGTAGTCGCGATTGGTACGCTGAAAAAAACGACGCGCGTCACGCGCCGCCTGTACCAAATCCACCCAAAAGCGAGCAATGGAGCCTCGCTGTACCTGGATGGTCAATTCAGCGACACGAAAGCTTGAGGGGGCCAATTGTTCACCGAAAATCTGGCCACCAATCTCTCGAGTCCCCGCTTGTTGCAAGGCATGTTGAAGTTTTTCGAGTTCTTGCTGGGGCAGTTCAAGACGCATCTGGAATCTCCTTGATGACATCCATGATGAATTGCCTTGTCCCATCGTCGATAGGTTCGAATAGCTCTGGCCGCGCGTTGCCTATGTTGAGCCGAATTACTTGCCCGTGGCCTTCCGTGAAAAGCCAAGCCTTTTTCAACCCGATTAGCATCCAGGAGGCGTCAGCTGGTGCAGGATCGCCGTCCAGGATATCGAGGATGACTCGGCTCGCGTGAGCGGAAGCCACCGACACAGCAGCATCATCAGCCCGCACCGGCGTTCCATCATCTGCCAGTGCCTCGTACGTCCGACCAGTTGCCTGCGGTGGTCGAGAATTCTGTTGTTCGCACCAAGCCATGAAATTGGACTTGGCCTCTGCATAGGGGACATCCCGACCTCGAATACAGGAGGCAATCAGGGCACCGATACCGCCTTCAAATACTTCGGCGGCAACGAATGCTTTGCCATTTTCGAAAGCGATGGCCCCGAGAAGCAGACTGACAGCGTGATCAGCAGTTGCATCAACAATCACGTCGCATCCAGCGATGGCGTCTATCGTCTCAGCCTGAACTTTGGCTGATTGTTGCCAGTTTAGGTTCCGCTCAAACGTCTGTACCCGGACATTTTGTGCAATTTCCTTTAGCCGATCCGCCAGCGCGCGAACTTTGTGCAAGCCAATGTGCCGCCAATCCAGCGAATGGCGTTCAATGTTCGCTGGTAGCAGCACGTCGCCATCCAGCAGCACAAGGGTTCTGATCCCTGATCGGACAAGCGACTCCGCAACCTTTGAGCCAATGGAACCCGCCCCAATGATTGCGACTTTCTTGGCCGAGGCGACCTCCGCCCTGTTTGATCGCAGTCCAGTTTGCTCTGGCAATACATGTACGCTGCGGAAACTGGGCTTAGATCCTGCAAACACATACTGTGCAGTCAGGGTCGCGGCACTGGGACGCATCACCAAGACCGTGCTTTTTGCAAGCGCCTCTAAGGCCACAGCATCTGCACTCATTTGCAGTTCCAGTGTGGGGCGATCAATTTCTTCCCATGGATTTACAACTGGTGAGACGAAGACCGGAAGCGTTGCCCAACCAGAAGAGAGCTCTGGACCCGAAGGGCCACATGGACGTTGGACATCCTCGTCGTCGTATACATAGATTGGCGGGTTTCCACTTTGGAAAAGGTACCTGGCCGCTGCAAGTCCTTCGGATGTTCCGTCTTGGATACGTGTTGCGCAACCCTCGCTGAGAAGTATTGGGTGTGACAGCCACCCATAAGCTTGGATTTCACCAACAAATCCTGCAGAGGGAACCTCGCTCTGCTCATCTTTTGGCGCCGCACGTTTCTCGGTCGCAAGTAGATTGTGGGCGCTTCGTAGAACATCTGCACCCGTAGCCGAAGGTACCCAGTTGTCCGGGCGAAGCTCCAGGCACAGAACGCCTTCGCCATACTGATGATTCGATAGCTTCTTTGGCGTCCGTGGCATGACCCAAGCGGGAACTTGAGGAAACTGATCCGGATAGGTGAGTTTCACTTCATGTTCAGCATCCGGGCAGATGATGGTTCCGAACACTGTGATCAAGCCCACATCGTGGCCCCAGCGCTCGAGCTTGAACCAGCCCTCGGCAACGACCTCGTCAATGAGACGGCGTTCGAGTGCCAGGCGGTCTGTATGTTCTATCCACCAATACTTCACGCAAATCCGCGCGGTTTGGACGGGGCGCTCGGTTGACTTGGGAAAACGTAGCCTGCACCAAGTCCTGCTGCACTTGCAGTTGCGGTGGTCGACATGGATCGGGCAGCGGTGACTGTTGAAGGGAATCGGTCTCCAAAAACCCTGCGCCACTGACGTGTTGATTCGTCCACGTCTTCTTCATCCTGCGCGCGCCGAGCGATAGCCGCGTATACGCGTACCTTCTCCAGGAATTCCTTCCATTGCGCTACCGTGACCTTGGAAAGAATGTCATTTCCGGGGACAGCTGGGTCGTCAATTGTGGGCTTCCTGTCGATGCTTGCTAGGAACTTGTAGTTGTCGTAAATATTTTCCAGCAGCTGCGCGAATGCCTCACCGTAGTGGAGTTCATTTTTCGGGGCATGCTTGGAGACCAGTACTTCGAGCACAAAGCCTTTGGGTCGTCGGCTGGTTGGATTTTCACGCCTCCACCATTTGAGCAACTTGACCAACCTTTTGAATCGCCCGTTGAAGGCTGTGCTCTGGTTATAGCTCCATTGGGTATGGACCGGCGGATTGGTAATGTGCCACTGGCCGGCGTGTCGGTCCGGGATCAAGTAGCCGTCTCCATATGGATTGACGATCACCGGCACGATGTCCATTTCCGCCTGAAAGGTCACAACACGTACCGAGCGGCGATTGGTGCGTTCGACGTCGTATCCATCTTCAATGGCATCACGGACAGTGGCAAGAACGTCTTCGGGATCGTCATCTTGGGTGAAGCTAGTCACCACGATGATGTCCACATCCGGTTGGTCCACTGAACCAGCACTGCGACGCGGTCTTATGGCCGTGTCCCGTACGTAGGAACCTGAAAGGAAGTCGGTTTCCCAGAGCTCGCTGAATTCGTCATGGCCTTGCAAGTGCGACCGTATGCCTTTGTGAGCCGCAGCCGCGTTCGCATTTGTCGTTGGACTTGGCTCAATATCAGCCAAGAATTCTGTGAACCGTGCGTTGGCGACCATGAAAAGCTCCTTTTTTCGCCATATGGCACCAACTATTCAAATTGCAAGAGGATGTAAAAAAATAGCTGCTTTTGGGGCGTTTCCGCATGGGGATGGCGGTCGTTTCGCTTAACCACATGGGCAAAATGACAGCGTTCACTCCTAACAATTGATAATGCACATTTATTCAATGTGATATTCCGGCGTTAAGCTGACCTTGATTTCTCCACAAATATTACGTAATATCGTATTACGTAATACATTACGAAATAATTGGAGATAACAATGGCCAGAAGCGGTATCTATAAGTCAGAAGTGGCTCGCGCCCGTACAAACCTGATGGCACAGGGGCGATATCCGTCCGTTGATGCATTGCGAATTGAACTCGGAAACACCGGCTCCAAAGGCACCATTCAGAAGTACCTCAAGGAAATTGAAGAAGAGGAGACGAACAGAGGGGTTGGCCGCGGTGTTGTACTGTCTGACGCGATTAAAAACTTGGCCACCAAACTGGCTGAACAGCTCCAAGACGAGGCTGACGAGCAGTTATTGGTCACTAAAGCAGCTCATGTAGACGAATTAAAAGCCGTCCAGGATTTGCTCCATGCAGCCCAAGCAAAGATCAAATCCCAAGAAGGGGAGTTGGCTGCTGCGGGTAAAGCCGCTGCCGCGGAAGCAGATCGGTACAGCGAACTCCACGCGACTTTTATTGCCGAAACTCAGGCACGCCATGCGGCCGATCAGCGTGCTTCAGATCTGCAGCTGCAGCTCGAATCCGAA
The DNA here is from genome assembly GCF_056403235.1 of Rhodoferax sp. P2_H8_2. Taxonomy (NCBI): domain Bacteria; kingdom Pseudomonadati; phylum Pseudomonadota; class Betaproteobacteria; order Burkholderiales; family Comamonadaceae; genus Rhodoferax; species Rhodoferax sp. P2_H8_2. Next base: position 216,184 of record NZ_JBFUFW010000006.1, read on the forward strand.
ATCAGGCACCGGGAAGGCGCCGAGGCGAAATATGCCGATGCTAGACAGTCACTGGAGCATTTTCGGGAGGCTAGTCGGGAGCAGCGAGATCAAGAAGCCCGCCAGCATGAAAACCAGGTGCAGTTCCTGCAGAAGGAGAACCATGGTCTCAAAGAAAGCCTCACACAGGCGCAACTGAAGTCCACCGAGGCCTTCAGGGAGTTGGCAAGCCTGACTTCCGAATTGGGTAGCGCAAGGCGCGAACTCGGGCAGATGGACAAGCTGAAAGGGCAGGTCCAAAGCCTGACCGAAAAGCTAGGTGCAGTCCAAAGTCAACGAGATTCCTTGAATGGCCAGTTTGAACAGGAAAAGAAACGCTCAGAAACTTTGCAGACGAGCTTGATTGGCGAGGTCGACCAGCGTAAAGCCGTTGAAAAGCGCAACCAGGAGCTTGAATCCGAGTTGCTGACTATGCGGGTCCAGGTCGAGACATCAGAAAAAGTTACCGAACAAATCAGGCTTCAAGTCAGCCAGGTGCTAAAAGCGGCATCTGAACAGCCCATAACTCGTTGATTTAGTTAGGGTAATTTCCTTAACGCCGGATTTAGCAGCTCTCGCACGGATACCCTCATTTAGGTTATTTGATTTATACGATGTATATTATGTTAATAAGTGAATTCGTGAATCTATAGTCTGATGTCAAACACTGTCCTCAGAAAATTTTGAAGGCTACCTTGGGTACTGTGGCGTCCGCAAAGGATGCCCCCAAGGCCAATTCGCCTGTGCCGTGCAACACGCACTCTTCACGACGCAGAAGAATGTCTGAGCCTTTGGCGCCATTGAATCGCACCCAACAGCCATACGTGCTGACGTCTACCAGCACCACGCTGCCGTTGCGCCATTCCAGCCTGGCATGTGCACGGGACACCCGAGGGTCGTTCACGGCGAATTCAACATTGCGTACGCGGCCAATGTGAATCGGTAGATCAAACGCCTTGAAGCGTTTGGTAGTGCCCATGCAGTCGAGCTCAATTTCGCGACCGAGCGCGTCCTTGTCGCCGGCGGCAAATTCCGGGTCCAGAGCGCCCTGCATGGTCAGAAAATCTGTGGCTTCCTCTTCACGCCATTCGATCTGGTAAACAGTACAGGGTTCAGCACGCCCCCGAATATTGATGGGGCCCAAAATGCGAAACGTCACGCCCTGCGCCTCGTCCACTGCAGCAAGTGAATCGGCATTCGCCCAAATTTGGTGAGGGCCACACAAATCGCACAGACGCGCGGCCACATTGACGGCGTCGCCGTAACAATCGCCAGCAACGATTTCCACTTCGCCACTGGCAACTCCGATACGAATCGGCATACGCACGCCATCGGCATCCGGGACAACGCGCTTGGTGTGGATTCTCTGGAGAGCAACGACGGCTTTTACAGCACTCTGCCCATCGGGAAACATGGCCAGTACGCCATCACCCAGGGTTTTAACGACACGTCCACCATGGGCTTCGCATTGCGCGCCAATCCATGTGGTGATCTGGGTAACTATCTCCGTTGCCCGGGCATTTCCCAATGCCTCAAACACAGCAGTGCTGCCATGTAAATCTGTAAAAACAACGGTCGCTTGGACGCCCATTCCCGATAGTCCTGATTCTTGTTTGTTACCTGAGTTTAGGGCATTGGGCCTGCCTTGAAAACCAAGCGTTCAGAATGATCAAAACAATGCGCTGGTTTGAAGTGGTATTCCATTGCTTTTTGGGGCAATGGCCCTGCTCTAAACCCATCACACTGTGCTTTAACCTCTGATGCTTCGAACGTCCGCATCGGAAACAGCCGATTCATGCCCTACATAACGTTACTGCCGTAAGTACTTGAAAACGCTGTTGTTTTATTGCATACGATCGGGTCTGGAGTTATTGTGTTACCCAACAGTTTTCGATAATCTTTGTCAAAAATTGGCACTTGAATAATATGCGTTGGACAACTTCGAACATCGTAAGTGGTATGCAATCCCTGCTGAGCAAGAGCGCCGGCCAGGAAAATCAGAATGCCATGGAGGCGCTTGCCGACATACGCCAGGCTATGCTGGACGAGTTGGCAGTCTGCGCATATCGAATCAATCCCATGGTGCGAATGCGTGTGTCTGGTGCCACAGACATCCAGGATCTCTGGTACTTGCGTGGCGATCTGATGGCCGCTATTGCTGCAACAGAGGGTGAAGCTGTTGCCAAGCGCAAGATGGCCTATATCAGCAATATGTTCACAGGCTTATTGCCCCGTGGACTGAGCTCCCGCCCCAGCCCACTCGGAGAGTGAACCGTCCGCGCCTAGTGCGTGTGACGCGTGTGTCCCCAGACCAGCAAGGCATCGCGGCCATCGACGGCGAGATCCGCTTTGGCGCCAACGGGCAATAGCACTTTGGTTTGCACGTGCCCGAAAGGCAGGTTCGTCAAGATCGGTGTTTTTGTCTGGCTACGCAGCCACTGAATGACGGAAGACAGACGGTAACCTCGGTCATGTGATGTCAATGCAAATTCAGTGAACTGTCCGAGCAGCACTGCTTTCTGTTTGTCAATCACGCCTGCGTGAAGTAGCTGCATCAGCATGCGTTCGATTCGATACGGATGCTCACCCACATCCTCGAGGAACAAAATCCCGCCTTTTACTTTGGGAAAGTACGGCGTTCCCAACAGAGCGCACACGATACTCAGGTTGCCACCCCACAAGCGCGCGTTAAGAGCCTGAAATTCAGTGTTAGAAACGGCCGGCTCCTTGAGCTGCCGCCAACCGGTCCCCTCGCCCTGCCCCACCAACATGTCATTGAAGCAGTCTTCCATGATGTCGTCGGGCCCTGCCACTGGGCCAAACCCCTCGCACAACGCAGGCCCGGCCCAAGTTACAGAACCGGTCTTGGCCATCAGAGCGAACTGCAGTGCTGTGAAGTCACTAAACCCGATGAACTCTGTGCCTGAGTCAATCGCTTTTTCAATTGCTTTGCAGCGAATCTGATCCAGGATACGGGTCAAGCCATAGCCGCCACGGGTCGTCAACGCAATATCTGCCCCACTGGCAGCTGCGCGATGAACGGCTGCCAGACGGGTCGCATCGTCACCGGCAAAGCGTTCATGGCTGCTTAATGCATCGGTATCAATTTCAATTTCGTGCCCGAGTGCTTGCAATCTGGCCACGCCGCGTTTGAACGCCGCTTTGTCGCGTACGGCGCCGGAGGGGGAGTAAATGTAGATGTGTTTTTTCACGAGCGCGATTATCCGGGCAAGAAGGTTCTCAAAGCGGCTTCGGCCGTGGCTTCGTCAAAATAGCCGTTCATGCGGGGCAGTTCGGGAACGGCGTTGTGCGTATTCTCCGCACTGCCAGGCACTATCCCGGCGACAGCGCGCAACGCCGCACTGTGGCCCATATCTGGAAACGGCGCATCCCTAGCTTCGCTGTTGACTGTCTCTTCATTAGTTGAAACCAACAGCACTCCAACGAACCGCTGCGAAGCAGCTTTCGTCAGGGCAGTACCCAAAATTCCACCGAAATCCTCTGCGACCAATACCACGTTGGAGAGATTCAGGTGCTCGACCAATTCGACCAACACATTGCGATGAAATTCGACAAGATGCGGCGGTGTCCTTTTGGGCTTGTCACTTTTGCCAAAACCAATCAGATCAGGCGCAACCACCCTGTGGCCTGCGTTCGCCCAAACCGGGATCATCTTGCGATAGAGATAGCTCCAAGTGGTGCTGCCATGCAGGCACAGAAACGTCAATGCGGCATCCGACGGCCCCTCGTCCAGGTAGTGCATGCGTAACCCGGCAAGAGTTGGCAGCGACTGTATGTACCTGCCCTCCCACGGATAGTTTGGCAATCCGGAGAACCGGGCTTCGGGCGTGCGCAGCGCATCATCGCGCAAGGGGTGCTGCAGCACCTTGGCGTCGGCACGTCGCTCCTGAAAGAAGGATTTCAGTATCTGTCCACACTCATCCGCCAGTACGCCATGGTGAACTGTGGTCTGGTGGTTCAATCTGGGTTCATCGAAGAGATTCAATACCGAGCCAGCAGCACCGGTTTTAGGTTCTGCAGCACCGTACACCAGCCGCTGGATGCGTGCATGCAGCATAGCCCCCGCACACATGGCACATGGCTCCAGAGTGACGTACAGGCTGCAACCGTCCAGCCGGTAGTTCCCAAGGGTGCGTGCAGCTGCGCGCAGCGCCTGCATTTCGGCGTGCGCACTCGGGTCGTGTTGGGTGATGGGCGCGTTATGGCCAACGCCGATGACTTTGCCATCTTTAACGACGACCGCTCCCACGGGAACTTCATGGTCCGCAATTGCCGCCTGGGCTTGCTCCAAGGCGAGGCGCATGAACTGGGCGTCTGCTTGGTGCTGGCTGTCAGCCACCGTCATCTCAAGGCCCCGGAACGCGCGTTTGCAGCCAGTCTTTGAGTTGGGGGGGCGTCAAGGGCTTGGCATACAGATAGCCCTGCCCTTCATGGCAGCCCAGACGCAGAAGGGTCTCCGCCTGGGCTTCGTCTTCAATACCTTCTGCAATTACGGTCAAGTTAAGGTTGCGGCCAAGTTCAATCACCATAGAGGCAATATGGCCGCCAGACACTTGTTGATTGAGCTCAGAGACAAACGCCCGGTCGATCTTCAGACGATCAATCGGCAACTGACGAAGATGGCTGAGGGAGGAGTAGCCCGTCCCGAAATCGTCAATGGCAATCGAAATGCCGAGCTCGCGTACCAGATGCAGTGTCTCCAGCATGAAGTCCGCGTCTTCCATAGCCACAGACTCGGTAATTTCCAGTTCCAGGCACTTCGGGTTGATCTTGGTGTCGATCAGCGCTGCGTTGAGTTTCTCGAGGAACTCCGGGTGGCGGAACTGGATCTGCGATACGTTGACCGACATGCGCAAGTCTGGGAATCCCAAGGCTTGTAGCCGAACCAGCTCATGGCAGGACATGCGCAGTACCCAGTCGCCAATGGCGACGATCATTCCTGACGCTTCTGCCAGCGGAATGAAACGGTCGGGCGGCACAAAAGAGCCGTCTTCATTGCGCCAACGGATCAGCGCCTCAACGCCAACGACCTTGTTGGAGCCCAAAATGACTTGCGGCTGGTAAACGATGAACAGGCGTTCACTTTCGACCGCACTACGCAGGCTTTGCAGCAACCGCACCCGCTCGCGGATGTCCGCGCCCATCTCATTGGAAAACAACACAAAGCTGCCACGGCGGCTTTTCTTTGCACGTTTCAGAGCAATGTTTGCATCTTTCAACGCATCTCGCCCAGTAACGCCTTTGCCCAAAAGTTTGGTCAACCCCATGGTCGCCGTGACCACCATGGTGTCATCTTGCACTGCGAAGGGCTCACGAAACATTCCCAAAATAAGCCCCGGGTCAACCACATTGCCCGGGCCCATCAGGCCAAACGTATCGCCACCAATGCGAGCCAAAATAGCGTGCGAGCCCAACTCCTTCTTCAAGCGATCAGCAACAGCTTGCAGCAGACGGTCACCTTGCTGGTGCCCCAATGCATCGTTGATTTCGGAAAAATCGTCAATATCCAGGATGGCGATTACATCGCCCGCAAATTTGCCGCTCTCAAGCCGCGCGTCGCTCAAATCGATGAACTTGTTGCGGTTGGGTAGTTGGGACAGGCGGTCATAAAAAGCCAGCTCATCGAGCTTTCTGATCTGCTCGTAAGCGCGCAGCGCGGCGGTTACGGTTGCGTATAGCTTGGTACGCGTCAGCTCAGACTTGGTTTTGTAATCGTTGATGTCGAAATCATGGATAGTTTCGATCTCAGGGGCATAGCCCGGTTGCCCAGTGCGCAGGATGATGCGCAACTCAGTCAGCTTCAGATCCTGGCGAATGGTTTTGACGAGTGCCAAGCCCGCGTCTTCACGCTCCATCACCACGTCAAGCAAAACTACCGCGACCTCTTCTTCGTTTATGAGAAGCTGCGTCGCTTCGGAAGCGGAATAAGCATGCAGGAATTGCAGCGGCCGACCCAATATCTTGACGCCTGCCAACGCGAACGTTGTGGCGCGATGCACATCGGGCTCGTCATCAACGACCAACAGGCGCCAAACCAACTCCTTGGTGCCGCCCGTATCTTGTTCGTCGTCGAGAAACTCCAACGTGTCTGAGTCCGAATGCATGCTAAGCACATTCTCCTTTTCCATACAAACATTGTGCACCAACAAGCTTGCGATTATCGGCAACAGGGAACTCCTGGGTAAAACTTTTTGCCCTACCCCGGATAAACCCCTGTTTGCAAACCACCACGCTCACTCCCACTCAATGGTCGCTGGCGGCTTGCTGCTGATGTCGTAGGTCACTCGGTTAATACCGCGAACTTCATTGATGATGCGACCGGACGCCTTTTTCAGCAAGGCATAGGGCAGCTCCGCCCAGTCCGCCGTCATGAAGTCACTGGTCTGGACCGCCCGCAGGGCCACTACGTAATCGTAAGTGCGACCATCGCCCATCACACCCACGCTCTTGACCGGCAGGAACACGGCGAACGCCTGGCTGGTGAGTTCGTACCAGGACTTGCCAGTGGCTTCGTCCATGGTGTTGCGCAGTTCCTCAATGAAGATGGCGTCGGCGCGCCGCAGCAGTTCGGCAAACTCTTTGCGGACCTCGCCCAGAATCCGGACTCCCAAACCTGGGCCCGGGAAGGGATGGCGGTATACCATGTGATAGGGCAAACCCAGCGCGAGACCCAATTCACGGACCTCGTCCTTGAAGAGTTCGCGCAATGGCTCCAGTAGCTTCAGACCTAGTTGCTCCGGCAAACCACCCACGTTGTGGTGGCTCTTGATCGTGACGGCCTTCTTGGACTTGGCGCCGCCGGACTCGATCACATCGGGATAGATCGTGCCCTGGGCCAACCAAGCCACATGGCGCGATTGATCGCTCTTGAGCTTCGCAGCCTCGGCCTTGAACACTTCGACGAATTCGCGACCGATGATTTTGCGTTTGGCTTCCGGATCGCTGACGCCAGCCAAGTGGCCCAGAAACTGCGCTTCAGCATCCACGCGGATGACCTTGGCATGTAGCTTACCGACGAACATGTCCATCACCATGTCGCCTTCATTCAGGCGCAACAGTCCATGGTCAACGAATACACAAGTCAGTTGGTCGCCAATTGCGCGGTGAATCAGTGCAGCAGCAACCGACGAGTCCACACCACCGGACAAGCCCAGGATGACTTCCTCGTTGCCAACCTGTTGGCGGATATGTTCGACCGCCTCGGCGATGTAGTCGCCCATGATCCAGTCGGCACGGGTGCCGCAGATTTCCAGAACAAAGCGCTCCAGAATCGCCGCGCCGCGCTGGGTGTGGGTCACTTCCGGATGAAACTGCACGCCATAGAAGCGTCGCTCTTCATCGGCCATGCCGGCAATCGGGCAACTGTCGGTACTGGCCATCAGCTTGAAGCCGGGTGGCAACTCGGTGACTTTGTCGCCGTGGCTCATCCACACCTTGAGCATGCCGTGGCCCATGCTGGTTGCATAGTCCTGGATCCCATCCAGCAGTTTGGTGTGGCCATGGGCACGGACATCAGCATGGCCAAATTCACGCTTGTGGCCGCCGGTCACCCGACCGCCCAATTGGTGCGCCATGGCCTGCATGCCGTAGCAAATACCCAGTACCGGCAAGCCCAGCTCGAAAACGACCTGGGGTGCCTTGTCGGTCGTTTCTTCGTAGACGCTGGCGTGGCTACCGGACAGGATGATTCCCTTCAGATTGCCGTCACGTGCATATTCGCGAATCCAGTCTTCCGTCACATCACAGGGATGAACCTCGCAGAACACATGGGCGTCACGTACGCGGCGCGCAATCAGTTGGGTAACCTGGGAACCGAAATCAAGGATAAGGATTTTCTGGTGCTGCATGGTGATTGAAAATTCTGTTGTTCAATGCAAAGGGCCGTCCTGGAGGACGGCCCTGCTGGTTTGCCTTATTCGGCCCGGTAGTTCGGCGCTTCTTTGGTGATCTGCACGTCGTGGACATGGCTCTCGCGGATACCGGCCGTGGTGATTTCCACGAACTCGGCTTTGTCCTGCATGTCCTGGATGGTTGCACAACCGCAGTAGCCCATGCTGGCGCGAATGCCACCCGCCATCTGGAACACGATGGAAACCATGGAGCCCTTGTACGGAACTCGGCCCTCAATGCCCTCGGGCACCAGTTTGTCAGCATTCGGATTGCCTGTGCTGGATTCCTGGAAGTAACGGTCTGCGCTGCCCTGCTGCATCGCGCCGATACTGCCCATGCCGCGGTAGCTCTTGTAGCTTCGCCCCTGGAACAGAACAATCTCGCCTGGTGCCTCTTCAGTTCCGGCAAACATGCCACCCATCATCACGGTACTGGCGCCGGCAGCGATGGCTTTTGCAATGTCGCCGCTGTATCTAATACCACCGTCTCCAATCAACGGAACGCCCGTGCCCTTGAGGGCTGTAGCCACACTGTCAATCGCCATGATTTGCGGAACGCCCACACCAGCCACGATACGCGTCGTGCAGATGGAGCCAGGGCCAATACCGACCTTGACGGCATCGGCTCCGGCTTCCACCAGCGCCAGAGCAGCGGCACCGGTTGCAATATTGCCGCCGACCACATCGATCTGCGGAAAGTTCTGCTTGACCCAGCGCACGCGCTCGATCACACCCTTGCTATGGCCGTGGGCTGTGTCCACCACAATGGCGTCAACGCCGGCATTGACAAGCGCTTCCACGCGTTCTTCGGTGCCCTCGCCTACCCCGACCGCAGCGCCGACGCGCAGACGGCCAGTCGCGTCACGGGCGGCATTGGGGAAGTTGAGCTGTTTGGTAATGTCCTTGACGGTAATCAGGCCCTTGAGCTCGAAAGCCTCATTTACCACCAGCAGGCGCTCCAGCTTGTGCTTGTTCAACAATGCCTTGGCAGCTTCCGGCGTGGTGCCATCCGGCACGGTAATCAGCCGCTCACGCGGTGTCATGATCTCGCGCACGGGCTGGTCGTAACGCGTCTCGAATCGCAGATCACGGCCGGTTACGATGCCGACCACTTTGCCGCCATCGCAAACGGGAAAACCTGATACGCCGAGCTGGTCGGACAGGGCAATGACCTGGCGAACTGTCGTATCAGGGGTAATGACTACTGGATCGCGCAGCAATCCGGATTCATAGCGCTTGACCTTGGCGACCTGGGCAGCCTGCTCGGCGGCTGTCAGATTCTTGTGGACGATGCCAATCCCCCCCTCCTGCGCGATGGCGATGGCCAAACGGGCTTCGGTTACTGTGTCCATGGCGGCTGAGACCAGGGGCAGATTCAGTGCGATATTGCGGGAAAAACGGGTGGCGAGGGAGGTGTCCTTGGGGAGGACTTGGGAGAACGCTGGCACCAACAACACGTCGTCGAAGGTGAGCGCTTTTCCTAAAAGGCGCATGTCTGGGCTCCAAAAGACGGATTGTACCCGTGCCCACGCACACTTTACGTTGCACTTCTTGGGTTGGCAAGGCCCGCCTTGGGGCGCTACACTTCGCCCATGAAAATGTTCGCCCCTTTCCTCGCTGCCGTGCTGGCGTTCAGTGCTACCGCGGCTTTTGGCCAATGGCAATGGATTGACAAGGACGGTCGCAAGGTATTCAGCGACCGGGCGCCCCCTGCGGAGATTCAGGACAAAGCTATCATCAAACGTCCTGCTGGACGCGCTCCGGCAGCATCTACAGTATCGGAGGCAACCGAGGGTGCTACTGCTGCCGCACCCGCAGCGGCGCCCAATGCACCGAAGATCTCCGATGTCGACAAGGAGCTGGAAGCCAAGAAAAAACAGGCGGCCGATTTGGAACTGGCCAAGCGGCGCGCCGAAGAAGAGCGCCTGACCAAAGCCAAGATTGAAAATTGCGCGCGCGCTAAGCAGGCCAAAGTGACGCTGGATTCCGGTATGCGCATCGCGCAAGTCAACAAGGCCGGCGAACGCGAAGTGATGGACGATGGGGCACGTGCCGCCGAAACCAAGCGCATACAAGCCATGATTGACTCCAGCTGCAGGTAAACGCTGAAGTTAGTAGCCTGACTTCGCGCCCTCCCTGCGCTTGGCGAACAGTCCGGCAGTTTTAGCGCCTTGTTGGGAGAAACGCTCCCGTCGCGCTACCTTCGGATCAACCTTTAATGGTCGATATAGCTCAACGCGGTCGAGGTCGCGCAGTACCTGGTCAATAGCCACCTTGCGGCCCCAAATCCCGATTTCCAGACTGCTACGCTCTTGCAACGTCAGTTTTGATACCAAACCGCTGCGTTGTAAAGCATCCTCTGCGGTAGAGCTGGGGGGCAAATCCAGTTCAACGCGTTGAACCGTGCGGGGGCCAGGTGCAAACACCACCTCCACCCGAATCACAGGCTTATTCACCATAGACCTGTTGCGCGCGCTTGACGAATGCATCGACCAGGCTGGCCGCAATCCTGTCAAAAACCGGCCCGACCAGTGCCGCCAATGCCGCATTGCTAAAACCATAATTCAACAGCAGCTCCACTTTGGCTGCCCGCTGGGTGCCATCGCCCAACGCATGGAAGTGCCAATGCCCTTCGAGTGTTGAAAATGGCCCATTGACCATCACGATATCCACTTTGTCAGGTTGCGAGTGTGTGTTGCGGGTCGTGAAGGTCTGACGAATTCCGCCGAAAGAGATGCCGATCTCGGCAGTTACCCCATCGGGGTGAATTTCCAGAACCGATGCATGGTCGCACCACGGTAAAAACTGCGGGTAGCTCGCCACATCCGTGACCAATTGATACATTTCGAGCGGGGTGTACCAGATCAGAACGGACTTGTTGACAGTTTTCATAGAATAGAGGTCTGCGCGGGATTGTAGTCAGAGCCTGTCAGCGTCTCTTTCAATCCTGTCTGTCGCCCCCAATTTCCATCCATGGCCAAGAAACCCGAAACCAATTCCCGTATTGCCGATAACAAAAAGGCCGCTTTCAATTACTTCTTCGAAGAGCGTTTTGAAGCCGGTTTGGTGCTGGAAGGCTGGGAAGTCAAATCCTTGCGCGAAGGCAAAGTGCAACTGACAGACGGTTATGTGGTGATCCGCAATGGCGAGCTGTTCATCATCGGCCTGCAGATCAATCCGCTGCATACCGCGTCCAGCCATGTGAACCCCGATAACGTGCGCACCAAAAAGCTGTTGATGCACAAGGAAGAGATCAAACGGCTAATTGGTAAGGTCGAGCAAAAGGGCTACACGCTGGTGCCCATCAACCTGCACTGGAAGGCCGGCAAAGTGAAGTGCGAAGTGGCGCTGGCCAAGGGCAAGGCCGAACATGACAAACGCGACACCATCAAGGACCGCGAAGGCAAGCGCGAGGTCGAGCGCGCAATGAAAGACCGTAGCCGCTAACACGGGCTTGGCCATATCGGCGACGAGAGCAAGGTCTGGGCCGACGTCCTCATGGCGTTACGCAAAATCGGTTGTCGACCCAGACCTTGCTCTCGCCATGCACGCATGCGTGACGAGATTTTCAGTTCAAACCAGAGCCCGAAGCGGGTGCGCTTGTTCAGGCCAGGGACTGACAAAGAACGGGGCGACCATTTCCGGCGTCACATCTTCAATCCGTGCTGGACTCCACAAAGGCGCGTGATCCTTATCCACCGCCAGCGCGCGAATGCCTTCCACTGTTTCGCTGGAAGCACCCGAGCGTTGCAAATGCGCTGTCTGGAAGCAATGGCGCACCAGATCCCGCTCCATGCGCAAATCATCCGCCAGCGCCATGCTGCGTGCACGACGCACCTGCTCCAGCACCACATGCAGCATCAGCGGTGAGCGCTTGCGCAAGGTAGCGGCCGTGTGTTGTGCCCATTCGCTGCTGTCGGCCTCAAGCGCACGCATGATGGCGGCAACCGAGTCCAGAGAAAAAAAGTGGTCAATTTGGCCTCTAGCGCCCGTGGAATGTGCGTGAGCAGCTACTGAAAACATAGCAACCCACAGGTCCAGGGCACCCTCTTTCGACACGTCAGCGTTTGCCAAGGCGTCCCAGGCCTCTTGCAAGCGGCCGGCATCCAGACAGGTATCCGCCAAACCCAGTTCTATGGCCGTGCCTGCATCGATCACATCACCCGTCAGCGCCAGCCACTCGCCGGTGCGCCCAGGACATCCGCTCAGGAAGTAACCACCGCCAACATCGGGGAACAGGCCGATGTTGGTCTCCGGCATCGCCATCTTGGTATTGGCCGTCACCAGTCGGTGCGATGCTCCCTGGCTAATGCCCATGCCACCACCCATCACGATGCCATCCATGAACGCGATGTAGGGCATGCCGTAGTTATGAATCAGGTGGTTGAGGGCGTATTCCTCCGTAAAGAAGTCTTCCAGTTCCGGGTTGCCTGCCAGCGCCGCCTGGTGGAAGAAGCGGATGTCCCCACCGGCGCAAAAGCCGCCAAAGTTGCCCACCTTGTTGGTGCCACGAATGGCCACCGCTTTGACTGCCGGGTTGTCTTGCCACTGCCGCAAGATGGCGGTCAGGCTGCGCACCATGCCCAAGCTCAGCGCATTGAGCGCCTTTGCCCGGTTCAGGGTGATGAACCCGACCTGCCCCCGCACTTCGGTCAGGACATCATTGTTGGTTACCACTGTCGTCATGCGCGTTCTCTCCATCCAATCATTTCGTTCACCACCAGGGCGCCAATCACCAGTGCCCCACCCCATAAGACCGGACTCGCTGGCACCTCATTGGCACCCAACCAGGCCAGCAGAATACCGAAAATTACTTCCAGCAACTGCAACAAAGACAGCTCCGGCGCCTTCAGTATCTGCGCACAGCGTACGCTCAGCACGCACGGAACGGCCAACTGAAATACACCCAGAAAGCCCAGTAGCGCCACATCATGGGCACTTGCCTGAAACGGGAATGCGAATGGCAGCGTAGCCAGACTGGAGATCAGCGCGCCGACCCACACAGCAGGCATCAGATCCACATCGTGGCCCTTTTCATGCGAATGTTGGGTGACTGTCCAGTTGGTGGCGCCGGCAATGGGCACGCACAAGGCAACCAGTGTCCCCACTAGGGACACCGAATCGAGCTGAGACGCATACATGTACACAATGCCCACGCCCGCCACCACAATGGCCAACCAAGTGCGCGGGGCAACCCGGTGGCCTATGAAGATACGGGCGAGCAGGGCCGTGAGTAAGGGCCCTATCGACATGGTGACCAGCACGTTGCCCACGCTGGTCAGCGTCAATGCCACCATGAAGGCGGTGAACATGATGCTCCAGCAGACGCCAGAGATCCAGAATCCCGCATCGGCGTGGAGAATTTTTTTGAACACATCCCGCCCGCGCGCGAGAGGCAAGATGACCAGCAAGCTGAGCACCGTAAACAGCGCCCGCCAGAAGGTGACTTCAAAGCTGCGTGCAAACTCCAGGTGGCGCGTGATGACACCGGCGGTAGACCACATCAGGGTCACCACCACCATCAGAAAAACTGCGCGCGTGTGGGTGAGTTTCATGAGCAAAAATGCAACTGGGGCACACGGCCCCAGTCATAGAACACCGTGGTGGGACAGCGTCAAGACACTGTCCCGCGGTATCAGGAGCGGCCAGCGCGCTTGCGGTCGCTTTCAGACAGGTGGCGCTTGCGCAGACGGATCGACTTGGGGGTGATTTCGACCAGTTCGTCATCCTCAATGAATTCCACACCGTATTCCAGCGTGCATTCAATCGGTGGCGTGATCTTGATCGCGTCTTCCTTGCCAGACACGCGGAAGTTGGTCAGCTGCTTGGTGCGTGTGGCGTTAACGACCAGATCGTTGTCACGGCTGTGGATACCCACAATCATGCCTTCGTACACAGGGTCGTTTGGCTTCACGAACATACGGCCGCGGTCGTCCAGCTTGCCCAAGGCGTAGGTGAAAATTTCACCGGCGTCCATGGAGATCAGCACGCCGTTTTTACGGCCACCGATGTCACCCTTGTGCGGCTCGTAGCTGTCAAAGATGTTGGAGATCAGACCGGAACCGCGGGTCAAATTCAGGAACTCATTGGAGAAGCCGATCAGGCCACGGGCAGGAATACGGTATTCCAGGCGGACACGACCACGGCCGTCCGGTTCCATGTTCACCAACTCGCCCTTGCGCTCGCCCAGCGCTTGCATCACGCCACCTTGGTGAATTTCTTCCACGTCGGCAGTGACCAGCTCGATTGGCTCGCACTTTTCGCCATTGATTTCACGGAACATCACGCGCGGCTTGGACACGGCCATTTCATAGCCTTCACGGCGCATGTTTTCCAGCAAGATTGTCAAGTGCAATTCGCCACGACCCAGAACTTCGAAGATACCTTCTTCGTCGGTTTCGTTAACGCGCAGCGCCACGTTGTGTTGCAGTTCCTTTTGCAGGCGGTCCCAGATCTGGCGGCTGGTGACGTATTTGCCTTCGCGGCCTGCCAGCGGGCTGGTGTTCACGCAGAAGTTCATCGTCAGCGTAGGCTCATCGACTTTCAACATCGGCAACGGAGCCGGGTTCAACGGATCGGTCACTGTGACGCCAATACCGACTTCGGCAATGCCGTTGATCAGCACGATTTCACCCGGGCCGGCTTCCAATGCCTGCACGCGGTCCAGACCCTGGAACGTCAATACCTGGTTGATACGGCCCTTGACGGACTTGCCGTCCGGACCTTCCATGACCACGACGTCCATATTCGGCTTGATCGTGCCCTGGCTGATACGGCCCACGCCGATACGACCGACAAACGTAGAGAAGTCCAGCGCGGAAATTTGCAATTGCAGCGGTGCTTCAGGATCACCCTTTTGCGAAGGCACGTGCTTCAGAATGGTGTTGAACAGGGCCGACATGTCGGGACCCCACTGTTCGCCCTGCTCGCCCTCTTCCAGCGAGGTCCAGCCGTTGATACCGGAGGCGTAAACGACGGGAAAGTCCAGCTGCTCATCGGTCGCACCGAGCTTGTCGAACAGGTCAAACGCGGCATTCACCACGTGTTGGGGACGCGCACCAGGCTTGTCCACCTTGTTTACGACCAGGATTGGCTTCAGACCCAGGGCCAGCGCCTTCTTGGTCACGAAACGCGTCTGGGGCATGGGGCCTTCTTGCGCATCGATCAGCAGCACCACGCCGTCCACCATGGACAGCGCACGTTCCACTTCGCCGCCGAAGTCCGCGTGTCCGGGGGTGTCGACGATGTTGATGTGAGTGCCTTCCCAGGTCACGGCGCAGTTCTTGGCCAGAATCGTGATGCCACGTTCTTTTTCAATCGCGTTGTTGTCCATCACCGTGTCGACGACTTTCTCGTGATCGGCAAAGGTGCCCGACTGACGCAGCAGTTGGTCAACCATGGTGGTCTTGCCATGATCGACGTGGGCGATGATGGCGATGTTACGGATTTGTTTAATGCTCATGGTTCACTTTCTACTTACGCCTCGAGGGCCAACTTTTCAATAATCGGTTCAATACTCTGTTGCTGTGCCTGGGACTCGCTGATCTCCAACGGGCTCAACAGCCGCACCGGAATCAACTCCCCCGCTTTCACGTGGGCTGTGCCCAGCAAAGCCTTGGGGCTTGCTGCGTACACCGCTACCGCGTCCGCATCGGGCCAAGGGCCGCGCCTGCGCATACCACTCAAAAATCGTCCTGCATCTTCGCTGTCCAGCGTGACCACGCTGTGTCCAGGCAAAAGTGCATCCACTGGCAATAAACAGGCCAGGCGCTCAGCCTCGCTCATCGCTTCCAGCGCTTCCAGCGTGATGCACTGCGTGGCATCAAAATTACCAGTGCGAATGCGGCGCAGCGCGCTCAAATGTGCGCCACAACCCAACGCCTCGCCAATGTCTTCACCCAGGGTACGGATATACGTTCCCTTGCTGCATTTCACTACCATTTTGATAGCTGGTTGCGCACTATCTACGCGGCTTTCAAGCACTTTTAATGCGTGAATCGTGACATCCCGTGGTGCCCGCTCCACCTCTATCCCTGCTCTCGCGTATTCATAAAGAGCCTTGCCATCCTTCTTCAACGCACTGTGCATGGGTGGGATCTGACTGATCGGACCAGTAAACCTGTGCACTACCTCTTCCAGCTGCTGCGCAGACACCTGCACAGATCGCTCGCTAATCACATCACCTTCGGCATCTGCCGTAGTCGTTTTTTGCCCCAGGCGCAGCACCGTTTCATAGGCCTTGTCCGCATCCAGGTGCATCTGGCTGAATTTGGTCGCAGCACCAAAGCACAGCGGCAAAACTCCGGTCGCCAATGGATCCAGCGTACCGGTGTGGCCCGCTTTCTCGGCCCGCAAAAGCCATTTGGCCTTCTGCAATGCCTGGTTGCTCGACAAACCAATTGGCTTATCAAGTAACAGCACCCCATGCACGGGGCGCCTGGCAACCCGTGCACGTGGCGCTGCTTGCATCTCAGTCCTCGTTTTTTGAACGCGACGCAACAGCCTGCGCAATCAGCGCATTCATGTCGGCTGCACGTTCCGTCGTCTGGTCAAAATAGAAATGCAAGGTCGGGACCGTGTGGATATGCAGACGCTTGAACAAGCCCGCGCGCAAAAAGCCCGCGGCCTGGTTCAGTCCTTCTGCAGTCTCCACCGGGTCGCCCTTGAGCAGACTGAAAAACACCTTGGCATGCGCGTAATCCGGCGTCACTTCGACCGCCTGGATCGTCACCATGCCCACCCGCGGGTCTTTCAACTCGCGGGCGATCAGCTCGGTCAGATCGCGCTGGATCTGATCGGCCACGCGGAAACCGCGGTTGGGTGTGGATGACTTCTTCTTAACCATGGGTGCTTACAACGTACGGGCGATTTCCTTGACCTCGAAGAACTCCAGCTGATCGCCTTCCTTGATCTCGTTGTAGTTCTTGAGCTTGATACCGCACTCGAAGCCTTCCTTGACTTCGCGCACATCGTCCTTCATACGCTTCAACGAATCCAGTTCGCCGGTATAGATCACCACGTTGTCGCGCAACAGGCGGAAATGCGCGCTGCGGGTGACAAAACCACCGGTAACCATACAACCCGCGACCGTACCAATCTTGGACGCAACGAACACCGTGCGGATTTCGGCAAAACCGATGACTTCTTCGCGCTTTTCGGGGGCCAGCATGCCGGACATGGCTGCTTTCAACTCATCGACAGCGTCGTAAATGATGTTGTAGTAACGGATGTCCACGCCATTGCTTTCGGCTTGCTTGCGCGCACCGGCATCGGCACGTACGTTGAAGCCGATGATGATGGCCTTGGAGGCAATCGCCAGATTCACGTCGGACTCGCTGATACCGCCCACTGCGGTGTAAACCATCTGCACCTTGACCTCGTCGGTCGAGAGCTTGAGCAGCGACTGCGCCAGCGCTTCCTGTGAACCCTGTACATCGGCCTTGACGATGATCGGAACCATCTTGACGTCGCCGGCGGACAGGTCGGAGAACATGTTCTCCAGCTTGGCTGCCTGCTGCTTGGCCAGCTTGGTATTACGGAACTTGCCAGCGCGGTAGGTGGCGATTTCACGGGCGCGACGTTCGTCGGACATCACCATGAATTCGTCGCCAGCCTGCGGCACTTCAGTCAGACCCTGGATTTCCACCGGGATGGAAGGACCCGCAGTCTTGATCGTCTTGCCGTTTTCGTCCAGCATGGCGCGCACGCGGCCATAAGTCTGGCCAGCCAACACCACGTCGCCGGTTTTCAGCGTACCGGACTGGATCAGCACGGTGGCCACAGGGCCGCGGCCCTTGTCCAGCTGCGCTTCGATGACCAGGCCCTTGGCCATGGCATCGACCGGGGCCTTGAGTTCCAGCACTTCGGCTTGCAGCAGCACTTGTTCCAGCAGCGTATCAATGCCCATGCCGGTCTTGGAAGACACAGACACGAACGGAGAATCACCGCCGTATTCTTCAGGCACAACTTCTTCAACAACCAGCTCCTGCTTCACGCGCTCGGCGTTGGCATCGGGTTTGTCGGACTTGGTGATCGCCACCACGATAGGAACGCCCGCCGCTTTCGCGTGCTTGATGGCTTCCTTGGTCTGAGGCATCACGCCGTCGTCGGCTGCCACCACCAGAATCACGATGTCGGTGGCCTTGGCACCACGGGCACGCATGGCGGTAAACGCCTCGTGGCCCGGGGTATCCAGGAAGGAAACCATGCCGCGTGGAGTTTCTACGTGGTAGGCACCGATGTGCTGGGTAATACCACCAGCCTCGCCCGCCGCCACCTTGGCGCGACGGATGTAATCCAGCAGCGATGTCTTGCCGTGGTCGACGTGGCCCATCACGGTCACGACAGGCGCACGTGGCAGGGACACCGCTTCTTCTCCGGCCGCTTCGTCGTCGGTAAACGCTTCGGGATCGTCCAGCGCAGCAACGACAGCCTTGTGGCCCATTTCTTCCACCACGATCATCGCGGTGTCTTGGTCCAGCGGCTGGTTGATGGTGACCATCTGGCCCATCTTCATCAGCGACTTGATCACCTCGGACGCCTTGATCGCCATCTTGTGTGCCAGTTCGGCCACGGTGATGGTTTCAGGCACGTGCACTTCCAGCACGCGCGCCTCCACTGGAGCGGCTTGCGTATGGTCGTCGCGGTCGCGGTCATTGCTACCACGGCGGCCACGCGGGCCACTGCGCCAGTTGGTCGAACGACCAGCACCGGCACCGGTGTCACCACGCGTCTTGAGTTCTTTCTTCTTGGCCGGATCACCTGCCCAGCTGGAGGACAGCTTGGCAGATTTGACTTCCTTGCCGGAGCCCGCAGGGCCGGAGGTAGTACCAGGGGCGCCGGGTTTGGCCGGCTTTGCCACGGCAGAGCCCACAGCAGGCTTGTGCAGCGTGCCTTTGACACCCGCAGCAGGCTTGACCTCTTCAGGCTTCTTGGCAGCAACCAGCACCTTTTTGGGTGCCGACATCATGTTGCGAATTGCTGCAGCTTCCGCCTCCGCTTTACGGCGGCGGTCACCCAAAT
Source organism: Rhodoferax sp. P2_H8_2 (assembly GCF_056403235.1). Lineage (NCBI taxonomy): Bacteria > Pseudomonadati > Pseudomonadota > Betaproteobacteria > Burkholderiales > Comamonadaceae > Rhodoferax > Rhodoferax sp. P2_H8_2. The sequence continues at coordinate 235,134 of NZ_JBFUFW010000006.1, forward strand.
CGGCAGCACGTGCCACTTCTTCGGCGGCAATCGCTTTGGAAGCAGCATCCGCTTCTGCGGCAGCCTGTGCCTTGGCATCAGCCTTGGCTTGCGCCGCAGCAGCTTCAGCGGCTGCATCCACGGCAACTTCTTCGCTTGTCGCAGCGGATTTTTTACTGGTTTTGGCCGGCTTGGCTTGTTCTTCAGCTTGGGCGGCGGCTTTTTCCGCGGTTTCACGGGCGCGCGCTTCCTGCTCTTCGCGCTCACGGCGACGCTGGATCAGTTCTTCTTCCTGGCGGCGAATGAACTCGGCCTGACGACGCGCATCTTCTTCACGACGCGCCAATTCGGCGTGGTCGATCAAAGGCGCTGCAGCTTCCTGGATTTCTTCCGTCGCAACATCACCGCCTGCATCAGAGCCATCCTCACGGCGGATGAAGGTGCGCTTCTTGCGCACTTCAACCTGGATCGTGCGGGCCTTGCCGGTGGCATCTGCCTGCTTGATCTCGGTCGTCTGTTTCTTGACGAGTGTGATCTTCTTGCGCTCGGCCGTGGCGGTGCCATGGCTGCTTTGCAGGTAGTTCAACAAGCCATGCTTGTCGCTATCAGTCAGCACATCGGCATCAGACGTCTTGCTGACGCCTGCGGCCTTGAGCTGTTCCAACAGCGTTTCGGTTGATTTCTTGAGTTCTTTGGCAAACTCGGCGACGGTCGTACTGGACATTTGTTCTGTAACCTTTAGCGTCGGCTGGCAAGACCCCGGGGTGCTTGCCAGCCTTTTCTTAAACTTTTTTCATAACCATTACTCTTGAGAAGCGGCTTCATTGGTAAACCAATGTTCGCGCGCCTTCATGATCAGGGCTTTGGCTTCGTCATTCGACTGGCCGGTAATTTCGGTGAGCTCGTCGACGGCCAGATCGGCCAGATCGTCGCGGGTATGCACACCAGCATCCGCCAGCTTGCCAATCTGTTCCGGAGTCAAGCCTTCCAGATCGCGCAGATTCTGCGAAACCTCTTCAACGCTTTCCTCATGGGCAATTTCCATCGTCAACAGCGCATCTTTGGCGCGGTTGCGTAGTTCGTGCACGGTGTCTTCGTCAAACGACTCGATCTCCAGCATTTCCTGCAGCGGCACATAGGCCACTTCTTCGAGGCTGGTAAAGCCTTCGGCAATCAGGATGTCGGCGATTTCTTCGTCCACGTCCAGCTTTTCCATGAACAGCTTGCGGCCGGAATCGGTCTCGACGGCTGCCTTCTGGGCGCTTTCTGCAGCGTCCATGATGTTGATCTTCCAACCGGTCAGCTCGGACGCCAGGCGCACGTTCTGGCCGCCGCGGCCAATTGCAATCGCCAGATTTTCTTCGTCGACCACCACATCCATCGCATGGCGCTCTTCGTCCACCACGATGGAGGACACGTTGGCCGGGGCCAGCGCGCCGATGACGAACTGGGCCGGGTCTTCGCTCCACAACACAATGTCCACGCGCTCGCCAGCGAGTTCGTTGGTCACACCGTTGACGCGGGTGCCGCGCACGCCGACGCAGGTGCCGATAGGGTCTACGCGCTTGTCATGCGACAGCACAGCGATCTTGGCGCGCGAACCGGAGTCACGGGCGCAGGACTTGATCTCCAGCAGGCCTTGCTCGATCTCTGGCACTTCCTGGCGGAACAGCTCGATCATGAACTCGGGCGCAGAGCGCGACAGCACGATAGGCGCGCCACGCAACGTCAGGTCCACTTCCATGATCATGGCGCGCACGCGGTCGCCCGTACGCAGGTTTTCCTTGGCAATCATCTCGCTGCGTTTGAGGCGGCCTTCCACACGGCCGGACTCGACAATGATGTCGCCCTTATCCATGCGCTTGACGGTACCCACAAAGATCTTTTCGCCGCGCGACATGAAGTCGTTCAGCAGCATTTCGCGCTCGGCGTCACGGATCTTTTGCAGAATGACCTGCTTGGCCGCCATCGCGCCAATACGGCCAATCGGCACGGACTCGATCGCTTCTTCGATGTACTCGTCGACTTCAATGTCGGCGATCTGCTCTTTGGCTTCAAACAGCAAGATTTCCTGGTCAGGCAGTTGCAAACCCGCTTCATCGGGGACCACGTGCCAGCGGCGGAACGTCTCGTAGTTGCCGGAGTCACGGTCCAGCGCCACGCGGATGTCTACATCCCCGGGGTACAGCTTTTTGGTCGCCTGGGCGAGCGCGGCCTCAACGGCGCCCAACACCACGTCACGTTCCACGTTTTTTTCACGGGAAATTGCTTCTACCAGCATCAACAGTTCGCGATTCATGCCTTGACTCTCCTGAACACTCTTCAAAAACAAAAACTATTTATTCGGCCGATGGCACTGCGCCATCAATACCGGCCACGCCGCTCGCATCTGTGATGCCACGGCCCTTAAAACTCACAATCGGGGCCAGACGGGCTTCCCGCAATTCACTCAGCTCAAACCCAAGCGCCTGCAACGGCGGCGGTACACGCTTTTTGCTGACCTTCTGACCCGGCTTCACCACGGGCGCATCGCTCCAGACGATTTGCCATGCCGCCGAGCCATCAGCAGCCGCCAGCTTTTCCAGCGTGCCGCGAAACTTCTTGCGATTGGCACTCACCTGACCACCCGCCGCTGCACCCATTGGCGCTTTCAACGTGATGTCGATCACCTGACCGACAAAACGCTCGTAATCCTGTACGTGACGCAAAGGGCGATCAATACCGGGCGAGGACACCTCCAGCCGCTTGTATTCCGCTCCGTCCACTTCCAGTGCAAACTGCAACTGGCGCGTCACCTTCTCGCAATCTTCGACATTGATGAACTGATCTACTTGTGGCGAGCCTTCCGCGGCCTTCACCCAAGGCAAGTCAATCGTGATGCGCAGCAAGCCGCCAGCGGAGCGCTCGATCTCCACCAGGTCATAGCCCAAACCTGTCACGGTTTGCTCAACAATCTCCTGCATCGCCACCTAAATTTCACCTACAAAAATCAATGTCAAAAAACAATCGGCCAAAAAAAACGGGCGGTAATTACCCGCCCGTTTGGTCGTGAGCTTTGGATTGTACTCCAAAACGGCTCTAAGTGCATTGATTCGTAAGGCAAATTGGGATGGTTTTGGACGAAAAGCAAAACAATTCCCCGCCAGGCCGCCCCAAGGGGAAATAGCCCCCTCGGGGGGGCAGCGACCCGCTTAGCGGCGGAGCGTGGGGGCCACATCCCTGCATGCGACAATCCTGCTCCACAAGCAACCACATAAAAAAGAGGACGTATGGGCTTTCTGGCTGGCAAAAAACTATTGATTACAGGCGTGTTGTCCAACCGCTCTATCGCCTATGGCATTGCCAAGGCGTGCAAAGCCCAAGGCGCCGAGCTGGCCTTCAGCTACGTGGGCGAGCGCTTCAAGGACCGGATCACGGAATTTGCAGCCGATTTCGACTCCAAACTGATTTTTGACTGCGACGTAGGCGACGACGCGCAGATCGAGAAACTGTTTGCTGACCTGTCTCAGACCTGGCCTACTTTCGACGGCTTTGTGCACAGCATCGGCTTTGCGCCGCGCGACGCGATTGCCGGTAATTTTCTGGACGGATTGACCCGCGAAAACTTCAAAATCGCCCACGACATCAGCGCCTACAGCTTCCCGGCAATGGCCAAGGCCGCCCTGCCCTATCTCAGCCCCAAAGCCGCGCTGCTGACCCTGACCTACCTGGGCGCCGAGCGCATCATCCCCAATTACAACACCATGGGCCTGGCCAAAGCTTCGCTGGAGTCTTCCGTGCGCTACCTGGCCGAAGCGGTTGGCCCCAAGGGCATCCGCGTCAATGGCATCAGCGCTGGGCCAATCAAGACGCTGGCGGCCAGCGGTATCAAGGACTTTTCCAAGCTGCTGCACACAGTGGCCGATGCCTCGCCGATCCGCCGCAATGTGACGATTGAAGACGTGGGCAATGTGGCAGCCTTCCTACTCAGTGATCTGGCAGGCGGCGTGACTGCAGAAATCACCTATGTGGACGGCGGCTACAGCCAGACCATGGGCGTGACCGCCGATCTCGCATAGAGAAAAAGCCGCAAACGCGCGTAAAACGTGCGTAAGCAGCTATTACTTTGATAGTGAAAGGGCCCTCTCAGGGTCCTTTTTTTATGACTTCACACAGTCGGCGAAATAGTGCTTTTTGCCGTCTGCATCCACATCTTCCACCAAGCCGTGGATATCGGTCTCAAAGCCCGGGCACTGGGCATTGAACTCCCGTGCGAACTTGAGGTAATCCACGATCTTCTTGTTGAACACTTCGCCAGGGATCAACAACGGGATACCGGGTGGGTAAGGCGTTACCAGCCCGACCGTAATGCGGCCTTCCAGCTTGTCGATCTCTACGCGCTCAGTCTTGCGCAGTGCAATATGGGCATAGGCGTCGCTGGGCTTCATCGCAGGCGTCAGGTCACTGAGATACACCTCGGTGGTCAGACGCGCGATGTCGTACTTGGCGTAAAGCTGGTGGATGTGGTGGCACAAATCAGCCAGGCCCATCTTCTCGTAGCGCGGGTATTTTTGTACGAATTCAGGCAACACGCGCCACATCGGCTGGTTCTTGTCGTAGTCGTCCTTGAACTGCTGCAGCGCGGTCAACATGCTGTTCCAGCGGCCCTTGGTAATGCCGATGGTGAACATGATGAAGAAGCTGTACAGGCCAGTCTTCTCCACCACCACGCCGTGCTCGGCCAGAAATTTGGTCACGATAGACGCGGGGATACCGGTCTTGGCGAACTTGCCGTTCAGGTCCAGTCCCGGTGTGACCACCGTGGACTTGATTGGGTCCAGCATGTTGAAACCGCTGGCGAGCTTGCCGAAGCCATGCCAATTGGCCTTGGCGTTGCTCTTGGACTCGCCCTTGATGATCCAGTCGGTGGCGCGGCCAATGCCTTCGTCCACCAGCTTGTCCGGTCCCCAGACCTTGAACCACCAGTCAGCACCGTACTCTTCGTCGACCTTGCGCATCGCGCGGCGGAAATCCAGCGCTTCGGCAATGCTTTCTTCCACCAACGCAGTGCCGCCGGGTGGCTCCATCATCGCGGCCGCCACGTCGCAGCTGGCAATGATGCTGTATTGCGGGGAGGTAGAGGTGTGCATCAGATACGCCTCGTTGAACAAATGCTTGTCCAGCTTGACGGTTTGTGAGTCCTGCACCAGCACGTGGCTGGCCTGGCTGATACCCGCCAACAGCTTGTGGATGGACTGCGTGCTGTAGACCACGGCCTCTTTCGGGCGCGTGCGGTTTTTGCCCATCGCATGGTAGGTGCCGTAGAACGGATGGAACGCCGCATGGGGCAGCCAGGCTTCGTCAAAGTGGATGTTCTCCACATAGCCATCCAGCATGTTCTTGATGGTTTCGGTGTTGTAGAGCACGCCGTCATAGGTACTCTGCGTCAGCGTCAGAATGCGCGGCTTGACCTTCTTGGCATCCACACCCTTAAGCAAAGGGTTTGCCTTGATCTTGGCGCGGATGGTATCGGGCTCAAACTCGCTTTGCGGTATCGGGCCGATGATGCCGAAATGGTTGCGCGTGGGTTTCAAAAACACGGGGATCGCCCCGGTCATGATGATCGCGTGCAGGTTGGACTTGTGGCAATTGCGGTCAACGATCACTACGTCGCCAGGCGCCACCGTGTGGTGCCACACCATCTTGTTGGATGTAGACGTTCCGTTGGTCACAAAGAAGCAATGGTCCGCATTGAAAATGCGCGCCGCATTGCGCTCCGATGCGCCAATCGCGCCGTTGTGGTCCAGCAATTGGCCCAGCTCTTCCACTGCGTTGCAGACATCGGCGCGCAGCATGTTCTCACCATAGAACTGGTGGTACATCTGACCTACCGGGCTCTTCAGGAACGCCACGCCGCCCGAGTGACCAGGGCAATGCCACGAGTAGGAGCCGTCTTCCGCGTAGTCCAGCAGCGCCTTGAAAAATGGGGGCTGTACGCCCTCCAGATAGCTCTTGGCTTCGCGGATGATGTGGCGCGCCACAAACTCCGGCGTGTCTTCAAACATGTGGATGAAGCCATGCAGTTCGCGCAGGATGTCGTTGGGGATATGACGGCTCGTCTTGGTCTCGCCATAGACATAAATCGGCACATCCAGATTCTTGCGGCGCACTTCTTCAATGAAGTGGCGCAGGTTCAGCACCGCTGGGTCCAGATCCGGACCCGGCGTGAACTCTTCATCGTCAATGGACAAGATGAAGGCACTGGCGCGGCTTTGCTGCTGCGCGAACTGGCTCAGGTCGCCATAGCTGGTGACACCCAGAATCTCGAAGCCTTCGGACTCGATGGCCTGTGCCAGCGCGCGGATACCCAGACCTGACGTGTTTTCAGAGCGAAAGTCTTCGTCAATGATGATGATGGGAAAGCGAAATTTCATTGCGGCGCTCCAGCGAATCAGGCCAAAAAAGGAAAAACAGGCGCGAAGTGTAAGGACTTATTGCTTCCGCTTGGCGGGAGCGGATTTCTTTTGCCCCACAATGTGGCGTCATCAACACAAATGGAGTGATCATGTGCCCCCAAGCTCACATTCGTTCGCGGCCCCGCATGGGGGCGCATGCCACCCTAGAGGCGGCTCGTCGGGAGGCATGACATGACCCAACCCACTTTCTGGTGGCTGCTAGCAGGTGCGGCAGTGGCTCTGGAACTGCTGACGGGGACGTTTTACCTGCTGATGGTGGCCTTGGGGCTCGCTGCGGGTGCCGTAGCCGCGCATATGGGCACCAGTGTGACGCTGCAGCTCTTGTCTGCTTCTGTAGTCGGGGGCGGTGCCGTAATCGGTTGGCACCTTATGCGTGACCGCAGCCGCACTGAGCCGCCCGCCCAAGCCAATGTCAACGTCAACCTGGACATTGGCGAGACTTTGCAGATCACTGCCTGGAACCCGGATGGCACCGCCAATGTGCAATACCGCGGCGCGAATTGGACTGCGATGCACCGCCCGGGCGTCTCACCCACGCCTGGCGCACACCGTGTCGCTGAACTGGTAGGTAATCGCCTGCTGGTAGACAAAGCTTGAAAACAAACTAGGGAGAATTTCATGGGATTCGAAGTCGCCATCATCATTTTTGTCATTGCCATCATCTTCATCACGCGCACCATCAAGGTCGTGCCACAACAACACGCCTGGGTGATCGAGCGGCTGGGCAAGTACCACGGTACCCTGACACCAGGCCTGAACTTTTTGGTGCCCTTTATCGACAAGGTGGCCTACAAGCATGTGCTGAAGGAAATCCCGCTGGATATTGCGAGCCAGGTTTGCATCACCCGCGACAACACGCAGTTGCAAGTCGACGGCATCCTGTACTTTCAGGTTACAGACGCGATGCGTGCCAGCTATGGCTCCAGCAACTACATCATCGCTATCTCCCAACTGGCGCAAACTTCCCTGCGCTCGGTGATCGGTAAGCTGGAACTGGACAAAACCTTCGAAGAGCGCGACATCATCAACGCACAAGTGGTTGCGGCCATCGACGAGGCTGCGTTGAACTGGGGAGTGAAGGTGCTGCGTTATGAAATCAAGGATCTGACCCCGCCACCGGCCATCTTGCATTCCATGCAAGCCCAGATCACCGCCGAGCGCGAGAAGCGCGCACTGATCGCCGCATCCGAAGGCCGCCGCCAGGAGCAAATTAATATCGCCACCGGTGAGCGCGAGGCTTTCATCGCCCGCTCCGAAGGCGAAAAACAGGCCGTCATCAACAAGGCCCAAGGCGAAGCAGCTTCCATCACTGCGGTGGCCGATGCCACTGCAGCAGCGATTGAACGCATTGCCGCCGCCATCCGCCAGCCCGGCGGCGAGCAGGCAGTACAGCTCAAGGTGGCCGAAAAGGCAGTTGAGGCCTACAGCCGCGTCGCCTCGGATGCCACAACAACACTGATCACTCCTTCCAACATGAGTGAGGTCTCGGCATTGATTGGCTCTGCGATGAAGATGGTGCAAAGCGTCAAGTAATCACCATGTCCAGCTATATCGAAGGCACGCTGATTGCGGGCGAACAAGTCCTCTATACCGGCCACATCAGCAAGTGGTCGGTGTGGGGCCACATCCTGCTAACCATCATCTTCCTGGGTGCGACCGCAGTGCTGGTTGCCACCGCGCCTCCTGCGGGCCTGATCACACTGTCGATTGCTGTTGTGCTGGCAGTGATCACTTGGGTCAAGCTGCATACAACCGAGCTGGCCATCACCAACAAACGCGTGGTGGCCAAGTTCGGCCTGATCAGCCGTGAAACCGTGGAATTGAACATCAACAAGGTGGAGAGCATCCAGGTTCACCAAACCGTGTGGGGCCGCATCTTCAACTACGGATCATTGGCGATTGCTGGCGGCGGCAACCCGCAGGCACCCATCACCGGCATCTCGAACCCACTTGGTTTTCGTAAAGCGTTTATCGAGGCGCAAGACAAAGCAGGTCGCCCGGCACCCTAACTACTGATTAGCAAGCCCGCCGCTCACCGCTACTCGCCTAGGAGCGCAGGCCACGTCATCGGCTTTGTCGTTCCCACCGATTCAGGAATAAGCTGATGAACGGACTTTCCAGCAAAGTTCGTCTTGCGAAGCTCGTTCATGATTTCAGCCGCACCTCCAAAAGGTACGATGAAATTGTTGATTTCCGTTGAAAACTGACCCACTTGAAGCAGTAATTTCCACCAAAAATTGACCCACGTAGGCCTTACCCTGCTAGTTTTTAAAGCAGGGGAATATTAGGAGTGATAGACGTGGCGACATTGAATGTCATCAGACGTTGGGCACTGCGAGAACAGATGTCCATCCGTGAGATTTCCAGGCGTACAGGCCTGGCTCGCAACACCGTGTAGTAG
>NZ_JBFUFW010000007.1:0-210261 GCF_056403235.1 Rhodoferax sp. P2_H8_2
TGTGTGAGAGATCGCACTTCAGTGTCGAAAAGACAAGCTGATTAGCTCTATAAATTGGTCGCCTTGACCTGGTCAAGGTGGCAACAAGTTATGCCTGACGACCATAGCGACTTGGTACCACTCCTTCCCATCCCGAACAGGACAGTGAAACGAGTCAGCGCCGATGATAGTGCGGATTCCCGTGTGAAAGTAGGACATCGTCAGGCTATTACAGCCCGAAAACGCCCCCTCGACCGAGGGGGCGTTTTTTTTTGGGTCGAATGGAAATGGGGTTTGATTACGTTTATGCACGCAGGCATAAACGTAGCTCGCGTAAGCACAAGTCTTTGGGCGTATTGAAGAGCATGCCGATCCATGTCCGTTCGCGATTCGCTATCGTTTCCAGGAACCCGGCTGCAAGATTCTTCGCCCCGGACATCTCCGAAAAAGTGTCAAACCCGGACTCCAGAAACCGTTGAAGTGCATCCAGTCCTGCTGCCTTAGCAGGGCCACGCATCATTCGGAGCATCGTTCGCAGCCCCCGTATTCGGGTTAAGCGGTTGAGCTCCGCGCCAACATTCAAGACGGCATCCAATTGGTGTGTTCGATCAGCCTGACGACCAACAAGTCTCCAGCACTCGAGATAGCGCAGGCATTCGTCGGTCTTTTTGCGGCCATCCAGTGTTAAGCACGCCTTCGCCATTGCGAAGTCCAGTTCCTCCGTCAAGGCATGCAGTTGTGCCAGTGCTACCGCAGTGTCGACCACGGACGCTGGGAAGTATTTCTGCAAAGCGCTGGCAATACGCGCAAACTGTGCATCTCTTAATGCGTAATCTTTGTCTCCGTAAAGTTCAAGGAGAAAGAATCGTGAAGCCGCGCCGAAGTCTCTGGAGTTAAGCAGATCCAAATAGGTTGCGGCAAAGCGGCGGGACTGAAACTCTTTGACCCAGCGCAGGGCTTGGTCCAAATCGGGGCTGTTGTGCGCCGATCCACGAAGTTGGGCTACCTGGTCAACGCAAGAGCGGATGATTTCTGCTGGTTTCGCCATGAATGAAAGTGTAAATGCCAAATACATAAGTATGGGCATTGAAACGAATAACTAAAACCGTTAAGGCGTAAGTGAGCGCAAACATGTAGAAATTTGATTGTCGAAGAAACTGTTGTTTGGAGGGCCGGCGGCATTCGATTGGTATGAAAAGACTAGGGAAAACCCTTATATTTCCGTTCATGGTTCACACCAAGGATTTAATCAAGGCATCGCTGGAGATGGGGCTCGACTTTTTGCGCCCTCCCAGTGATGGCGCGGTTGCGCGCGGAGAAACGCGGGCTACCCCGGTTATCGTACCGATCCGTTCCCTGGGCGAGAATCATCGTGAGCGAATCGCACAACATTTGCTGTCTCTGGAAGACCATGACCGGTATCTCCGATTCGGCTATGCAGCCCAGGATGAGCAGATACGCATTTACGCGGATTCACTGAACTTCGAACGAGACGAAATATTTGGCATCTACAACCGCCGCCTCGAGTTGATTGCAATGGCCCACCTGGCTTACACCCCAGACCAGATGCCAGAGGCGTGCGCAGAGTTCGGCGTGTCAGTTCTAAAAAGCGCTCGGGGTAAGGGGTTTGGCGCACGGCTGTTTGAGCGCGCGGCTATTCATGCCAGTAACGACGGGGTGTCGCTGATGCTCATCCACGCATTGAGTGAAAATACCGCAATGCTCAAGATCGCCCGCAATGCAGGCGCGACGGTTGAGCGTGACGGCTCCGAAACCGAGGCCTACTTGCGACTGCCGCCGGCGACATTGGACAGCAAAGCCACTGAATTCCTGGACGAACAAATCGCACTAACGGACTACCGCATCAAGCAGCAGGCCAAGAGCTTCTGGGGTTTCCTGGCGGATCTCCAGAAAGTGCGGCGTGACGCTATCCAGGCGCAAAAAGACAGTGCGTCCTGAAGGTACTTTCGGGTGGTGGTGCAAATCCGCTATCCTTGGGCCTCCGCAACCACGGCAACTTTGCCACAACGTCAGTGTCTGAACCCCACCATGCGCGCACTCCCGACCGGGAAGACAAGCGCACCTTCCTGCAAAAACTGGCCGAATTCATCCATCCCGGACCGGACTCCACTGCAGAATTGATAGAAACACTGGCTGAGGCGGAAGACAACCACATCATCGGCGCCGAATCGCGCCTGATGCTTGAAGGCGTAATCCGCATGGCGGACATGACGGCCGGTGACGTGATGGTGGCTGCCACGCGCATGGACCTGCTGAACATCCAGGAAACCTTCGACGAACTGCTGCACAAGGTGATCGACACCGCGCACTCGCGTTTCCCGGTATTCGATGGCGACCGCGAGAACATCATTGGCATTTTGATGGCCAAGGATTTGCTCAAGCTGCAGCGCGCGCCTGAGCTCAATATTCGTGCCTTGCTGCGTCCGGCCGTCTTTGTGCCGGAATCCAAGGGTCTGAACGATCTGTTGCGTGACTTTCGCGGCAATCGCAACCATCTAGCTATTGTCATTGATGAGTTTGGCCGCGTGGCGGGGCTTATCACGATCGAGGACGTGCTGGAGCAAATCGTCGGTGAGATCGAAGACGAGTTTGATGTGGCCGAAGACGACGGCGATATCTTCGGTCTGGCCGACCGCACTTACCGCGTCAGCGGCGATACGCCGATAGAGCGGGTCAACGCTGCGTTCTCTGTCACGCTGACCGGTTCTGACCCAGAGGACCATTTCGACACCATTGGCGGGCTGATCGCGCACGAAATGGGTCATGTGCCCAAGCGCGGTGAGCGCCACACCTTGGGTGGGCTCAATTTCCTGGTGCTGCATACCAAGGGCGGCGCGGTGAAGTGGTTCAAAGTGTCGCCTACGGACACCGCCGCGTCCTGACCTCTACGGACGCGTTTCGCTGATGCGCGCCAGACTGCCAGCTGCTGCGACGCTCGCTATTCTTTTCATAGCTGGTTGCGCACATTCTGCGGGCGTTGCGTGGCCTTTCTCCATGCTTTTTCCATACGGTTCAGCGCTTTGGCCGTTGCAAATTCTTTCCCTCGCAGCGCTGGCATGGTGCTTGCCGCGCGGACATAGCTGGAAGCAGGCCGCTGCATTTGGATGGCTGTTTGCTAGCGTTTGGCTCAGCGCTACTTTCTGGTGGCTGTTTATTGCGCTGCACACCTATGGTGGATTGAATGCCGTCTTAGCAGTGGTTGCCGTGGTGGCGTTGGCGGCGGCTCTGGGTCTGTACTACGCCGCAGCGTGCGGTATCTATTGGCGCCTGGCGCACTCTGGCAACAGAAAGAATTCGCAGCCCTTGCTGTTCGCAGGTCTGTGGATTGCTGCTGAACTTGCGCGCAGTACCTGGCTCACCGGATTTGGCTGGGGCGCGATTGGCTATGCGCATGTGGACGGGCCATTGGCCGCTTACGCGCCGCTGATCGGCGTTTACGGCATGGGCGTGTTGGCTGCGTGGCTGGCGATGGTATTGGCCGCGGGATGGAAACAATCGCATGCATCAAAAGCAATCGCCGTGGCTGTGCTGGTGATTCCGTTGCTGATTCCGCAGTCAGCCCTCGATTGGACCCGTGCAAACGGCAAGCTTCCCGTCACGCTGTTGCAGGGCAATATCCCGCAGGACGAGAAGTTCGAAGCGGGCTTGGGCGTTCCGCAGGCACTGCAGTGGTATGGCGCAGAGCTACAGCGCGCGCGCCCCGGCCTGGTCGTGGCGCCTGAAACTGCGATACCGCTACTGCCGCAAGAGTTGCCCGAGGGTTATTGGGAGCAACTGCAAAGCCACTTTGCAACGGGTCAACAAGCGGCTTTGCTCGGTATTCCGCTGGGGAACTATTCCCTTGGCTATACCAACTCCGTCATTGGCCTGGCGCCGGGAGTGGCAAAACCCTGGCGCTATGACAAACACCATCTTGTGCCCTTCGGCGAATTCATTCCGCCTTTCTTCAAATGGTTCATTCGGCTGATGCACATCCCGCTTGGGGATTTCAACCGCGGTGATGTGGGTCAGCCCTCGTTTGCATTTCAGGATCAGCGGCTTGCGGCCAACATTTGCTACGAAGACTTGTTTGGCGAAGAGCTGGGCGTGCGATTCACGGACGCTGAACAGGCGCCGACCATCTTCGTCAACGTCAGCAACATCGGCTGGTTTGGCGATTCGGTCGCGATTGACCAGCACTTGAATATCTCGCGCATGCGCGCATTGGAGTTTCAGCGGCCGTTTGTGCGGGCAACGAATACAGGCGCCACGGTGATCATCGACCACGCGGGCAAAGTCACCGCTTCGCTACCACGCCTGACCCGTGGTGTGCTGGAAGGCGAAGTGCAGGGGCGGACAGGTGTGACGCCCTATGCCTGGTGGGTGGCGCGCCTGGGTCTGTGGCCCTGGTGGGTTGTGATCATCGCGTTGGTGGCATTCGCCTGGCGAGGCAAGGCAAAGCGACTGCTATAAAAACAGTAGCTGCTTACGCACGTATTTCGGGTGCTAGCGCCCCATTCGTACCAATTTTCCGGGGCGCGCTGCGGTGATCTCACCCTCCTTCTGCACCAATACACCGCCTACCCAGGTTCCCACATAGCCCACGCCGCGTTGCAGAAAACGCTTGCCGCCAGCCGGCAGGTCTTGCACCAATTTCGGAGTGCCCATGTTCAGCCGCTTGGGGTCAATCACATTCAAATCAGCGCGCATGCCGGGCGCGATCACCCCGCGGTCGGTCAGGCCCATATAGCGTGCATTGCGGCGCGTCATCATTTCCACCGCACGTTCCAGCGGCAGCGTGTCTTTCGCGCGGTCGCGGACCCAGTGGGTCAGCATGAAGGTCGTGAAGCTGGCATCGCACACCGTGCCCACGTGCGCGCCCGCGTCGCTGAGCGAACTGAGCGCCTGCGGGTGGTCGAGCATGCGGCGCACCACGTCCAGCGAGCCCTCGTTGTAGTTGAAGATCGGGAAGTAAATCAGGTTGGCGCCGTTGCCCGCGCTCAGGTAATCGAGGATCGCCTCCAGCGCGGTGGTACCGGACTTCTTGGCCCGCACAAAGAAGCTGTCCATCACCGTGGGCTCGTAGTTCAGGTTGTCCTCCAGCGGGAACATGCGCCCGCTGATCAGTTCAATCTGCGCTAGCAGGATGTCCACCAGTGGCGGTATCGCCGTGCCGTCACCCGCGAGCTTGTCAGACTTTTCGCTGAGGATGCGCGCCTTGCGCGTCGGTTCGCGCAGTGCGGCCGCACGCTCGGCCAACGGCAGATGCGCGACTTCCTTGTACGCCGGGAAGCCCATGAAGGGGTGAAAGCTGGCGTCCAGCCCGGTGATCACACCAATACCGCGCGCGGCGCATTGCATGTAGAGCGGCAGGCCCGCCTTCACGGCGGCGTCCACACGCTCCTGAATCTTCAGATACTGCTCTCCGCCCGGGTCGCGCTGCATCCAGCTGACCGACAGTGGCTTGCCGCTGACCTTGGCCAAGTCTTCCACCAGATCAAACTCCGCGTCGAAGCGCTCTGGCCCCTGCATCAGGTCGTAATCGCTGACCACCTGCACCACGCCGTGCTTCACGCCCTCAAAGGCCTTGGCGATGCCGGTCAGCTCGTCCCGGCTGGCTTCGGCCGCCGGGGTCTCCTTGCCTTCGGACGTGCGGTGGTTGTCGCTGCGCCCCGTGCTGAAACCCGCAGCGCCGGCTCGCAGCGCGTCGTGCAACAGCGCGCGCATATCGTCGATGTCGTTGGCCGTGGCGATCTGCTTGGTGACGGCGCGCTCGCCCATCACATACATGCGCAGCGGGTCGTGCGGTACCTGCACCAGAAAGTCCAGGCTGTGCGGCATTGCCTCCAGTGCGTCCATGTACTGCGGAAAGCTCTCCCAACCCCAGCGAATGCCCTCGTGCAGCGCGGCGCCGGGAATGTCCTCCACACCCTCCATCAGCTTGACCAAATCGTCCTCATGGCCTGGGCGCAGCGGCGCAAAGCCGACGCCGCAATTGCCCATTACCAGCGTGGTCACGCCGTGGTAAATGCTCGGCGTAAAGCACTCGTCCCAGGTCACTTGGCCGTCGTAATGGGTGTGGATATCCACAAAACCGGGGGTGACCCATTGGCCGGTGGCGTCAATCGTGGTCAGGGCGTCTTCGGTGGTATTGCCTACGGACACGATTTTTCCGTCCCGCACGCCCACATCGGCCACCACGGGCTTGGAACCGGTTCCGTCCACCACGGTACCGCCCTTGATCAGCATATCCAGCATCTTTGTGTCTCCTACGGCGCCAGTCATTCGTCTGGCTATTAGGTTAAATGAAGCCGCCTCTGTAAACCATGGGGTTGACCCGTAAAATCACCCCCATGCTTACATTCCAGCAAATCATCTTGAAATTGCAGTCCTACTGGGCTGAACAGGGCTGCGCCCTTTTGCAACCGTATGACATGGAAGTCGGCGCCGGTACTTCGCATACCGCTACGTTTTTGAGAGCAATCGGCCCGGAGCCATGGAGGGCCGCCTACGTGCAGCCCAGCCGCCGCCCGAAAGATGGCCGTTATGGCGAGAACCCGAACCGCCTGCAGCACTACTACCAATACCAGGTCGTGCTGAAGCCCGCGCCCAGCAACATCCTGGAGCTGTACCTCGGTTCGCTGGAAGCTTTGGGCTTTGATCTGAGGAAAAACGACATCCGCTTCGTCGAAGACGACTGGGAAAACCCGACGCTCGGCGCCTGGGGTCTGGGCTGGGAAGTCTGGCTCAACGGCATGGAAGTGACGCAGTTCACTTACTTCCAGCAAGTGGGCGGCATTGACTGCAAGCCCATCACCGGTGAGATCACTTACGGCCTGGAGCGCCTGGCGATGTACCTGCAAGGAGTGGACAACGTCTACAACCTGACCTGGACTGACGGTCTGACCTATGGCGACGTCTACAAACAAAACGAGGTGGAGCAGTCCACCTACAACTTCGAACACAGCGACGCCGATTTCCTGTTCACCGCATTCACTGCGCACGAGAAACAGGCCAAGCATTTGATGGAAAACCAGTTGGCGCTGCCCGCGTATGAGCAGGTGCTCAAGTGCGCGCACAGTTTCAACCTGCTGGATGCGCGCGGTGCGATCAGCGTGACCGAGCGTGCAGCCTATATCGGCCGCATCCGCAACCTGGCGCGCAGCGTGGCGCAGAGTTATTACGAGAGCCGTGAGCGCCTGGGTTTCCCGATGGCGCCGCGCGAATGGGTGGAACAGATGACGAAGAAGGCAGCGTGAGAGAGATGACGATGACTAGCAAAAACCTTCTCGTTGAACTGTTTGTCGAAGAGCTGCCGCCCAAGGCTTTGAAGAAGCTGGGTGAGGCGTTTGGCAACTCCATCGCGAAATCACTGCTGAGCGACAAAGTTGCGAGCACATCTTCCGTGATCACTATTTTTGCGTCTCCGCGACGGCTAGCCGTCCATATGACAGATGTTCTGTCAAAGGCGCCAGATGAGAACAAGCGCTACAAACTGATGCCTGCAAAGGTAGGTTTGCAACCGGACGGCACTCCCACGGCGGCCCTCCAGAAGAATTTGGAAACAAAATATGGTGGGCTTCATACGGCAATGGGCGACCGCCTAGTAACTGCCAAAGAAGGCGATGCGGATTACATCTATCTCGAACGCGATGTAGTCGGCTCCCGCTTGCAGGGCTGTTTGGGAGATGCCTTGCAAGAGGCAATTCGCACCTTGCCCATTCCCAAAGTGATGACCTACCAATTGGAATCTGGCTGTGAACTGCCTGGCTGGAGCAGCGTGAGCTTTGTACGGCCGGCACACGGCCTTGTGGCAATGTACGGAAGCGAAGTTGTGCCTATCGAGGCACTGGGTCTGAAGGCGGGCAACAGCACGCAAGGCCACCGCTTTGAGGCCAAGGTCTCGCCCGTGGTGTTCAAGGATGCGGACAGCTACGCTGCCGCATTGGCGAGCGACGGTTCAGTGATCGCCAGCTTCGCCGAGCGCCGCGCCGAGATCGTGCGCCAACTGGCCGCTGCTGCGGCCAAGGTTGGCGGGGGCTGCAAACCGATTGATGACGACGCGCTGTTGGATGAAGTGACCGCGCTGGTCGAACGTCCTAACGTTCTCATCTGCAAATTCGAAAAAGAGTTTCTCGAAGTGCCGCAGGAGTGCCTGATCCTGACGATGAAGGCCAATCAGAAATACTTTCCGCTGCTGGACGCGACCAACAAGCTGACCAACAAGTTTCTGGTGGTCAGCAACATTTCGCCTGAAGACACAAGCTTCGTGATCGGCGGCAACGAGCGCGTGGTGCGCCCGCGTCTGGCCGATGCCAAGTTCTTCTTTGACCAGGACCGCAAGAAGACATTGGCTTCGCGTGTTGAAGGCTTGGGTAAGGTGGTTTATCACAACAAGCTGGGCACGCAGGGCGAACGCGTGGAGCGTGTGCGTGCGATTGCGAAGGCCATCGCGGCGCAACTGGGTGATGCCACTTTGGTCGCGCAAGCCGACCAGGCCGCGCAACTGGCCAAGACCGATCTGGTGACCGACATGGTGGGCGAGTTCCCTGAGCTGCAAGGCATCATGGGCGGCTACTACGCACTCAACGATGGCTTGGCGCCCGCAGTGGCCCACGCGATTGAAGACCACTACAAGCCGCGCTTTGCAGGCGACGCATTGCCACGCAACGATGTGGGCGTGGTGGTGGCGCTGGCCGACAAGCTGGAAACGCTGGTGGGTATGTTTGGTATTGGCAACTTGCCGACCGGTGACAAGGATCCGTTTGCGCTGCGCCGCCATGCGCTCGGCGTGGTGCGCATGCTCATCGAGCAAAACATGGCGATTGAGCTTGCGTCACTTGTAAAGGCCGCATTTGATGTTTTGGATGATCCTGTTATCCAGCGTGCAGTTTGGGATCGCCAGCAAGCCGAAGAGTTAAAAACTAAGGCTGCAGCTGGAGGTATTTCCATGCATGCATCCAGCTTTTCTCCTCGCGTGTTCGACCCTTCGACTATCGCAAATTTAGCCGCGTTCATATACGAACGCCTTGCTGGCTCTTTGCGGGAGCAAGGCTACAGCGCTCAGGAAGTTGACGCTGTACTCGCCTTGCACCCGCAGCGTCTGGGCGACGTACCAAAACGTCTTGCAGCAGTACGCGCTTTCGCCGCACTGCCCGAAGCCCCGGCCTTGGCTGCAGCAAACAAACGCGTTGGCAACATCCTGAAGAAGGCCGAGGGTGCAGTGGAAGCATCCATCAACGACGCCTTGCTGGTCGAACCAGCCGAGAAGGCCTTGGCGGATGCTATTAAATCCGTAGCTGCTCACGCCGATTCTGCTTGGGTTGCAGGAAATTACACTGAAAATCTGCAAGCACTGGCTGCGTTGAAGGCTCCAGTCGATGCGTTCTTTGATGGCGTGATGGTCAACGCTGAAGACCCGGCGCTGAAGGCGAACCGACTAGGCCTGCTGGCCACGCTGCACGCTGCAATGAACCGCGTGGCCGACCTCTCCAAACTAGCCGCCTAAACCCAAACGCAACGCCCCATGAAACTCTGCATCCTCGACCGCGACGGCACGATCAACGAAGACAGCGAAGAGTTCGTGAAGTCGCCCGGCGAGTGGCAGCCGCTGCCCGGTGCATTGGAAGCGATTGCCAAGCTGAACCACGCGGGCTGGCATGTGGTCGTCGCGACCAACCAGTCTGGCTTGGGCCGTGGTCTGTTTGACATGTCCGCGCTGAACGCGATGCACGCCAAGATGCACAGCATGCTGGCATCTGTTGGCGGTCGTGTCGATGCGATTTTCTTCTGCCCGCACGCGCCGGATGACAACTGCCGTTGCCGCAAGCCCGAGCCGGGTCTGTTCGAGCAGATTGGTGAGCGTTACGGCGTGGACCTGCACAGTGCAGTGGCGGTGGGCGATTCGGCGCGCGATCTGGTGGCCGCCGTGACAGCCGGTTGCGAGCCGCATCTGGTGTTGACCGGCAAATCGCTGGCGCACCGCGGACGCGCTTTGCCCGAAGGCATTCCGGCGCACACGATGGCGCATCAAGACTTGGCCGCATTTGCAGACTATCTGGTCGCGCGCGCATGAGCAGAAAAAACACCGGCAAAAAATTCGCCCCCGCGCGCGCCGGTTTGATTCCGGCTTTTCTCCGTTCCTGCATTCACCTACTTTGGATGATTGTCACAGTGATCCCGTGGGGCATCATCATGGTGACCGCGTCGATCCGCGTGCGCGGCAAGCCGCTGTGGTGGATGGCGGTGCGCTGGCTGGGCTGGGCGATAGGCGGTGCGCGGGCCATTCTGGGCATTCAGACGCGCATCACGGGATGGGAAAATTTGCCAGTGGGTGAGACCGCCCCGGCGATTCTGCTGGTCAAACACCAGTCCACGTTAGAAACCTTTTTGATGCCCACACTGATGCCGCACCCGCTGGCTTATGTGTTCAAAAAAGAGCTGATCTATGTGCCCTTTTTCGGCTGGGCGATGGCGCGGCTGGACATGATCCACATCGACCGCAGCCAGCGCGCGCAGGCCTTCAACAAGGTCGTCGCGCAGGGCAAGGATCTGCTGGCGCAAGGCATCTGGATCATCATGTTTCCTGAAGGCACGCGCATTCCGCGTGGCCAGAAGGGTGTCTACAAAACTGGTGGCACGCGCCTGGCGGTAGAGACCGGTGCCCCGGTGATTCCGGTGGCGGTGACGTCTGCCAAATGCTGGCCGCGCCGGGCTTTTATCAAGACGCCGGGCATTGTGGACGTGTCCATCGGCAAGCCGATTCCCAGTGCAGGGCGTCAGCCGGAAGAGTTGATGCGCGAAGTGGAGGCTTGGATTGAAGGCGAAATGCGCCGACTGGATCCAGAGGCCTACTCAGCCCCCAACTGACCCCCATGCTGCCGCTGCTTCGCTACACGCTGGACCTGTTTGACGTACTGTCGCAGCCGGCGCCAGTACCGAAGAAATCCAGATCAAAACGGCCTGCAACGCCCGTAGATCGTGCGCAAGCAGCTCCTGAAAATATAGCAACCCCATTGCCACAAGGGCCCTTTGTTGCGGGCCAGAACCTGCAACAAGTGGTCGCGCCGGTAGCGTTTGCGCACCCGCAAGCCACGCGCGAAGTGCGATTGGGCGATGCGGTGGTGGCCTATGCGTTTGCGCGCGCCCGGCGTCGCACGATTGGCTTCATCGTTGGCGCTGAAGGCTTGGTGGTGCGCGCACCGCGCTGGACGCCGCTGTACGAAGTCGACGCCGCGCTCAAAGAGAAAGCGTCATGGATTTTGCGCAAGCTGCAGGAGACGCGCGAGCGCGCGCAGCGGCATGACGACACGCGCATCGCCTGGGCCGACGGCGCAGAGCTGCCCTATCTGGGCGACACGATCCGTATCCAGCTCGACCCGGAACATGGCTTTGCAGCGCGTGGCGCGCAACTCGACGCGCAGACGCTCCGAGTCGGCCTCCCGCACAGCGCCTCGCAAGACCAGATTCGTGACGCCGTGCAGGCCTGGCTGATGCGTCAGGCGCAATCGCTGTTCAAGCAGCGGCTCGACCACTTCGCAGTGCCGCTGGGTGTGAAGTGGAGCAAGCTGTCACTGAGCAATGCCGGTACACGCTGGGGCAGCGCCAAGTCTGACGGGTCCATTCGCCTGCACTGGCGGCTGGTGCATTTCCGGCCTGAGGTGATTGACTACGTGGTCGCGCATGAGCTGAGTCATTTGCGCGTGATGGACCACAGCCCGCGCTTCTGGGATACCGTGCGCTCTGTGGTGCCAGATTACGCCGAACTGCGTGGGCAGCTCAAAGACGAAGCCATCCCCAAGTGGTAACTCAGGAATAGGGCTGTTTAGGTTTTGGTTCGCAGGGGCGCAGCTTGCGCCACATGCAGGCGCGTTTGCTCCGTCAGAAACTCCAGAAACACATGCGTGCGCTGTGGCAAGAACTTGCGGCTGGGTAGCGCCGCGTACATGCTCAATTGCCCGGTGATCCACGGCGACAAAACCCGTACCAGGTCGCCATTGGCCAGATAGGGCGCGACCAGTTCCACCGTCATCGATGTAATGCCCGCGCCATCCAACGCGGCGCGTAAGAGCGTGTCCGGGTGGTTAGCCCATAGCACCGGGTCCATCTCCAGATCCAGCGGCGCAGTGGGGTTGTCTGCCTGAAACAGATGCAAAACCCGCGGATGCAAATGTGGCGCCTTCATGCGCAGGTAATCGTGCCGCACCAGGTCTTCGGGGCGCTTGGGCGAGCCCTTGCGCTTAAGGTAGGCCGGGGACGCGACCAGCTGCGCTTCGGTAGAGATGATCTTGCGCGCGATCACGTCTCCGTCAAACGCAGCGTCCGTGGCAAGCAGTGTGATGTCGTAATCCTCAATCGGCGGCTGCTTGAACGACTGCACGTCGATATCAAGTTGGATCTTGGGATACCGCTCCCGAAAACCTGCGAGCAGAGGGGAGAGCAGGTGGGTTGCCAACACTGGCGGTGTCAGGATGTGCAGCACGCCTGCCAGCTCATGGGTGTGCGAGCTGGCCAGCGTGTGGGCTTCGTCAATGTCCTGCAGGATGGCGCGCACCCGGGCCAGATAGGCTTCACCGGCCTCGCTGAGCGACAGGCGCCGCGTGGTCCGGTGCAGTAGGCGGGTGCCCAGATGGTCTTCCAGATCGGCGATGAGCCGGGTCACCACCGCAGGCGACATGTCCAGCGCCCTTGCAGCGGCCGCAAAGCCGCCTTCGTCTATGACCCGCTCGAACACGCGCATCGACATCAACCGGTCCATGGGAGGCTCCTTGCCATTTCAAGCCCCGATTATTTCGTATTTAGCAACGTATCGGTGACGCCAGGGCTATTTCTCTATGTCCGAAGAAATTTTACAGTTCATCCCATCGACGAGACGCAACTTTAAACGCCGCTTCGATGCTGCTCAGACGACAAGTCCGCCGCCCGAACAGGAACTTAACTTTTAAAAGGAACCTCATCATGAAAAACACTACCGCCACCATCGCTCTCGCAATCGCTACTTTGGCTACAGGCTCTGCCTTCGCCGGTGATTTCTCGACCTTGAGCGCCTGGGAAAACTTCGGCAAGCAAACCGCTGTCCAAGCTGATTCCGGCAAGACCCGCGCAGAAGTGCAGGCTGAACTGGCTGCTTCCAAGACCGCCAGCACTGGCAACTTCGGCAGCGGTCTGAGCACATGGGCCAAGTACAACGGCCAAGCTGTTGACTCCGGCAAGACCCGCGCAGAAGTGCAAGCTGAACTGGCTGCTTCCAAGACTCCCAGCACTGGCAACTTCGGCAGCGGCCTCTCCACATGGGCCAAGTACGGTGTTCCAGCAGCTTCCAAGTCTGCTGACAAGATTGCCAGCCTGTAATGGCTGACTGACGCCCCGGCATCAAACTAAAAAGGGCCAGTTGTCTTCGGACAGCTGGCCCTTTTTGCATGGGCTAGGCTACAGGCAGCGTGCCCGGTAGTTTTCCTTGAAGCGGGCCAGTTCGGCCTGTTCGCCGGCATTCAGGTCGGTGCGCGCAGACTTGGTGTGGATGATGCGTTTGGATTCGTCGCACTGTTGCTGCTTCAGCGCGCTTTGCTGTTTCTCGGCCTTAGCCTGGCGCTGGTTTTCGTCTTTCGCGCTTTGCGAATCTCTGCGGTCCTCGCCCATTTGGCGGTACGCCTGACGCTCATCTTCTCCGCACTCCTTTTGGTAGTTCTTTTGCAGTTCAGAAATGGTCTGCCCAGTCAGGCCGCGTGAATACCCGGTACGAATGGCGTCGTTCATGCCGCTGCACCGGGGGCTCAGGTACTTCAAATGCTCTGGCGCATCGCCAGATTTGGGCACATGCGAAAAAGTCGGGTTTTGTTGGGTCGGACCATACGCAACGAAGGGGGCGGTATCACTACAAGGCCGGTCCGAGATTGTGGTGGAGCCATTGCTCTGTCGGCACACATAGCGCGATTGCCCGAAAGCGGGGCTGGAAGCCTGAATACCGAGCAACAAAAGAATGCAAAGAAACGGAGCGCCTGACTTCATGGGTACCTCTTGATTCGTGACTACCGAAGGTAATGTGATTTTCCGGGTATTGTCCATCCCCCAAATGGGGGAGAACGCCACGATCTTTGGTTTCAAGAGGTTGCAGCGCTAAACCGATACACCCCATCGCTATCTAGCGTGCGGTGCAGCTTGCCTTCGAACCACAGCGCATGCAGATGTGCAATCGATTCGCCCATCGCAAATGTGGTCTGGTGCAAATCCAGGGGCCGTTTGAATAGCACGGGCAGCATGTCGGCGGCGCTGCCGGGCTCGGCGGTACATGCTTCCAGCACTTCGGCCAAGCGGTCACGGTGGTGTTCGTGCAGTTGTTCGATACGCCGATGCAAGCCGGTAAAAGGTTTGCCGTGCGAGGGCAATACCAGCGTGTCGGTAGGCAGGCTTTTGAACTTGTCGATAGAGCTCAGAAACAGAGCCAGCGCATTGGCTTCGGGTTCCTGTTCGTAGACGCTGACGTTGGTAGAAATGCGCGGCAGCATCATGTCGCCGCCTATTAGTACATTCAGGTCTTCGCAATACAGCGCAATATGTTCCGGTGCGTGGCCATAGCCGCTGATGCAGCGCCAGCCGTATTCACCGATGCGCACGATGCCGCCGTCCAGCATGCGGCTGTATTGCTCTGGCACCGATGGCACAAGCGAGGGGAAGTAATTGGTGCGCGCCTTGATCTGCGCCACGGTGTCGGGCGCATTGAGGCCGTGCATGGCAAAGAAATCCGCTGCGCGATCTCCGCCAAAGGCCGTTGGCCCCATGCAGCCGAACTTGGCGACCTGGTAGTCCAGCGCGCTGATCCACAAAGGCGCATTCCAGCGTTCGCACAGCCAGTGCGCCAGGCCAATATGGTCGGGGTGCATATGCGTCACGATCACGCGCAACACCGGCAGGCCTTCCAGCTCATGGGCGAAAATTTCCTCCCATTGCGCCTTGGCTTCGTCTTTGTGGATGCAGCAATCCACAATGCTCCAGCCTTCCCGCCCGTCGATCCGATCGCGCAGCAGCCACAGGTTGATGTGGTTCAGCACAAAAGGCAGACCCATGCGAATCCACTTCACGCCGGGCGCCACCTCGATACAGCGCCCCGATTCAGGGAGCGCTTCGCCCAGTGGGTAGTGCAGTTGGAGTTCCAGGTCGTTCATGGGGGAGGCGTGGAGAGAAGGTGGAGAAGGGGTGGGGTGCTTGATTTGATTCATAATTGACGTTTACGTAAACGTCAATTGGCCCCGCCATTGTAGGCAGCCAAAGCTGCGCGGCCTGTCACCCACGTTTTCAACCGTCTATGACCATCACCTACACGATCAGCGATCTGGCGCGGGAGTTTGATCTCACCACCCGCGCGATCCGTTTTTACGAGGATTTGGGCCTGTTGCAGCCCGAGCGCAGTGGCCCCGGCGGGCGCAACCGTGTCTATACCGGGCGCGATCGTACCCGACTCAAGCTCACGCTGCGTGCCAAGCGCTTGGGCCTGTCGCTGACCGAGGCCAAGGACATCATCGACATGTACGACAGCCCGCGCGATACCGGCGCGCAGATGCAGAAGTTTCTGGACGTGCTGGGCCTGCACCGCAAACAGGTCGAAGAGCAAATGGCTGAGCTGCAGGCCAATCTGGACGAAATCAAACTGCATGAAAAAGAAGCCCGCGCGCTCTTGGTGAAAGCCCAGACGCGCTCTACCAAAAATCAAACGAGGAGCAAAACATGAACAACCTGCCCGGACTGAACTTCCAACTCGGCGAAGACATTGATGCGCTGCGTGACGCGGTGCGCGAATTCGCCCAAGCCGAGATCGCGCCGCGTGCCGCCGAGATCGACCGCAGCGACCAGTTTCCCATGGACCTGTGGCAGAAGATGGGCAGCTTGGGCGTGCTCGGCATCACCGTTGGCGAAGAGTACGGCGGCGCCAACATGGGTTACCTGGCCCACATGATCGCGATGGAAGAAATCTCGCGCGCATCTGCTTCGGTCGGCCTGTCCTACGGCGCGCACAGCAACCTGTGCGTGAACCAGATCAAACGTAATGGCACCGACGCCCAGCGCGCCAAATACCTGCCCAAGCTGATCAGCGGC
The DNA here is from genome assembly GCF_056403235.1 of Rhodoferax sp. P2_H8_2. Taxonomy (NCBI): domain Bacteria; kingdom Pseudomonadati; phylum Pseudomonadota; class Betaproteobacteria; order Burkholderiales; family Comamonadaceae; genus Rhodoferax; species Rhodoferax sp. P2_H8_2. Next base: position 16,069 of record NZ_JBFUFW010000007.1, read on the forward strand.
GAACACGTGGGTGCTCTGGCGATGAGCGAGCCAGGGGCTGGCTCCGACGTGTTGAGCATGAAACTGAAAGCCGAAGACAAGGGCGGCTACTACCTGCTCAACGGCAACAAGATGTGGATCACCAACGGCCCTGATGCGGACACACTGGTGGTCTACGCGAAGAGCGAACCCGAGCTGGGCGCGCGCGGTGTCACCGCCTTCCTGATTGAGAAGGGTATGCCCGGCTTCTCCATCGCGCAAAAACTCGACAAGCTGGGCATGCGCGGCAGCCACACCGGTGAGCTGGTGTTCAACAACGTCGAAGTGCCACACGCCAACGTGCTGGGCCAGGTCAATGGCGGCGCCAAGGTGCTGATGAGCGGTCTGGACTACGAGCGCGCGGTGCTGACCGGCGGGCCGCTGGGCATCATGCAATCGGTGATGGACAACGTCATCCCCTATATCCACGATCGCAAACAGTTCGGCCAAAGCATTGGCGAGTTCCAGCTCATTCAGGGCAAGGTCGCCGATATGTACACCGTGCTGCAGGCCGGTCGTTCATTCGCCTACACCGTGGCGAAGAACCTCGATCTGCTGGGCACCGAACACGTGCGCCAGGTGCGCAAGGACTGCGCTTCCGTCATTTTGTGGACTGCCGAGAAGGCGACATGGATGGCAGGCGAGGGTGTGCAGATTTTTGGTGGCAATGGCTACATCAACGAATATCCGCTGGGTCGCCTGTGGCGCGATGCCAAGCTGTACGAAATTGGGGCTGGTACCAGCGAAATCCGCCGCATGCTGATCGGGCGAGAACTGTTCGCTGAGACAATGTGAGTTTTTGCCCCACGTTGAAGGACGCCTGATTTGCCGCTACTGATCCGCACCATCCTGTCTGCCACCCTGCGGGGTGTTTTGCGTGGCCTGGTGAGGGCCTGGGTGCTGGTGCTGCCTTTGGTGGTGGCGCTGTCCTTGATACGGGTGGGGCAGTTGGCCTATTTCTGGCCACAGGGGTTCTCAGCGCCAGCCTCCGATGTGGCGGCGGTGCTGTTCCAGGGCTTTCGTTTTGATTTGAAAGTCAGCGCGATTGCGGGTGTGCTGCTGCTCCTCGTGTTGCCATGGGTGTCCGCCAAAGTGCAGCAACGCATTGCCCTGGGTTTGAGCGCGGTGTTCGTGCTTTTGTCGCTGGTCAATCTGCATTACTTCGGCTTCTACAAGACGCCCATCGATTCACTGGTGTTTGGTCTGGTGGAGGACGACACGGCTGCCGTGCTGAAAACCATTTGGCATGACTTTCCGGTGGTCTGGACGCTGCTGCTCGTTGTCGCGCTGACGCTGACCGCCGCATGGTTGCATCGCGTGTTGGTCGCCAAGCTGCATCCCGATACCGTTTTGCAATCGCGCCATGTCGCGATCAAATTGGTCGCTGTAGTCGCCGTGTTCTTCGCGCTGGCGTTTGCAGGCAAGGGCACGCTGCGCGAGATGGCGTTGCAGCGCCAGCATCTGACAGTCACGACCTCGCAGTTTCTCAACGACATGGTGCCCAACGGCGTCATCGCGCTGAAGTACGCATGGGACAGTCGCGGCGCCTCTCAAAATCTGCAAAACCCCTTCTTGGGCCTCAAGGCGATGGGCTTTGACTCGGCGATGGCAGCCGCGCAAGTATTAGGTCTGCCGCACGGCAGCGAGGAAGAGGTCAAGGCAGCGCTGGTTGCGCATGATCCGGTAGTAGCGGGTGCGCCGAAGAAGAACCTGGTGTTCTTCCTGATGGAATCCTTCAGCGCTGAACCCATGCTGTACCAGAGTCCCAAGTTCGACGTGCTGGGTCGCATGGCGCCCACCTTGGCGAATGCTTGTCACTTCAAGAACTTCGACTCTGCCCAGCCCGGCACGCATCCGTCGCTGGAAGCTATTCTGTTTTCTTCTCCCATCACCCCGTTGACGCTGGGCGATGTAGGCCGCAAACCGATTCCGTGGGCGATCCCCAAAGTCGTCAAGGACGCGGGTTACCAGACGCTGTTCATCACCTCCGCCCGCTCCGGCTGGCGCGATCTGAACCGCGTGCTCGTGGCGCAGGGCTTTGACGAAGTGGTCGATGCGAATACGCTGAAAGAAGCCTACCCCGACGCGACCCTGGGTATCTGGGGCGTGTGGGACAGCTATGTGTTCAAGTACCTGAGCAAACGCATGGCGGCGCAACCCGCGGACAAGCCCCTGTTCGTCTTCGTGCTGACCAGTACCAACCACCCGCCGTATGACCTGCCTGCCGACTACCAGCGTGTGCAACGCGACATGTCGCTGTGGAAAGGCGAAACCAATTCCGACATGCTGCGCCTGAATCTGGACTCATACCATTACGCAGCTGATCTGCTGGGCGGCTTTGTGCAGGAAATGCAAAGCGGCCCGCACAAGAACGACACCATCATTGCGGCCACCGGTGACCACAACGTGCGCTCGTTTGGTATCTACGCCGAAGCGCAGCGGCGCTACCTGCTGCGCCAGGTGCCGTTTGTGATCTGGGGGCAAGGCTTGGCATGCGGAGAGCAACAGACGCTGCCTGCAAGCCACCGCGACATGTTCAACACACTGCTGCCGTTGGCAGGCGTCAATGGCCCGTATGTCAATGCCGGACGTAATCTACTCAAGGCGGTAGGCGATAAACCCGGCCCCATCGACGCACCGCGTGCGATGTTCTTCACGGGCGAAGCCCGCAACGCCCAGGGCATGTGGCAGTTGGGTCAGTCGAATACCTTTGTCTGCACGTCGGCGAACCAATCCCCGCAAAATTGCCAATTCAATGCACAAGATGACCAGCAGGAGCGCGCGCGCTACGGCTTGCTGGACTGGAATGTGCGCATCAATCTCAGAAAGCCGTAAACATCCATGTCTGACAAATTGAATTCCCTCTTTATCCGCAACCGTGAATGGGCCGCCGAAATGGAGCAGCGTCGCCCCGGCTTCTTCACCGGCTTGGCGAACCAGCAAACGCCGCAGTACATGTGGATCGGCTGCTCCGACAGCCGTGTGCCTGCCAACGAAATCATTGGCCTCGCACCCGGTGAAATTTTCGTGCACCGCAATGTCGCCAACGTGGTGGTGCACTCCGATCTGAACGCGCTCTCGACGATCCAGTTCGCAGTAGAGCGGCTAAAGGTCAAACACGTGATGGTGGTGGGCCACTACGGTTGTTCCGGCGTACAGGCTGCGCTGGAGGGCGCGCGCATTGGTCTGGCCGACAACTGGCTGCGCCATATCCAGGATGTGCGCGACCGCCACAAACATTTGCTGGAAAAAATACCGGAACACAGCCGCGCACCCGCACTGGTCGAACTCAATGTGATTGAGCAAGTCGTCAATGTGGCGCAGAGCACGGTATTGCAGGATGCCTGGGCGGCCAAGCAAGATGTGACGTTGCACGGCTGGGTCTACGGCGTGCACGATGGCTTGGTGCAGGATTTGCACATGACGGTGGGCGGCGCCGACGATCTGGAACAGCATTACACGCAAGCCATTGCCGGTGTCCGCCTGCTCCCGCGGCAAACAGCCTTACAGGGAAAATAGGCTTGTGACGCCCGCGGAACGTGCGTAAGTAGCTATAAATTTGTGAGCAAGCCTCTTTGGTAAGCAATCATGTTCCCTTCCAAACTTGATTCAACGCTTGCTTACGACATCGCCAAGGCGATGATGGATGGCTTCAATCGCCATTACCAGCTGTTCCGCACCGAGTCTGCGCGCGCCAAGCACCGCTTCGAGACGGCCGACTGGCACGGCCAGCAACGAGCGCAGCGGGAACGGATCGAGTTTTACGACCTGCGCGTGCGCGAGGCATCGCGCCGGCTGGAGCGCGAGTTCAAGGCCGGTGAGCAGGGCATGGAGATCTGGCAGCAGATCAAGCTGCACTACATCGGCCTCCTGGTGGACCACCACCAGCCTGAGCTGGCCGAGACCTTTTTCAACTCGGTGACGACCAAGATCCTGCACCGCAGCTATTTTCAGAACGACTTCATTTTTGTGCGCCCGGCCGTCAGTACCGAGTACATCGAGAACGATGAGTCAAAGGTGCGACCCACATACCGTTCGTACTACCCGACGCGTGAAACCATGGCTGACACTTTGCGGCGCATGGTGGAAGAGTTTGATCTGCGCAAGCCCTTTGAAGACCTGCCGCGCGATGCGGGCTATGTGACGGCGGCGATGCTGGAGCGCCTGGTGGACGCCAAGCTGCGCGCCAACTTCCAGATCCAGGTGCTGACCGGCCTGTTCTTTCGCAACAAGGGTTGCTACATCGTTGGCAAGCTGATCAACGGTTTTACCGAATTTCCGTTTGCGCTGCCTGTATTGCACACCAAGGCCGGGGATGGATTGGCGATCGATGCGGCCCTGTTTGGCGAAGACGACCTGCTGATGCTGTTCAGCTTTGCGCGGGCCTACTTCATGGTCGACATGGAGATCCCGTCGGCCTATGTGCAATTTTTGCGCAGCATGATGCCGCGCAAGCCACGCAACGAAATCTACAACGCACTGGGGCTTGCCAAGCAGGGCAAGACGCTGTTCTACCGCGACTTCCTGCACCATCTGCGCCACTCCAGCGACAAGTTCCGCATCGCGCCGGGCATCAAGGGCATGGTGATGCTGGTATTTGATCTGCCCAGCTTTCCGTATGTGTTCAAGGTCATCAAGGACTACTACCCACCGCCCAAAGACACCAGCCGCGAGCAGATCAGCGCCAAGTACCAGTTGGTGAAGCAGCATGACCGCGTCGGCCGGATGGCCGATACGCTGGAGTACAGCGAGGTGGGTTTTCCGCGCGACCGCTTTGACGATGCCCTGATTGCCGAAATAGAGAAGTTTGCGCCCAGCCAGCTGGAGATTAGTGACCGCGATGGCGACGGCGAGGTGGAAGTCATCATCAAGCACCTGTATATCGAGCGCCGCATGATCCCGCTCAATATCTACCTGCAGGAAGCGTTCGACGCGGGCGGTACCGACGCCAGCAACACCGCGCCCACCGCACTGCGCGCCCGTGAGCAGATCGAGCGCGGCGTCATCGAATACGGCAACGCGATCAAGGACATGGTGGCCGCCAACATTTTCCCCGGCGACATGCTGTGGAAGAACTTCGGCATCACGCGCCAGGGCAAGGTCGTGTTCTACGACTACGACGAGATCGAATACATCACCGACTGCACCTTTCGCCGCGTGCCCACACCGCGCAACGAAGAGGACGAAATGTCCGGCGAGGTTTGGTACAACGTCGGCGCCAAAGATGTGTTCCCCGAAACTTTTGGCCCGTTCCTGCTGGGCAACGATTTTGTGCGCGAGGTGTTCATGAAGCACCACGCCGACCTGCTGGACGTGGCCTTCTGGCAAAGCCGCAAGGAGCGGATTGCCACAGGCTATGTGCACGACGTTTTCCCGTATGACCGCGACAAGCGGTTCAGCTTTCAGGAGATGAAGAAATGAGCTACAGAACCGTTTGCGCATTCGCAATCGCCTGTGCCTGTTTGAGCGCATCGGCAGACCCGGCCGCGCCGCCGCAGGCACAGGTCATCCGGGCCGTCGCCAGCCTGGACCGCATGGCCGCCGAATTGATGCAACGCTCGGGCGTGCCAGGCATGGCCATCGCAGTGGTGCAGGGCGACCGCATCCTCTATGCCAAGGGCTTCGGTGTAAGGGCCGTGGGCTCGCCGCAGAAGGTCGATGCGGACACCGTGTTTGCGCTGGCCTCGGTGTCCAAACCGCTGGGCGCCACTGTTGTTGCGCAACAGGTGGGTGCCGGTGTCGTCGCCTGGGACACGCCCGTACGCAAACACCTGCCTTGGTTCACGCCGGGCAACCCTTATGTGAGCGACAACGTGACCATTGGCGACCTCTATGCGCATCGCTCCGGGCTGCCCGATCATGCGGGCGACTCGCTGGAAGAGATGGGCTATTCGCAGGAGCACATCCTGCGTCGCCTGAACCAGTTGCCGCTGACGGCCTTTCGCAGTTCTTATGCCTATGCCAATTACGGCATGACTGCCGCCGCGGAGGCAGTGGCCACCGCTTCCGGCAGCGACTGGGCCAGTCTGTCCGAACGGGTGCTGTACCGCCCCTTGGGCATGGCATCGACCAGTGGCCGATTTGCAGACTTCCTGGCGCGGCCCAACCGGGCGCCAGGCCATGTGAAGGAGAACGGCAGGTTCGTGCTGGGGCCCGAGCGCAGCGGTGCCGGCGAGCAACGCTGGTCGTCCGCCGTCAACACCGACCGCACGCAGGCGACCGGAGGCACCAGTTCCTCGGCCCGCGACATGGCGCGCTGGATGTCGTTTGTGTTGTCAGGTGGCAAGGGACCAGATGGTGCCGTCATCGTGCCGGCGGCTGCGTTGATGCCGGCACTGACACCCAAGTCCATTACGTATGAAGCGAAGGAGCGCGGCAAAAGCGCGGGCCACAATGGCTATGGCTTTTCGCTGGACACCACCGACGCAGGGCGCACGCTGTGGAGCCATTCCGGCGCATTGTCCTGGGGCGCGTCCACCAATGTGAGCATGTTGCCCTCGGCCAACACCGGTATTGTGGTGCTGACCAACACCTGGCCCACCGGCGTGCCCGAGGCACTCGCCGCGCAGTTCAATGACATCGTGCAAACCGGTCGCGTGCAAAAGGACTGGTACCAGCTCTACGCATCGATGTTTGCGCCCTTTTTCAAGCCGCAGGGTGAATTGGCTGGCAAGGCCCGCAGTGCGACGGCTGCGCCAGCCAAAGCCCTGGAGTCCTATGTAGGCAACTACCAGAACGATTACCACGGCACGGCCAGCGTCGTGCGCACCGCCCAAGGCGGGCTGGAGTTACGCCTGGGCCCGGCACCGCACCTAGTCTATGCCCTGCAGCATTGGGATGGAGATACCTTCAGCTTCATGCCAGTCAACGACACGGCTCCACCGGGTTCCATTTCCAAGGCCCAGTTCAGCGGCAACACGCTGACGCTGGAGCATTACAACCACTTCGGTCTGGGAACCTTCGCCCGAACCGCGCCGTAGGTCTTGTGCCTGCAGTGGCACAATTGACGTTTACGTAAACGTCAATTGACGTCCGCCACTCCTTTTCCATTCTTACAAGGAACACCATGTCCGATTCCATCGTCATTACCGGCGCCGCCCGCACCCCCATGGGCGCGTTCCAGGGCGACTTCACATCGCTGTCCGCCCACGACCTGGGCGGCGCAGCCATCAAGGCCGCCGTCGAGCGCGCAGGCATTGCGCCCGAGCTGGTTACTGAAGTTTTATTTGGCAACTGCCTGATGGCTGGCCAGGGCCAGGCGCCAGCGCGCCAGGCGGCGTTCAAGGGCGGCCTGCCCAAGAGCGCGGGCGCGGTGACGCTGTCCAAGATGTGCGGCTCCGGCATGCGCGCGGCGATGTTTGCGCATGACATGCTCTTGGCCGGTAGCCACGATGTGCTGGTGGCGGGCGGCATGGAAAGCATGACCAACGCGCCCTACCTGATGCTTAAGGGTCGCGGCGGTTACCGCATGGGCCACGACAAGATCTATGACCACATGATGCTGGATGGTCTGGAAGATGCCTACGAGGCGGGCCGCTCCATGGGTACCTTCGGCGAAGACTGCGCTGCCAAGTACAGCTTCACCCGCGAACAACAAGACCACTTCGCCACTACCAGCGTACAACGTGCGCAAGCAGCTATCAAATCAGGAGCGTTTGAGGCGGAAATCACCCCTGTCACGGTCAAAACCCGCGCAGGCGAAACCGTGGTGGCTATCGACGAAGGCCCCGGCAAGGCGAGGCTGGACAAGATTCCGGGCCTGAAGCCCGCGTTCAAGAAAGACGGCACGATCACTGCAGCATCCAGCAGCTCGATCAACGACGGCGCCGCCGCACTGGTGATGATGCGCGAAAGCACCGCCACCAAGCTGGGCAGCAAGCCGTTGGCCCGCATCGTCGCCCACACCACCTTCGCGCAAGAGCCCGAATGGTTCTCCACGGCCCCGGTTGGCGCCACACAAAAGCTGCTGGCCAAAGCCGGCTGGAAAGTGGAGGACGTGGATCTGTGGGAGATCAACGAAGCCTTTGCCGTTGTGCCCATGGCGCTGATGAAAGAACTGAACATTCCACACGACAAGGTCAACGTCAACGGCGGTGCTTGCGCTCTGGGTCACCCGATCGGCGCGTCTGGTGCGCGCATCATGGTGACGCTGATCCATGCGCTGAAGGCGCGCGGCTTGAAGAAGGGCGTTGCCACGCTGTGTATCGGTGGTGGTGAAGCCACCGCGGTCGCACTTGAGTTGCTATAAATCCAGTAGCTGCTTACGCACATTCCATGCGCCTTGTGGCCGAATTTGATCTGATTTTTCATTCCTCTGAACGATATGAACATCCTCATCCTCGGTGCATCTCGCGGCATTGGCCTGGAGTTTGTGCAACAGTACCGCGATGCGGGGCACCGCGTCATCGCCACCGCCCGTGACGAGGCGGGGCTGGAGCGCCTGCGTGCACTGGACGCGGTCGCGCTGAAGCTGGACGTGGCCAAGCCAGCCAGTATCAGCGGTTTGGCATGGCAGCTCGATGGCGAGAAAATTGACGTGGCGCTGTATGTGGCCGGCGTGCTGACCCGCGCCGATGCCAGCGCACCGCCCACGCTGCCCGACTTTGACCATGTGATGCACACCAATGTGCTTGGCGCCATGCAGGCGATTCCCCAAGTGGCACCGCTGGTGGAAGCCGCGCAGGGCCGCTTCGGCTTCATCAGTAGCGACATGGGGCAGATCGCCGGCGTGGGCTCCAGCTACAGCTGGACCTACCGCGTAAGCAAGGCGGCCCTCAATATGGCCGTGGCATCCGCAAAGCACGACTACCCCCAGGCCATCTTCGCGGCGCTGTCACCTGGTTGGGTGCAGACCGATATGGGCGGCAGTGGTGCGACCCTGTCTGCACACGACAGCGTGGCCGCCATGCGCCGCACGCTGGGCCAATTGCAGCCCGCGGACAGTGGCCGCTTCTTTGGCATAGACGGCAAGCCGATGGCGGGCTGGTAAGTACATCGTAGAAAAATACCGGAGACAAATATGTTGTTGACCCAAGACCAGGAAATGGTGCGCGACGCGGTGCGCGATTTTGCGCAGGCTGAGCTGTGGCCCAACGCCGCCAAGTGGGACAAGGAACACCACTTTCCCAAAGACGCACACAAGGGCCTTGCCGCGCTGGGTGCGTACGGCATCTGCGTGCCCGAAGAACTGGGTGGCGCGAATCTGGATTACGTCACGCTGGCTTTGGTGCTGGAAGAAATCGCCGCTGGTGATGGCGGCACCAGCACGGTCATCAGCGTGACCAACTGTCCGGTCAACGCGATTCTGATGAAGTACGGCAACGCGGAGCAAAAGAAGAAGTGGCTGACGCCGCTGGCGCAAGGCGAGATGCTGGGCGCGTTTTGCCTGACGGAGCCGCATGTGGGCAGCGATGCCTCTTCATTGCGAACCACCGCCGTCAAAGAAGGCGACGAATATGTCATCAACGGCGTCAAGCAGTTCATCACCAGCGGCAAGAACGGCGATGTCGCCATCGTCATCGCGGTGACCGACAAGGGCGCGGGCAAGAAGGGCATGAGCGCGTTTCTGGTGCCCACCAACGCGCCGGGATACGTCGTCGCGCGGCTCGAAGAGAAGCTCGGCCAACATTCCAGCGATACCGCGCAGATCAACTTCGACAACTGCCGCATCCCCGCCGAGAACCTGATTGGCAAAGAGGGCGAAGGCTATGGCATCGCGTTGGGCGGTCTGGAAGGTGGGCGCATTGGCATTGCCGCGCAAAGCGTGGGCATGGCGCGCAGCGCGTTCGATGTGGCGGTGGCCTATGCCAAAGACCGCCAGAGTTTTGGTCAGCCCATCTTCAACCACCAGGCCGTCGGCTTTCGCCTCGCGGAGTGCGCTACGCAGATCGAAGCGGCGCGCCAGTTGATCTGGCACGCCGCAGCGTTGCGCGACGCGGGTCGCCCATGCCTCAAAGAAGCCGCGATGGCCAAACTGTTTGCCAGCGAAATGGCCGAGAGGGTTTGCAGCGCCGCGATCCAGACGCTGGGCGGCTATGGTTATGTCAACGACTTTCCGGTAGAGCGCATCTACCGCGACGTGCGCGTGTGCCAGATTTACGAAGGCACCTCCGACGTGCAGAAAATCATCATCCAGCGCGCGTTGTGATTTCCTGGGCACTAGACCGCGCCTGCCCTTGCGGCAAGCTGGATGCCAAACGCAAACCCTTGGCGTATGGCAAGTGTTGTGGGCAGTGGCTGGAGAACGATGTGCCCGCGCCTGATGCCGAAAGCCTGATGCGTAGCCGCTACAGCGCGTTTGTGCTGGAGCGTCGCGATTACCTGATGCGCACTTGGTATCCCGGCAAACAACCCGCGTCGCTGGAGTTTGATCCGGGCGTCAAATGGCTGGGGCTGGAAGTGCGCAACCACCGCGTGCTGGACACGAGCCATGCCGAGGTTGAATTCATTGCCCGTCAAAAGCCCGTTGGTGCGCCCGCCGTGCGTCTGCATGAGCGCAGCCGGTTTGTGCTGGAAGCGGGCCGTTGGTACTATGTCGATGGGGATATGCAATAACAAAGGGAGTACCCATGGGAGTTTTCCAGCAACCAGTGCGCGGCCTGTATTGCCTGCGCTGCAGCAGCCGCAAAGTCGTGCGTGGGTCATTGGGCGAAGCGGCTCGCTTCTACCCGCTGCGCGGCGTCATCCGGGCCCTGATGGGCAAGCCTGTTTTCTTCTCCGAATCCGAATCACACGCCTGCCTGGATTGCGGCCTGACCTGGAACGAGGTCGACCCGGCCGCGTTGCGGCGCAATCTGCGGGACTACGGCATTTCGCCGCATAGCACGGGGGTGATGCAGGTGGTTAACGGGGCGCCGGATTGAGCGACTTGGCAGAGGTGGGGACGGATTCTGATGCCAGCGCGGCTTCACTAGTGGAGCGACAGCGGATTTCTTGACTCCTTCACCAGTCGCACATAGCCTGTGTCCTGATTGAAGAATTTCGAGTTGATGGACATGGGGAATTCGGTTTCTGGTAGGTAGCCACGGCTTCTCCAGAAGTTCAACGCTTTGGCGTTGGATAGCGACACGATGGCGCAGGCATACTGACTACCCGGATTCAAACAGGCCTCTGCCATTGACAACGCTTCATGGCCGATGCCCAAACCACGATGTTGGGAATCCAGAAGCAGCAGAGGGAAAATCGATTGTCGAATCTCTGGCGCGTATTGAACAGCAATGACTCCGACAGATTTCGCTATGTGATCCTCGTGGATGATTTCATACACTTTTACTTCTGCGGTTGCCGGCCCGAAGAGGATCTTGAAGAACTCTACGGCCTCGCCCCCGGTACAGGCGTGGCCAAACACCAAGTCCGTGAAGTCACCAGAGCAGTTGAAGATGCTCTGGATGGCATCGATAGATTCCACGGGGATATGCCCTCGTGTGCAATTGAAATCACGCAGAATAGTTCTCATAGATCGCTCCCCTGGCAAATAGCTGAGCTTCTCGTTGGGAAAAGCCAATAACTTGGAAAAAGAAGATCTAGGCTTTAGGAGGATGAAAAATGGAAGTGCAAAAGACCCACTGTGGAAGCACCAAGTCGTGGCTAGCCAAAGTAGCTGCGGGCGAGGATTCCCAGAGTTGCTCGTCCAATGTGTCTTCCACTGTGCCCAGTAGGTGATAACCCAAATTGATATGGCTGGTAGGGTTATCGCCTAAGTCGACGCTTTTCTCAGATCCAACGGAGCATTCTGGGTCAATCGCTAGGCACACGCCGCTATACAGTTCGGCGGCTTCAATAGCCGACTGCACCAGCGTAGGGCCAGCAAGAAACCTCATTGCAAAGACGCATGCAATGAGGATTGACATCAGCGTGCGATGAACGGCTCTGTTTGGCACAACTATTGGTTCCGCAATAGGGGGACGTCCTCCCCCCTTCACCTGAAGAAACTTACTTCTTAGCAGTCTGCTGCATGATAAACGCCATCACCTTAGGCTTGTCATAGGTATCCAAGCCCTCTGCAGCCTCCAGATCGCCCGTATTCTGCGAATGCAACAACTTGCCATCGGCATCCAAGACAAACAAATGCGGGTAGCCCTTGACCTTGGGCCATTGGGACAGCAGTTCGACGTTCTTGTTGTCGGGTGACCAGTTCACCTTGACCCAGACGAAGTTCTTGTCCAGCGCGGATTTGACGTCGGCGTTGGTGTTGATGAACTTGTCCAGAAAGTGGCACCACTTGCACCATTCGCCGCCCACATCCACGATCACGCGCTTGCCTTGTGCCTTGGCCAATGCGGTTGCGGTGCGCACGTCTTTGGCGGCGTCGCGCTGGGGGTCGAATTTAGCGGGCAGTTCCTGGGCAAAAGCACTCAGGGAAAACACGGTCAGCGCGAGGGCGCCAAGAAGGCTTCGAATGGTGGACATAGGTCTGTGGCTGGGTTACAAGCTGAGAATTAAACGAATGGGCGTAACGATATCTCATCCCGACGATGGTCGTCCGGGTGGGGTTGATCTGTCACAATTGACGTTTACGTAAACGTCAACTCGGGTGCAGCCAAAAGCAGCGCCATCTGGAGCATCGATGCCGGTACTGGAATCCAAACTCAATCCCCGCTCGGCGGATTTCGTGGCCAATGCCACGGCCATGCGCGCGCTGGTCGCCGACCTGAACGCGCAGATTGACAAAGCGGCGCTGGGCGGCGGCGAGGCGGCCCGCGCCAAGCACACGGCCCGCGGCAAGCTGCTGCCGCGCGACCGCGTGGGCATGCTGCTGGACCCCGGCACACCCTTCCTCGAACTCTCCCCTTTGGCCGCGCTGGCGATGTACCCGGACCGCGACGGTAGCGACAGTGCGCCTTGCGCCGGTGTGATCGCCGGTATTGGCCGTGTCAGTGGCGTGGATTGCATGATCGTCTGCAACGACGCCACCGTGAAGGGCGGTACCTACTACCCGTTGACAGTGAAGAAGCACTTGCGCGCGCAGGAAGTTGCGGCGCAGAACAACCTGCCTTGCATTTACCTCGTTGACTCTGGTGGCGCGAACCTGCCGAACCAAGACGAGGTGTTCCCCGACCGTGACCACTTTGGTCGCATCTTCTTCAATCAGGCGAATATGAGCGCGCAGGGCATTTCCCAAATCGCCGTGGTGATGGGTTCGTGCACGGCGGGCGGCGCCTATGTGCCCGCGATGAGCGACGAAACCATCATCGTCAAGAACCAGGGAACGATCTTCCTGGGCGGCCCGCCGCTGGTGAAAGCGGCGACGGGTGAGGTGGTGACGGCGGAAGACCTGGGTGGTGGCGATGTGCACACGCGGCTGTCCGGAGTGGCCGATCATCTGGCGCAGAACGATCTGCACGCGCTGTCTCTGGCCCGCGAAGCGATTGCAAATTTGAATAGAAACAAGCCCGTAGCGCCCGCCACAAAGGCGCAAGCAGCTCCTAGATATGTAGCGGACGAGTTGTACGGCGTGATCCCGACGGATACGCGCAAGCCGTTTGACGTGCGCGAAATCATCGCCCGCATCGTTGACGGCTCGGAAATGCACGAGTTCAAGCCGCGCTATGGCACTACGCTGGTCTGTGGCTTTGCGCATATCGAAGGCATGCCCGTGGGCATCATCGCCAACAACGGCATTCTGTTCAGCGAATCGGCCCTGAAGGGCGCGCACTTTATCGAACTGTGCTGCCAGCGCAAGATTCCATTGGTGTTCCTGCAGAACATCACCGGCTTCATGGTGGGCCGCAAATACGAGAACGAAGGCATTGCCCGCAACGGCGCGAAGATGGTGACGGCAGTGGCAACGGCTGCGGTGCCGAAGTTCACGATCATCATCGGCGGCAGTTTTGGCGCAGGCAACTACGGCATGTGCGGCCGTGCCTATTCACCGCGCTTTTTGTGGATGTGGCCGAACGCCCGTATTTCGGTGATGGGCGGTGAGCAGGCGGCCAGCGTGCTGGCCACCGTCAAGCGCGACGGCATTGAAGGTAAGGGCGGCGCTTGGAGCACGGACGAAGAGGAAGCCTTCAAGGCACCGATCCGCCAGCAATACGAAGTGCAGGGCCACCCCTACTTTGCGACGGCGCGCCTGTGGGATGACGGCATCATCGACCCAGCCGACACGCGCCGCGTGCTGGCGCTGGGCTTGTCAGCTTCGCTGAACGCGCCGATTCCGGAAACCAAGTTCGGCGTGTTCCGGATGTGATGGGGAAGAAGAAAAATGTTTAACAAAATCCTTATTGCAAACCGCGGAGAGATCGCCTGCCGTGTTGCGGCAACTGCGCGCCGCATGGCCATCAAGACGGTGGCTGTGTATTCCGATGCTGACGCGAATGCCAAGCACGTTGCGGCCTGCGACGAAGCCATCCATATCGGCGGTAGCGCACCCAAGGACAGCTACCTACGCTGGGAAAAAATCATTGAAGCTGCCAAGGCCACGGGCGCGCAAGCGATTCACCCGGGCTATGGTTTCTTAAGCGAGAACGAAGAGTTCGCTCAAGCCTGCGCCAAAGCGGGGCTGGTATTCATCGGCCCGCCCGCGTCGGCGATCCTCGCAATGGGCCTGAAGGCCGAATCCAAACAGCTGATGGAAAAAGCCGGCGTACCGCTGGTGCCCGGCTACCACGCTGCCGACCAGGACCCTGCGCTGCTGCAGCGCGAGGCGGATCGCATTGGCTACCCGGTGCTGATCAAGGCCAGCGCTGGCGGCGGTGGCAAGGGCATGCGTGCGGTGGACAAGGCGGCTGACTTTGCGGCGGCACTGGCAAGCTGCAAGCGCGAAGCGATCAACAGCTTTGGCGATGACGCGGTGCTGATCGAGAAGTATGTGCAACGCCCGCGCCATATCGAGATTCAGGTGTTTGGCGACACGCATGGCAATTACGTCTACCTGTTCGAGCGCGACTGCTCAGTGCAGCGCCGCCACCAGAAGGTGCTGGAAGAAGCCCCCGCCCCGGGCATGACGGAAGCCTTCCGCAAGCAGATGGGGGAAGCCGCAGTGGCAGCAGCGCGCGCCGTGAATTACGTAGGCGCTGGTACGGTCGAATTCATCGTCGAACAAAAGCCCGATGGCGCCATGACCTTCTTCTTCATGGAGATGAACACGCGCTTGCAGGTGGAGCATCCGGTGACCGAAGCCATCACCGGGCAGGATCTGGTGGAGTGGCAATTGCGCGTGGCGTCTGGCGAGAAGCTGCCGTTGCAGCAAATCGATTTGAAGATTCTGGGTCACGCGATCGAGGCGCGTATTTGTGCCGAGAACCCGGACAACAACTTCCTGCCCGCGACTGGAACGCTGCATGTCTATGGTCTGCCCGAGCATGTGACGTTTGAGCGCGCGCCGCATAGCGTGCGTGTGGACGCTGGCGTGCGCCGGGGCGACACGATCAGTCCTTTCTACGACTCCATGGTGGCCAAGCTGATCGTGCACGGCGCGACGCGCGAGGAAGCGCTGGCGCGCATGGACGCGGCACTGGCGCAAACGCATATCGTGGGATTGGCGACCAACGTGCAGTTCCTGCGCCATGTGGTGACCAGCCCGTCGTTTGCAAACGCAAATCTGGACACCGCGCTGATTCCGCGCGAGGCGGATCGCTTGTTCAACCAGGATAAGGTGGGTCTGCCTTTGGCTGTTGCCGCCTTGGTGGCACAGACGCTGACAGATGAGGCTACCGCGGCGGCGCGGCCTGACGCATCCGGATGGGTGGACCCGTGGGCGCGGCGCGATGGCTGGCGTTCGCATGGTCCTTCGGTGCGGAGCTTCTCAATTGAGTATGCGGGCACTGCTCACACAGCGCAGTTCACGCGCCTGCACGATGGCGCGCTCACGCTGGCTGTCGATGGAAACACGGCCGCGTTGCGGTTTTCGTCAACGACAACGGGCGCGATCGACCTGCATTACGGTACGCAGCGCGTCATTGCGAATGTCTATAGAAATGGCGAGACAGCGCACGTATTCACTTCGCTGGGCGCTAACCAAATCGTAGCCATTGACGCACTGGCGCATGCGGGCGAAACCCAGGCCGAAGGCGGTCGTCTGACCGCGCCGATGCCGGGCAAGGTCGTGTCGTTTGCGGTGAAGGCGGGCGATGCCGTGAAGAAGGGCCAGGCGCTGGCAGTGATGGAGGCCATGAAGATGGAGCACACGATTGCCGCGCCGGCGGACGGCACCGTGGCCGAACTGTTGTTCGCGCCGGGCGATCAGGTCACTGAAGGCTCCGAGCTGCTGCGCATGGAGGCGGCAAGCTGACTATGCGGGTGATTTATTGCAGCGCTGACCACGACGGCACGACCTGGGTCCCGGGTTTGCAGGCCGCGTTGCCGCAAGCCGAAGTCAGCCTGTGGGAGCCCGGCGCGCCAAAGGCGGACTACGCGGTGGTCTGGAAGCCACCACAACAATTGCTCGATGAGCAGACGCAACTCAAAGCCTTGTTCAACACCGGCGCGGGCGTGGATGCGCTGGTGAAGCTGCGTTTACCTGAGGGCCTGCCCATCATCCGGCTGGACGATGCGGGCATGTCGGTGCAAATGGCCGAATATGTGTGCCATGCGGTGATCCGGCACTTCCGCGAGTTCGATGGTTACGAGGCCGACATGGGTGCTGGCAAATGGTCCTTCCGCAAGCCACGCAGCCGCGCGGACTTTCCCGTAGGCATCCTGGGGCTGGGCGTGCTCGGTGCGCGTGTTGCGCGTACTGTGGCGCAGTTCGACTTTCCTGTGAATGGCTGGAGCCGCTCGCCAAAAGCGCTGGACGGCGTGCAATGCTTCTCCGGAGAGGCGGGGTTGGATGCGTTTCTGCAAGCCACGCGGATTGTTGTGTGCCTGCTGCCGCTGACGCCCGATACGCAAGACCTGCTGAACGCCAAGCGCCTGTCGCAACTGATGCCCGGTGGTTATGTGATCAACGTAGCACGCGGTGCGCACATCGTCGATGCGGACCTGTTGGCGTTGCTGGATAACGGGCATCTGGCGGGCGCCACACTGGATGTGTTCCGCACCGAGCCGCTGCCAGCAGACCACGCATTCTGGAAGCACCCGAACATTACCCTGACGCCGCACACCTCGGCGCGCACTTTGCGTTCTGAGAGCATCGCGCAAATCGCAGGCAAGATTGGTGCGCTGGAGCGTGGCGAGCAGGTTGCTGGGCGCGTCGACGCCACACGCGGCTACTGAGTGAATCCTCGACCGAGCGTTACTGCGCCTTGGCGCCCATGCGCTCCAGCTTCTGCAGCCATTTGGCCGCGTCGGCGGCTTTCATATTGGCCACCATGCCGATCAGCGTTTCATGGATCGGAGCGATGCCTACAAAGCCCAAGATATTGCGTTTTAGCGACCTCAGGCCGTGCGCGAGGAAATACCAGCGATAGGCCATAGCCGGCATGCCCATCGTGATCACAATGCGCGCGCTGCGTCCGGTCAGCCCTTTTTTTCCAAAGGGGTTGCCGTCCTTTCCGCCGGTGAACGCAAAGCCCGGTCGCGCCACCTGTTCCAGAAACGCCTTGAGCAGGGCGGGCATTTCGCCCAGCCACAGCGGGAAGAAAAAGACAATGTGCTGAGCCCATGCGATGGCCTCTTGGGCGGACTGCAGTCCTTCAGGGACCGTGCCAGTCTCCCAGTCGATCTGGCGCCGCAGTATGGGGAAATCCAGCTCGGCGACGGCCAGGTGCCGCACGGTATGTCCCGCGGCTTGGGCGCCTTTGGCATAGCTGGCCGCCAGCGCATGGCACAGGTGTTGGTCAATCGAATCAGGGTGGCCCTGAATCACAAGAATGCGTTGGGTCATAGTTTGTCCAGTGTCGGCAATTGGGCCGGCCCCATCTTTGATCTGCCGCAAGGAATCGGCTGTGCGCAAGGCCGCTTATGCGCTGTGGGATCGGCATCTGAGGAAATTCAATGCCGCAAGACGGGTTTCTGGGCTCGGTACACAATAGAGCAATAGCGCCAAACAACAGCGCCAGAAATAGATCCCATGACCATTCCAACCAAAGTAAAACTCGTCGATGTCGGCCCGCGCGACGGCCTGCAAAACGAAAAGCAGCCGGTGCCTGCCGCGATCAAGATCGAGCTGGTGCACCGCCTGCAGGCCGCAGGCCTGACCGAGATCGAGGTCACCAGCTTTGTGTCGCCCAAATGGGTGCCGCAGATGGCGGACAACGCGGAGGTAATGGCGGGTATTGCGCGTAAACCTGGCGTGCGCTACTCGGTGTTGACGCCGAACCTGAAGGGCTTTGAAGCCGCGATCTTGAGCAAGCCCGACGAGATCGTCGTGTTTGGTGCGGCCAGCGAGGCCTTTAGCCAGAAGAACATCAACTGCTCGATTGCAGAAAGCATTGAGCGCTTTGCGCCGGTGGTGGAAGCGGCCAAGGCTGCGGGCATTTATGTGCGCGGTGCGATGTCGTGCACGGTGGGCTGCCCGTACGAAGGCGAGATTGCGCCCGAGCGGGTTGAGTACCTCGCTGGTCTGATGAAACAGATCGGTGTGCAACATGTGGGCGTGGCCGACACGATTGGGGTGGGTACGCCGCGCAAGGTACAGCGCGCGCTGGAAGCGACGCTGAAGCACTACGACATCGACCATGTCTCCGGCCACTACCACGACACCTATGGCCAGGCGCTGGCAAATACGCTGGCGAGCCTGGAGATGGGCGTGTGGAACTTTGATACGTCGGTGGCGGGCCTCGGTGGCTGCCCGTATGCCAAGGGCGCAACGGGCAACGTCGCGAGCGAAGACGTGGTCTACATGCTGCATGGCATGGGCATTGATACCGGCATTGATCTCGACGCGCTGATTGACGCTGGAAAATTCATCAGTGACTTTTTGGGCCGCAAGCCGCATTCACGCGCGGCCAATGCGTTGCTGACCAAGAGGGCTGGCTAGATGTGTGGGGCTGAATTGCAGGCGCTGCCGGAAGGCGCGCAACGCGTTGCTGCGTTCCTGAAAGAACGCGGCCACCCGGATGGGCCGCGCATGCTGGAAGACGCCGCACGCACAGCCCAGCAGGCCGCCGACGCTTTGGGCGTGGCGCTGGGGCAGATTGCCAAGAGCATCATCTTCAAGCGACTGTCCGATGATGCCGCCGTGCTGGTGGTGACATCGGGTGACAAACGCGTGGACCAGAAGAAGGTGGAGGCATTGGTCGGCCCGTTAGGGCGCGCCGATGCGGCGTTTGTCAAGGCGCAAACCGGTTTCTCGATTGGTGGCGTGTCGCCTGTAGCGCATGCCCAGCCTTGCGTCACGCTACTGGACCAGGAGTTGTTTCGCTTCGATACCGTATGGGCCGCAGCGGGCCATCCGCATGCGGTGTTCCCGCTGACGCCGCAGCAATTGCATGCACTGGTCGATGCGCCGGTGGCCGATGTGACAGAAGCACACAAGCCAGAGGCCTGAGCCGTGGACGGAACTGCGCCCCTGCCATCGCCAGCCACGCTGAGAAGGCTGGCGGCGCGCGCCGTCATCGTTCGCACGCAGGCCAGCGATATTCCCTCACCCTGCATCAATGTGTGCCGTATCGACCCGGTGCAATCCGTGTGCACCGGTTGTTTTCGCACATTGGATGAGATTGCTGCCTGGGGCCTGTCCGACGACGCCAGCAAACGCCAGGTCTGGGCGCGCATTGCCGAGCGTCTGCCGATACCAACTCCCCATAGTGAAACCCCATGAAGCACATCACCTTTTATCTGGACTTCATATCTCCGTATGCCTATCTGGCGTTTGAGGAGCTGCCGCAGGCGCTAATGGGGTTGAGCTACAGCGTGACCTACAAGCCATTGCTGTTTGCCGCATTGCTCAAGCACCATGGGCAACTAGGCCCCGCTGAGATTGCGCCCAAGCGGGACTGGACCTACCGCCAGGTGCTGTGGCAAGCGCATGCGCGTGGCATCCAGTTGGATATGCCTGCAGCGCATCCGTTCAATCCGCTGGGATTGTTGCGGCTGGCGATTGCTACGCAGGCGCAGGGCCTGCCCAACCGCTACGTTTGCGAGACGCTGTTTCGCCATGTATGGACGGGCGGTGCCGATGCATCGGACAGCGCGCGGCTTGCGGCATTGACCCAACAGCTGGCGCCCGAGCGCGATCCGTCCGACGCTTCTGTCAAAGAGCAACTCAAATCCCATGCCGAAGATGCCATTGCAGAGGGTGTCTTTGGTGTGCCTGCGATGGTGGTGGACGGCAAGGTGTTTTGGGGTCTGGATGCCTTGCCCATGCTGCGTGCCTACCTCGATGGCAACCCCTGGTTTGCTGACACGCACTGGGATGGTGTCAGTCAGGTTCCGTCGGGCCTGGATGTACGACGCCCCTGATTTGCCGTAATGTGAAACCGTCTCTAAGGGTTCGACCTTAGTTTGTCAGTGCCTTGTAAGACGGGCGCAAGCTAGCGTTGGTTTCGCGTCAGAGCGGGGTCAGTGCTTGCTCCAAGAATACCGGCAGGCCTTCACGTCGAAGGCTTCATAACATCCTGGAGACACACAATGGCAACTGCGACACCCCGGCCGATGTCGGCGGAAGAGAAGAAAGTTATCTTCGCTTCCTCGCTCGGTACCGTTTTTGAGTGGTACGACTTCTACCTCTACGGTTCTTTGGCAGCCATCATTGCCAAGCAGTTCTTCTCCGGTCTGGACGAAGGCTCTGCCTTCATCTTTGCCTTGCTGGCGTTTGCTGCGGGCTTCATCGTGCGTCCGTTTGGCGCGCTGGTGTTTGGCCGTTTGGGCGACATGATCGGCCGCAAGTACACCTTCCTGGTGACCATTCTGATCATGGGCTTGTCCACGTTCATCGTGGGCATCTTGCCGAACTACGCCAGCATTGGCGTGGCGGCACCGGTGATCCTGATCGCATTGCGCATGCTGCAAGGCCTGGCGCTGGGCGGTGAGTACGGCGGTGCAGCGACCTATGTGGCCGAGCACGCGCCCATGGGTAAACGCGGCTTCTACACCTCCTGGATTCAGACCACGGCCACGTTGGGGCTGATGCTCAGCCTGATCGTGATTCTGGTGACCCGCACCGCGATGGGCGAGGCAGAATTCGGTGACTGGGGCTGGCGCATTCCGTTCCTGGTGTCCATCCTGTTGTTGGGCGTGTCGGTGTACATCCGCTTGTCGATGAACGAGTCTCCTGCTTTTGCAAAGATGAAGGCTGAAGGCAAGACCTCCAAGGCGCCTTTGTCCGAGTCTTTCGGCCAGTGGAAAAACCTGAAGATCGTGATCCTGGCACTGGTGGGCCTGACCGCCGGTCAAGCCGTGGTCTGGTACTCCGGTCAGTTCTATGCGCTGTTCTTCCTGACGCAAACGCTGAAGGTCGACGGACCGACTGCCAACATCATGGTTGCGATTTCGCTGCTGATCGGCACACCGTTCTTCGTGATCTTCGGTGCATGGTCTGACAAGATTGGCCGCAAGCCCATCATCATGGCTGGTTGCCTGTTGGCCGTGCTGACTTACTTCCCAGTGTTCACGGCGCTGACCAAGGCTGCAAATCCGGACCTGCATGCTGCACAGCAAGCTAACAAGGTGACGGTCACTGCCGATCCGGCCGAATGCTCGTTCCAGTTCAACCCGACCGGCACCAAGAAGTTCACCAGCTCCTGCGACATAGCCAAGCAGCGTCTGGCAAATGCCTCGGTCAGCTACGACAACATCGTAGCCCCTGCTGGCACACCGGCCACGATCCATGTGGGTGAAACCGTGGTGCAAGTGAAGTACACGCCGGAAGATATTGCTGCTGCCAAGGCCAAAGCCGAAGCCAAGCTGGCTGAACTGACAGCCGCACAGCCGCAAGACCCCAAGGCTATCGAAGGCGCAACCAAGGCTGTGAAAGACCTGGCCAACGAAAAGACAGCTGGCACCACCTTGTTTGGCAACAGTCTGACTGCAGCGTTGAAGGCCGCCAACTATCCTGCCAAGGCGGATATGGCCAAGTTTGACAAAGTCACAGTGGCTGCGATCCTGACCTATCTGGTGATTCTGGTGACCATGGTGTACGGCCCGATTGCAGCGATGCTGGTGGAAATGTTCCCAACCCGCATCCGCTACACATCGATGAGCCTGCCGTACCACATCGGCAATGGCTGGTTCGGCGGCCTGCTGCCCACCACGGCCTTCGCCATCGTTGCGCAGACCGGCAATATGTACAACGGCCTGTGGTACCCGATCATCATTGCGGCAATGACGCTGGTGATTGGCACCTTGTTCGTCAAGGAAACCAAGGACGTTGACATCTACGCCAACGACTGATCGCGCATCTTGTAAGTGAGTTGACGCCCCGGCCTGAGTGGCTGGGGCAATTTCCGGGCTCTCCTTGTGAGGGCCTTTTTTTTGAAAGAATTTGTATGTGGAAAATTGTTGTGGGCTTTCTCGTTTTCGGCGCACTGGCGATCTTTGTTTTGAGCAAAGGTGGTGACATTGACCTGAGCGGCGAGAAACACGGGGATGCCACGCACGCGGAGACACCCGCTAGTGCCGCGTCGACGACTGCGCCTGCGCCCGCTGCCTCTGCTGCGAGCAGTGTTGCGAAGTAACCGGACCTTTTGTCCAATGATTCCTTGCTGATGCAAACCGCCAGTCCTAAAATGGCCCGATGCAACTTATAAAGACAGCATTGGGCCAGACGGCGTTCAAGGAGCGCTCTGCGCTCTTCTCCGCGCGTCAGCGTTCCATCTTCATTTTGTTCGACGGGCAGAAGACCGTGGAGCAGGTGCTGGCTTCAACATCGGGTATGGGTACCAACCAGGCGGACGTTGATCACATGCTGGCGCAGGGCTTTCTAAGTCTGGTAGCGGACGTTGTCGTAGCACCCACACCCACAGCTACCCAGCCTGCTGCCGCACCAGAAAGCGCTGCACCGTCTGCGACCTTCAGCCATCTGAGCCATCAGGAACGCTACGCGCTAGCCATGCCGTTGGCAACGAAGCTCACCGCCAGCAAGGGTCTGTTTGGCGTTCGCCTGAATATGGCGGTTGAGCGGGCAAGCGGCTACGACGATTTGCTGGCGTTGTTGCCAAAGATCCAGGAAGCCGTAGGCACCAAGTCCTGTCAGGAATTGGAACGCATACTCAAAGGGTAATCAAGACTGCCTAGAATGTCTCTCCCCCACCTAGAGAGCATTCACTTATGTCCCAGGGCACCATCCGCATTCGCGGGGCGCGTCAGCACAATCTCAAGAACCTTGACCTGGACATTCGCACCGGTGAACTGACCGTGGTGACCGGCCCCAGTGGCTCGGGCAAATCCAGTCTGGTGTTCGACACGCTGTACGCCGAAGGCCAGCGGCGCTACGTGGAAACGTTCTCGGCCTACGCGCGCCAGTTTCTGGACCGGATGGACAAACCGGCGGTCGACAAGGTGGAGGGAGTCCCTCCTGCTATCGCTATCGACCAGACCAACCCGGTACGCTCCAGCCGCTCCACCGTCGGCACGATGACGGAGTTGAACGACCATCTGAAGCTTTTGTTCTCGCGTGCTGGTAATTTATTTGACAAGCAGACTGCGTTGCCGGTACAGCACGACACGCCAGAGACGATTTACACGGAGCTGGTGCGCAGGGCCGCAGCCGAGAATGATCCACGCGTGGTGCTGACCTTCCCCGTAGAACTTCCTGCAGACACGACTGCCGATGAAGTCACGCAGTGGTTGAGCGCCAGCGGCTTCACCCGTATCCATGCCGAGCGCGAAGTAGAGGTTGTATTGGGAGAGGAGTCCGATGCAGCAAAAACCAAAGCCGCAGACAAGAAGTCCAAAGCGAAGCCCGGTGCGGCCTCCAAAGGAACCGGTGCTACCCGACGCAAAGTGCTGGACGTCGTCGCCGATCGCTTCCGCATCACCACCGCAGACAAAGCCCGCGTGCTCGAAGCGATCGAGCTGGCGTTGAAGAGGGGCAGCGGCCGCCTCAATGTTTATGTATTAAATGAGGCTGCAGAGCCCGCAGAACGTGCGCAAGCAGCTCCTGAAACGATAGCAACGGCCGGGCCTACGTTATGGCGTTTCTCCACCGGCCTGCACTGCCCGCAAAGCGACATTCGCTACGCAGACCCGATTGCGTCGATGTTCTCGTTCAATTCCGCGGTTGGCGCTTGTGAGGTCTGTCGGGGTTTTGGCCGTGTGGTCGGGGTGGACTACGGCTTGGTCATTCCCAACGACAAACTCACACTGCGCGCCGGTGCGGTCAAGCCTATGCAGACGCCCGCCTGGCAGGAGTGCCAGGACGACCTGATGCGCCACGCTGAAGCTGCGGGCATCCCGCGCGACACGCCTTGGTACAAGCTGACCGAGGAGCAGAAAAACTGGGTCTACAAGGGTTCGCCTAACTGGAACGGCAAGTGGAATCAGCACTGGTTCGGCGTCGACCGCTTCTTCGAGTACCTGGAGAGCAAGGCCTACAAGATGCACATTCGCGTGCTCTTATCCAAGTACCGCAGCTATACGCCATGTGGCACCTGCGGTGGTGCGCGCCTGAAGACCGAGAGTTTGCTGTGGCGCATTGGGACCAAGGAGCAGGCGGATGCAGTGCTGGCTCCAGCCAAGCGTTTTATGCCGCAAGGTGTGCAGTGGACGCGCGCACAATTGGAAGCTTTGCCAGGGCTGTGTCTGCACGACATGATGCTGATGCCGCTCGACAAACTGCGACGGTTCTTCGATTCACTGCAAGTGGGACTGAATGTGTCCCAAGGCTCGGAAGCCGACGCGAAGACATTGAAGCTGCTGTTTGAAGAAGTCTGCACCCGACTCAAGTATTTGTGCGACGTGGGCATCGGCTACCTGACGCTGGATCGTCAGAGTCGCACGCTCAGTGGCGGTGAAGTGCAACGCATCAATCTGACCACCGCACTTGGCACTTCGCTGGTCAATACGCTTTTCGTGCTGGACGAGCCCAGCATCGGTCTGCACCCGCGCGACATGCACCGCATCATCGTGGCGATGCAGCGCCTGCGCGATGCGGGCAATACGCTGGTGGTGGTGGAGCACGACCCGGCGGTGATGCTGGCAGCCGACCGCATGATCGACATGGGTCCCGGCCCCGGCGAGAAGGGCGGGCAGATTGTGTTTGATGGCACAACCGACGACCTCAAGACTTCAGACACGATGACCGGCGCCTACCTCGGTGGGCGCAAGCAGGTGGGCATGGGATTCAAGCGCATGGTGGCCGCCAACACGCCGCGCCTGGTGCTGGAAGGTGCGACCGAGCACAACCTGAAAAACGTGACGGTAGAGATCCCGTTGCAGCGTCTGGTGTGTGTGACCGGAGTGTCCGGCTCCGGCAAATCCACGCTGATTCAGGATGTGCTGGCGCCTGCATTGCTGCGCCACTTTGGCAAGGCGACGGAGACGCCTGGTGCGCACGCACGTCTGCTGGGTGCCGAGCAACTCAGCGAAGTGGTGTTTGTGGACCAGTCGCCGATTGGCAAGACGGCGCGCTCCAACCCGGTGAGCTATGTGGGCGCGTGGGATGCGATCCGCGAATTGTTTGCCGGTGCGTCACTGGCGCGCGAGCGCAGTTACACGGCCAGCAAGTTCAGCTTTAACAGCGGCGATGGCCGTTGCGCGCTGTGCGGTGGTTCGGGCTTCGAGCACGTCGAGATGCAGTTCCTGAGCGACGTGTATTTGCGCTGCGCCGATTGCGATGGCAAGCGCTACCGGCCCGAGATTCTGGAAGTGACCATTGAGCGCAAAGGGCGCAACGTCAATGTGGCCGATGTGCTGGACCTGACCGTCAGCGAGGCGGCCGATCTGTTCAGTGCCGACCGCGATGTGATTCGCGTGTTGCAGCCTATCGTGGATGTGGGGCTGGAGTACGTGAAGCTGGGCCAGCCTGTGCCCACGCTGTCGGGCGGCGAAGCCCAGCGTCTCAAACTGGCGGGTTTTCTGGCCGAGGCGGCCAAGGGAAAGAGTGCGAGTGCGCAGTTCCTGGCCAAACGCGGTTCGCTGTTCATGCTGGACGAGCCGACGACCGGACTGCACTTTGACGACATCGCCAAGCTGATGCGCGCATTGCGCAAGTTGCTGGATGCGGGGCATTCGCTGGTGGTGATTGAGCACAACCTGGACGTAATTCGAGCTTCTGACTGGCTGATCGATTTGGGGCCAGAGGGCGGTGATGCGGGTGGCGAGGTGGTGGCGTATGGCACGCCGGAGGATGTGATGTTGCATGCTTCGTCGCACACCGGGCAGGCGTTGCGGGAGTATGCAGCGGCCATGGGGGTTGTTCACGAGGTTGCTGAGCCCAGTGCCAAATACCTTTCTATCGCTGCCGAGGATGGGGTTGCGCCCCGTGCCTCGTACATTCGCTCCGCGACTGCAAAGTCGGCACAGCGCGCAACCCCAACCCCGGCGGGTGGTGTTGTGAGCGATGCATCTAATTCCATTCGCATCGTTAATGCCAAAGAGCACAACCTGAAGTCGCTTTCCGTTGATATTCCGCGTGGAAAATTCAGCGTCGTTACTGGTGTGTCTGGTTCTGGAAAGTCGACTCTGGCGTTCGACATTTTGTTTAACGAAGGGCAACGGCGTTATCTCGAATCACTGAACGCCTATGCGCGCTCAATCGTGCAGCCCGCTGGGCGGCCTGAGGTGGATGCTGTGTATGGCATTCCACCGACTGTGGCTATTGAGCAGCGCTTGTCGCGTGGTGGGCGCAAGTCCACGGTGGGTACTACTACCGAGGTCTGGCACTTCTTGCGCTTGTTGTATGTCAAGCTGGGTACGCAGCATTGTGTGAACGATGGGGCAGCGGTTGCGCCGCAGACGGCGGACAGCATTGCGGCGCAGTTGCTGAAGACCTACCGCGGGCAACACATTGGCCTGTTGGCGCCGCTGGTGTCGGGTCGCAAAGGTGTCTATACCGAGCTGGCCGATTGGGCGCGACCGCGCGGCTTTACGCACTTGCGTGTGGACGGCAATTTCCTGCCGACCACCGGTTTCCCGCGTATTGACCGGTTCAAGGAGCACAACATCGAATTGCCGGTGGCGAGCCTCGATGTGAGCCCCGCGCGTGAGACCGCGTTGCGCGAAGCGTTGGCACTGGCGTTGACGCACGGAAAGGGCATAGTGCATGTGCTCAGTGGCATGGACGGTTTGCGCGAAGCAATGCTGGCAGGCAATACCGCAGCGGGCATTGGCAAAGTGCAGGTGTTCTCCACCAAGCGCGCCTGCCCGATTTGTTCCACCTCGTACGCCGAGCTGGACCCGCGACTTTTTTCGTACAACAGCAAGCACGGCTGGTGCCCGGATTGCGTGGGCACTGGTGTTGCGTTGACCAAAGACCAGCGCAAGGTGTTTGACGATTCGGTCAAGGACGATGACAACAAAGGTCGCGAGCAGACCTTTGCTGAAGCCGATATTGAAGACCTGCACGACGCAACTTGCCCTACATGCCAAGGTACGCGGTTGAATGCGACGGCACGTGCGGTGCAGTTCGCTGGCGTGGGCATCACCGACATTGCGCGACTCTCAGTGACTGATGTGCGCAAGTGGGTACAGACACTGCAAGTCGCAGGTGGTTTGACAACACGTGAAGGTGATATCGCGCGTGACTTGATTCCCGAGATTCGTAGTCGTCTGGAGTTTCTGGAGGAAGTGGGGCTAGGCTACCTGACGCTGGATCGCGGCGCGCCTACGCTGTCGGGTGGCGAGGCGCAGCGCATCCGATTGGCTGCGCAGTTGGGGAGCAATCTGCAGGGCGTCTGTTACGTGCTGGACGAACCCACCATCGGACTGCATGCGCGGGACAACAAGATTTTGTTGGGCGCGTTGCAATCCTTGAGCGACAAAGGCAATACGCTGGTGGTGGTGGAGCACGACGAAGACACGATTCGCTATGCAGACCACATCATTGATATTGGGCCGAGCGCGGGCAAGCGCGGCGGACGGTTGGTGGCGCAGGGGTCTGTGGCGGATGTGCAGAACGCGGCTGACTCACAGACTGGGCGGTATTTGTTGCATGCGATGAAGCATCCTTTGGCCATTCGTCGCGGGGTTGTTGCCTTCGCTGCGGAGGATGCCGATGCGCCAGACGCCTCGTACACTCGCTTCGCGATTGCAAAGTCGGCGTCCGGCGCATCGGCATCCCCCGCGGATGTAGGTGCCAAGCCGCCGAAGAAGCTAAGTGCGAAAGCGGCTAAAGCCGCGGCTGCCGCCGCGACGGCAGCAATGAGTGCGAACGCAAACGCAGAGCTCGTTGAGCGCACCCGCGTAGCCGCCGAATACGCAGCCCTAGCGGACCGTTCGCTCGCAAAACTCTCGGTCGCAGCATCGGGTAGCCCAGGGGTGGGCGCCGACATTGCAGTCGCGCAGAGAATGCACGAGGCGCCTGCCCCTGGGCTACCCGATGCGAGCACAGCCAACATCGACTGGCTGACGGTATCAGGTGCCAGCATGCACAACCTGCAAAACGTGACAGCGCATGTGCCGCTGAAACGCCTGGTAGCCATCACCGGCGTCAGCGGTTCTGGTAAGTCCACTATCGCAAGAGATGTACTGCTCGCCAATGTGCAAACCGCAGTTCAGAAACGCAGCACCAAAGCAGGCCGAGACGCATTGGACGCTGGAGAGAAAATCCAGTGGACCGGCTGCGAAGGCGTTGCCGGTTTTGAGACTGTGGACCGTGTGCTGGAAGTGGACCAAACGCCTATTGGAAAAACACCACGCTCTTGCCCCGCAACCTACATCGGCTTCTGGGACACCATCCGCAAACTGTTTGCCGACACACTGGAAGCCAAGGCGCGTGGTTACGCTGCGAATCGGTTCAGCTTCAACACCGGCGAAGGCCGTTGCCCGGGTTGCGAAGGGCAGGGTATCCGCACCATCGGCATGAGCTTTTTGCCCGATGTGAAAGTCTTGTGCGAAACCTGCAAGGGTGCGCGTTTCAACCCCGAGACTCAGGCCGTCACCTGGCGTGGCAAAAACATTGGCGACGTTCTGCAGATGGAAGTGGACGAAGCGGTCGACTTCTTCGCAGCGATGCCCGTTATCGCGCATCCGCTGCAACTACTGAAAGATGTGGGCCTGGGCTATCTCACGCTGGGTCAGCCATCACCGACACTGTCCGGTGGCGAAGCGCAGCGCATCAAGTTGGTGACGGAACTCAGCAAGGTGCGCGATGACATCGGCAAGCGCGGCCAGAAGGCGCCGCATACGCTGTATGTGCTGGACGAACCCACGGTAGGCCTGCATATGGCGGATGTGGAAAAGCTGATTCATGTGCTTCATCGCCTTGTAAATGCGGGCCATAGTGTGGTCGTTATTGAGCACGACCTCGACGTGATCGCCGAAGCCGACTGGGTGCTGGACCTGGGCCCTGAGGGCGGGAATGGAGGTGGCCGTGTCGTCGCTGCCGCCACGCCGGAAAATGTGGTGCGCCTGGGGACGCACACCGGCAAGGCGCTGGAGGCGGTGCTGGCGCGTTGACGGGCTCAGCCGTGCACCTGCAATAGCTTTTGCAGGTGCTGCTTAAGCGCTGTCTTCAGCGCGGGCGGTTGCAGGATTTCGAATGGCAGGCCCAGGCCTGCGAGGTCACGCGCAAATGAATGCAGGTCGTCCATTTGCGCATCGAGTCGTATGCCGTTCTTCTGCGCGGTCAGTTTGCCTACGCTGGGTGGCATGGCGCGCCGCACCGCTTGCAACTCCGCATCGAACCGCACGGCCACGGTGTGCTTGCGCGGCAGGGCCGCGATGGATTCGCGCAAATACTGCAAGACATCGAAATTGTCGGGTCGACCAAATGACTTGGGCAGCGCCTGCACGGCCTGCACCCGGTCCAGACGGAACGAGCGCAGCGCGCGCCGCGTGTGGCAATACCCCACCACATACCAGGCGCCATACAAATAGCCCAGACCATAGGCATCGAGTTCGCGCACGGTGGTGCGGCCATCCAGCGCGCTGTACGTCATCTGCAGGCGCCGGGCTGTGCTGGCGCACTGGCTGATCTCGGCGAAAAATTCGCTGCCATTGCCCTCTGCCTGCGGACGCGCCAGATCCAGCGTGACCACGGTGTTCAGGTCGCCGACTTTGCGGCTAACCGACTTGGGCATGACCCGGTCCAGCTTGGCCTGGGCGCTGGCCACGGCGGGCGTCATGCCGCTCAATCCCAGCTCACGCGCAACGCGCAGACCCACAGACAGCGCCAGCGATTCGTCGTTGGAGAACATCAAGGGTGGCAGTTTGTAACCGGGCATCAACGCGTAGTGGCCATCGCGCCCGCGCGTTGCGCGGATCGGCACGCCAAACTTCTCCAGCTCCACGATATAGCGGCGCACCGTGCGGCGCTCCACATCCAGCCGCTCTGCCAACTCGGCGCTTGTCAGGCTAGCGTGCGCTTGTAGCAATTCCAATGCAGCCAACACGCGTTGCAGGGGTTTGTCCATGGCGATCATCATAGATCGATATAGGACCAATTTAGACCTATATCAAATCTACACTGCGCCATCTTTCAAAACGCGGGGGCAAACATGGGATTAGATCTTTGGCTTTATTTCCTGGCGGTATTCGCCGTCATCGTGTTGCCAGGCATGGACATGGCCTATGTGCTGGCCAGCAGCGTCAGCGCCGGGCGGCGCGGTGCGGTGGCTTCGGTGTTGGGTATTGCCAGTGGCGGGGCGATTCACGTGGTGGTCGGTGCCACCGGCATGGCGGCGTTGATGGTGGCGTTTCCGCCGCTGTTTCGCGTGATGCTGCTTTTGGGCACGCTGTACCTGCTCTGGGTAGGTTGGGGCATTTTTCGCAGCGCTGATGCGGCTGCGTCGCCGCAACAGGAGCAGACAGTCGCCACCTCCAGTCGCGCCATTTATCGCCGCGCGGTGACAACCTGTCTGTTGAATCCCAAGGCCTATGCGTTTACGTTTGCGCTGTTCCCGGCGTTCATTCCGCACGATGCGGCAGCATTGCCCGCGCGTACGTTGGCGTTGTGTTTAATCACCGTTGCGACGCAGGTCGCGGTGTATGGGGCGGTGGCGAGTCTGGCATTGCGCGTGCGCGCTTGGATACAAAAATCCCAGGCCGCGATGATGCGTGCCATGGGATTGCTGCTGATGGGCTGTGCGGTGTTGACCGCTGCGCTGGCCTGGAGTTAAGCCAGCGCGCTGGTCGACTTAGTCGCGATCGTGGCCTTTGCCGTGTTTGTCTTTGCCATGGCCTTTACCTTTGCCGTTACCGCGGTCATCATCACGGTCACCATGGCCGTCATGGCGGCGGTGGTCTTCGTAGCGCTCACGCACCCAGTCTTCGCGAACGAAATAGACCGGCCGACCACATGCGTTGTAGCGCCCACAGTGCTTGCTCCAGTTCTTCTGGTGGCCTGGTGGCACGTACAGATACATGGGCGGTTGCTCCACATAATGAACCGGGCGTGCGATCAGAATCGGTTGCGCGTTGATAAAGCGGGGTTGGGGGAAATTGCCAATATCGATTTGGCCATACACACCGGGTTGATTGATCCCGATGGATACGCCGACCGACGTTTGCGCAAAGGCGGGGGCCAAAGCGCTGGCGGCGAGGGCAAGAATTGCGAGGCGTTTCATGAGATACCTTTCACGGTTAGAGACCATTCAACGTCCCAAGGATACGCCTAGATGACACGCCTACTTTTCGTTACAAGCGTTTTGGGACGTGCGATGGGCTGCGCGCTGCGCAACGCAGCGACGGCTTGGAGTTAAGTCAGCACCTTGTTTTTAGTCACGACCGCCGCGATGGTCGCGGTCGTGCCTGTCGTCGCCACGTCCCCGATCATGGTCGCGGCCATGACCATTTCCGTTGCCATTGCCGTGCCCACGTCCATGGTCCCAGCGTTCGTGGTTGTCGTAGCGGTCATGCTGGCGGCGGTATTCATAGCGCTCCCGAACCCAGTCTTCGCGGACAAAGTAGACCGGTTGGCCGCATGCGTTGTAACGGCCGCAATAGTGACCCCAATTCCTCTGATGGCCTGGTGGCACGTACAAATAAGCGGGTTGCTGCTGCACATAGTGCACAGGGCGAGATATCAAGACGGGTTGCGCATTGATAAAACGGGGCTGTGGGAAGTCGCCGATATTGATGCGGCCATAGATCCCTGGCTGGTTGACGCCGATGGAAACACCGACCGAAGTCTGTGCGAACGCAGGAGCCAGAGCACAGGCGGCGAGAGCGAGAACGATTAGCTTTTTCATGGAGTACCTCCAACAGTAAGAGGCTATTTAACGTGCTGGGGTGAGGCCGCGACGACACGCCTACCTTTGCTTACAAGCGTTTACGCGGTACGCGATTCCAGAATGCGATGCGCCATTTCGGCAAACCCGGTGCCTCGTGCGCTCGGTGTGATGTAGCGGGGCAGGTGCTGCATGTTTGCAGCGTAATGCGAGATATTGGCCACGCCAACGCTATGGGTGAAATGCTCAAACATGGCTTGGTCGTTGCCAGAGTCGCCGATGAAAACCCATTGGTCCAGTTCCAGCGCAAGATCGCGCCCGAACAGCTCACGCGCGATCCAGCAAGCCCCGGTCCATTTGGTGAAGTCACCAAAGCAGCCATGGATGTGGATGCTGCTGACGGTGGTGTGCATGCCCGCAGCTTGCAGCAAGGTCACGACCTGCCGCACCGTTTCGGGCGGCAGCTTGGCAAATTCGTTGTAGTCGAACGCGAGGTCGGTTTCACGGCCACCGCCATCGCGTGACAGCGCCACGCCAGGCACTTCAGCCACTATTTGCGCTGCGATTTGCTGCATGCGGGCCTGGTTGCGGGCTCGGGTATCCGAATCCTGTTGGTATAGTTTTGATAGCTGCTCACGCACATTCTGTGCGGCTTGCGGGCCTTTTTTGCTTGCAAAAGCGACGCCACCGTTCTCTGCCACCATCGCATCGACCGGCCA
Source organism: Rhodoferax sp. P2_H8_2 (assembly GCF_056403235.1). Taxonomy (NCBI): domain Bacteria; kingdom Pseudomonadati; phylum Pseudomonadota; class Betaproteobacteria; order Burkholderiales; family Comamonadaceae; genus Rhodoferax; species Rhodoferax sp. P2_H8_2. The sequence continues at coordinate 48,893 of NZ_JBFUFW010000007.1, forward strand.
CGGTTTTTCGCCAACGCCCGCAATGAACGGTTCGCACCAGCCGATGGGGCGCCCAGTAATGGGAATGATGATGAGCCCCGCCGCCTTCAAGTCCGCCAGGGCTTGCAGCGCATCGGCGGTGATGGCGCCGCCGGTGGTCAGCGTGTCATCAATGTCGGTGAATACGCCTACCAAACCGCGCCGCGCATGCAGGGGCCAGGACGACAGCGGTTGCATGCGTGGCGAAGGAGGTCAGGGAGAGGTGGGTCGCAACAGGCGGCCGCGTTGCGGGCGCTCTATCGACAGCGAGCTGTACCCGGAAGGAGGGCTGATGGTCAGAGACTGCCTCTGCACAGCGACTGGCTCGCAGCTTCCGTGGTCCAGATGGTAAAGCGCCGAAAACAGCATGCCTTCCTGCGTTTGACCGAGCGCGTGGTCCAAGTCATCGGTGCCGGAGCATGTCGGTGCAAAACCCGCGCTGTAGTCACCAAAGCCCTTTTGATTGGTACCCTGGAATTCAATCGGGTAGTAAGACAGGGCGCAATTGTTCTTGCGCGTAAAGCCATATGGTTTGCCGCAGGTGGATTTACCAATCAACACGACGTCCACATCGACGCCGCGCAAGGCATTGATCACGGATTCGCTGGCCGAGCAGGTGTCTGCCGACGTCAGCACATAAACCCGCTTCAGATTCAGGCGCGGCAGTGTGTAGCCGACGGGATAGGTGGATTCCGCGTATTCCACTTTGTTGGCGATACGGTAGATGTTGTCTGCGGTATCCGACGTTCGCTTGTCATTGAAGCGCAAGGCCTCAAAAACTTTTCCGTCAGCCTGCGTGCCGGTAACCATCGCAGCCAGTGTGCTGGCGATGTAGAGATAGCCGCCGGAGTTGTAACGCATGTCCAGCACCAGCTCGCTGATCCCATTGGTCTGAAGCGAACGCACCGCAGTGATCAGTTTGTCCTGTGCGCCTTGGGCGTGGGCTGTGAATGCGATGTATCCGGCACGTTTGCCGCCGGGGCTGGTGACGGTGCTGGCGAGCGGGACGGGTTCGTCCTGGACGGTGCGCGCTGCCAGGTAAATCGTGCGCTCGCTTGCGCCCGGTTTATCGCTGTATTTGAACTGAACAAACGCGCCGGCCGTATTGGGGTACCAGCTGTTCACGTTGTAGCTGATGACCCCAGCCATGTGGCCTCCGCGTGCCATGCCCGCATCGGCGGCGGGCGACCCCGGCATGACTTGGGCCACACGCTGAAGGCCTTTGGAATCCAGGGCCCACTCGATACCGTATCCCACATTCACGCCCGTCGACAGCGAATCGGCATCGGCTGTGGCGATCGCAAAACTGAACTGGTCCTTTGGCAGACCATTTGGATCAGGTGTCTTGACCAGCAAGGCCTTGAAATAGTCGATGACCTTGGTATAGGTCGATGCATCGACGGTGGGTATCTCGCGGTACCACAGGTACTTTTCATCCAGATAGGAGCGAACGAATTTTTTTTCGCCTTCTACGGTGCAGACATTGGCTAGCGTGTTGGATGCAGGATACGCCGATGCTGGAGGCGGAGCAGGGGGCGCAGTGTTGCTGGCCGCAGTGCTACCACCGCCGCCTCCGCCACCGCAGGCGGCCAGGCCTGCTGCCAATACCAGAGACACAAAGCTGTACGCAACATTGCGCTGCATACGGTGAGAAATTACGCGCATCAGAAAGCTCCCTTTCAAAATCAAGCATTGAATGCTTTTTAATGCGGGCAGTTTATCCTGCGTTTTGCAGCGCCAGACCCGCGTGCTCACGCAGCGGATGGAAGTGAATCTTGGGGAAGCGTTCTTGCGCCAGGCGCACGTCGTAGGGGCTGGTGCACAGGTAAGCCAGCGTGTCCGCCGCGTCGCGCGCCATGCGCTGCGGGTAGGCATTTACAAACTCTTGCAACTCCTTGGGTGTGTCAGCCGTGATCCATCGCGCGCCGGTGTACTGGCAGCCTTCCAGGCGGATGTCGGCGTCGTATTCGCCTTTCAATCGATGCTGCACCACTTCAAATTGCAGCTGACCGACGGCGCCCAACAGCATGTTGCCGCCCATCTCAGGGCGGAACACCTGGATCGCACCTTCTTCGCCCAATTGGGCCAGGCCCTGCTGCAACTGCTTGGTGCGCAAAGGGTTGCGCAGCACCACAGTCATGAACATTTCAGGTGCGAAAAAGGGCAGTCCGGTGTACATCAGGTTCACGCTGCCGTCGGTAATCGTGTCGCCCAGTTGCACGCCGCCGTGCGTGGTAAAGCCGACGATATCGCCTGCGTAGGCTTCTTCCACCGCCTCACGGCGCTGGCTCATGAAGGTGACGACGGACGTGGGGCGTAGCTCCTTAGCCGTGCGCATCACTTTGAGCTTCATGCCTGGGGTGTATTTGCCGGAGGCCATGCGCACAAAGGCGATGCGGTCGCGGTGGTTGGCGTCCATGTTGGCCTGCACCTTGAAGACCACGCCGCTGAACGACTCGTCATCGGGCTGCACCTGTTTGATCACGGGCTGTTTGTTGACAACAAAGGAGCTGGTGCGCGGGCCGGGTGATGGCGCCAGGTCCACCAACGCGTCCAGCACTTCCATCACGCCAAAGTTGTTGACGCCGGAGCCAAAGAACACGGGTGTTTGCTTGCCGGCCAGAAAGGCCTCATGGTCCCAGGCGGGGGAAGCGCCGGTGGCCAGCTCCATGCTTTCCATCGCGCTGGTCCATTCATGGCCAAAGCGCTTGGCCAATGAATCCGAATCGTTGAGCGGCACGGTGTCAAAGTCCTGCGGGCGGCGTTCGCTGCCCGACTCGAACACCGTCATCGCCTGCGTGCGCAAATTGATGATGCCTCCAAAGGCCTTGCCCTGACCCACCGGCCAAGTCATCGGTACGCAGGGCATGCCCAGTTCGCGTTCGATCTCGTCCAGGATGTCCAACGGCTCGCGCACTTCGCGGTCCATCTTGTTGACGAAGGTGATGATGGGTGTATCGCGTTGGCGGCAGACTTCGATCAGGCGGCGGGTTTGCGCTTCCACACCGTTGGCTGCATCAATCACCATCAGCGCCGAGTCCACCGCGGTCAGCACGCGGTAGGTGTCTTCCGAAAAGTCCTTGTGGCCGGGTGTGTCCAGCAGGTTGACCACATGGTCGCGGTAAGCCATTTGCATTACCGATGACGCGACCGAAATGCCGCGCTGCTTCTCGATTTCCATCCAGTCGGAAGTCGCATGGCGACTGGCCTTGCGCGCCTTCACCGAGCCGGCAATCTGGATCGCGCCCGAGAACAGCAGCAGCTTTTCGGTCAGCGTGGTTTTACCGGCGTCCGGGTGGGAAATGATCGCAAAGGTGCGGCGGCGACGGGTTTCTTCGAGGAAAGACATGGGCAAATGGAATGCAGGCGTCGCGGGCCTTTGGTGGCCGTGCGATCTGGTGCAGAGTTCTGGAAAAGGCTAGAATTATCGCTTTCCGAGGAGCGTTGCAGTTCACGACCAGTGAGCGAGGCTCGGAAAGCTGATTGAATTTGATCAGTTCAAGCACCAACCACGCTCACCCACTGGTCTGTGCGGTGAGTCCTTTTCCCCGATTCCCGTACTTGTCAGTGGCTTTCAAATTTACTTTTGGAGTGAGCCATGAGCGTACTGAAGCCCGTAAAAAACCAAGATTACAAAATTGCCGACCTGAGCCTTGCGCAGTGGGGCCGCAAAGAGCTGACCATTGCCGAGACCGAAATGCCCGGCCTGATGGCCATCCGCGAAGAGTTCACCAAGAGCCAGCCGCTGAAGGGCGCGCGCATCACCGGTTCGCTGCACATGACCATCCAGACCGGCGTGCTGATTGAAACGCTGAAAGCCCTGGGCGCCGATGTGCGTTGGGCTTCGTGCAACATCTTCTCCACACAAGACCACGCCGCTGCCGCGATTGCCGCCACTGGCACGCCGGTGTTCGCCGTCAAGGGCGAGACGCTGGAAGACTATTGGGACTACACCCATCGCATTTTTGAATTCAGCGGTAAAAAGGGCACCGCAGCTGAAGGTCCGAACATGATCCTGGACGACGGCGGTGATGCCACGCTTCTGATGCACTTGGGCGCCCGCGCCGAGAAGGACATCAAGGTTCTGGCCAAGCCCGGTAGCCATGAAGAAATTTGCCTGTTCAACAGCATCAAGGCCAAGTTGAAGGTCGACCCCACTTGGTACAGCCGCCGCCTGAAAAACATCATGGGCGTGACCGAGGAAACTACGACCGGCGTGATGCGCCTGGAGGAAATGGCCGGCAAGGGCGACCTGAAGATGCGCGCCATCAACGTCAACGACTCGGTGACCAAGAGCAAGTTCGACAACCTGTACGGTTGCCGCGAATCGCTGGTGGACGGCATCAAGCGTGCGACCGACGTAATGATCGCTGGCAAGGTCGCGCTGGTGGCTGGCTACGGCGACGTGGGTAAGGGTTCTGCCCAAGCACTGCGCGCGCTCTCCGCCCAAGTGTGGGTGACGGAGATCGATCCGATCAACGCATTGCAAGCCGCGATGGAAGGCTACAAGGTTGTGACCATGGAATACGCTGCCGACAAGGCCGACATTTTCGTGACCACCACCGGTAACAAGAACGTCATCACCTACAAGCACATGGACGCGATGAAGGACCAGGCTATCGTCTGCAACATCGGCCACTTTGACAACGAAATCGATGTCGCATCGCTGGCCAAGTGCAAGTGGGAAGAGATCAAGCCTCAAGTCGACCATGTGATCTTCCCCAAGAGCGGCAAGAAGGCCGAGAAGCGCATCATCCTGCTGGCCAAGGGCCGCCTGGTGAACCTGGGTTGCGGTACAGGCCACCCAAGCTTTGTGATGTCCTCCAGCTTCGCGAACCAGACGATTGCCCAGATCGAACTGTTCACCAAGCCCAAGGAATACAAGGTCGGCAAGGTCTATGTATTGCCCAAGCACCTGGACGAGAAGGTGGCCCGTTTGCACCTGAAGAAGGTCGGCGCGATGCTGACGGAACTGACTACCGAACAGGCTGCCTACATTGGCGTCTCCAAGGCCGGTCCGTACAAAAAAGAAACCTACCGCTACTAAGCCAAGGACTGCATGCGAATTGACCAATTGCTGGTTCAGCGCGGGCTGGCCAGCACCCGTTCCCAAGCCCAGCGTCTGATCGCCGATGGCGTGCAATGGCGCAAGGGAGAAGAGTGGAAACGGGTCGCCAAAAATGGCGATGAGGTTCCGGAAGACGCACCCATCCAGCTCTTGGACGACTCCGAGGCACGTTATGTGTCGCGGGGTGGTCTGAAGCTGGAAGCTGCGCTCAAGCACGTTGGCCTTTCGGTGAAAGGAATGCGCTGCATGGACGTTGGGCAAAGCACGGGCGGTTTTACCGACTGCCTGCTGCAAGCCGGGGCCGAGTCCGTGGTGGGCGTGGACGTGGGCAGTGCCCAGTTGCACCCCAGCTTGCGCGGTGATGCGCGTGTGCTGTGTGTGGAAAGCGTCAATGCCCGTACTCTATCTGCTACTGATTTGATAGCTGCTTACGCACGTAGCACGGGCGCTGACGGCCAATTTGATGAGGAAAATGACGGGTACGAAGACGATGGTGAAGACGAAGCAGCGGACGTTGAGCCAACTGAGCTGCCCGCTGAATTCGCACCACCGTTTGACCTGATCGTCGCGGACCTGGCCTTCATTTCGCAAACGCTGGTGTTGCCAGCGGTGGTGCCCATGCTCAAGGCGGGCGGCATTTTGTTGACGCTGGTCAAGCCGCAGTTTGAGTTGCAACCCGGCCAGGTGGGCAAGGGCGGCATCGTGCGCGATGACACTATGTACGCATTGGTCGAGGAGCGCGTACGCACGGCTTGCAGAGACCTGGGGCTGGAAGTCACGCATTGGTTCGACTCGCCCATCGAAGGCGGCGACGGAAACCGCGAATTTTTCATCTGCGCGCGCAATACGGCGCCCGCTGCATAAGACACATTGCCATGACGGACACTACTTTCCCGGTCAGCCTGGAGTTCTTCCCGCCCAAAACCCCGGAGGGGGCGGATAAGCTGCGCGTTGCGCGCCAGCAGTTGTACGCGCTGAAGCCTGAGTTTTGCTCGGTGACTTTTGGTGCGGGTGGCTCGACCCAGGATGGCACGTTCAATACGGTCAGTGAAATTCTGGCCGAAGGCGTCGCGGCTGCATCGCATTTCTCGTGCGTAGGCGCCACCAAAGTCACGGTGCGCGCCCAACTGGCGCAACTCACGGCGATGGGCGTGAAGCGCCTCGTTGCTTTGCGCGGTGATTTGCCCAGTGGCTATGGGGCAGGTGGTGAGTTCCAATACGCCAGTGATCTGGTGGCGTTCATTCGCGCAGAGACCGGAGATGCATTCCATATCGAAGTGGCGGCGTATCCGGAGGTGCATCCGCAAGCCAAGTCTCCTGCATCCGATTTGCAAGCCTTCGCCGCCAAGGTACGCGCCGGTGCAAATGCCGCGATCACGCAATACTTTTACAACGCAGACGCGTATTTCAAGTTTGTCGAAGAGGTCGATGCGATGGGTCTGCAGGTTCCGGTCGTGCCTGGCATCATGCCGATCGGCAGCTCTACCCAGCTGATGCGCTTCTCGGACGCCTGCGGCGCAGAAATCCCCCGCTGGATTCGTTTGCGCCTGCAAAGCTTTGGCGACGACACCGCGTCCATCAAGGCATTTGGACTGGATGTGGTGACGGATCTGTGTGAGCAACTGCGTGCCGGCGGTGCGCCGGGCTTGCACTTTTATACGATGAACCAGAGTGCTGCGACGCTGGCTCTGTGTGATCGTTTGAACTTGCGTTAACAGGCATCGGGTCCGAGTCGCCCCGAATCCCAAAAGCTTAGCCAGATAGGCCACAGGCCGGGCGGCGATTTGTGCGCGTTTGGCACCATGAGCCGCCCGGCCTGTGGCCTAACTGGCGTGCGAGAACCAGGAGTTATCCGCCAGATTCCAGCGTATGGGTCGCGTGGGCGTCCTGCTTGAGTGCTTCCACCATCTGCGGCAGTGCATCCTTGAGCGAGGCCTTGAGTGTGTGCGGCGGGTTGATGAGGAACATACCGCTCGCAGGCAAACCCGGGCGAACGGTTTCACCCTCTTCGTCTTGCAGCAACTTGCTGGACTTGACGGTCAGCGTCGCGTGCAACCAGCTCTTGCCCGCCTTGTTGGCCAGGGTTTTGAGTTTCTTGGGGATATCGTGCGCCTCAGGGCGGGGAATGATGGGGTACCAGACGGCGTACGTGCCAGTTGCGAAACGCAACATCGCATCGGCAATCATGGCAGGCACCCGTGCATAGTCATTCTTCACTTCGTAGCTCGGATCGCACAGCACCAACGCGCGGCGTGAAGGCGGTGGCAGAAACTTCTTCAGCCCCTCAAATCCGTCTTCCCGCAGGATGGCCACTTGCCGCCCCGCTTCGAGCTGGGCCACATTGGCCGCAAGTGTCTTGGAATCTGTCGGGTGCAGTTCATACAGCTTGAGCTTGTCGCGCGCCTCTTCGCGCAACAGGCGCTGGATGATGAAGGGCGAGCCTGGATACACCTTCCACTGACCCTTGGTGTTGAACGCGGCAACTAAGTCAATGTAGTCCTGCAATGCGGGTGCGAAGGGCTCGGTACGCTTTTCATTCACCAAACGCAGGAACCCTTGTGCCGCTTCGGCGCTGGTTTGCGCGTAGTCGCCGTCCAGGCGGTACAGGCCCGCCCCAGCATGGGTGTCAAAAACGTTGAGGGCCGCGTCTTTTTGCGTCATATAGCGCAGCACGGCCAGCAATACGGTGTGCTTGAGGACGTCGGCGTGATTGCCTGCGTGGAAGGCGTGTCGGTAACTGAACATCCCCTATGATAAGGGCACGGGCCTCGGCCCCGCAGGCGTAACCATTTGTTGCTGCACCCGCTTATTGAGCTATTCAGAGCCCGCATGCCGCGACACAATACCGAACAATGCTTGAATCTGAACCCCTGACAGGCAGGCCCTTGGAGCCCGCGCTGACACACATGGACGCCCTACCGGCAGGCACCGTGCTGGGGGAGTTCGAGCTGCGCGGGTTGTTGGGTGTCGGAGGCTTTGGCATCGTCTACCGGGGCTATGACCATTCGCTGCAAAGGCCCGTGGCGATCAAGGAATACCTGCCCTCCGCCTTGGTGGGGCGCGGCACGAACATGCAGGTGTCCGCCCGGTCTACAGCAGATTCACAACCCTTCCAGGCGGGGCTCAAGTCATTCATTGCTGAGGCGCGACTGCTGGCCCAGTTCGACCATCCCTCCCTGGTCAAGGTGTATCGCTTTTGGGAAGCGAACAACACCGCCTACATGGCAATGCCGCTGTATGTGGGCTGCACCCTGAAGGAGGCCCGCGCGCAAATGAGTGCGCCGCCGCCCGAAGAGTGGTTACGCACCATCTTGTGGTCGGTGCTCGAGGCGCTCAGAGTTTTGCACTCGAACAACACGTTGCACCGTGACATCTCACCGGACAATATTTTTCTGCAAGATCAGGGGCCTCCGGTTCTGCTGGATCTGGGCGCCGCGCGCCGCGCCATTCGCGACGGCGACCGCAAGCACACCGCCATCCTCAAAATCAACTACGCACCCATCGAGCAATACGCCGATTCGACGGACTTGCGGGAGGGGCCATGGACGGACTTGTATTCCATCGCCGCCGTGATGCACGGGTGTCTGCGCAACGAGCCGCCGTTGCCGGCAACGGTGAGGGCGGTGAAAGACACTTTGCCCAGCTTCGCGAAACTGGCCGAAACCACGGCCAGCCATTTCGGTACACCCTATTCAGCAGGTTTTGTTCGCACCATTGACCACGCCTTGCTGCTCGCGCCCAATGACCGGCCTGCCAGCGTGGAAGCATTCTGCGTCGAGATGCGCTTGCGGCGTCCCGCACACATTGCGCGCTTTGACTGGCGGGAAGCGTTGGGTGACCGTTTGCTGCATTCTGCGCCGGAGGGGCTTCTGGACACGGGCGCAACGCAGGAATTTGTCACCACCCAGGCCCAAGCCCTGCCGGATGTTCCCCATGCCCCACAGGCCACCATCGTGGTTCCCCGTGCTGAGCGCTCCCGTGGCAAACGCCGAAGAGACAAATCGTCACGCCCTGACAGTTCCAAATCCCCCGCATGGCTTCCGCCATTGTTATGGGCGGGCGTCGCTCTGGCATTTGCAACGGCCATATTTTGGGGATTGTCGGGTCGCGGAAAGTCAGTGCCCACACATGTGCCATCGCCAGTCAATACAGTGGTTGAGGCGGAGTCCAAACCGATGGCTCCAGCCATAAGTGCGCCGGTTGACTTGGCTCCTGTCGCTTCGGAGCCCGCAAAGCCAGCTAGCGCAGTGTCCGTAGCACGGGATGCGATGACGGTTCCTGCTGCAAAACCAGTACCGCCTGTCAAAGTCACGCGGGCGCAACCCAAGCCGCCGCCCACTCCCGCCTCGGCGCCGAAGCCGGAAGTTGCGGTGGTTCACGAACCCGTCAGCAAGCCTGTCAGCGATGCCAAAGTGGAGTCGGCTGCCAGCATCAAAGAGAACGCCTCACACGCACCGGTTGTTGCGGGGCACAAGGAGCTTTGCCGTGACAGCAACTTCTTCACGCGCCCCATGTGCATTTATCAGGAGTGCCAAAAAGCCGAAAACACCAAGCTTCCTGTCTGCATTGCAGACCGAAAACGCTGGGAAAACCGGGATAAAACGCAGTAAGCGGGCCTACGGTCGCGCAAGGTACTAGCCAAAACGGGCGGGTTTTCGTATAATCGAAGGCTTCGCAGCGCTTTTGTGGTTCCGCGGCGAAGAGGTTGCAGTGCATGCCGCTGCAGCAATCCCCACCTAAGAGATTCCCATTAGAGGAACGCCGACCGTGGAAAAGAGCCCGACAAACCCTCCTTTAAAAGAGAAATCTCATGTCTACTTTCAGCGCAAAACCCGCTGAGGTCGTGCACGAGTGGTTTGTGATTGACGCGACCGACAAGGTCCTCGGACGAGTAGCCAGCGAAGTTGCTCTCCGTTTGCGCGGCAAACACAAGGCCATTTACACGCCTCACGTCGATACCGGTGACTTCATCGTCATCATCAACGCATCCCAATTGCGTGTCTCTGGTGCCAAGCCCATTGACAAGGTGTATTACAGCCACTCTGGCTACCCAGGTGGCATTTCTGCCATTAACTTCCGCGACATGCAAGCGAAGTTCCCTGGCCGCGCTTTGGAAAAAGCCGTCAAGGGCATGCTGCCCAAGGGTCCTCTCGGCTACGCCATGATCAAGAAGCTCAAGGTTTATGGTGGTGCTGAGCATCCCCATACCGCCCAGCAGCCCAAGGTTTTGGACATCCCCGGTATTTCCGCCAATGCAGTGAAACGTGAGGCCGCCAAATGATCGGTGAATGGAACAATGGCACAGGCCGTCGCAAATCCAGCGTCGCCCGCGTGTTTCTGAAAAAAGGCTCCGGCCAAATCGTGGTGAACGGCAAGGCCATCGAAAAGTTTTTCGGTCGCGCAACCTCCATCATGATCGCCAAGCAACCTCTGTTGCTGACCAACCATGCAGAAACCTTTGACATCATGGTCAATGTGGCTGGTGGCGGTGAGTCGGGTCAAGCTGGCGCTCTGCGCCACGGCATTACCCGCGCACTGATTGATTACGACGCAACCCTCAAGCCCGTCCTGAGCCAGGCCGGCTTCGTGACGCGTGATGCGCGTGAAGTCGAACGTAAGAAGGTCGGCTTCCACGGCGCTCGCCGTCGCAAGCAGTTCTCCAAGCGTTAATACGGACCTGCTTCCAAGAAAAGGCCCCCAGAATCCTTCTGGTGGCCTTTTTTGCTTTTGCCGCTTTCACTTTTTTTGGGAATCCCGTTGTGTTTACTGTCTTCGAGAATTTGCTGAGTGCTGCGCAAGTGAGTCAGTTGCGGGAAGTTTTGCTGCCTGAGCGATTTACGGACGGCGCCGCCACCGCGCATGGTGATGCGCTACGGGTCAAGAAGAACATGCAATTCACCAGCACGCATCCGAAATGGGCGGCGTGCTCGAATATGGTGATCGGCGCAGTCAATGCCTGCCAGCCACTGATGCAATATGCGCTGCCCATTCGGATGACGCCACCGCTCTTCAATCTGTATGGCGAAGGCATGCACTACGGGCAACACACCGACGCAGCCATGATGAGCGCCAATGGCTGGCCCATGCGGACCGACTATTCGATGACCATTTTCCTGAGCCCGCCCGGTGAATACGAGGGTGGGGAGCTGGTCTTTACCGATACAGGGAAATCCCACAGGGAAGTCAAGCTGGGCGTAGGGAGCGCCGTGGTCTACCAAAGCAATACGCTGCACGAGGTTCGCACGGTCACCCGCGGCCAGCGTTTTGCGGCCATTATGTGGATGCAAAGTGCATTGCCTTCCGAGACGCAACGCAATGTCGTGCAGACGCTGGACCAGGTACGCGAGCTGCTGGACGGCAATAAGACTGCAGATGCGCGTGACCAGCTGCGTTTGGCTCGGGAAAATCTCGTCCGAATGTTCGCGCAGCCCTGAACTAGATTCGCAACGCGCCATGCGCGTGAGGTCGAGCGGAATAGGGTCGGCTTCCACCGCCCGCCGTCACAAACAGGTCTCCTAGCATCAACACGCCTCTGAAACGCTCAGTTGCAAAGCAAAAGTCGTCATGGTGCAAGCTCTTACGGCCCTTTTGCCTTTGGGTGCCGCGCTTAACTTTGTTTTACAAAGTAGCCGTTGACGCTAGTGGACTTGTGTTTTCGGGCTGCTAGACTTCGCGCTCCATGAGATTCCGCCTGCTCCGCCGCCGCCTCACCATCAGCGCTCCACGTATGGCGGTACGCAGTGCACTGCCTTGGCCGTTCCGTTGGGCTGTGGCGGCCATCGTGCTGGGATTTTGTGCTGCGATTGGGCTGTGGGCATTCGAATTTGGCAAGGACATTGCGGGCCTTGATAAAGGATCCAAGGAAGAGCTAACCCGGCTGCGCACGGACCTCAGTGACACGCAGGCGGAGTTGGCCCGGATCAAGGAAGAGCGGGACCATGCCCAGTCGGTTGCCAACACGGCGGGAACACTGGTGACCACTGAGAAGGCCTCGTATGAAAAGATACTGGCCCAGGTCAAATTGCTGGAAATCGAAAATCGGACTTTGCGTGATGATTTGGGATTTTTTGAGAAATTGATTCCTGCCGGGGCGACAGACGGTGTCGCTATTAGGGGTTTGCAGGCTGACATTCAGGACGCCAGAACGATAAAATGGCAGGTCTTGGTGATCCAGCCCGGCCGCAATGTACCGGAATTCAGCGGCCAACTCAGTCTGGAGTTCAATGGGGTCTCCGATGGCAGGCCCTGGATTGCCAAGTTGAGTGAAGGGTCCCTTCCAATCAAGATGCGCCAATACGGGCGCATGGAAGGGGAGTTTGAGATCCCGCCCCAAGTCGTTGTTCGGGGTGTCACAGCCAGAGTGATGGATGGCGCTGTCGTCAAGGCAACCCAGTCCATCAAACTATAAATTCAGTTTGGGTTTATCCATGTTCAATAAAAACAAGCAGCCTCCGATCAAGAGTTTGATTGCCGAGGGCAGCCATATCACCGGGCATATCCAGTTTTCCGACGGGTTGCGCGTAGACGGCGAAATAAGTGGCAACGTTCTTGCCAAGACCGAGGCCCCCAGCATTCTGGTGATATCGGAAACTGCCAAAATTACGGGCCAGGTCAGTGCGGACCACATCATCATCAATGGCTCCGTCAAAGGTCCGGTGGTCGCTCGGTTGATGCTGGAGCTGCAGCCCAAAGCCCGTATCGAAGGCGACGTGGAGTACGCTGCCTTGGAGATGCACCAGGGAGCGTTGATCACGGGCCAATTGCGCCCTGTTCTGGTTGGCGAGGAAAAGCCCACACTCAAGCTGGCGGCGAATAACCTGTAACAAGCAATCCCGAGTAAATTGCTGTACTATTCTCCCCAACAAGACATTTGACCGGAGTTCGCCATGAGCGCCTTAGCTGAAAACATCACCACCGAAATGCCTTCGCCCATCCTGTTTACCGACAGCGCGGCGGCCAAAGTAGCGGATTTGATTGCCGAAGAAGGCAATCCCGATTTGAAATTGCGCGTATTCGTTCAGGGTGGCGGATGCTCGGGTTTCCAATACGGATTCACCTTCGACGAGATCACCAACGAAGACGACACCACGATGACCAAAAATGGTGTGTCTTTGTTGATCGATGCGATGAGCTACCAGTACCTGGTAGGTGCCGAAATCGACTACAAGGAAGACTTGCAGGGCGCGCAGTTCGTGATCAAGAACCCGAACGCCACCACCACCTGTGGTTGCGGCTCTTCTTTCTCGACCTGATATTTCAAGCGGGGTAAATTGCCCCCAGAACGCGTGCCGCGCTGGCGCCCGTGACCTCTTTCACACTCGAGGCATTGCGCTCCATAGCTTGTTGCGCAAGCCACGCGAAGGCAGTCGCTTCCACCTGCAACGGCGGCAGCCCATAGTCTGACGATGGCGTGACTCTGCAGGCCGGCAAGTGCATGGCAATGCGCCGCATTAGATCCCTGTTCAGCGCGCCGCCGCCACATACGATCAGCAACGAAAGCCCCGCTCGGCCAGTCGCAACGCTTTGTGCACAAGCGCGCGCGGTCAGCTCGGTCAGCGTGGCCTGAACATCCTGTGCGGATGCGGTGTCGAAACCCTGCAGATGGCTTTGCAGCCAGGGCCCATTAAACAAATCGCGTCCAGTGCTTTTGGGCGGCTTGCGCGCAAAGAATGGCTCTTGCAGCATGTTGGACAGCAGCAATGGAATGACATTTCCGCCGGCGGCCCACGCACCGTCCCGGTCAAACGGCTCGCCCGTGTGCGTCTTGCACCAGGCATCCATCAGCGCATTGCCCGGGCCGCAATCGAATCCGAGCAACGCACCTTCATTGGAGCTGTCGATCAGCGTGATGTTGGATATTCCGCCAATGTTGAGCACGCCCACCTGCGGCGCAATGCTCCCAAAAAAAGCACGGTGAAAGGGCGGCACCAAGGGCGCGCCTTGGCCGCCAGCTGCCACATCACGACTACGGAAATCAGCGACCACATCGATGCCGGTCAGCTCCGCTAATAGGGCTGGCTGGTTCACTTGAATCGTGTAACCCGTGCCGTCAAATTCCTGCGGGCGATGCCGCACGGTTTGGCCGTGGGCGCCAATCGCTCGCACTGCGGATGCTCCTACATTGCCTGCTTTCAAAACGGAGTGGACAGCTTGCGCATAAATGCGCGCCAATGCATTGCCAGCCAGCCAGGCGCGGTGCAATTCGTTGTCGCCAACGCTGTTGAGCGCCAGCAATTCATCGTGCAATGTGGTGTCGAAAGCGACCGTGCTGTGGGCCAACACGTGCGGACGTTCAGAAGAAAAGTCTGCAAGGACCGCGTCTACGCCGTCCAGCGAGGTGCCGGACATCAAACCGATGTAGAGAGAAGAAGCGGCTGCCGACATGCAGGTCGGCAGCAATTACTGGGCGCTGCCAGCCTGCATATTGGCTGCAGCGGCGAGTTGGGTGCGTACCATTTGGGCCGCTTTGTCGAACATGGGCTTGGACGCCGCTGCGACCGGAATGGCTTCGCTCTGGCGCGCAATCATCAGGGGGTCCTTGAACTGCCCGTTGACGCGGAATTCGAAGTGCAGATGGGGGCCAGTCGCCCAGCCTGTCTGGCCCACGAGACCGACCGTCTGACCTTGGGCGATGGATTGGCCACGTTGCACCAGAATTTTGCTCAGGTGCGCATAGACGGTGACATCGCTGCCGCGGTGCCTGACCATGACCACGTTGCCATAGCCGTTTTGCACTCCGGCAAATTCGATCGTGCCATCACCAACGCTACGCGCGGGCGTACCCGTGGGAGCGCCGTAGTCCACGCCGGTATGCGCACGCCAGGTCTGCAAAATCGGGTGAAAGCGCATCGAAAAGCCGCTGGTGACCCGTGAGAACGCCAGTGGAGACGCTAGATAGGCCCGGCGCAGGCTGTCGCCAGCCAGTGTGTAGTAGCCGCCCTTGGTCAGGTTGTGGGTAGCTGCCGATTGCTGGCTGTTACCCGGAGCAGGCTCCTGGAACCACATAGCTTGATGGGCTTTGCCGGCATTGACGAACTCTGCACTCAACACACGGCCTGCACGCAAAGGCTCGCCGTCACCTTCCAGTGTTTCGTAGACCACCGAGAAACGATCGCCCTTACGCAAGGAGCGATGAAAGTCGACATCACCCGAGAAGATTTCAGCAATCTGCATGGCCACGGCATCCGGAATGCGTGCGTCGTCGGTCGCGGCAAACAATGACGATGTAATGTTTCCGCTGGCCAGACGCGACGATGCGGTCATTGGCAACGTCTCCAGACGCGAGACGAGTCCTGCGGGTGACTGTTCAACGGTCAGGCGCTTGAACATGCCGTCGTCTTCAGGGCTCCAGCGGGCTACCAGGCGTTGCAGGCTGCCGTTGGCGGCTGTTTCTGCGGTGACGTAACGGCCATAGCGGCCCAACAGTGTTTGCTGCACCTGGCGATCCGAACGCAGGAAGGCAGCGGCCTGTGCGTCAAAAATACCGAGGCGTTTGAGCAAGGTGTCCGCGGTATCGGAAGAGCGGGTGACGTCGGAGCGGTACAGCAGCATGCTTTGCTGCGCCAATGCGTCCATTTGTTCCTCTACCGGCAGAGGTTGTACGGCTTCCACGACGGTGCGTACGGGCAGATCCGCTGGGTCTGGCGCCAGACTGGCGACTGCGTAGGTAGCTCCGGTGCCGCAGACCAACAGGGCAGCAACGACTGCAGTGGCGTGGCGGGGGTAGGCTTTGAGCACATTCGCGGCATCGCGAACGCAGTCATCGGCAATACGAATCCATTTAGCTATCAAAATGGGGCTCCAGTTTTGGGATGCGGCACGACTAAAATTGCGCCGCTGGCAACGCGTGCGTTGCAGGAGGGAGGACGCAGTATAGCGGCCTACCGCACAGACATAGTAAAAAAACCTTATGAATCAAGCCTCAAGCCTCCCTTTTGTTGTAACCGACCGTGTCCGGGAAGCCCTGGCCGTGAGCCTGCGCGGCTGCGAAGAACTTCTGCCCCAGGAGGACTGGATCAAGAAACTGGCCCGTTCGGAGGCGACAGGCACCCCGTTGCGCATCAAATTGGGCCTGGATCCGACAGCGCCAGACATCCATATCGGCCACACGGTGGTGCTGAACAAGATGCGTCAGCTGCAAGATCTAGGCCATACGGTGATCTTCCTGATTGGTGATTTCACCAGCATGATTGGCGATCCGTCGGGTCGCAACAGCACGCGCCCTCCGCTGACGGCCGAGCAGATCAAGATCAACGCGGAGACTTACCGCGCCCAAGCCGACAAGATTCTGGACCCGACCAAGACCGAGCTGCGCTACAACAGTGAATGGAGTGACCCGCTGGGCGCGCGCGGCATGATCCAGCTCGCCAGCCGCTACACCGTGGCGCGGATGATGGAGCGCAACGACTTTCACGACCGCTTCAAGGCCGGTACGCCGATCGCGGTGCACGAATTCCTGTACCCGTTGATGCAAGGCTATGACAGCGTCGCGCTGAAGAGTGATCTGGAGCTGGGCGGTACCGACCAGAAGTTCAACCTGCTGATGGGTCGCACGCTGCAGGCTGAATACGGCCAGGAGCCACAGTGCATTTTGACGATGCCTTTGCTCGAGGGGCTGGATGGCGTCGAGAAGATGTCCAAGAGCAAGAACAACTACATCGGCATTTCAGAAGACCCGAACACGATGTTTGCCAAGGTGCTTTCCATCTCGGATGTGCTGATGTGGAAGTGGTACACGCTGCTGAGCTTCAAGTCTGAGGCCGAGATTGCGGCGCTGAAGGCCGAGGTGGATGGCGGACGCAACCCCAAGGATGCCAAGGTGGCGCTGGCCAAGGAAATCACAGCGCGCTTCCACAGTGCAGCGGCGGCCGACGCCGCGGAGCAGGACTTCATCAACCGCAGCAAGGGCGGCGTGCCGGACGAGATTGACGAAATCACATTGCCATTGGGCGAAGGTGGTGCCGCAGTGGGAATTGGCGCGTTGCTCAAGTCCGCAGGACTTGCCGCTTCGTCGGGCGAAGGCAACCGTCTGATCGATGGCGGTGGTGTGCGCATCGACAGCAATGTGGTCAGCGACAAGGGCTTGAAGCTGTCCGCCGGCACCTACGTGCTGCAAGTGGGCAAGCGCAAGTTCGCGCGCGTGACGCTGGGTTAGTGGTTTAAGGGACTTCAGTGCTGGCGCTGGTTCAACGGGTACGTCGCGCCAGTGTGGTGGTCGATGGCAATACCGTAGGTGCGATTGAGCGGGGCCTGCTGGTATTGGTCTGCGCCGAGCAGGGCGACACCGAAACGCAGGGCGACAAGCTGCTGGCCAAACTGTTGAAGCTGCGCATCTTCAGCGATGCACAGGGCAAGATGAACTTGAGCGTGCAGGACATGGATGGCACCGGTCAACAAGGTGGGCTGTTGATCGTCAGCCAGTTCACATTGGCCGCGGACATAAGTGGCGGCAACCGGCCCAGTTTTACGAATGCCGCCGCACCCGCCGAAGGGCGTCGGCTGTATGACTACTTTGTAGGCCAAGCCCGTGCAGCGCATCCCATTGTGCAAACCGGCATCTTCGCCGCAGACATGCTGGTGGAATTGGTCAACGATGGTCCGGTGACGATACCGATGCGGATAGCACCCACTCCGTAGTTGCTATCAATACAGTAGCTGCTTACGCAATCTGTATGCGCTCTGCAGGCCATTTTCACTGGAATTTCAATACGGATTCTTGAATCCCAGTCGGGCCATGATCTCGGTCTCGCGCAACTCCATCACTTCGGCGTCCTCGTCCATCTCGTGGTCCCAGCCTTGCGCATGCAGCGTGCCGTGCACGATCATGTGGGCGTAGTGGGCTTCCAGTGTTTTCTTTTGCTCTTTGGCTTCCTTGCTGATCACTGGCGCGCATAGCACCAGGTCTGCAGTAACCGGCTCCTGCGTGTAATCGAAGGTCAGCACATTGGTCGCGTAGTCCTTGTGGCGGTACTCGCGGTTGAGCGTCTGGCCTTCTTCGGCGTCGACGATGCGCACGGTGATTTCGCCGTCCACTTCCAGCGTGTTGCGGATCCAGCGGATCACCTTGTGGCGCGGCAGCGCGGCGCGGTGTTTGTCGGCGTCCTTGAATTTGCCGAATTGCAGGGAGAGGGTAAGTTCGGGCAGCATCAGCGCGCTTTCGGGGTTCGGGTTTTGGGCAGGCCTACGCGGGGCAGTTCCGCTTCTGGCTCCGGGATCGTGATACGCGGCAGGTCTTCCAGCCGCGCAGCGTCATAGGCGTCCACGATGCGCGCGACCAGCGGATGCCGCACGATATCGGCGCTGGTCAGTCGCGTGATCGCGATGCCGGGCGTGCGGCGCAGGATGCGCTCCGCTTCCACCAAGCCGCTGATTTGAGTCTTGGGCAGATCGATCTGGCTCACGTCACCGGTGATGACGGTCTTGGTGCCAAAGCCCACGCGGGTCAGAAACATCTTCATCTGCTCGGGCGTGGTGTTTTGCGCCTCGTCCAAAATCACGAAAGCGTTGTTCAATGTGCGCCCGCGCATAAAGGCCAGCGGGGCAATTTCCAGTTGCTGGCGCTCAAACGCCTTGTACACCTGGTCATAGCCCATCAGGTCGTACAGCGCGTCGTACAGCGGGCGCAGATACGGGTCGACCTTCTGGTTTAAGTCGCCCGGCAGAAAGCCCAGTCGCTCACCAGCTTCCACCGCGGGGCGCGTGAGCACGATGCGTTGTACCGAATTGCGTTGCAGCGCGTCTACTGCGGCAGCTACGGCGAGGTAGGTCTTGCCGGTACCGGCAGGGCCGATGCCAAAGGTGATGTCGAACTCGGCGATGTTGTCCAGATAGACCGCCTGGTTCTGCGTGCGCGGCTTCAGATCGGCACGGCGCGTGGCCAGCGCGGGACCCTCGGATCCATCCGCAGAACCATCGCCCGACAACATCAGTTGCACGGTAGAGGGCTGAATCGGTCGCGCAGCGATTTCGTACATCGCCTGCAGCATGTCCATCGCCCGCTGTGCTTTGGCCTTGGGGCCTTCGACCTTGAACTGCTCATGCCGATGTGCAATGCGCACCTCCAGCGCCAGCTCGATCGTGCGCAGATGCTCGTCGGTCGGGCCACACAAATGGGACAAGCGTGTGTTGTTAGGCGGTGAAAAAATGTGTCTGAGAATCAAGCTGATAATTCCTTACGGAAACGAGGCGACTAACGCCACAAGAACACCCATGATAGGCACAAAATGATTGGCAAGCTAACCGGTATCCTCAGCGACAAAAACCCGCCCCAGATCATTGTGGATTGCGGTGGCGTGGGTTACGAGGTGCAGGTGCCCATGAGCACCTTTTACAACCTGCCTGCCGAGGGGCAAAAGGTGTCGCTGCTGACGCATTTTGTGGTGCGTGAGGACGCACAGATTCTCTACGGTTTTGGCAGTTCTTCCGAACGCGAAGCCTTTCGGGAACTGATTAAGATTTCTGGCGTAGGCCCACGTACCGCGTTGTCTGTGCTGTCCGGCATGGGCGTGGCTGATCTGGCGCAGGCCGTGACTTTGCAGGAGGCAGGTCGCCTGATCAAGGTGCCAGGCATCGGCAAGAAAACCGCCGAGCGCTTGTTACTGGAACTCAAGGGCAAGCTGGGCGCCGACATAGGTGTGCCCGTTGGCGGTGCCCATGACGCGCAGAACGACATCCTGCAAGCGCTGTTGGCGCTGGGCTATAGCGACAAGGAAGCAGCGCTGGCGCTGAAGGCTTTACCCAAGGATATCGGTGTGAGTGACGGTATCAAACTCGCTCTGAAGGCGCTGGCCAAGTAAACCCATTGAAGCGGTTTTGCTACAAGGCCTCGCGTACGGGGCGCCCATTTAACGGCTGTATCGGCCGCGCATTGTTGGGGTAGAGCTGCTGGAACAGCCGCATCTGGGCTTTGCTGATCTGCACTGCTTGCTTCATCACCAGCCACAACACACCTTCGGTGCAGGGCGGCGTGGTCAGTGAACCCATGAACTGGTAGTAGCGCCGGTCTTTGGGCAGTAGGTCTGCCAGATTGAGCGCCTCGGCGGGCATGCGGACCCGGTCATTCGCGTCCAGCGGCATATAGGTCCACACCCGGTCAATCACGGCGTTAGAGTCGCCTTGCTCCAGCAGCACGGCGACCACCGCGAGCTGGCCTTCGGCATTCTTGTGCACCAAGTGCGCGACCATGGGGTAGCGCTTGAAGTTGATCTGCTCTTCGGACGGTGTGTGGAAGTGAAATTGCAGCAGGCGGTAGTTGGAGCCACGCACCGTGATGGAGTTCTCGCCCTGCACATCAACCTGAATCGTGTGGCCGTTATTGACGACGGCTGCATTGCTGGGCAGATAACTGAACTGGATGGGCTCGGCCGGGCCTTGCAGCGTGGCACCATCTTCAATGTTGATCGGTGACTGGCGTTTGCCGATCGCGCAGGTGTTGAGGTCCATCTTGAGTTTGCCCCAAGACTGTGGCCCGGCTTCGCCTTCGTAGGCCCATTGGACATCGCCGCCAGATGTGGCTGCCAACTCCCGCGGCATCAGGGCGTCTTTCCCCATTCCCAATGCCCTTGCCTTGCCTTCCAGGTAATGGCGATTAGTCTCACGCGCTAGCCCGCTGTTGGCGCTGGATGCTACGCCCGGTTTGCCCGCTACCACCACTTTCAACTGTTTGTTCGGTGCAACGCTGGTACCCAGCGCCTCCCTTACTTGTTCCCCCACCTCTTTGGGGTTGGCGGCAGAAGTGGTGGAAATGTCGGCCGCCATCTTCTTGGCCGGTGCTATAGCGCGCTCGTCGGCGGCCCAAAGGGATGCATGTACCAGCATGCACAGTGCACCCGCCAAGCCCCAAGACGCAGCCGAAGTGCGTGGATTGCGAAAACGGGACAGAGTATTCATGGCGGGGCCTTTAGACGGGAGCATCCAACATACTATCGGCCACCACGAGGTGCAACTTGAATTGGGCAACTCGTTCGTGTGCCGCGCTATAGTGCGCAGGTGAGTATCCAGACCGATGATTTTGCGGCAAGCCCCCTGCGGGTTGTGTCCGCCAGCCCGACTTCCCCCAATGAAGAAGCGATTGAGCGCGCGCTTCGCCCCAAGCTCCTCGACGAGTACGTCGGCCAGGCCAAGGTGCGCGAGCAATTGGAGATTTTTATTGGCGCTGCCAAGAAACGCTCCGAAGCGCTGGACCATGTGCTGCTGTTTGGCCCGCCCGGCCTTGGCAAAACCACGCTGTCACACATCATTGCGCACGAGCTGGGCGTGAATCTGCGCCAGACCAGCGGGCCGGTGCTGGAAAAACCCAAGGATCTGGCGGCGCTCCTGACCAATCTGGAAAAGAACGACGTTCTTTTCATCGACGAAATTCACCGCCTCAGTCCGGTGGTCGAAGAAATTCTCTACCCCGCGCTGGAGGATTACAAGATCGACATCATGATCGGCGAAGGCCCAGCGGCGCGCTCCATCAAGCTCGATTTGCAGCCCTTCACCCTCGTCGGCGCGACCACCCGTGCCGGCATGCTGACCAACCCGTTGCGCGACCGCTTTGGCATCGTGGCGCGGCTGGAGTTTTATACGTCGGAAGAATTGGCGCGCATCGTCAAGCGCAGTGCGGGCTTGCTGAATGTACCGCTGGTGGACGAAGGCGGTTTCGAGATTGCCCGCCGTTCCCGCGGCACACCGCGCATTGCCAACCGCCTGCTGCGCCGTGTGCGTGACTATGCCGAGGTTAAGGGCAACGGCACGATCGATCTGGACATCGCCAACCGTGCGCTGGCCATGCTGGACGTGGACCCGCAAGGCTTCGATCTGATGGACCGCAAGCTGCTGGAGGCGGTAATCCACCGCTTTGATGGTGGGCCGGTGGGGCTGGATAACATTGCGGCCAGCATTGGTGAAGAGCGCGAGACGATTGAGGATGTGATTGAGCCGTACCTCATTCAACAGGGGTACTTACAGCGGACGCCGCGGGGGCGGATTGCTACTTTGGCGGCCTACCGCCACCTGGGCGTTGCGCCGCCAGCCAACCCTACGCCTGAGTTGATTTAGTTCTTTTGCTCTCTGCGAGGGCTTCTTAACTCCCCACTCCCCCCAACCCCCTCGCCCCCGTCGGGCGAGGGGGAGCCTTAACAGCCGATTTGGTGGTTTCGCTCCGAATACGGAATTAAATGCGTGAGGTTGCCACTGCTACTTCTCGGAGCGGCATGAACCGACGGTTGGGGCTGCCTCGCATGAAGTAACTCGGAGCGGTCTGGCGCGCAGCGCCAGCAGCGAGACACGGGCGCCGAGTCATGCTTGATGAATCGTTACTGGCCGCAAGCGGCCAGCAGTGCCACACGACTCTGTTGGAGGTCACCGCCACCGCAGGTTCACGCCGTGGTGCGCCAAAAATGGTGGCAACCTACCCCAGTAATTCCATAGCCGGCGCGACGAAACAAGATCGGCTGTTAAAGGCTCCCCTCGCCGACGGGGCGAGGGGCTAGGGGAGTGGGTGTTAGAAACCCCGCTGGGAAAGCAGAAGCATCACTTATCCTGAGGCCGTGCAAAATGAACAATCAACATCTGCGCCGCAAAGTAAGTCAACAGAATCCACAACGCTGACAACGGTACCGGCGTCAAAAACTTATTGACTGCAATCAACGAGTCACTGAGCATGAAGATGCAGGCACCCGCTGCGACCCAGCGCGAGGCCGAATCGCCACGCACCTTGGCTCGCCCTATGGCCTGCGCCGCCATCAGCGAGATCACCGTCACGTAGGCAGCCACTGCGCCCTTCAGGATGGGGTCGCCCAGGCTGCTCCACAAAATCGCGTACATCACTGCGCCAAAGCCCAGTACGACGGCCAGCGCACCTTTGCTGGGGAACCAGGGCTGGTTTTGGCGGAACAGGGCAATGTAAAAAACGTGGGCTACCAGGAACGATGCCAGGCCCGGAATGAACAGGTCGCCTGGCAGCATCAGGAAGATGTCACCACCCAAAGAGAACACCGCGGCACCCAGCAGCAATAGGTCCAATTTTCCGATTCCACCCGTGGATATTGCGCGAGCAGCTATAAAAACAATAGCGATTGACATGGGCATGGGTTTGAACACCATAAAAAATTGCAGCATGCCGATCGCGCTCACGGTGGCGAGCGCTGAACTCTCCAGCAGCAATACCTCCAGCATGGACAGGCGCCCTTGCATGAACAGGCCCAGGCTCCACATGCAGGCGGTCAGCGCGGCGCACCAGATGGCCGCTTCGCCCCAGGGCATTGCGTCGGCGTGCCACAAGAAGACCGATACCGCCGCAATGGCGAGTACGAACTGCAAAACGGCAAACATGTGCTGACCGGTGCTCATGGGCGGGTTGTAGGTGGTGACCTCCTGCAGCCGGAACACGGGATAAGGGTGATTGCGTGCCAGGTCCGCCGATTGCCAGCCCGGTGGCTTGAACCAGACGCGTACTTTGTCGCTCCATTTTTCGGCATGCCAGGAGTTCTTCACCAGCGTCCAGTAGACCGCCATGTTCGCCCATAGCGGGTCCCAACTGTCGAGCTGGCCGCGGGTGCCGTAGACACAGGGATGTTTGTCATCCTCTTCCTGGAAGCTGCCGAAGATACGGTCCCAGATGATCAGAATGCCGCCGTAGTTGCGGTCGATGTAGGGATCATTGACCGCGTGGTGCACGCGGTGGTTGCTGGGGGAACAAAACCATCGGTCGAACCAGCCCAGTTTTCCCACTTGCTCGGTGTGGACCCAGAACTGGTACAGCAGATCAATCAGCGCAACGATGCCAAAGATCAGCGGCGGTACACCGGCTATGGCCATCGGAATGTAGAAGATCCAGCCGAAGAAGGCCCCGCTGGAAGTCTGACGCAGCGCGGTGGACAGGTTGTAGTGCTGACTCTGGTGGTGCACTACGTGCGCCGCCCAGAACAGGCTCACCACATGGCCGGCACGATGCAGCCAGTAGTAGCAGAAGTCATAAAAAATCAGCGCTAGCACCACACCGTACCAGGTGCTCCAGAACTCCAGATTCGGGTAGATGGCGAAAGCGCCAAACACCACGGTGTAGGTGCCAATGCTCAGCAGCTTGGTCAGTACGCCGCTGAGCTGGCTGATGATGCCCAAACTGATGCTGTTGATCAGGTCATTCAAACGGAACGCCTTCGAACCAGGTACGCGTGCTGTGGCGCGTCGGCTCCAGGCAAATTCCGCGGCGATCATCAACAGGAAAACAGGGGTGGCTAAAACGATGACTTGGAATGGGCTCATGCGGTGATTTTCACCGAGCAATTGCTTTGTCAAATGCGTATCTACCCTTAAGCGCAGGGCAGTAGGGCGTTTTCAGAGGACGCACTCTAAATCTTTGGCACATCGGTTGCTTGACGTAGGGCGAGCGCTTGTGCTCGGTCTATTGGAGGCTCTCATGAAACATCCATCGCAAAAACCTACTTCCCTGCTGGCGCCTGTGGCGCTGACATGGGCTGTCCTGTTGTCTGCGGCCGTGTTCCCGGTTGCAGCGATGGACGCGGAGCAGGTCTCTGGCACCACGCTGGTGCTCCGTGGTGCAGGCACCCGCACACAAGGTGCGCAGGCGCTGTACACAGCAAAGCTGTATTCCGCGCAGGCGTCAGCAGATGCGAGTCAGATTCGCGTTGTGATGTCGCGTGATGTGCAAGCATCAGAGATTACGGGCTTGCTGGCCCGTGGTTTGGTGGCAAATGCTTCCGAAGAAGAGTTGTCCCATCTGATCCCCGAATTGTTTGGCCTGGGTGCAGTAATAGGCGAGCAACACAGTTTGCGTGCCGGCGACAGCTTCCAGATCATTGCCAATGCCGACGGCAGCACAACCATTCGCATCCACGCGCGGGGTGCTGCGCAGCCGCTGGAGGTGAGCTTTGAGCAGCCGGAGCTCTTTCCCGTGATGCTGAAGATCTGGCTGGGTCCGCAGCCGGCGGATAGTGCGTTGAAGCAGGCACTGCTGGGGCAGGCGATCTGATCCATAGTGGGCATTGACCCGCGCTGGTCGCGGGAGGATACTTCTCTCGGGGCTTTCAATGCCCCGTGAGGAGATGCCACCATGGTCAAATTCCTTTGTGCTGGCGCGCTGTCATGTGTGCTGTGGGGTTGTGCCGCGCCCCAGGTAGCCACGCTTCCCACAGATCGACTGTGGCAGGACGCCACGTTTCAGTACAACCCGGCGTTGGTAGAAGAAACTCCGCAAACCCTGTTTGCGGTAGACCAATCCATCATTGCCGAACTGCGCACCCACACCGGGCGGGTCATGAGCACCGAGCGCAGGCTCAATGAATTACTCACGCTGCTGTATGGAGAACAGGGGATCCGGTTGGGCTATGCCGCCGGGCACTCCACTAGCGCCATCCAAACCTGGGAGCGCAAGCAGGGGGACTGCCTGTCGCTGACCATACTGACCTATGCGGTTGCCAAGGCGCTGGATATTCGGGCAGTGATGCAGGAAGTGATTGTTGCGCCGGTGTTTGACCGGCGCGATGGCGCGGATTACGTCAGCCACCATGTCAATGTTCTGATTCCAACCAATGCCACCATTCTCATCAACGATCAGGTGATTGATGCTGGCGGCATTGTGGTGGACTTTCAACCCCAAGTCGGGGCACGCTCCAGAGGGCGCGCGCTGACGCAGGATCAGATCGTGGCACGCTTCTACAACAACCGTGCCAGCGAGTATTTGGCGAAAAAGCAGGATGACTTCGCTTACGCCTATTACAGAGCCGCCATTGCGGCGGACGTGCACTACGGCCCGGCCTACAGCAATCTGGCGCAGTTGTATTACCGGCGAGGTTTGCAAAAGAGTGCCGAACAGTTGTTGTGGCACGCTGTTGCACTGGACCAGGTAAGTGACGCGCCGATGCGCAATCTGCACGCTCTGCTGGTGGCCCAAGGACGCGATCAGGAGGCGCTGGAAGTCAGCGTCATGATGGAGCGCTTGAAATACCAGGATCCCTACCACTGGTTGCGCACTGGCGTTGAGGCTTTACAGAAGGGCAATACCCGCAGTGCCATTTCGGCGTTGGAGCGTGCTGAAACGTTGGCCATCGGGTTTCAGGAAATCCATTACTACCTAGCGATTGCCTACGTAAGAAACGGACAACGTGAGAAAGCGGCCAAACAGATCGCTGCGTTAGACGCGATCAAGCATGATGATCCGAGTGTTGCAGTGTTAAACAGAAAACTGCAAAACATGAGTGCAAAATCGACATTCTTCTGACCGTCGATGGAAAGCCCTCACTATGGTGCCCAGCGCACACGATATCTACCGCACGCCGTTTGAACGCGGCAACCAGAACCAGACTACCGAATGGAGTGAATGCATTGCGTTCTACGAGCGCCTTGCAAAAGACTTCCCGGATGTACTGCGTTTCTTTCAAATCGGCATTTCGGACAATGGCGTACCGTTGCATGCTGGGGTCGTCAGCTCTGACGGTGTGCTTGATCAGGCGCAACTCAAACAGGCCGGGCGACCGGTATTCTTCAACAACAACGGCATCCATCCGGGTGAACCTGAAGGCATAGACGCCTGCATGGCGCTGGTGCGCGATTTCTGTGTTGAACCCGAGCGTCGCGCCGCTCTTGGGCAAACGGCGTTCCTGTTCATTCCGGTCTACAACGTGGATGGTTGCCTTAATCGCCAAAACACTTCCCGCGTAAACCAGCTGGGACCGGAGCAATTTGGCTTTCGCGCCAACGGCCGCAACCTGGATCTGAACCGCGACTTCATCAAATGCGACAGCCTGGCCGCGCAGGCCTTCAACCGTTTCTTCACGGAGTGGGACCCGGACGTGATGGTCGACACCCACACCTCCAACGGTGCCGACTATCAGTACACGATGACACTGATCCATACACAGACCGACAAGCTGGGTGATGGACTTGGTACTTTCCTGCGCGACACGATGCTGCCCGCGATTTATGCTGATATGGAGCAGCGTGGCTGGCCGACCTGTCCTTATGTGAATCCGGTCAAAGCGACGCCGGACGATGGCATTGAAGATTTCCTGGAGGTGCCGCGCTTTTCTACCGGATATGCGGCTCTGCACCACACGATAGGTTTCATGCCCGAGACGCACATGCTCAAACCGTTTGCGGACCGTTATGCGTCGATGCGGGCGCTGGTGGAATCGGTGCTGGCGTTCACCGTAAACAATGCCACAACAATTCAGGCCATGCGGCGCGCGGCGCGCGAAGCCAGCGGCTCGCAGCGGCAATGGCCCGTGACGTGGAAGCCCGACTACAGCCGCCCTGACACGTTCCGGTTCAAAGGGTATGCAGCAGTCTATAGACCGAGTGTGTTGGGGCAGTACAGCCGACTGGCGTATGACCGCAACCAGCCGTGGGAGCGCGACATCGCTTGGTTCAACCGCTGCATGGCTGATGTAGTGGTCGACACGCCCAAGCACTACCTGATCCCGCAAGCCTGGCGCGAAGTGATTGATCGGCTGCTGTGGAATGGTGTGGTGATGGAGCGTCTGTCGGCTGATCAAACTATGCAAGCGCAGGCCTATGTGATGGAGTCCATCGTGTCGCGACCCGGCCCGTATGAGGGGCATATGTTCCACGACGAAGTGCGGCTCAGCAGCCGCGCGGTGACGTTTCAGGCACGTGCTGGCGATGTACTGGTGTCGTTGGATCAGCCGCGTGCCCGCTATGCCGTGGAAACGCTGGAACCGCAGGCGCACGACAGCTTTTTCCGCTGGGGATTTTTCAACAGCATTCTGGAGAAGAAGGAAAACTTCTCCGACTACGTGTTTGAAGATACGGCACTGGAAATGCTGCAGGCCGAACCCGCATTGCGCGAAGCCTTTGAGCGATGGAAAGTGCAGAATCCGGACAAGATGACCGATCAGGAGGCCGTGCTGTCATTCATCTTTGCTCACGGCCAGCGCCATGTAGAGCTGGAATGGCGGCGGTATCCGGTGTTGAGGATTTACTAGGCGGACGTTTCGTCCAGCGTGTCTTCGAGATGCCGTGTGTCGGACCAGCCTACCAACGTCAGTCCATTGGGCGTCCACAACAGGCGGTTGATCGCTGCGTTGCCCAGTTCCCAGGTGCGCGTTGCACCGACTGTTTGTTGCGTGGCCAACCGATACAACATATCCATTACGCCGCCATGCGCCACCAGAACAATCTGCTCGCCCATATGTGGCGCTGCCAAGGCATTGACGGTGGCGGCTACGCGTTCCAGAACCTGGGTCGGTGTTTCTCCACCGGGCGGCGCGAAATGGGGGTCACGCTGGCGCCAGCGTTTGGAATCTTCCGGCCATTTGCTTTCAATGTCCGCGTAGGTCTGGCCTTCAAACATGCCAAAGCCACGCTCGCGCAGGCCGACATGCACTTCCACCTCTTGCGCCCGCGGGTCAGTGCTGTGTTGGGCGATCGCCAATGCGGTGGCATGGGCACGTGACAGGTCGCTGGAGTAGATGCGTGCAATGGACTCCTCCGACAGGGCTTGCCCTGCGCGCTGCGCCTGCCATCGCCCTTTGGTGTTCAGGCCAATGTCCAGTTGACCCTGGATACGGGTCTCCACGTTCCAGGCGGTCTCACCGTGGCGAACGGCGATGATGCGTGTGGCCACCATCAGCGCTGAGATGCGCCGGTCTGGCCCAGTTCCACCTGGACTTTGCGGGTGCTGGTAGGGGGCACGGGATAGTCCCGCAGTGCCGCCTTCAGCAGCGCCGGAATCATGTTGATCGAGTCGGACCACGGCACTTCGAGCTCCGCGGTTGTTTCGTAGGCGACTCTGGCGGTGCTGGTGTCGCGCATCACCAGTCGCAACTGGTAGCGATACGAAACACTGTCCATCATGGACGGGTAATAGCCGGGCCAGAAAAGGCGGTCGGAGGGCATCACAAAACGCGAATAGCGGCCCATGACCACAAAAGGCTGGCGCAGGAATTGCTCGCTGACCATGCTGATTTCCACGCTGTAACGGGCCGCCGCATCGTCGCGCTTCAAGCCAGTTTCCGAAAGCGCTTTTTCTGCCATGGCCTGGATCTCGCCATACAAAGGCTCTTTGCTTTGCGATGGCAGTTGTTCAAAGCGATAGGTCGCCCCGCTCACCGCCGCGGCTTGACCGGCAAAGCTGGTCACGCTGCTGTCGGCGGTGCGCACCGTAGAACATGCGCCCAGCACAATGGCCAGCAGCACAGCCGATGCAACTTTCAATCCACGCAACGCATTTGCAGTTTTCATAGTGTCACTACCTGTAATCCCGGCAAGCCGGAAAGGGTTGGAGGCGTGAACTCCTCGGCATCGAAGGCCTTGTCACCCTCTTCATCCGGAACACCCGTGGTCTGGATGTTCTTGAAGTCGTGGTGCTTGGCGTCCATCAAATGCGAAGGCACCACGTTTTGCAGGGCAGTAAACATGGTCTCGGCACGCCCGGGGTATTGCTTTTCCCACTCCCTCAGCATATTTCCGATTTGCTTGCGTTGCAAGTTCTCCTGGCTTCCGCACAGTGTGCAGGGAATGATAGGAAACGCTCTGTGCGCCGCCCAACGAACCAGATCTTTTTCGGCGACATACGCGAGGGGGCGGATCACGATGAATTCGCCGTTGTCGCTGGCCAATTTCGGTGGCATGCCTTTGAGTTTGCCGCCGAAAAACATGTTCAGGAAGAATGTTTGTAACATGTCGTCACGGTGGTGACCGAGTGCAAGTTTGTTGCATTTGAGGCGGCGTGCGACGTTGTACAAAATACCCCGGCGCAGGCGGCTGCACAGGCTGCACATGGTCTTGCCTTCGGGGATGTTCTTCTTGACGATGGAATAGGTGTCCTGCGTCTCGATGTGGTACTCCACGCCAAGATTTTTCAGGTATTCGGGCAGGATGTGGTCAGGGAAGCCGGGCTGCTTCTGGTCCAGATTGACCGCGACGATCTCGAAGCTGATGGGCGCGCGCTGCTGCATCTTCAGCAGGATGTCCAGCATGCCGTAACTGTCCTTACCACCGGACATGCAGACCATCACGCGGTCGCCTTCCTCGATCATGTTGTAGTCGATGATGGCCTGGCCCATCTGGCGGCACAGGCGCTTCTCGAGCTTGTGCGTTTCGCGCTCGATCTTCATTTCCTTGTCGTGGTTCGACAGGGCCACTTCTTCATCTATCCACACTGCATTCATAAGCTTTCTCCTGTTACCACTGGCCGGCTTCGACCCGTATGGCAACTTCACAATCGTCAAAAATTTCCAATTTCGCAATCTTCACCCGCACGCCCAGCACGCCGGGCAATTGCAGCAGGCGATTTGCCAGCTTGCCAATCAGGCTCTCCAGCAGGTTCACATGCTCGGCGGTGCATTCGTTGATGATGATCTGGCGTACCTTGCGGTAGTCCAGCACATGGTGAATGTCATCGTCATGCGGCAATAGCGGCTGCTTGCCCAAACTCAGTTCCGCATCGACCTGGATCGGCTGCGGCGCGCGTTTTTCGGATTCCAGAATGCCCAGGTTGGCGTCAAAGCGCAAACCGGTGAGCGTGAGAATCTGGCTACCCGTTGTGGGCGTCGTGTGTTCTTGGGTCATGGGTGGGTCACATCAGCGAAAAATCGCGTTCAAAACGCATCAGATGCTGCCCGCCGTCAACCAGCAGGGTGGTGCCGGTGATGGACTGGTTTTGCAGCGCAAACAGCACCGTACTGGCAACATCTTCAGGCGTGGAGGACCGGCCCAAAGGTGACATTGTATGCAAGGCCTTGAATTTGGCCTCGTCCAGCAGGTGGCTGGTCAGTGTCAAACCGGGGGCCACGCCCACTACGCGGATCGAAGGGCTCAGCGCCAGCGCCAGCATTGTGTTGGCTGCTTCCAGCGCGGCTTTGGACAGCGTGTAGCTGAAAAAATCGGGGTTCTGGTTCCAGAGTTTCTGGTCCAGCAGGTTGACTACTGCGCCACGTGCATTCGAGTCCGTTGCAGAGCGTTCCGAGATGTGGGTGTGCAGCGCTTGCGCCAGCAAAATCGCCGCGCCGGTATTGGCCCGCAGGTGCTTTTCCATCGCAGCAAAGCTGAAGCTGGCGGCATCGTCGTGCTCAAACGTGGAGGCGCTGTTGACCACCGCGTCCACGTGGCCCAGCGTTTCCACCACTTTGGGCAGCAATTGGCGGGCTGCGGTCTCGTTCCCCAAGTTTGCACGAAAAGCCGCTGCACCGCCCGTCAAACGTGCGCAATCAGCTACTGTTTTTGTAGCATCTTCAAGCGAGTCCCGATAGTGCACAGCGACCCGCCAGCCGCTGGCGGCCAACTTCAGCGCGATCTCGCGCCCCAGCCGCTTGGCTGCGCCGGTGACGAGAACGGTGGGGATACGGGTGGGGGAAGACATTGGGAGACAATCCTTTGCGCCATGACAGCAACCCCGATTTTACCGACCCCCCTTCCTTCACACGTTCACAAGGACTCTTTGGCCCATGGTCAGAGCCTGGAAGCCCATATAGCGCAAGAAATCGCGGCACACGGCGGCTGGTTGCCGTTTGACCGCTTCATAGCGCTGGCGCTGTATGCGCCGGGGCTGGGTTACTACACCGGCGCGCGGGAGAAATTCGGCCAAATGCCTGCCGGTGGCAGCGATTTTGTGACCGCACCCGAGTTGTCGCCGCTGTTTGGCCAGGCGCTGGCTCGGCAGGTGGCGCAGGCGATGGATGCAACGGGGACCGATGAAATCTGGGAATTTGGCGCGGGCACGGGTGCGCTGGCGCGACAACTGCTGGATGGGCTGGGCTCCAAGGTGCGCCGCTACACCATCGTGGATCTGTCGGGTTCGCTTCAGGCACGCCAGCGCGAGACGCTGCAGGCCCATGCGGACAAGCTGCATTGGGTGAGCGAACTGCCTGCCCAATTCAGTGGGGTCGTGGTGGGCAACGAGGTGCTGGATGCGATGCCGATTCAGTTGCTGGTGCGCACCCAAGGGCAGTGGCATGAGCGCGGAGTTTCATGGCGCGAGACAGGCGGATTTGTCTGGAGTGACCGGCTTACAGAACTGCGGCCACCATTGGAAGTGGATGGCGTGCACGACTACCTGACCGAAATCCATACCCAAGCCGAAGCCTTTGTACGCACTCTGGGTGACCGCTTGCAGGCCGGGGCCGCGTTTCTA
Organism: Rhodoferax sp. P2_H8_2; assembly: GCF_056403235.1. Lineage (NCBI taxonomy): Bacteria > Pseudomonadati > Pseudomonadota > Betaproteobacteria > Burkholderiales > Comamonadaceae > Rhodoferax > Rhodoferax sp. P2_H8_2. Next base: position 81,073 of record NZ_JBFUFW010000007.1, read on the forward strand.
TTGGACTACGGCTTTCCAGAGAGTGAGTATTACCACCCACAGCGCCACATGGGCACCGTGATGTGCCACCAGGCGCACAAGGCCGATGCCGATCCGCTGGCCGATGTGGGCAACAAGGACATCACCGCGCATGTGAACTTCACCGGCATTGCCGTGGCGGCACAGGACTCTGGCCTGGAGCTATTGGGCTACACGAGCCAGGCGCATTTCTTGATCAATTGCGGTTTGGCCGAAGCGATGCAGGCAGCGAGCTTGCCCGATCGCGTCGCAGCCAACAAGCTCTTGATGGAGCATGAGATGGGCGAGTTGTTCAAGGTCATTGGTTTGTTCAAAGGGCCGTCCTTTGATGCGATGGGTTTTGCCCAAGGCGACCGTACCCACCGGCTCTAGCGCGAAGCTTCGCGTGCAGCCACCATGTTTTCAAACTCGCCAGCGGGCATAGGCTTGGCAAAAAAGTAGCCCTGCCCAAAGTCGCACCCCGCTTCTTTCAACAGATCGCGCTGCTGCTCGGTCTCCACGCCCTCGGCAATCACCTGCATGCCCAGCGCATGGGCCATGACGATGATGGCCTTGCACAGCGCAAGATCCGTGGAATTGGGGATCAGGTGGCGCACAAATGACTGGTCGATCTTGATGTAGTCAATGTCAAATTTCTGCAAGTAGGAGAGTGAGGAATACCCGGTACCAAAGTCGTCCAGCGACATCTGGATGTTGGCATCAATCAGCTCCAGCAACTCTTCAGCCACGCCTTCGTTGGTGTCCAGCAGCAAGCCCTCCGTAATTTCTACGACGATGCTGTTGCCCGGCAAACCCAATGCCTCAAGCTGTTTGGGCCAGGGCGCGTAGCCAGACTCGTTGCGATGGAACTGCACCGGAGAGCGGTTCACGCTGATCTGGAATCGCGCATCCAGCGAATTGCGCCATTGCAGCACCTGCTGTGCCGCCTGGCGAAACACCCACTCGCCAATGTCCACGATCAGCCCGCTGGATTCCGCAATCGGAATGAACATGGCGGGGCTGACCATGCCGCGCACCGGGTGCTGCCAGCGGATCAGCGCTTCGGCCTTGTGGATGGTGTCGGTCGCAAGCTCCACAATGGGTTGGTACACCACGCGAAACTGCTGCTCGGCAAGACCCATGCGCAAATCGTTGGCCAGCCGCACCCGGGTTTGTGCCGCTTCCTGCAATGCGGGTGTGAAGAAACTGAAGCGGTTGCGCCCCGCGCCTTTGGCCACGTACAGCGCCTGGTCGGCATTTTTGAGCAGGTCTTCCACATCGCCACCGTCTACCGGGTACATCGTGATGCCGATACTGGCGGAGACAAACACCTGCTCGTCCCCCAACTGGAACATCAGCGCCATCGAATCCAGAATGCTTTTGAGCACGCGTTGGAGATCGACGTCCTCCGACAACTCGGTCAGCAGAATGGTGAATTCGTCGCCGCCCATGCGGGCAACGGTGTCGGTATCGCGTACACAGTGGCTCAGGCGCCGTGCCGCCTCGATCAACAACAGGTCTCCCCGGTCGTGTCCCAGCGTATCGTTGACTTCCTTGAAATGGTCGAGGTCGATAAACAGGATAGCCAACTGGGTCTGGTCGCGTTTGGACTTGCGGATTTCCTGATCCAGCCGGTCGCGCAACATGCGGCGGTTCGGCAAGCCGGTCAGCGCATCGAAATACGCCTGCTTGCGGATCATTTCCTCGGACGCTTTGCGCTCGGTGATGTCTGTGTGCGTGCCAATCATGCGCAGCGGCTTGCCAAGCGCATCGCGCATCACCACCAGGCCGTGTGTCAGTACCCATTTCCAAGTGCCGTCTTTGCATTGCACCCGGTGCTCGTTCACATACGTGGGTGTCAGCCCATCAAAGTGCGCCTTGCGATCAAGCTCCATCTGCGAGCGGTCATCCGGGTGGGTGCGGCGGTCCAGTTCGTCGGGGCGTTGGGCCAGTTCATGGACGTCAAAGCCGAACATCTCGATCAGGCGCCGCGAGAAGATTTCGGTACCAGTTTGCAGGTTCCAGTCCCACACGCCATCGCTGGTGCTTTCCAGCACCAGTTTCCACGGATCCTTCTGCGGATCTCCGGGTTCGATGGTTAACGGAGTGGACATGTCAATGCGTAACAGTATGCGCTTGGAGTATTACGCAGTTGTCAGCCCGTTGGCAACTGCCGCAACCCTCGCCTCGCGTATCTTTTCTCCAATCTGTTGGCCGCTAGCGCCCGTGGATTGTGCGTGAGCAGCTATTGAATTGGTAGCGACGCCGAGAGCGCGCTGCAATGCTTCATGCAGCCGCACGCCCTGTGGGTACGCGCTGTCCTGCAATCCGGTGCGGCCACGCGCGTCGCATTCGCAGGCCAGCAGCACGTGTGCAAATCGCTCCGGTTTGCGCAGCGCGTCGCAGCGTTCCAGCAGGCGCATCACGGCTTCGGCGCGCAGTTCGCCGCTACGGTGGATGTTGCCGTGCTCGCGCGCCACCACCTCCGCCAGCTCGGCGCACTCGTTAGGTACGCGCAGGCGCTCGCACACGGCGTGCAGCAGACGCACGCTGCGCGCCTCGTGGCCAATGTGGCGCGGTAGCACGTCGGCAGGCGTCGTGCCCTTGCCCAGATCGTGCGTCAGCGCGGCAAAGCGCACGGGCAGGGGGGCCAGCAGTTGCGCGGCCATTTGCAGCACCAGCATCACGTGCACGCCGCAGTCAATCTCGGGGTGATGCTCTGGGCTTTGCGGCACGCCCCACAGGCGGTTCAGCTCGGGCAATATTTTTTGCAGCGCGCCGCAGTCGCGCAGCACCTCAAAGAAGCGTACAGGCTGCGGCTCCATCAGCGCGGTGGCCATCTCTTGCCAAACACGTTCCGCCACCAGATGGTCGACTTCGCCACTGTCCACCATCTCGCGCATCAGCACGAGCGTTTCGGGGGCTACCTGAAAATCCGCAAAGCGTGCGGCAAAGCGTGCCACGCGCAGGATGCGCACCGGGTCTTCGCGGAACGCGGGGGTGACATGACGCAGCACCTTGGCCTCAATGTCGGCCTGCCCCCCGAAAGGATCAATGATTTCGCCCGGAGTGCCGGTGGAATGTGCGTAAGCAGCTATGGAATTGATAGTAAGGTCACGCCGCGCCAGATCCTCTTCCAGCGTCACTTCGGGTGAAGCATGGACGACAAAACCGCGGTAGCCCGGTGCGCTCTTGCGCTCGGTGCGGGCCAGCGCGTACTCCTCTTTGGTCTCTGGATGCAGGAACACCGGAAAGTCCCGGCCCACCGGCGTATAGCCCGTGTCCAGCATCTCCTGCACGGTGGCACCCACGACCACCCAGTCGCGGTCCTTGACGGGTAGCCCCATCAGCGCATCACGCACTGCTCCGCCGACCAGCCAGGTTTTCATGCTGGATCTCTATGCCTTGAGGCGGTAGGGCTCGTCGCAATCGACAAACGTTTTTTCTTGAAGCGCCTCGTGCACCCAGGCTTTCACCCCGGGCAGGGCGCAGACGCGGTCCATATAAGCGGCGATGTCGGCAGGTACGGGCAATGCGTAGCTGCGTATGCGCATCACCACCGGTGCAAAGTAGGCATCGGCCACCGAAAAGTCACCAAACAGCATGGGCCCGCCATGTTTGCGCAGCAGCTCCGACCACATGCGAACGATGTAAGCCACATCGGCCCGCACGGCGGGCTGGTCGCGCCAGATGATGGCGCCCGTGTCTGCCAAATCGGCTTCGATATTCATGGGACAGGCCGAGCGCAGCGCGGTGAAGCCAGCATGCATTTCCGCGCAAATGCTGCGCGCATGCGCACGCGCTGCGCGGTCGGTCGGCCACAGTGCAACAGAGGGCGTTTTCGCCGCCGCATATTCAGCGGCGTACTCAGCGATGGCAAGCGTGTCCCACACGGCCAGCGTGCCGTCTTGCAGTACCGGCACCTTGCCCGTAGGGGTCAGCGCGGCCAGCGTCTTCTTGAAAATCGATTCGGCGTTGAAAGAGTCGAAGGGCACCATGACTTCTTCAAACGGAATGCCAGCCTGCTTCAGCAGCACCCAGGGGCGCATGGACCAGGACGAGTAGTTCTTGTTGCCAATATAGAGTTTGAGCATGTGGTTCTCCCAACCATTAGAGATGCGCCAAAACGCGTTGGCGGCTGTAGACTGTACCTGTGATGTCGTCCACCTCCGCCATGACAGTATTGCGCCGTGCAGCTGTATTGTGCCTTTGGCTGGTGGCCGGAATGCTGCCCATCGTGGTCTGGAGCCAACCCTCCGCAGTGCCATTGCGGGCGCAGGCTGGTGGACTTTCCCTGGCGGGGCATGTTGGGTATTTCGTTGATGAGACCGGGCAATTGGGGATCGATGATGTACGCAGCGATCGCCTTGCAACCAGGTTTGCGATTCCTGAGACGAGCTTGGCTATGCCTGGCAGTGCTCAAGCGGTATGGTTCGCGATGCGTTTTCGCCAGGACACACCCCATGGCGACTGGGTCCTGAGCCTGCCCGCAACCGCCATTCAAGACCTGCGTTTTTTCGGCCCCTTTGATGCCACGGGTCAACCTGTGCAGGCGCCTGTGACCACCGGCTCCTGGCGGCCCTTTGATACGCGCCCCCTGGCCAGCGAGTTCCTGTCCTTGCGCATGCAATTGCCAGCAACCGGTGAGTACACGCTGTATGTCCGTGCGGTATCTCTGACTTCTCGCGTTTACGACTTCCGCGTGGCCGAAATTACCGACTTCCACGTGCATTCGCAGGACAAGCGCATTTTCGATGGCCTGTGCTACGGCGTCATTTTGTCGATGCTGATTTACAACCTGGTGTTGCTGATGGTGTTTCGCGATCGGACGTATGCGCTGTATGTCATCTCTGGTGCCTTTGCATTGTTGTCATTAGCAAGCTTTAACGGTCATGTGTCGCACTATCTATTGCCCAATATGCCGCAGCTCAGTGACCGCTTGAACGTGGTGGTGCCGTCTTTATGGATATTGTCTGGCGCGTTGTTCGCGCACAGCTTTCTGGATCTCAAGCGCCTGGCACCCAAACTGGGATGGATCGTGTTGGGCGTGGTCGCGGTAGCTACCGTGAACACCGTGGTCGGCATGGCAGGCTTCCAGACACTGGCGCAGGCCGTCAATGAGTATTCATCATTAGCCGGAACTGCGATCATTTTTGTGGCCGCCTTGCTGTCCTTGCGCGGCGGCTTTGTTCCGGCACGCTGGTACGTCAGCGGACAGGCCGCACTGTTTGCCACCGTCATCATCACCGTGCTCAACAACTGGGGCTATCTGGACTGGTCGTTCATCGGAGAGAACGGTCTACAGATTGGTGTCAGCATCGAAGTCATGGTGTTCGCAGTGGCTCTGGGAAGTCGCGTCCGCCTGATGCAGGCTATGCATGCCGAGCTGACCCGCAAGGCTGCGCACCTGGCCATTGCCGCCGAGACCGATCCTTTGACGGGCGTTGCCAACCGCGCCGGGCTGGCTGCGCGTGCGCAGGAGTTGCTGCAAAACCCGTTTGAGCGCACTTTGCTGTTGCTCGATCTGGACAAATTCAAACCGGTCAACGACGTCTACGGTCACGACGCGGGCGACGCCGTACTGGTGGAAGTCACCAAGCGTATCAAGGCACAGATCCGCAGTGCGGACGTAGTAGCGCGGATTGGCGGCGATGAGTTCGTAGTGCTGCTCAGCGAAACCCTGGACCGCAAGACGCTGGAAATCATCGCCAATCGCCTGATGCAGACCATTTGCCAGCCGGTGCCATTCGGCGCACACCAGTTGTCAGTAGGTAGCAGCGTAGGTATCGCGCGTTACCCGGGCAATGGGCTGGCACTGGCAGACCTGATGCAGGCAGCCGATGTGGCGATGTACCACGTCAAGAAGAATGGCCGGGCTGGCTTTGCGTTTTTTGATGACTTGTCGGGGGAGCAGGCGCAGGTGGCGGCGCAGACTGCGGCTACCAGCAATGCGAAAGAAGACGACGTAGTCCTTTTTTAGGCTTTTTAAACGCCCACTCCCCCAACCCCTCGCCCCGTCGGCGAGGGGAGCCTCTTAACAGCCGATCTTGTTTCGTCGCGCCGACTACCGAATTACTGGGGATAGGTTGCCACCGCATGAAGTACGCCACGGCGTGAACCTGCGGTTGGAGCAACCTGGGAAGAATGTAATGCGGCACTGCTGGCCGCTCGCGGCCAGTAACGGGTCATGGTCACTCCGGCGCGCGTGCCTCGCTGCTGGCGCTGCGCGCCAGATCGCTCCGACCAGCGTTGTTGGAGGCAGCCCCAACCGCAGGTTCATGCCTCTGCAAGCAATAACAGTGGCAACGCCACGCACTTAATTCCGTATTCGGCGCACAGCCGCCAAATCGGTTGTTAAAGGCTCCCCTCGCCGACGGGGCGAGGGGCTGGGGGAGTGGGTGTTAAAAAAACAGGAAGAAAAAACCTAGATGGTTTCGTTCTTCTTCACTTTGCTAGGCGCGTAAATCATGGCCTGCTTGGCGAGTTCTCCAGGTGCCTGGGTCGGTACGATGGGAGTCGGCGTGGTGAGCTGGTTGTGGACCTGCTCCACCTGAATCGCGCTGGCGCTGGCGGTCCACATGGTCTTCAAGTGGTCCATCAGGATCTGCGAAATCGGCTTGGGTGGCGGGTTTTCCACCTTTTGCTGCGGCGGGCGGTGAATCGTCCAGTCCTTGGGCACGGCTTCTGCGATGGATTTCTGTTCGATCGGGTCGGGCAGGGCGACATGCACCCGGTCCAGCTCAGGCGACTTCAGCGCCGGATTCACGGCGTCAATGACGCCCGGCTGCTGCACCTCCAGTTTGGGGCTTGCATGCACCGCAGGATTGACTGGCGCCACCGGAATCACCCTGCTTGCGCCAGACGAAGCCACATCTGCGCCGGAGGGGCGCACATTTTGGGTTCGATCAATGGTTGGCAATTGCATTTTGCATAAGGGCTTGGAGGCCCCTCCGGTGACTTTTAGCTGTTGACGTACGTTTCTTAACGGCAGATTTAGGGGGTTATTTAGGCCTATTTCAAAAATAAATCGAAAAAAGATGGGTTTTCCACAGCTATTTCTACTTTTCATGCACCGTTTTGGTGCTGCGTAGCCATTACCCATCTTTACACCGATGTGCTGGTCACACCGCGCGTTTAGGTCATTCGACCGTCACGCTCTTGGCAAGGTTGCGCGGTTTGTCTACATCCGTACCTCGCGCACAGGCTGTGTGGTACGCCAGAAGTTGCAGCGGCACCACGTGCAGCAACGGAGACAGCTCCCCATAGTGCTCGGGCATGCGGATCACGTGCAGGCCATCGCCACTGTCTATCCGTGTATCGGCATCCGCCAACACATACAAAACCCCGCCGCGCGCGCGCACCTCGTGCAGGTTGCTCTTGAGCTTCTCCAAGAGCGCATCGTTGGGTGCGACGGTGACCACGGGCATCTCGCCCGTGACCAGCGCCAGCGGGCCATGCTTGAGCTCACCTGCTGGATACGCCTCGGCGTGGATATAGCTGATCTCTTTGAGCTTCAAGGCGCCTTCCAGCGCAATCGGGTAATGCAGGCCGCGGCCCAGGAACAAGGCGTTTTCCTTTTTCGCAAAGTCTTCCGACCAGGCAATGACTTGGGGCTCCAGCGCCAGCACGGCCTGCAATGCGGCAGGCAGATGGCGCATTGCCTTCAGGTGGCGTGCCTCTTCGGCCTCGCTGAGGCGGCCCTTGGCATGCGCCAGTGCCAGCGTCAGCAGGAACAGGCCCGCGAGCTGTGTTGTGAAGGCCTTGGTGGAGGCCACACCGATTTCGACACCGGCGCGCGTGACATAGGCCAGGCTGCATTCGCGCACCATTGCGCTGGTCGCCACATTGCAGATCGTCAGCGTGTGCTGCATGCCCAGGCTCTTGGCATGGCGCAGGGCGGCCAGCGTGTCTGCGGTTTCGCCGCTCTGTGTGATCGTGACCACCAGCGTATTGGGGTTGGGTACCGAATCGCGGTAGCGGTATTCGCTGGCCACTTCGACTTGCGTTGGCACCTTGGCAATGCTTTCCAGCCAGTACTTGGCTGCGCAACCGCTGTAATAACTGGTGCCGCAGGCGAGGATCAGTACCGAATCAATTTTGGCAAACACGCGCGCCGCATTGCTACCTGGCGCGTGGTTCATCTGCGCATCGAATAGCTCCGGCACGATGCCTTCGACGCCTTCCAGCGTGTCGGCAATCGCACGCGGTTGCTCGAAGATTTCCTTTTGCATGTAGTGCCGATAGGGTCCCAGCTCAGCAGCCCCACTGTGCGCCACCACGGTTTTCACCGGCCGCTGCGCAGGCGCAACTGCCTTGAGCGCCTTGTCCAGTAGCCAGTACTTGCCCAGTTGCAAATCGACCAGGTCACCTTCTTCAAGGTAAACGATCTGGTCGGTGACGCCAGCCAGCGCCATCGCATCGCTGGCCAGAAAGTGCTCTTGCCCGTCCTTGCCCACACCCAGGATCAGCGGCGAGCCCGCACGTGCCCCCACCAGGCGGTGCGGCTCGTCCTTGCAGAACACTGCAATCGCGTAGGCGCCATGCAGTTGCGCCACCGCGGCTTGAACGGCCTCGAACAGATCGCCGTCATACAGGCTGTCAATCAGATGGGCAATGACCTCGGTGTCAGTTTGGCTGTCAAAGACATAGCCTTTGGCTTGCAATGCGGCGCGTAGCTCGTCGTGGTTTTCGATGATGCCGTTGTGCACCAGCGCAACACGGCCGGCCTTTTGCGCCGCATCGGCACCCGTACCGTGGCTGAAATGCGGATGGGCGTTGTGCACCGCCGGCGCGCCGTGGGTCGCCCAACGGGTGTGGGCGATGCCCAAGGTCCCTTGCACGGTGCCGTTGGCGACCTGCTGAGCCAACTCCGCCACGCGTGCCGTGCTGCGAGCTCGGCGCAGGCCCGGCGTGCCGTCTTGCGCATACACGGCCACGCCGCAAGAGTCATAGCCCCGGTATTCCAGTCGCTCTAGCCCCAGAACCAGCACAGGAACGATATCGCGCGTAGAAACTGCGCCAACGATGCCACACATAACGCTCTCCTCATTTGTTAATGGGCGCATCGTAGGACTGGCGTGAAAAAATAACTAATTGAAATTTACATATTTATGAATGAAAATTTCATGAAATAGAATTAATTGAATTAAATTCCGAAAAATTAGTGTTTATGGAATCATTGGCGTTAGATGCAATAGATCTGCAACTGCTCACCCAGCTGCAGCGCGATGCCAGTTTGAGTAATCTGGAGTTGGCCCAGCGGGTCAACACCTCACCACCTACCTGTCTTCGCCGCATCAAACGACTGCGCGATGCGGGGCTGATTGAAAAGCAGATTGCGATCCTGCAACCCGAGCGCATGGCTGATGCAACGGGCTACGGGCTAACCGCTATCGTTGAAATCACGCTGGACCGGCAAGACGCAGACGCGCTGGACCGATTCGAAAACCGCGTTGCAGATGAAGAGACGGTTCAGCAGTGCTACCGCGTGTCGCCGGGGCCGGACTTTGTGCTCGTGGTGCACGCTGCCCATATGCCGGATTACCAGGCGCTCACGCAGCGCTTGTTCACGGCGGACGCGAATGTGCGCAACGTGAAGGCTTTCTTCAGTGTGAAGCGCAGCAAGTTTGGGGCGGAATTGCCGTTTAAGGCAGCGTCAAAATAACCTGGCAACCCGCATCCAGCTTCGCTTCAATCCGGATGCCTCCACCCATACGCGCAATGCTTTTGTGGGCTAACGCCAGTCCCATACCCAGTCCGGGAAATTCCCGCACGGAGTGCAGGCGTTGAAAGGGCTGCAGCAATTTGGATTGCATGGCTGGATTGAATCCTGCGCCGTTGTCCGCAAACTCCAAAGCCAAATGCCCGCCATCCGGAATGGCACGTACTGAAATCTCGGCCATATCCTTCTTCGCCGTGAATTTGACCGCGTTCTCCAACACCTGCTTGAGCGCTCCGCGCAGCAACGCAGGATCAGCCTGAACAACGGGCAAGTCATGGGCAATACGCCATTCAATCTGTCGAGTCGGGTTAGCCGCAACCAGTTCGTCAGCGACTTCCTGCGCCAGCATCTGCAATGACACCGGCACAGGCTGCAACGGAACCGTGCCTACGCGCGACAACTCCAGCAGCGCGTCCAGCATTTGCGTCAGGTTCTGCGCGGAGTCGGTGATGGTTGCAAGAAACCCCTGTACCTCGCTGCTCAGCTGTGGGCCGGCATCTTCCTGCACCAGCTGTGCGAACGACACGATGTGCCGCAGTGGCGCGCGCAAATCGTGCGACACCACATAAGTGAAATCCTGCATCTCGCGTTTGAGTGCGGCCAGCTCGGCTTCGAGGTCGGCAATGCGTGCTTCGGGATCCATATCCGTTTGGGCCATGGCGAAAAGGATCAGGCCTTGGGCTGCTTCTTGGGGCGCGACCAGTTCGCAATGCTGACCTGCTTGCCGCGCGCCACACTCAAGGCCCCGGGCTCTGTGCTCTTGGTGATCGTCGATCCACCACCCACTGTGCCGCCTGCGCCTATCGTCACTGGAGCGACCAGCACGCAGTTGCTACCCACGTGCACGTCGGCCTCGATCACCGTGCGGTGCTTGTTGGCGCCGTCGTAGTTGGCGGTAATGCTGCCAGCGCCATAGTTGACGCGCTCACCCACAGTGGCATCGCCCAGATAGGCCAGATGGTTGGCCTTGGCACCCTTGGCCAGCGTGGAGTTTTTCACTTCCACGAAGTTGCCGATATGCACCTCTTCGCCCAAGCGTGCACCGGGGCGCAGCCGTGCAAACGGGCCTATCAGCGCGCCGGCGCCCACGGTCACGCCCAGCTTCTCGCCATCGATATGTGTGAACGGGTGGATCACCGCACCTGCATCAATCACCGCATTCGCAATCACGCAGTTCGCGCCAATCGACACACCTTCGCCCAGACTCACCTGGCCTTCAAACACGCAGTTCACATCGATGGACACATCATGGGCACACAGCAGATCACCACGCACATCGATGCGAGCGGGGTCGGCCAGTCGTACGCCTTCTTCCATCAGACGGTGCGCCTGCTGCAATTGATAGGCACGCTCCAGTTCGGCCAGTTGCACCGGGCTGTTGACGCCTGCGACCTGCACCGCGTCCGTAATCTTGTGGGCGACCACAGCCACACCATCCGCCACCGCGAACTTCACGATGTCGGTCAGGTAGTACTCGCCTTGGACGTTCTTGTTGTCCAGTCGCGCCAGCCAGCGTTTGAGCTGGGCTGCGGGAACGGCCATGATGCCGCTGTAGATCTCGGTAATCTGCCGCTGCGAATCGGTAGCATCCTTGTGCTCGACGATGGCTTGCACAACGCCGCCCTGCGAACGTTCAATGCGTCCATAGCCGGACGGGTCCGGCATTTCCAGAGTCAGCAGTGCAAGGCTTCGGCCGGCGCTGGCCTGGATCAGATGGAATAGCGTGTCGGCTTGGGTCAACGGTACATCGCCGGACAACACGATCACAATGGCGTCATCGGTCAGCGCAGGCACGGCCTGTTGCACGGCGTGGCCAGTTCCCAGTTGCGGCTCCTGCCTTACAAAATTGATATCAAAACCGGCTGCAGCGCCCGTCGAATGTGCGCAAGCCGCTTCTACTTCTATAGCACCGTGGCCGGTGATGACGACCGCTTTGCGGGCCTGCAGGCTGCGCGCTGTGTCCAGTACATGGCCGAGCAAAGGCTTGCCGCCCAGGCGGTGCAAGACTTTGGGCAAACGGCTTTTCATTCGGGTGCCTTTGCCCGCCGCCATAATGACGACGTCGATGGGCATGCCGGTTTGGGCTGGTGTGGCCTGAAGCTGGGGTGTCACGTGTCAGTCTCTCTTATAGGCGTTGTACTGTGCGTTCATTGGGCAGATGGGTTTCCATTATCGGCTTGCTTTGGCTGGCTTTGTTGATGCAAGGTTGCAGCGCCGTGCGGCTGGGCTACAACAATTCACCGCAGCTCGCCTACTGGTGGCTCGATGGCTACTTCGATTTCGACCGTACCCAATCCGTCAAAGTACGCGCCGATTTGCAAACCCTTCTGAACTGGCACCGCAAAGAAGAGGTGCCGCTCCTGGAGCAGCAACTGGCGCGCCTGCTGGTGCTGGGTCCGCAAGACATTACGCCAGCGCAAGTCTGTAGCGTTTATGCAGACCTGCAGGCACGGGCGGTTGCGGCGATGGACTCAGCCGCGACCACACTGGCGGCGACGGCGACCACGCTGCAGGAGCCGCAAATCCAGTATCTGGACCGCGCCTTCGAGAAAAAAGACCGCGAATGGCGCGATGAGTGGCTCGAGGGCACGGCGGAAGAACGGGCCGAGCGCCGCCTCAAACGCGCAGTCGAATGGTCGGAGTGGTTTTACGGCAGTTTGTCAACAGCCCAGGTGGCGATGCTGACCAGCCGCTTTGCCAACTCACAGTTTGATCCCGAGGTGCAACACCGCGAAAAGTTGCGTCGCCACCAGGACCTGCGCACCACGCTGCGCAGCCTGCTCGCCAAACCCGCGCCACAGGCGCAGGCCGATATGCGGGCGCTGCTGCAGCGTACCGTGGTCTCCGCCGACCCGTCCTACCGCCAGCACCTGGAGTTGCTGGTGCAGGAAAACTGCGTCACCGTCGCGATGCTGCACAACAGCAGCACGCCGCGCCAGCGCGCCAAGCTGGTCAAAACCCTGCAGGGTTACCAAGGCGACGCGCAGGCGCTTGTCAATCCATCCTGAAACACCATGGCCGGTATTGATTCCGAATTTGCGCAGTACTGCTGCGAGTTGTTGTCAGGTGTCGGGCCGTGCACCGCCAAGCGCATGTTCGGAGGCTGGGGCATTGGCACGGACGGCATGAACATCGCCATCCTTGCCAATCTGGGCGAGGGAGACACGCTGTGGCTTAAGGTCAATGGCGATACCCGTGCGCAGTTTGAAGCCGCGGGCTGTGCACCCTTCACCTATGAGGCGCGCGGAAAATCAGTGTCTCTGGGCTATTACAACGTGCCCGCGGAGGCGATGGAATCTCCACCGCTGATGCTGCCTTGGGCACGGCTGGCCTTGCAGGCGGCTCTGGTGGCGCGCAACAGCAAGCCAATGCCCAAACCGAAAACGATGAGCCCCAGAGTGGCCAAACCGAAAACGCTCAACCCCACCAAGCGAGCAAAGCCCTAAACCGGCCAGACGACGCCGTTGTCATTCAGGATCGCATCCAGCGGCACATCGTGCGGCTCGGGTTCAAAGTCGGGAACAAAGCCCACGCCGAACCCCAGGCCCACGGTGAATGGTTTGGGTTCCAGGCTGGCCAGCATGCGGTCGTAAAAACCACCGCCATAGCCCAGGCGATATCCGCCCGGCCCATACCCCACGCAAGGCGCAAACAGCAGGGATGGGAAGATGATTTCAGTGTCCTTGGGCTTGGGAATGCCGTAGGCGTCTTCTTCCATCGGACACCCCGGATACCAGACATGGAAAGTCATGGTTTTGTGTTCTTTATTGACCACGGGCAGACCAATGCGACGCAGTTGCGGCTCATCGAGCAGTTCGCCATCTTCCTTCCAGCGGTGCAGCGCGGGCAAAGGGTCGAACTCACCCTTGATCGGCCAATACGCGCCAATCACGGTGTCGGTCCGCCCTATGAGCCAGATGCGCATCACCTGCTGCAAAAGATCGGCGCGCTGTAGGCGGTCGGGCAGGTTCAGGCGTTGTTCCAGGAGTGCCTTGCGAAGGGCTTTTTTTTCTGCGGCCTTGCCGTCTTGCGAGTTGTCCATAATCCCCACATGCAGTTCTCCGCCATTCTGACATCGTTCGCCCTATGCAGCACCTTGGTGGGCGCTCTGCTGTTGCCCACCGTTTCCACCGCGCAAGCACAAGGTCGCGACGCGACGTGGTACGACGACACGATCCAGGACATGGCGCAGGCCTACAAGCAGCGCGACCGCAAGCGCTTGACCCAGTTGTTGCCGCAAATGCGCGGCTATGTGCTTGAGCCATGGGGCGCCTATTGGGAGCTCTCGGCGCGGTTGGACGACGCCAGCCAGACCGACATTCAGGACTTCATGGCCCGCTACGCCGGCACCTACCAGGAAGACCGGCTGCGCAACGAATGGCTGTTGCAGCTCGGCCGCAACCGCGACTGGACCGCCTTCAATCGCGAATACCCCAAGTACCGGATGAACGACGACCGCTCGGTACGTTGCTACGCGCTATTGGCCGACCACATGAGCGCGGGCGTTGATGTGACCGAGGCAGTGCGCGACACCTGGTTGGCATTGAAGGATGCCGATGAAGGCTGCGCCAGCGCGGTCGAGCAATTGCTCAAAGAGCAGACCAGTAACAACCATTTCGTCTGGCTGCGTGCACGTCTGGGCATGGAGACTGACAAGCTGCGCGTCACTACACAGGCGGTTGGTTTGCTCAACCCGGCCTGGACCAAGACCGTCAACAACATCTACCTGAACCCGGGAAAATACCTCAACGACAAGATCACCGCATTGCGTCCGCAAACGCGCGAGATGGTTTCACTGGCCCTGATCCGTCAGGCCTATCTGGACCCACTGGAAGCCGCCACCGAAGTCGAGAAGCTGCGCTGGAAGGCGCAACTCACGCAGGAGGAGCGCAGCTGGATCTGGGGCGTGATCGGCAAGCGCGCGGCGCAAAAGCTGTCGGATGACGCGGTTGGCTATTTCGCCAAAGGCCAGTTGCAGCAGATGCACGAAGACCACAAGGCCTGGGCCGCGCGCGCTGCCCTGCGTGGAGGCCAGTGGAGCAAGGTGCAAGAGGCGATTTCCAGCATGGACGAGAGCCAACGCAACGACACCACCTGGGTCTACTGGCGCGCCCGCGCGCAAATGTTGGCCGCCAGGACCGAGGCGGATCGCGCCCAGGCGGTTCAGTTATTTGAGCGCATCGCTGGAGTCCGCGGCTTTTACGAACAACTGGCGCTGGAAGAACTGGGCCAGCCCATCAGTACCCCACCCAAGCCGGAGCCTCTGACGCCCGCGGAGCGCGAAATGGCACGCACGGACCCTGGCTTGAACCGCGCGCTGTATGCCATTGCGCTGGGCCTGCGCGCCGAAGGCGTGCGCGAATGGAACTACACCACCAATCTGCACCTGCGCGGCGGCATGGACGACCGTGCATTGCTGGCCGCGGCCGATTTGGCTTGCAGCAAGGAAGTGTGGGATCGCTGTATCAACACCAGCGAACGTACCAAGAGCGTCATCGACCAGGACACCCGCTACCCGATGCCGTTCAAGAACGCGGTCGTGGCCCGCGCGCGCCAGATCGGACTGGACCCGGCCTACGTCTATGGCCTGATCCGCCAGGAGAGCCGCTTCATCATGGACGCCAAATCGCATGTGGGTGCCTCTGGTCTGATGCAGGTGATGCCCGCAACCGCGAAGTGGACCGCCAGAAAAATTGGTATTGAGAATTTCCAAGCCAAACAGATCACCGACCGCGACACCAACATCGCGATTGGCACGGGTTACCTGAAGCTGGTGCTGGACAACTTTGGCGGCTCCATGCCTATGGCTGCAGCGGCCTACAACGCAGGGCCTGGTCGCCCCCGCATCTGGCGCGGGCAAGCGGGTGCGCCGGTCCTTGATGCGGCCATCTGGGCAGAGAATGTGCCCTTCCCGGAGACGCGGGATTACGTGAAGAAGGTATTGGCCAACACGACCAATTACGCGGCACTGATTACCGGGCAACCGCAGTCGCTGAAGGCGCGGTTGGGGACCGTGGGGCCGGCGTCGGCGCAGACGGTTGAGAACCAAGAATTGCCCTGAGAATTTCCCCAATCCATGCACACCACAGCCCTCGTACTTTTCTCCGGTGGCCAAGACTCCACCACTTGCCTTGCCCATGCGTTGGCGCGCTACGAGCGCGTAGAGACAGTCGCTTTCGATTACGGTCAGCGCCATGTGATTGAGCTCGAAGCCCGTAACAACGTCTTGCGGGAAATTCGCCAGCAGTTCCCGCAGTGGGCCCACAAACTCGGCGAGGACCATCTGCTGGATCTGGCGGTACTTGGCAAAGTCAGCGAAACCTCGCTGACGCGCGACACGGCGTTCAAGATGGAAGCCAATGGCCTGCCGAATACCTTTGTGCCGGGCCGCAATCTGTTGTTCATGACCTTGGCCGCTGCGCTCGCCTACCGGCGCGGCCTGCAGGTGTTGGTCACAGGCGTGTGTGAAACGGATTTTTCGGGCTATCCGGATTGCCGCGATGACACGATGAAGGCCTTGCAACTGGCATTGTCACTGGGCATGGACCAGCGCTTTTTGATCGAGACGCCGTTGATGTGGATCGATAAGGCGGCGACCTGGAAGCTGGCTTTCGATTTAGGAGAGGCTGCCCATACAGATGGTGGTCAGGCGCTGGTCGACCTCATCGTCGAGCACACGCATACCTGTTACCTCGGCGACCGTGTCCATCGCCATGCATGGGGCTACGGTTGCGGTACTTGCCCTGCGTGCGAACTGCGCGCCCGGGGCTTTGAGAAGTACTCAGGCGCTGCGCAGTAACCCGTTCAGCGAAGCGTCCCAGGCATAGCCAGGGAACAACGTGTCGATGGCCGGCTTGTCCAGGCCCATGACGCCGTTTAGCACTTGCGCAAACACGCCGCGGAAGTCGTGCAACACCGGCAGGTCGCGGCCTTCATGCAGGTTCTCTTTGGCCAAGCCATTCCACGCGCCATGCCATCGTCCGCCCTGCACGCGGTTGCCCATCAACCACATCGTGTTCCCATGGCCATGGTCGGTGCCGCGCGTGCCGTTTTCTGCGCTGGTGCGGCCAAACTCGCTGAACACCACGATCACATCATTGGGCTGGGAGAAGTCGCGGCGCAGTTGCACCAGGGTCTGCGCCAGGTTGCCCAGGTTGTTGGCGAGCGCACCCGTCGCCGCGCCTTGGTTGGCGTGGGTGTCCCAGCCACCGGCCGATAAAAACCCGAGCCGCAAATTGCGCTCTTTGCGCATCAATGTGCCCAGGTGCTGCGCGTCCAGCAGCAGGCCTTGCGCGGAGCCCGCACCGTTGTTGGCTGCGAGCATTTCCTTGCTCGCCATGGATGGGTCCATCATGCCCTTGTCCGCATCATCGTTGAGTGTCTGCGCGGTCTGCATGCGGCTGTCGGCGCCAGCGCGAAACGCCTGCGACAAATTGTCCTGGCCGCCGTACAGCTTCATCACCGCGTCGCGCGTGCGTTCATCGCCCAGCGCGCCCTGCTTGGTAGCTGCCTGCCCCTTGGGCACCAGTTGCACACGGCTTGCGCCCGCCAGGATCAGCGGATTGGCTTCGCCGACACCGATCGCACGTGTGCCGTTGCGCATGCCCGCCAGGATATTCATCCAGCCGGTCGCGCCGCTGCTCTTGCCAGGCACGCCGACTTCCCAGTGGTGCTGCGCGTCGAAGTGGGAGCGTGTGGCGTCAGGCGAGCCGGCGGCGGGAATCACACCCAGAACGCCTTCCTTCCACAGCGGCTGCAACGCAGCCATTGCAGGGTGCAGACCAAAGTTCGCGTCCAGTGCAACAACGCTTTGCGTGCCACCGTCTGGCGCGGGGATGGCGATGTTGGGGCGCAGTCGGTAATAGTTGGCATCGCCGTACGGGACGAACGCGGACAAGCCGTCGTAGGCACCGCGCAGAAACACACAGATCAAACGTGCATCGCTACTGCCGGATTGCGACTGTGCCCAGGCTATGGGCGCTGCCCACGCCGCACCAACGCCTATAGCCGTTTGCAGCAATGCACGGCGTGACAAGCCTGTCTTGGAGTTTGTATTGGCATGCATGGTCGAGGCCTCTTTATTTGTACATGAAGTCGGGGCTGGCCAGCGCCAAGCCGGCGCGCAAGGGCGGCTTTTCCTGCGCCAAAGACTGGCGGGTGGTGTCAGCCAAAAACGGATTGAGGAAATCCAGCGCGGGCACTTGCCTGCCGATGGCCAGCGCGAAATCGGCGCGGCGCGTCAGGGCCTCGGGTACCAGCCAGGTCGCTGCATCAAACTTGTAGCCATCTGGCGTTTGCCAACCGTGCAGCGGTTGCCCGGCATTGGACAGAAAGCCCAGCGCCAGCACCAGGCGGCGTCGGTCCTGCGCTGAGTCGGTGGCCACTAGCGCCGAGCAGGCGTAGTCCATCGGTGTTTTGAAAAGGCGGTTGTCGCTGTTCCAGAAGTCTGGAGATTCCAGCAGGGAACGCATCACCGCACGCATGTCGCCCTGGGTCGACAAAAAGGTATCGCTCAGGCGCTTGACGAGTTCGGGGGAGGGGTTGTCTGCAACAAAAAATTGCGCCAGGCGCAGACTGATGCGCCGCGCGGTGCTGGGGTGGCGCGCCAGCATGCGGATCGCGTCTTCACCTTCGTGCAGTCCATTGCCAAACGGGCCGGTAGAGAACGTGCGGCCCAACACCTGCTTCTTGCCGCTGTCATGCAAACGGTCCACATACCGAAAGCCGCTGTTGTCTTGCGGACCCACAGTCCAGCCGGTCAGCACCCGCGCCATCTCGCGTACATCGGTTTGCGTGTAGCCGCCATTTACGCCCAGCGTGTGCAGCTCCATCAACTCGCGCGCGTAGTTCTCATTCAGGCCGCGGCCCCGTTTATCGCCGGCACCGGCCCGAGACCCTTCGGCCACGCTTTGCGCCTGGTCCAGATAGAGCAACATCGCCGGATGCTGCGCGCTGGCCAGCACCAGGTCCTCAAATTTCCCCAGCGCATGGGCGCGTGCCACGTTCACGACGTAGTGGCCTACAAAAGGCCGTACCGCGCCCTTGCCCGCATACACATTGAAATGGTTGAACCAGAATTCGGTCATCCGGGCCAGCAAGGGGTTTTCTTCGCCAGGGCTGGCACAGGCAGTCAGACGCCAGGCCGCAGCCTGCATCTCCACCATGCGAGAGAAGTAGATCGGGTCATTGGTGTCGGAGAAGTCGAGCTTGCGCATCGCCTGTGCTTCGGCAATGTCTTTTTCTGTGCCCTTGGCCTTCTGACGGGCTTCGCGTTCGGCGCGGGCTTTTTCAATGAGTTGTGGCAGGGGCTGGTTGAAGTTGCGCAGGTCTGCTGCGATCACCGGAGCTTGTTGGCTGCCCGCATAGGCGAGATCCACTTGCTGCAAAGCCCAATTGCGGGGCGCGGCGCTGGATTGCACCGCTTGAAGCTGGCTGGGGTTGAAGCCGTAGCCGAGTCGGGACAACACGCGCCAGGTATCTGCCAGGTTTTTGTCAGTTGTAGCGTTTGCGGGTAATTGAGCCCAGGCCAGGTTTCCGATACCTGCGGCTGACAGTCCGCCTGCCAGTGCCAGCATCAGGACCAGGGTGCGGCGTTGCAACACGGGTAGGGATTGGTTGGTTGTTTGCATGGGTGTCTTCCTGGCACAGCGGGCGTGCATGCTCAACGGCATGGTACGGCGCAGTGCCTACGGGGACACCCTGGCTTTACATTAAATTACCCAGCAAAACCCGCCCAACTCACGGCTTAGACGGGGCCATGCGGAACTAGACTCGGTGCGATATGGATGCGATGGGATCGCTGCAGGCCACGTCCCGGCCCGCAATTCCTGCATGGATTGGAACAACATGAAAACGCGTTTTGCCCGATTGGTACTAGCTTTGGCGCTGGCATGCTTGTCCGCCTGCGGTGGCGGTGGTGGCGGCGACAGCAGCACGTCGACCGGTTCGGTCGCGGAAACTCCGGCGCTCAAATCGATTGTGGTCTCGCCCGCTACCGTGACGCTGGCCATAGGAACCAGTCAGCAGATGGTCGCCACCGGCACCTATGCGGACGGCAAGACCGCGTCCATCACCACGGGTATCACCTGGTCCGCCAAGGGAACGACGGTATTGACGACCTTTACCAGTGGGCTGGTCACCGGCAAGGCCGCGGGTACCGATACGGTCACCGCCAAGGTGGGTGATATTTCCGGCACAGCAACCGTCACCGTGGTGGGGCCCTACAAGAGCGTAGCCACGGGTGGCAGTCATACGCTAGCCGTCAAAGCCGACGGCAGTTTGACAGCCTGGGGCCTGAACCGTTCTGGGCAACTGGGAGACGGCAGCACGATCGATAAATTGGCGCCGACCACGATCGGAACGGCCAAGACCTGGTCGGTCGTGTCTGCAGGCGAATTTCACACCGTAGCGCTGTTCGGCACCAACTGTGCGGTTAACGGCTGCCCACTCTACGCTTGGGGTTTCAACCAGAACGGCCAGTTGGGCGATGGCACGACCAAGGACATCAGCGTACCGACCAAGATTGGCACCGTGACCACCTGGATCGCTGTCGCGGCCGGAAAGGCGCACACCCTGGCGGTCAAAAAAGACGGCACGCTGTGGGCTTGGGGCCGCAACTTCAGCGCGCAGCTCGGAGATGGAACGCAAATTGACAGAGTCGTGCCAACTGCGATTACCGGAATCGGCTCCATCGCCATTCCTCTCAATCCCAAAGGATGGAAAGCGGTGGCGGCCGGGGAGGAGCACTCCATAGGCATACAAAGCGATGGAACAGTGGCGACCTGGGGAACCAGGGCACTCGGACAAACAGGTCAGGGAGATGCCAGCGTGCTGCCCTTGGACACGCTTCCGCTTCCCGTTTCATTCGTACCGTACACAGACCGTCTTCAGTTTGTGGGCATCGCTTCGGGTTACAACCACAGCCTGGCGATCCGTAACAACGGAACGCTGTACGCCTGGGGCGACAACCAATTCAACCAACTGGGTACCAGTGGCCCCACGCCGGTTGCCTGCCCGTTCTATGCCCCCCTCACAGTGTGTGAGTTTGATATCCAGCAGGTCAAGCTGGATCCGTCGATCGGTGCCGACAATGATTGGGCTGTCATTTCGGGGGGGGCGACGCACAGCATGGCCATCAAGACCGATGGCACCTTATGGGCTTGGGGAAATAATGACTTCGGTCAATTGGGGGATGGATCCACCGCGCCTATCAACGCGCCCACAAAAATTGGCACAGAAAAAAACTGGATTGCGGTGTCCGCAGGCAAGTACCACACCTTCGCGATCAAAGCCGATGGCACGCTGTGGGGCTGGGGCCGCAACGCCGAAGGTCAGTTGGGCAATGGAACCAGCACCTCCAATGTGCTGATACCGACAAAAATGCCCTGAAGACTGGCAATTTTCCGCAGGGCCGCCCCCAAGGAAAATTAGCCCCCTTGGGGGGCAGCGACCCGCGTAGCGGTGGAGCGTGGGGGTCAGTTCCGCACTCCGCTGGCCACATGGCCGGACGGCACGTGGCGGGCGGCGGATTCTATATGACCGGTCTGGTCATCGAAGAAGAAATCGGGCTCAAATTCGCGCAGGAATTCGCCCTTGTCTAACCCGCCGAGGAACATCGCCTCGTCGATTTCAATGTTCCAGTCCATCAACGTGCGGATCGCACGCTCATGCGCTGGGGCGCTGCGCGCCGTCACCAGCGCGGTGCGAATGCGCATATGTGGAATCTCGGCCTGTTGCATGCGGTGCAGCGCTACTAGCAGCGGCTTGAACGGGCCATCGGGCAGCGGCAGCGCTACGTTGTCCTGCTCGTGCTTCTGGAACGCAGATAGCCCGCCGCTTTGATACACCCGTTCGGCCTCGTCGCTGAACAACACGGCGTCACCGTCGAATGCAATGCGCACTTCATTCGGATGCGCAACGCTGGCGTGTGCCGAATGCGGGTACACCTGCGCCGCGGGTACGCCGGCTTCCAGCGCGGCGCGCACGTCGCTCAAGTGGGTGCTCAAAAACAGGTTGGCGTGTAGAGGCTTCAGGTAGCGCCAGGGCGCTTCGCCACGTGTGAACGTGCAGCGGATGATAGGCAAGTTGTAGTGCTGGGCCGACTTCATCACGCGCAGGCCGCTGACTGGGTCGTTGCGCGACAGGATCACCACTTCGACGCGCTGCGATGGGGTTTCGTTAAAGGCCAGAAGTTTTTGCACCAATGAAAATGCGACGCCGGGTTTGGCAGGAATGTCGAGACGATCGCGCTGCAATTGCATGTAGGCGCGGTCGTCGGTTTTCTCGAAGAGTTCGTTTTCTTCTTCGAAATCAAACAGAGCGCGCGACGAAATCGCCACTACCAGTTTGCCGTCGAGTGTGAGTCCCATAGCAACCTTATTTGACCAACTGATTCAATTGAATGATCGGCAAGAGTACGGCAAGCACGATCAGCATCACCACCATGCCCATCACCACAATTAAGAGCGGCTCCAGCAGAGTCGCCAGATGGATGGCGCGGCGTTGCACTTCGTTGCGCAGCTGCACGGCGGCGCGGTCCAGCATGGCAGGCAACTGCCCGGTCTGCTCGCCCAGGCGGGCAAACATGCCCAACAGAGCCGGGAAGCGTTGCTTGTGCGCCAGCGCGCTGGCCAGCGGCGCGCCTTCGCGGACCAGTGCCAGCGCCTGCAAGGCATCGGCGCGCATGGCGTTGTTGGACAGCGTTTCGGATGCAGCTTGCAGCGACTTCAGGATAGGTACACCCGCCGCACCCAGCATCGCCAGTGTGCTGGCAAAGCGCGCCGCGTTGTAGCCGCGGGCCAGACGACCGACTATGGGCACTTGCAGCAAGGCGGTATCGAATTTCAGGCGAAAAGAGGCTCTAGACCAAGCAAGACGTGCGCAAGCAGCTACTAAAATAATAGCAATCAACATCAACCAGCCGTAGTTGCGCACGGCCGCGCTGATGGACAGCATGATCTCGGTCAGCAGCGGCAGCGCCTTGTGCGAACCCGCGAACACGCTGGCGACTTGCGGCACCACATAGGCCAGCAGGAACAGCACGATCACCAACGCCACGACGCTGACGATGGCCGGGTACAGCGCGGCGCCCAGCAATTTGGCGCGCAGGTTTTGCTGCTCTTCCAGATCGTCGGCTAGGCGCTCCAGCACCAGACCCAACTGGCCGCTGTGCTCGCCCGCACCAATCACCGCGACAAAGATGGACGAGAACTCACGTGGGTGTTGTGCCAACGCGGCCGCCAGCGTGGAGCCACCATTCACTTCGGCGCGGATGGTGGCTACCAAATCGCGCTGCGCGGGCTCTTCCGCTTCTTCGGCCAATGAGGTCAGCGCGCGCTCGACCGGCAACCCAGCGGCGACCAGACCAGCCAGTTGGCGGGTCCAGATGGACAGCGCATTGGTGTTGAAGGCGCGGCGTTTGAGTAGTGCGCTCTTGCCTTGTGCGGCGGAGTTGGCAGCGTTGCCCAGCGGTTCGACGCTCAGTGGCACCAGTGCACGCGCGCGCAAGGCGCTGCGGGCTGCGCGTGCGGTGTCGGCATCTAGCACGCCCTGTTGGTTACTTCCTTGGGCGTCCAGCGCGGTGTAGCTGTAAGCAGGCATGGTGGGGCTCTAGTTCCCCTCGCGGGTCACGCGCAGCAGTTCTTCGCGGCTGGTGATGCCGGCCTGGACCAGGCGCTCGCCGTCATCGCGCATTTGCACCATGCCTTGGGCCAACGCCGCATCGCGTATGCCCGCTTCGGACGCTTCGTTGTGGATCAGCGCGCGCATAGGGTCATCGGTGACCAGGAGTTCAAACACACCGGTACGGCCCTGGTAGCCCGTTTGGCCGCATTCGGCACAACCTGCGCCTTGGCAATGCGTGCAGGTTTTGCGGACCAGACGTTGTGCCAGCACGCCGCGCAATGAAGAGCTCAGTAGGAATGGCTCCACGCCCATATCGATCAACCGTGTGACCGCGCTGGCCGCGTCGTTGGTGTGCAATGTCGCCAGCACCAAGTGACCTGTGAGGGATGCCTGAATCGCAATCTGCGCGGTTTCGAAATCGCGGATTTCGCCGATCATGATCACATCCGGGTCCTGGCGCAGGATCGCGCGCAGGGCCTTGGCAAATGTCAGGTCGATCTTCGCGTTGACTTGCGTCTGCCCGACACCGGGCAGCTCGTATTCAATCGGGTCTTCCACCGTCATGATGTTCTGACGCGCGGCATTCAACCGACCCAGCGATGCGTAAAGCGTGGTCGTCTTGCCCGAGCCGGTGGGGCCGGTCACCAGAATGATGCCGTGCGGTTGCGCGATCAGGCCTTCGAAGCGTTGCAACACACTGCCTTGCATGCCCACCGCTTCCAGGCTCAATTGGTCCTGGCTCTTGTCCAGCAAGCGCAGTACGGCACGTTCGCCGTGTGCGCTGGGCAATGTGCTGACGCGCACGTCGACAGCGCGCGTGCCTATGCGCAAGCTTATGCGGCCGTCCTGCGGCAAGCGCTTCTCCGAAATATCCAGGTCAGCCATGATCTTCAGGCGTGAGATCAGCGCCGCATGCAGCGCGCGGTGCGCCTGCACGATTTCGCGCAGTGTGCCGTCGACGCGAAAGCGCACGCTGGAGTGGCGCTCGTAGGGCTCGATGTGGATATCGCTGGCGCCATCGCGCGCGGCCTGCGTGAGTAACGCGTTGAGCATGCGGATGATGGGCGCGTCGTCGGCCGTCTCCAGCAAGTCTTCTACTGCGGGCAGGTCCTGCATCATCCGTGAAAAATCGGCATCGCCCTGTACTTCGCTCATCACCGTGGCGGCGCTGGATTCACCTTGCGCGTAGGCCGCGCTGATGCGCTGGCTCAAGACCGCGCTGTCCAGCGTCTGCACCGACTGTGGATCAAACTTGCGCATCACCTCGCCGACCGCCGACGCGGGCGTACCTGCGTGCACCCACAGCGTGCGCGTGTCGCCATGCTCTTCCAGCAAGGCTTGCTGGGTGCGGGCGAAGGTATAGGGCAGGGGATAGCGCATGGATGAACTCAAGGACGTATGCTTCAAGGGCCTTTTGGCGCGCTGCGTGCCGGGGGTGCGGAGGGCGCAGGCAGTGCGGGCAGCACGGCGGCTTCGTTGATAGGCACCATCACACTGGCTTCGGGTTGTGCGGTTTGCTGGCCACTGCGCATTTGTTCATAGCGGTCATTCGACAGCTGCGCCGTACTCGCGGCATCACGCACGACAACAGGCCGCAGGAACACCATCAGGTTTGTTTTCTTGCGCGAGCGGGCCTCGCTCTTGAACAACGCACCCAGCAGCGGGATGTTGCCAAGACCGGGTATCTTGTCCTCGTTGCCCGAGTATTCGTCTTGCAGCAGGCCACCGAGTACGACCACACCACCATCTTCGACCAGCACACTGGACTTAATGGTGCGTTGATTCACAGTGGGGCCGTTGGCGGCAGTGGCAGTGGACGCCAGCACACTGGAGACTTCCTGCTCCACGATTAACTTGATGGTGCCGTTTTCGCTGATTTGCGGCTTGATTTTCAGTTTCAGGCCTACGTCCTGGCGCTCAATCGTCTGGAACGGGTTCACAGTGCCGCTGGTGCTGCCGGAGTTGGTGTATTGGCCGGTGACAAAGGGCACCTTCTGGCCAATCTTGATTTCAGCCTCTTCGTTGTCCAGCGTCAGGATGTTGGGTGTGGACAGCACGTTGCCGCTGCCGGTCGATTCTATGAAGCGCGCCAGAAAGCCCAGCACATACACACCATTGACCTGATTCACGAGGCCGAAGTTGAGCCCAGTCGATGGCACCACCGTGCCGCCGCCTGCAGCCAGAGCAATGATGTTTTTACCGGCGACCGCGCCAAAGTTGGTACCCAGCACACCGATGGTGGAGTCGCCGGCCTTACCCAACGCGTTTTGCCACTGGATGCCGAACTCGGCGGCCCGGTCGGTGCTGACTTCGGCAATCACACTTTCCACATAGACCTGTGCGCGGCGAGAATCCAGCTTGTCGATCACCGCGCGCAACTGGCGGTACTGTGGTTCGCTGGCGGTGATGATCAGCGCATTGGTCGCCGTGTCGGCCTGGATCTGGCCACCCGTGGTGGCTGCGCTGGCATTGGCGCTGGAGCCGAACGCGGAAGAGGTCTGTGTGCCTGTAGTGTTCGCTCCACCGGTCGTGGCTACAACTGGCGTGCTGCCTGCAGATGGCGCATTGCGTGCTTCGCCGCTGATGGCGGCGCGCAGCGTGCTGGCCAACTGCACTGCGTTCGCGTTCTTCAGGTAGACCACATAGATATTGCCCGCGGCGCCATTGGCCGTAGTGGGAGCGGGTTGGTCCAGCTTGTCGACCAATGACTTCACCAGCGCCAGGCGCGCCTGGTTGGCGGCGCGCACGATCAGCGTGTTGGAGCGTGGCTCGGCAATCACAGTGGTCTTGTAGCTGCCGTCTGCGGTGGCGTTAGGCACGCCGGCGCTGGGCTCGGACAGCTTTTGTACCAGCGGCGCCAGATCGGACGCACTGGCGTGCTTCAGCGCAATGATCTCTACGTCGGTGGCGTTAGCCACATCCAGCGCGGCGATGATGCGCACCAGACGGCGCATGTTGTCGGCGTAGTCGGTGATGACCAGCGTGTTGGTGCCGGGGTTGACGTTGATCGGGCTGTTGGGGTTCACCAGCGGGCGCAACACGGGAACCAGGTTGTTGGCGTTTTCGTGTTGCAGACGAATGATTTGCGTGACCAACTGGTTGCCGCCCGCGGTGTTGGCGCTGACGGACTCCGACACCGCACCTCCCTGCACCTTGGCGTCGGCTTCGGGCACGATCTTGTCCATGCCGTCGCTGCTCACCACCGTGTAGCCCTGCATGCGCAAGGTCGCCAGGAACTGGTTGTAGGCGATTGCGGGGGCGACCGGTGCATCGGTGCTTAGCGTGATCGTGCCTTTGACGCGTGGGTCCACAACCACATTACGGCCGGTGACGGTCGCCAGTGTCCGGGCCACGGCTTCGATCTCCGCATTGTTGAAATTCAGCGTGATCGCTTCGCCACGCTTGGGGGTTGCTACCGGGGCCTGCGCCAGAGTTTGAGTGACAAAAGTTCCTGAAAACCCCGTGAACAGTGCGTAAGCAGCTATTAAATAAGTAGCAACTGGCAGACGCTTGAACGAAGCGGACGAAGGGGTGGAGCTGGTGTACATGCGAATTAACCCACTTTGATGATGGAGCGTGCGCCATCGCGCCGTCCGATGATATTCAGAAGATTGGACAGTGCCTCGACGCGATCGGGGGCCGCACGCGCCTCGCCAGTAAATTGCAGCCGTCCGCCCACCCAACGCCCCGCGCCTTGCAACTGCAGGCTACCGTCCAGTGTGCTGAGGTCCAGTGTTGGTGTCGGCCCGCCATTTAGGGCGATGCGGTAACTGCCGACGGGCTTCAATGTAGACAGGCTGGTGCTCATTCGTTCAGCGTCCAGTTGCAGACTGCCTTGCATTTCCCAGCGCCCGGCCTGTTGTTGCAGCACCAGTGCTTGCGTGGTCAGCGCCAGCGTGCCTTGCAGTTGCAGGGTGTTCCACGGCGTGCCCAAGCCCGCCAGCACGGCGGTGGGCCAGCGGGATGGTGCGGCATTGCCATCCAGGCTGCGCAATTGCAGTCCCGCGACGGCGGGCGTTGCTGCCCACGTCCATGCCGTGTCCATGCAACAGTCGGCCTGTACGGCCAGTTGCACACCCTGCAGCGCGGGGCGAAGTTTCCATTGCACGCGGCCCGGCAGGCGCGCACTGTCCTGTGTACCAGCGCCAGCAGCCAGTACCAGTTGGGCCGATCCGGTCCACACGGTTCCCTGCGTATCGACCAATTGCACGCGGCTTTGTGAGGCGCTTTGAACCGCTTGCGCCAGCCAGCGCGCTGGGGCGAAACAAACCAATGCGAATACTGTCCCGATCAGCACACCCGACAGCGCCCAAGTCCACGGCGCGATACGGCCGTTAGGGCCGTTGGAGCGTGGGAGCATGCCCGCACGGCGGGGCTGGGCGGGCATCCACTTCACGATGTGGGCAATCCCAATTGCAGCGTGCCACTCCAGGTGGCGCCGGTGCGGGTCATGCGTGCCTGCATCGGCACGGCGTGGGCGTTGGTGCGCGCGGTGGCGAGCCACTGCGCCAGTGCATCGGCGCTGACACCGCGCAGCGTCACGCTGGCGTCGCCTGCGCGAATCGTGATGTCAGCGGCGGCACCAAAGGACTGCTGTACCGATGCGCTCAGTGCCGCAGCGGCTTCGGACTGGGATAGCGGCGCTTGCGATTGCAGCGCCTTGGCCTGTGCCTGCATGCGCGCCATGGTTTGCAACTGGTCTTGTAGTGCGATCTGCTGCGCGGCAGATTTTTGCAGCGTGCGCAGCGCAGGTGCAATGGCAATGCCCCAGACAAGGGCTGCGCTGACCAGAGTGGCGGCCAAGGTCAGCAGCGTTTTTTCGCGCGTATCGCGCTGTTGCCACCAGGCTTGCAGTGCGAGTTGCATATTGGAAGGGGCTTTGCTCATGGTGTGCCCCGGGTGCGAACCAGCACCGCAGCGCCGTCGGCTTGCGCTGACAGGCCACTGGCGCGCAGGTGTTGGTC
Source organism: Rhodoferax sp. P2_H8_2 (assembly GCF_056403235.1). NCBI lineage: Bacteria > Pseudomonadati > Pseudomonadota > Betaproteobacteria > Burkholderiales > Comamonadaceae > Rhodoferax > Rhodoferax sp. P2_H8_2. The sequence continues at coordinate 109,378 of NZ_JBFUFW010000007.1, forward strand.
CAGCGCGGTGGATTGCTCGACAGTCAACGTCAAACCGCCCACGCGCATTTCGCCATTGACGTATTCCACGCTACCAGGTGCGCCTGCAGGCAATAGACCCGGGTTCGCGGTACCGAGTGCGGCCAGCATGGACTCCAGATCCTTGGATGATGCGGCGCCGCGCGTCTGGCGCAACAGCGCGAGTTCACGTTCCATCTGGATCGGCGCATCGACCACCACCTTCACTTGCGGAAAGGTCGTGACCAGTGTGTCGCGGATGCGGTCGCGCTGTGCTTGCAATTGGTTGTTGGTGTGCCATGCATAGGCGTTGAGGCCTACGATCTGCACCAGCGCAATCGCCACCAGTGCCCAGCGTGCGGGCTTCCATTGGTCGGTCTTCAGGAACGACAGCACCGCGCGGCGGATTCTCTCCATCAACGGATTGCGACGCGCCAGATCGAATTGCGCGAGGCTCCAAGCGGACTGCGCCGCGCGCTCCCAGCGCTCTGCGTGGCTTTGCACGTGGGGTTGTTTGTTCAGCGTCTTTTCTGCCAGTGCGGCGACGGCAGGCTCGGCCCACAGCGCATAGCTGTCGCGGACCTGTGCCCAACCCGCGGTACCCGCGTCTGCGTTTTGCGGTAGTGGCACACGGTGCAGACCTTGTGCATCGGTCCAGACGGCTTGTGGCGCATCCTCGGTGCCCGTTATCCACAACTGATCGGTGGGCGAATCGGGTGTCCATTCCGGCACGAGACGCTGCGGCGGGCGCCCCAGTCGGGTCAGTGATTCGACGGCCTCACGCAACCAGGCCCGGTCACATACCGCGACCCATACAGGTGCGTCGGTTCTTGCTTGCGGTTGCAGCGCGAAGTGCAGTTGCGCCGGGTCATCGAGCAATTGGTCTTCCAGCAGGCCTTCGAGTACGGCGCGCAGTCGGGGCGCGCTGCGCTCCTTGAATATGCCGCCATCCAGCGTGCCCGGTGGCAATTGCACCCGGTGCCAGGACAGCGCGTGCGCGGGCACCAGTGCAACCGTTTCTGCGGCGAGGATGAGGGGAATGAGTTCGGTGGACATGGCGTATGAATTGCGGCTCATTGTAAGGACGCTGCAGGGCCATTGGGCGCTCCGGCACCCCGTTCGCGCCACAGCACTGTGACCTTTTGGTTGTCCCGCTGCACCAGCGAATGCTCCAGCACCAGGCGCTCACCCAGCCGCACCTGCCCGCTAACCTCGAAAAATCTGGAGTTCAAGCCATGCCGGGTTTCGACGACGGCGTCGTCCGGGCCCCTTAGCAAACGGTTCACCTCCGAGAGGCTGCGAAAGTGCGATTGCGCGCGCGCCGCAACCAGCCGCTGGGCATCGGCCATCGTGGCGCTGGTGATGCTGGCGTAGACCACTTCGAGGGGCGCGGTGTTGAGGTTCACGGTAGTGGACCTTGGCAGCACCGTCACAAAAGGCTGCAACGCCGCGACAACCGGCTTGGAAAGACCTAACCAAACCAGTTGTTCGGTCGTGCGCGGTAGTAGGGGCCGCTGCCCTGCAGGGGTGGGATTGCCACCGCTTGTGTCTTTGTCTGCGGCATCGGTTTCCAGTGCGGCGCGCATGCCTGCCACTAGGTTGACCAGTTGCCCTTGTGGCAGACGCAGAGTTTCAAACAGCCGGGAGAAAGCCCTTGCAGTAGGCGCATCTACTTTGCCGTCCTGCACCAGGTTCATCACATTCAGCCGGCCCTGCAGATCAACGATCTGGCCCGACAGAAAGGCTTCTTCCAGGCCCTGGCTGGTGGTGTCGCTCTCGCGGGTTGCCAGAAAAGTGGAGAGGCGCGCTTCCTGCAGCGGCACGGCCCACGGCTCGGCCAGATGGTCGACGCTGTTGCCACTGCGCGCATCTTCGCGCAGGATCAACCGCGCCCAGTCCAGCGCACCTTGCAGTATCCACGCGGCTTGCAGGCGTTCGCGCTCTGCCGTCTCGACTTCAATGCCGCGCCACTGTTGCCACAACGCCGCCGAGCTCAGCGCGGCAACCAATGTCACCGTCAACATTGCGGTCAGGATGGCGGCGCCGTACTGGTGCGTGGGGGGCGCAAATTTGCGCCGGGCCGCCCCAAGCAAATTTAGCCCCCTTGGGGGGCAGCGACCCGCGAAGCGGTGGAGCGTGGGGGCAACATTCTTCATTGGGCACTACCTGTCAACGTGGGTTGGGCCCAATCCCGCGTGATGGTGCCAGCCAATGGGTGCGGTGCGGTCACACCGAGCACCAGCCGGACACCATCGGGCAAGCTGTTGGCTTGCGCGGGTTGCGCGGGGCCAGCCCCCGGCGTACCACTGCTAGACAGCGGGTTGCTCCATGCACCTCCGCGGTAGTAATAGATTTGCCACTGGTCGAGCGCCGTGATGGCTATTTCCTGTTTTTTTGCGCTGTCGCTGGGGCTCTGAGACCATTGGTTTGCCAGCTCCCAAGCGGTTCCCCAGTCCTGGCGCAAATGCAAGGGCGGCGATTGCCAACGCAGCCATTGCTCGGAACCGTCGCGGTTGCCGCGCGTCCAGGCCACGACCAGCAGGCCGTCGCCCGGCTCCGTAACATTGCGCCGCGTGATGCGCAGCACGCGGCCATCCCAGTCCATCGGGATCGGTGCGCCGGACGATGCGCTGGGTGCCACCATCGTGTCCAGGTCTGCGCCCCATTGCGCCAGACCGGCTTCCAGCGCCAGAACCGCGTCGGCATGCGCGCGCGTGCTGTGGGTCGCGCTCTGCATGCCATCAAGTCCACGCCAGGCCATCAATGTCATTACGGCCATGATGCTGATGGCAACCAGCAGCTCCATTAGCGTGAAACCTTGGATACGTTTGATTTTCATCAATACCGCCCCACCACGGTGCTGAGTTGTAACAAGGGCTGCGTATCGCGAAACAACTGCGCTTCAACACGGCGGAAATTTGGATTCGGCGTGGGCTGCACCAGCAAGCGCAAGGACAGGGTGCGGCCTGCCTGTTCGCAGGATGTGGTCGTATCGCCCACGTCGGGCAATTGCCGCGACAGGCGTACTTTCGCCATGGCGTTTTCAGCACAGAGTTGCGCCAGCACGCGGTCGGCCTGGCGTTCCGCATTGCGGGTCAATGAGGATGTGGCCTGCGCGCCTGCAATCAGCGCAATTGCGACGATGGCCAGTGCTACCAGCACTTCGATCAGCGTAAAGCCTCGGTCTGTCATGGGGCAGCCTCAACGCTAAATGGGCGCAGGCCATCGGTAGCAATCAGTACTGCGCGCTCCGGTTTTTCGATGCGCCACAGTCGTACGCTGGTACGGGCCATCAGTGGCTCAGGCCCCAGCACCAAACCTTGCGGCGGGGCTTCGGCAGCTATGCCCGGGTACTGCCATGCGCTGGCCTGACCATTCAGCGTGTAACCGTTGTCGCTAGTCTTCCACCGCACCGCAACGCCAGTAGCCCTTGCCTGGGCTCGCGCGGCGTCCAGCACAGCGGCCAGACGTTGCGCTTCCATCTCCAGTTGCGATTGCGCCGAATCGCGCAATGCCAGACTGACCCCGGCGGTCGCCATCGCAATGATGGCCACTACCAGGAGCAGCTCCAATAACGTGAAGCCGTGGATAATTTTTCGCTGGGCGGCCCCGAGAAAAATTAGCCCCCTCGGGGGGCAGCGACCCGCGCAGCGGTGGAGCGTGGGGGTCACATCTTTACCAACTACCGATGTCTGCATTCTTCCCTTCGCCGCCAGCCTGTCCGTCGGCGCCAAAGGACATCACGTCCACCTCACCCTTGATGCCAGGGTTCAGATACTGGTAAGGGCGGCCCCAGGGGTCATTGGGCAATTTGTCGAGGTAAGGGCGCCAGTTCGGCGCAGTGGGGCCGGCGGTGGGCTTGGCAACCAGTGCTTGCAATCCTTGCTCACCGGTGGGAAAGCGCTGGTTGTCCAGCTTGTAGAGCTTCAACGCCTGCACCAGATTGGCGATATCGGTCTTGGCAGCAGTGCTGCGCGCATCGTCCGCGCGGTCCAGCACATTGGGCACGATCAGCGCGGCCAGCACGCCGATGATGACCAGCACGACCATCAGCTCGATCAGCGTGAAGCCAGCATGGCGGATGCGGCGCGAGAAACGGGTGGCAATTGTCATAGGAGTGCGTTGTGAAGAAAGCATGTTGCCTTCCATGATAATGCGGCCCATGGTATCGACCGTGCAATCTCTGTGGGGAACCCGTTTAGCAACGCTGGCCTTGGCCGCGCTCGCAGCGGCAAGCGCCATGTATTGGGTGCTGAAGTGGCCTGCCGCACCCGCGCCCATCAGCGCTGCAGACTCGCCGCCAGCAGCGCCCGTCGACAGCGCCGCGGTGGCGCGCGCCTTGGGTGGCGGTGCGGCTCCCGTAATGAATGCAGTTGCGCCCGCATCCAGTCGTTTCAGCCTGGCAGGTGTGGTGTCCGGTGGCGTGCATCGGGGTGCAGCGCTGATCGCCATCGACGGCAAACCGGCCAAGCCTTACCGCGTGGGTGCGGTGGTCGATGGGCAGTGGGTGTTGAGCAGTGTGCAGCCGCGCCGTGCGGTGTTGGCGCCGCAGGGTGGCGGTGCTGCAGACGCTGGCATCACACTGGAATTACCACTCAAAAAATAGACTCAATCGGGCTGCAGGCAGCGCAGAGTGTGCGTAAGCAGCTACTTTTTTGTAGCAATCCGCCGCTGCCCCCCCCAAGGCGAGTTGCGACCCCGCTGGGGGCAGCGGCCCGCAAAGCGGCGGAGCGTGGGGGTCATTTCATTGCTGCAGAAACATCCGGTACACCGGATTGTTCGTCTCTTCCACGTAAGGGTAGTCCAGATTTTTCAGGAACTGGGCAAATGCCTTGTCATCCGCTTTGGGCACCTGCAAGCCCACCAGAATGCGACCGTAGTCCGCGCCCTGGTTGCGGTAATGGAACAGCGAAATATTCCAGTTCGGGCGCATCAAACTCAGGAATTTCATCAACGCACCGGGGCGCTCCGGAAACACGAAACGCAACACGCGCTCGTCCTGCGCCAGCGCCGAGTGGCCACCCACCATGTGGCGGATGTGCTCCTTGGCCAGTTCGTCGTGCGTCAGGTCCAGCGTGGCGAAGCGGTGTTTGTTGAAGTTGGCGGTGATCTTTAGCGACTCGCCTTTGCCGTGCGTGGTCAGGCCAACGAACACATGGGCTTTGTTCGAATCGCTGACGCGGTAGTTGAACTCGGTGACATTGCGCTGTCCGCCCGGCAGATTCCCGATGAGTTCACAAAAACGTTTAAAGCTGCCGCGTTCTTCGGGGATGGTGACCGCAAACAACGCTTCGCGCTCTTCGCCCACCTCGGCACGTTCGGCGACAAAGCGTAGACGGTCGAAATTCATGTTGGCGCCACACAGGATGGCGGCGTAGGTCTCGCCTTTGGTCTTGTGCGTCGCGACGTATTGCTTGATCGCCGCTACCGCCAGCGCGCCAGCCGGTTCGACGATGGAGCGGGTATCGATAAAAACGTCCTTGATCGCCGCGCAGACGGCGTCGGTATCCACCGTCATGAACTCGTCCACCAGATCGCGCGCAATGCGAAAGGTTTCCTCGCCAACCAGTTTCACCGCCGTGCCGTCAGAGAACAGCCCGACATCGGTCAGCGTGACGCGCTTTTTCTTTTCGATCGACTGGATCATCGCGTCCGAGTCGTTCATCTGCACGCCAATCACCTTAATGCGCGGGTCGACTGCCTTGATGTAGTTGGCCACGCCGGACACCAGGCCGCCGCCGCCGATGGCGACAAACACGGCATCGAGATGCGGGCCGCCAATGTGACTGGACTTTTGTCCCGATTTGGCTGCCTTGTCTGCTCCGAGGGTCTGTACCTGGCGCAACATTTCCATGGCCACCGTGCCCTGGCCCGCGATCACGTCCGGGTCGTCAAAAGGGTGCACAAAGGTGAGATGCTCATTCTTTTGCAGCTCCAAGGAATGCTGGTAGGCGTCGGAGTAGCTCTCGCCAAAAAGCACGACTTCACCGCCCAGGCTCCGTACGGCATCGACCTTGACCTGGGGCGTTGTGGTCGGCATCACAATGACCGCACGGGTGCCCAGCTTGCTGGCGCTTAAAGCGACGCCCTGGGCGTGGTTGCCTGCGGAGGCGCAGATGACGCCGTTTTGGAGCTGTTCCGGCGTCAGGTGCGCCATCTTGTTGTAGGCGCCCCGCAATTTGAAGCTGCGCACGGGCTGCTGGTCCTCCCGTTTGAACAGCACCGTGTTGTGTAGCCGCCGGCTCAAGGCGCGAGCCGGCTCCAGAGCGGTTTCGTGCGCCACGTCGTAGACGCGGGCCGTCAGGATTTTCTTCAGGTAGTCGGCAGGGCTGAGTGCCTTGGCAGGAGAAGAGGATGGCATGGGGCTACACTTGGTTCGTAATCACAAAAGAATGCGCTCCGCGCGGAGCAGTTTAAGACATTGTAGCGATGGATTAATTTGCCCCGCGCGGAGCAACTTGAAAGGACTGCGAAGATGGAATGCACTGTGAGCTGGACAGGCGGGTTGCAAACCCGCTCAGGAATGGGATTTGTCGCTGAAACCGGCAGCGGTCACACGCTGATGATGGACGGCGCGCCGGACGCCGATAAGCCTGAGAACGGTGGTCAGAATCTGGCACCCCGCCCTATGGAAACGGTATTGGCTGGCACCGGTGGCTGTACGGCCTACGACGTGGTGTTGATCCTCAAGCGGGGTCGCCACGCCGTGCAGGGCTGCACCGTCAAGCTCAACGCCGAGCGCGCGCCCACCGAGCCCAAAGTGTTCACAAAGATACACATGCACTTCACGGTGACCGGCAAGGGTGTGCCAGCGGCTGCGGTTGAGCGCGCGGTAGCAATGAGCCACGAAAAGTATTGCTCGGCCACGATCATGCTGGCCAAGACGGCCGACATCACGACCAGTTTTGAGGTTGTGGAGGCCTAAATCCGTTGTGCCACGGTCGTCATGACTTTGGCCGCGGCGCGCATCATGTCTTTGACGGGTTGTGGCAACTCCGTAGCGCCGGCTGCACGCGCGCCGGCCGCGTGCGCGATTTCGTCGTCGTGCATTTGCACCACAATGGCGCGCGACGCATGATCGCCTTGGGGCAACAGGTCCAGATGGCTTTTCAAATGGGCGCCAACCTGGGTCTCGGTTTCCACGACAAAGCCCAAGCTGACCCGGTCACCCAATCGCCCGGCCAGCAAACCCAGCCCAAAAGCGCCAGCGTACCAAAGCGGGTTCAGTAACGACGGCCTTGAACCTAATTCATCCAGTCGTTGAGCAGTCCAGGCCAAATGGTCGGTTTCCTCCTCGCAGGCTTGGGCGAAGTGGGTGCGCAATGTCGCGTTTGGTGTGGCCATCGCTTGGGCTGTGTAGAGGGCTTGGGCGCAGACCTCGCCCACATGGTTCACGCGCATCAGGCCTGCGGCGATTTGTTTGTCCGCGGCGCTCAGTTCTGTCGCACTATCCGGTACCGTGGGGCACGGATGCGTCGCGCGTGGCTTGGTGAACAGCGTGCGCAGGGCAGAGTCGGCGGCAATCAGCAAGGCATCCATGGGATCAAGGTTGAGCGTTTATTGCGGTGTGTCCAAGTCTAGCGGGTTAGGCAAAATCTTCCGTTCTCAAGCCTTTTTCAAGCATTGGCACCATTATTGCTTTGCATTAAATGTCGCCGCATAGGCGGCACCTTTAGCGACGTCCAGTGAGACGGTAGGACGGCAGCGCCGTAACCTGCTGGTAATTGCGTCGTGCGAGTGTTTCATTTTTGTAACAGATGACGCCTCATTTGCCGTCATTAGCCCTACTTTGGCCGCTTCAGGCTTGATCGGGGTGCGCTCCCATGTTCCAATAAATTCGGATTTCAGGTTTCCGTGGTCTTTGGCATCGCCAATTACCAAGGTTCCGTTTTTTCTTTCATTCCAATATGGAGATATCTAAATGAAAAAGACCCTCGTCGCATTGGCAGTTTTGGCTGCAGCAGGCACGTCCTTCGCACAAGTAACAATCACCGGCAAGCTGGGCTTCGGCGCTCAAAAACTGCCGACTACACAGAATTCGAGCACCGTGTTCGGCCAAGGCACATTCACTGGTGGCGGTCAAGGTCTGTTGGTGACGGACGGCGACGTGCTGTTCACCGCTACAGAAGATCTGGGCGGCGGCATGAAGGCAACTGTTGCCTCTGAAATCCGTCTGCGCGGCCGTGACGACCAAGTGTCCTCACGCAATGCAACCCTGTCTCTGACTACCGGTTTTGGCCTGATTTCGATTGGTTCCATCGAAGCGGTGTCTCCCCTGTTGACTGTCGGTACCGCTGGCGCCCCCATCGAACTGGCCACCAACATGGACGGCAATGCTTCTTCTCGCACTGCCACCCCTATCGCTCCTCGCACCAACATCGATGCAGTTTCGCTGACTTTGCCTATTGGTCCAGTCGTTGCAACCGTTCTGTACTCTGAAGTGAACGGCGCTGCCGGTAACGGCGCGGCTCTGGGCTTGCTCGACGGCGCTAGCGAATTTGGCAGCAAGACCGGTGGCAATGTCACCGGCACCACTGCATGGACTGTTATCGGTCGCTACAACGCTGGCCCCATTGGCCTGTACGCTGACTACACTCTGTTCGATTCCAAAACGACTTTGACCAACTCTAACCCCGTTGTCGCCAAGTTCTACAAGGATTGGGGCCGTACCCGTCTGGCTGCAACCTATGATTTCGGCGTGGCCAAGATCGGCGTGGGCTACCTGGTGGCTGACCACGACTATCCAGACCAGTACTCTGCTGGCCTGACAGTTCCTATGGGCGCTGTGACCTTCGGTCTGACATACGCTGCAGTTGACAAGGCCAAGGCAACTTATGCCCTGTCTCCAAGCCGCATTGAGCGCACCTTCACCGGCGCTGGCGTTCAGTATGACTTCAGCAAGATGACCAACATCAACCTGAGCTACGGCACCTTCACTGGCTCCGAAGGTCTGGCTGGTGGCGGCAAGAACCCCGTTGCTGAGTACAGCGACGAATACCGCATTCGTCTGTTGAAGAAGTTCTAATCGTTTCGCTGGCATCTGCCAGCAGCGTTTGATACTTTGAAAGCCTCGTTGCGTAAGCAACGGGGCTTTTGTATTTGTGCGGCAACACGGTGCGAGAATTTTCACGTCACCTAGGATCAACCCCATAGGATGCAGAGTGCATGCGATGCAAAAATACACGGGTATCAACTCTGTCACGCGTATTTAGGAGACGCATAAATAATGAAAAAAACCATCATCGCCATGGCCGCACTGGTAGCCACCAATTTGGCATTTGCCGGAGTCACCGTCACTGGTGAAGTCGGTATGGGATATGCCAAGACACAACCCTCACCTGGCGTTGCTTCGGATCCCAGCAAGGTAGACGGTACGAACGAGCTACAGTTCACCAGTGGCAATGTGGAAGTCAAGGGCGAAGCCGAGGTGTATCCCGGATATACCGCTAAGGGCGCGTTCAGCTATGCGCTCAAGCGCCGTGACTCCGACAAGCCCATCACCGCAAATAATGGTGTCTTTCAGGTGCGCGATTGGACCACTGCGCTGCTGACACCTGTTGGGCAAATCACATTCGGCCACATCAACACTGAAACCGAGCAACCACGTGCTTTCGCGGGCTCCAAAATCGAGTTGCAGTCGGATGCCAAGCTGTCTGGCGGCGATGACATCGATGTACTGGCTTTCACCACCAAGCTGTTCGGTGTCTACATCACGCCTTCCTACGCTGAAGGCGGTACACAGGACGTGCTGGACTTGGCGAACTCATTGGGAGGCACACTGATTCCGGTAGGTCCGTTCAAGTTGCCACTCTTGAATGGCGGCTCCGTGGCCAACCAGGTCAACGGCGGCCCTGGCCCCGGTACGGGTCCTGTGCAGATCTATGGCCTGAACCTGACCTATGAAGAAGGCCCCTGGTCAGTTGGTTTCAGCTACAGCGACTACAAAGTGACCTTGAACGGCGCAGTGCAAGACCGCGCTGGCGCAGAGCTGTTCAAGGCGGCCTATGACGGGCGTACCGATACCGAGCTCTCCCTGTCCTATGACTTCGGCGTGGTCAAAGTGGGCGGCGGCTATAAAGCCAAGACCAAGGGCTGGGGCAACGAGACCCAGGCTGGTTTCTCCATCCCCATGGGTAAATGGTCGTTCGGCATGACCTATGAAGTTAAGGACGACGACAGCGCCAGCATCGGACGCGGTGCGGAAGCCAGTAAATATGCCAGCGGCGCGTTGCTGGCTGCTGCTGGTGGCGACTTCTCCAAACTGGGCCAGACCAATATTGGTGACTTCAGCGGCGTATTTCAGTTGCCTCCGGCCTACGGTGGCTACGGTCTGCCAGGCCTGATAGGCGCGGATTTGAAGGGTGGCGCCAAGCGCACCAAGATCCGCTTCGGTGTGGACTACGAGTTTGACAAGCACCACTCGGTTAACTTTAGCTACGGCAGCTACGAGCTGGGCAATCCGGAGCGCCGCGTAACCGGTCTGCCGGGTGTGTACCAGCCGGGCAACATCACAACGACCGAGAGCCAGGCGCGCTACTTGTTCAAGTTCTAAAGAACCTCATCCCGGGCCTCACTTGGGATTGCAAGTAAAAAGCCGCCCGGTGCAAACCGGGCGGCTTTTTTAATGGGGTAATTCCCCTTGGGGCGGCGGAGCGTGGGGGCGATATTTCAGGCGTAACGCTTGCTGCGCAGGTTCTGCTTCATCTCGCGCAGCAATGGTTGCAGTGTGGTTCCGCCAATGCGCAATGCGACGCAGGTGGCCAGGATGTCGATGATCATCAGGTGCAGCAGGCGCGAGACCATGGGGCTATATTTGTCAAAACCTTCGGGGTGGTCTGCGCTCAGGTGGATATGCCCCGCGCTGGCCAAGGGCGATCCGCTGGCGGTGATGACGATGGTGGTCGCCCCGTTCTTGCGCGCAATGTCGCAAGCGTCCATCAGGTCACGCGTGCGGCCCGAGTTGCTGATGACCACCACGCAGTCGCCTGGCCCCAAGATAGATGCGCTCATCACCTGCATATGGCCATCGCTGTAGGCGGTGGTGTGCATCCCTAAGCGGAAAAATTTGTGTTGCGCGTCTTGCGCGACGATGCCGGAGTTACCGACACCAAAAAACTGGATTTTTCGACCAGTTTTGAAGGTTTCGGCCAGCGCCAGTACGGCCTTCTCGATGGCGACCGTAGAGGCGTCATTGCGGTATTTCAGGAAAGCGGCGACGGTGTTGTCGATCACCTTGACCATCACATCGCCAGTCTTGTCGTCGGCATCGACACTGCGGTGGATGAAGGGCACGCCTTCATTGACCGTGCCTGCCAGCTTTAGTTTGAAGTCTGACAGGCCGTCGTAGCCCACACTGCGGCAAAAACGCACCACCGTGGGTTTGCTGACGTGCGCGCGGTCGGCCAGTTCGCTCACCGGTAGTTTGGCAAAGGCGCGCGGGTCCAGCAGGCACAGCTTGCCTACACGCTGCTCCGCGGGCGCCAATGACGGCAGTGAAGCTTTGATTCGGTCAAGCATGGGGTCTCCTTTTAGTTTTCTTCGGACCAGCAGAAACCGTCGCGTGCAATCATCGCGCTCGATGCGCTTGGCCCCCAGGTGCCAGCAGCGTAGGGCCTTGGGCCCTGTGCATCGCCAGCCCAGTAATCCAGCATGGGTTCCACCCAACGCCAGGCTTCTTCCTGCTCATCGCTACGTACAAAAAGGTTCAGTCGGCCATCGATCACGTCCAGCAGCAAGCGCTCATACGCGCCGACGCGCTCGGAGCCGAAGCGCTTGTCAAAGTCCAGATCGAGTTGCACTGGAGCCAGCGCCAGCGCTGCGGCGCTGCGCGATTGGCGGTTGTTCTGGCCCTGCGCCAACAGGTGCAACTCCAGGCCATCCTTGGGCTGCAGGTTGATCACCAGGCTGTTGGTGACATCGCTGTGCGTGTTGAAAATTGCGTGCGGCGTCGGGCGGAAATTGATCACGATGCGCGCATCACGCCCAGCCAGGCGTTTGCCTGTGCGGATGTAAAACGGCACACCAGCCCAGCGCCAGTTTTCGATCTCGGTGCGTAGTGCGACAAAAGTCTCGGTGTTGCTGTTCGGGTTAACGCCCGGCTCTTCGCGGTAGCCGGGGACTTGCGTACCGCCGATAGAGCCACTGGCGTAGCGACCACGCACCACGTCTTGCGACAAAGACTCCTGCGTCCAGGGCTTCAGCGAACGCAACACCTTGAGCTTTTCGTCGCGGATTGCATCGGCGTGGGAGTTGATTGGCGGCTCCATGCCAATCGCGCACAGCAGCTGCAGCGCATGGTTTTGCACCATATCGCGCAGTGCGCCGGTGGTCTCGTAAAACGCACCGCGGCTCTCGACGCCCAAGTCTTCGGCAATCGTGATCTGGATATTGGCAATGTGTTCGCGGCGCCACAGCGGCTCGAACAGCGCGTTACCAAAGCGCAGCGCAAACAGGTTTTGCACTGCGGGCTTGCCCAGGTAATGGTCGATGCGGAAGACCTGCTTTTCTTCGAAGAATTTGCGCACGGTGTGGTTGATCGCGCGGTTGGAGGCCAGGTCATGGCCCAGCGGTTTTTCCAGCACGACGCGGGTGTGTGGTGTGTTGAGCCCGGCAGCGGCCAGTTGCTCGCACACCGTGGTGAACAGCGAAGGCGCAGTGGCGACATACATCACGACTGTCTCGGCGTTGCGCTCTTTCAGCGTCGCGGCCAGCGCGGCGTAGTCGTCTGGTTTGGACAGGTCCATGCGCACGAATTCGAGAAGGGCGGCGAAGCGGGCGAACTCTTCGGCGCTGGGGCGCTTGGCCAGATCGACTTTGTCAAAACGCGACTGGATCAGTGCGCGGTACTGGTCGTGGCTCAGGGCATCGCGGCCCACACCAATGATGCGTCCACCTTCAGGCAGCGTGCCATGGCGAAACGCCTGAAACAGTGCGGGCATCAGCTTGCGCCAAGTCAGATCGCCGGTGCCGCCAAACAGAACAAGATCGAAGCTCATTTTTTCGGGTTACATAAATAACGACGTTGTAATGTAACTTTGTTTCACCGATAATTCAACCGCTCTTTCAAGTTTTTCTTCATACAAAGCTCCCATGAACCAACTCGACGCGCTTAAACAATTCACCACCGTTGTGGCCGATACCGGCGACTTCAAGCAACTCGGCGCCTACCTGCCGACCGATGCAACCACCAACCCGTCGCTGATCCTGAAGGCTGTGCAAAAGCCTGACTACGCGCCGCTGCTGAAGGACACCGTGAACCAGTTCCGCGGTCGCCCCATGGACGAAATCATGGACCGCCTGCTAGTGCGCTTCGGTTGCGAAATCCTGTCCATCATTCCGGGCCGCGTGTCCACTGAAGTCGATGCACGCCTGAGCTTTGACACCAATGCCACCGTGACCCGCGGCGAGCGTCTGATCGAGCTGTACCAGGCACAGGGCATCCATATCGACCGCGTGCTGATCAAGGTCGCTTCCACTTGGGAGGGCATTCAGGCCGCGCAGGCGCTGGAGCGCAAAGGCATCCATACCAACCTGACTCTGCTGTTCTCGTTCTGCCAGGCCGTCGCTTGCGGACAGGCCAAGGTGCAACTGATCTCCCCCTTCGTCGGCCGCATTTATGACTGGTACAAGAAATCGGCGGGTGCAAACTGGGTCGAAACCGATAACACTTTGTCCAACGACCCTGGCGTGAAGTCGGTCACGCAGATCTACAACTACTACAAGAAGTTCGGAATCGCCACCGAGGTGATGGGCGCGAGCTTCCGCAACGTCGGCCAGATCACGGCGCTGGCCGGTTGCGATCTGCTGACCATCAGCCCCGACCTGCTGGCCAACCTCGCAGCAACCGACGCACCGCTGACGCGCGCGCTGGATGCCAAGGCGGCGAGCGAATTGACATTGGAGGTCATCAACTACGACGAAGCCGGTTTCCGTCTGGCGCTGAACGAAGACGCAATGGCGACCGAGAAGCTGGCCGAAGGTATTCGCGCGTTCTGCGTCGATGCGGTGAAGCTGGAACAACTGATGCTTGCGGCTTGAGCATGGCACGTACCCGTTGTGACCGAACGCCGGTCTGGGCGCAGTTGCAGGCCCAATTTGACGCCCAGGGTAAAGCGTTGGATCTGCGTGACGCGTTTGCTTCCGATGTACAGCGCTTTGAACGTTTCAGCCAGAGCGCGCCCTATGTGTTTGCGGACCTGTCCAAGAACCTGATCGACAGCGCCACCGAGAAGCTGCTGCTGGATCTCGCGCGCCAGAGCGGCGTCGAGGAACACCGCGATGCGATGTTCGCGGGTGAGAAGATCAACCACACCGAAGGCCGCGAGGTTTGGCATGTTTTATTGAGGAATCCAGAAGAGAATTCGGCTGCAGCGCCCGCAGAACGTGCGCAAGCAGCTACGAATTCAATAGCAATCCACAAGGCGACCGAGCAGGCCAAGGTGCATCACACGCTGGACGCGATGCTCGCTTACGCAGAGCAGGTACGCGCAGATGCTGCGATCACCGATGTGGTGAATATCGGCATTGGTGGTTCAGATCTCGGCCCGCAAATGGCCGTGCTGGCGCTCGATGCATTTGCGACCAGCGGCAAGCGCCTGCACTTTGTGTCCAACGTGGATGGCCATGAACTGGCGGCGACGTTGAAGCACCTGAAGGCCGACACCACGCTGTTCCTGATCGCTAGCAAGACCTTCACCACGATTGAGACCATGACCAATGCGCGCTCAGCCAAGGCGTGGTTTGACGCGCATGGTGGTACGAATACAGCTCGCCATTTCGCGGCGCTGACGACCAACGTGGCCGCTGCGAATGCGTTTGGCATCACGACCACGTTTGGCTTTTGGGATTGGGTGGGCGGCCGTTACTCGATGTGGTCGGCCATTGGTCTGCCGCTGGCGATTGCGGTAGGTGCGACAGGTTTCCGTGAGTTCCTTGCTGGCGCCCATGCGATGGACGAGCATTTCCGCACCGCGCCGCTAGAGAGCAATCTGCCGGTGCGTCTCGCGCTGCTGGACATCTGGTACCGCAACTTCCACGGCTTCACCAGCCGCTGTATCGCGCCGTACCACAGCGCGTTGCGCCGTCTGCCTGCGTACTTGCAGCAACTGGAGATGGAGAGCAACGGCAAGCAGGTCGATGGTGAAGGCGAGCCTTTGCCGTTTGGTACGTCACCGGTGTTGTGGGGCGAACCGGGTACCAACGGGCAGCACGCCTACTTCCAGATGCTGCACCAGGGTACCGATGTCGTGCCGTTGGAATTCGTTGCGGTGAAGAAGCCGCGCCACGCGCTGCCGCAGCACCATGAGCTGTTGCTTGCCAATGTGTTGGCGCAGGCGCAGGCGCTGATGGTGGGCAAGGCTGATGCAGGGGGACACAAGAACTTCCCCGGCAACCGGCCCAGTACATTTTTGCTGCTCGACGATCTGACACCTGCCTCGCTGGGCGCGTTGATTGCGCTGCAGGAGCACCGGGTGTTTGTCAGCGGTTCGCTGTGGGGCATCAACAGTTTTGACCAATGGGGTGTGGAGCTGGGCAAGGTGCTGGCCAAAGACATCGAAGCGCGATTGGCGTCTGGCGATGTAGCGGGGCTGGATGGGTCTACGGCCGGGTTGTTGGCGCGGCTGCGGGACTAAAGGGACTACTACTTCACCGCAACTGGCTTGGGGGCGCCTTGTTTGGTCGTCAAGATGGCCGGTATGGTGATGTTGTTGCGCTTGGCCATGCTGGCGTATTCGCCGGATGAGATCAGTTTTCCCATGCCTGCATTGAAGGCCTTGCGAAGCGCTTCACGGCCTTCACCCTTGGCATATGCGAAGTAACCGACCTCGGTGCCAATTAGTGGCGTGACCGCTGTAAATTGCTCCTGCATGCCCATCGCGGTCATGCCAGCCAGTGTGTTTCTCTCGTTGGCCACGAAAAAATCCATACGGTCATTCAACAGCATGGTCAACCCGCCTTCCACCGTGCTGACGTTGGTCACTCCGAGTTTGGCGCGTTCTTGATCGAACGCTGGCCCATAGGCCCAACCATGCACCGCTACCAGACGTTTGCCTTTGAGCGAGTCGTAGCTGCCATCCCAGCTGACCTTGGCCCCAACCAGTTTGTAAAACACCATGTTGTCCTGGTAGAAGGGCTGGTCGGCAAAAATGAATTGGGCTTCCCGCGCGGGCGTTTTGTAGGGGCCAATCAAAATATCTGCCAACCCGCTGGCAACCATATCCTGCGCCCTAGCCCATGGATAGATGCCAAACTTAATAGTGAGACCTTGTTGTCGTGCAATGGCGCGCGCCAGGTCGGCACCCAAGCCGACGTACTCCCCTTGCTCGTTCTGCTCGAAGATCCGTGCGAACGTGGTGCCCACGACCAAGATATCCTTGGCCTGGCTCGCACCCATGGCAAAGAATATAAAAATACTGATTGCGCTTCGCAGCAAGGTCACAGGCATGGACATGTTGTCTCATTTATAGCGCATCTACTGATGAAAACTATGAACTTATCGTTGCCGCAAGCACGCGCGCTGCATCTGGCGGCGCAGGGCTTACTTTCGGCGCCAGACAAGTCCGCTACACGCGCCGCGTTGCGCGCCTGCATTGCGCGCATGCAGTTGCTGCAGATCGACACGATCCATGTGGTGTCGCGCAGCCCTTATCTGGTGTTGCATTCGCGCTTGGGTGACTATCCATCGCACTGGCTGGAAGAAACTCTGGCCGCAGGCCATGTGTTTGAGACTTGGGCGCATGAAGCCTGCTTTGCGCCTACGCCGGATTTGCATCTGCACCGCACCTACAACGCCGTTACGCGCAGGCACTGGGGCCTGGCGAATGCGGAACGCAATGCGAAGTCTCACCGTAAGCAGTTGGACCAGTTGCTGGCGCATGTGCGCGACAACGGGCCGGTGAAGTCGTCGGACTTTGAGCGCACCGATGGCGGAGGTGGTGCGTGGTGGGGCTGGAAAGATGAGAAGCGTTGGCTGGAGACGCTGTTTGCGCAGGGCGAGCTGATGGTCGCGCGGCGGGAGAATTTCCATCGGGTGTATGACATTGCCGAACGGGTTGCGCCGCAACTGGCGGCGAAAGATGTTGCATTGCACAGCGCAGATCAGGTGCATATCGGGTTCATCGAAAAAGCGATTGTTGCGCTGGGCGTTACCCAGGCGCGGTGGGTCAACGATTACTTTCGCCAGAAGCCTCGGCTCAAAGATGCCGACCTGAACGCATTGGTTGATACTGGCGCGATCTTGCGGGTGGAGGTCGACGGCTGGGAGATGCCTGGCTATGTGCACGCCAGCAACAAGGCTTTGCTGAGCAAGGCCCGCACCAACAAACTGGAAGCCAGCCACACCTGCCTGCTGTCTCCATTTGACCCCGTGGTCTGGGACCGCGAGCGCGCCTCAGCGTTGTTTGATTTCGACTACCGCCTGGAGTGCTACACGCCCGAGCCCAAGCGCGTCTACGGCTACTTCGTGCTGCCCATCCTGTGCCGCGGCGAACTGATTGGCCGCCTCGATGCCAAGGCGCATCGGGCAGACGGCGTGTTTGAGGTCAGGGCACTGCATGCGCAGACGGGCATGCGCTGGACCGCGGAACAGATTGCAGACGTCGCCCAGGCCATCCATCGCAGCGCCGTCTGGCATAGAACCCCCACGGTGAAAATTAGCCATACCCGACCCCAAAGGCTGAGAACCGCATTGCTGCGGGAGATCAAGCAGCTGGCTGGTTAAGCAGGCTCAAAACCTGATGCAGCGTGGGGATTATTGCGCAGTAGCCGTAATACCAAACGCCCAAACGCGAACGTCGACAAATATTCTTGGGCTGTTGCGGGGAGCCTACGGCCCGATTCGCGGGCATGTTGTCGTCTGACAACATGGTGGAAACATGTTGGTAACGTTTCATTGTGTCAATCTAGTGAAGATGTGTAAAGTAAATGTTCCTAGTTCGCTGCACTCCAAGTAACTCAAAAGTAACTTTCAGCGTGTGCAGCCTGTATTTCCCCCCTCAATTTAGGAACCTGAAGTAAAAAAACATGGCTTACATATATAAACCCATTCAAAAACCTGTTTCACTGGCAGTTTTAGCGCTGATCCTCTTGCAGTCCGCTGCGGCACAAACGGTACCCGCAGACAAAGACGCAACTGCCGCCAAGCCTGCATCGGAAGCTCCGAAAAAGGTGGAAGAGCAAAAACTGGATACGGTGGTTGTCTCCGGTTCGCGCATCAAGCGTGACAACTACAACACGTCTGCGCCAGTCACCATCATCCGCAATGAAGATGCGGCGTTGGCAGGCTTTACTTCCGTTGGACAGGTGTTGCAAAGCACCGCGGTCACGGGCGGTCAAGGTCAAATCAACAACGCCTACGGCGGATTCGTCACCGATGGCGGCCCAGGTGCCAACACCATTGGCCTGCGCGGTTTTGCCCCCACGCGCTCTCTGGTGCTGCTGAATGGCCGCCGCATGTCCCCATCGGGTACGCGTGGTTCGGTCGGCGCGGCTGACTTGAACACCTTGCCCAACTCCATCGTTGACCGTATCGAAGTCTTGAAGGATGGCGCGTCTTCCATTTACGGATCGGACGCGGTGGCTGGTGTGGTGAACATCATCACCAAAAAGAACCTGACCTCGATCACGGTAGACGCGTCTACCTCCCGTCCGGTCGATGGCGGCGGTAACTCGCACAATTTCGCGATTGCCGGCGGCTATGTCACCGACGACACCCGCTTTCTGGCTTCGTTCCAGATCAACCAACAAGACAGCCTGACCTTGGGTCAGCGCGACTGGACTGTCTGTAACACCGACTACCGCCGCACCAGCGTCAATGGCGTGGTCGGCGCATGGGGCAGCTTTGACTATGTCGATCCCAAAACCGGCAAGCCCAAGTGCTACCCGATCAGCGGCACCGGATCCAACGGCGTCACAATCAATACCCTGGGCACAGTCAACAAGACTGGCGTTGGCGCCGTAGGCTCCACTGGAACCACCTTCAACCGCTGGCGCCCGAATGCAGCCATTACCACCGGTCTGGTGGGCTATGAAGGTGTTGGCGGCGGTAGCACCACCAACACGAACGTTCGCGATACCTTTGATCCGCGCACGCTGGACCGCAACATCTTTTCTCCGGTCCGCAACCAGAACGTTTATGTTCAGGGCGGCGTGGATCTGCATGCGCTGGGTGATGCTGAGCTGTATTACGAAGTGCTGTTGAACCGTCGGGAATCCAGCCAAACCGGTTATCGCCAACTCTCGCTGGACTATATGCAAGGCAGCCCGCTGTTGCCTGCCAATCTGCGCAACGACGTGTTCCTGACACCTCAGGTCACCACCAACGGCGCCAATGTCGGGGCACGTGCCTTCATCGGCTTCGGCAATGACAAATCAACGCAAACAGTCGACTTTGGTCGAGTGGCCGTTGGTTTGCGGGGTGCGTTGGGAAGCACCGGCTGGGACTACGATGTTTCGGCGACAAGCAGCCGCAGCTCGGGTGACTATATGTTCCAAGCCTTCCTGGTCGACCGCATGGCACAAAGCGTGAACGTGGTTGCAAGCGGCAACGGCTTCGTCTGCAAGGACACATCCAAAGGTTGCGTTGCAGCGCCTGCCCTCAGTGCCGCAGTGATCGCTGGCAACCTGCCCCAGGACTGGGTGAATTTTGTGTGGAAAGACGTCACCGGTAACACCAATTACAAGGAAAACGTGGTGACCGCATCGGTCACAGGTCCCCTGTTCACGCTGCCGTACGGCAAGGTGAAGGGCGCCTTCGGTGTTGAAACCCGTAGTGCCAGCATCGACGACTCGCCAGCGGCCGATTCGATTTCCGGCAACCTGTACAACTTCACTTCTTCAACACCGACCCGCGGTAGCGATCGCGCCAATGACGCGTTCGTCGAAGTCGAAGTGCCTTTGTTGAAGGATTTGCCTTTTGCGCAAGAGCTCACGCTGAGTGCATCGAGCCGCTGGGCCAATTACGAATCGTACGGTTCCGGATCCACCTACAAGGTCGGCATGGTATGGACACCGGCGAAATGGATCACATTGCGTGGCGCCAACGGCACGTCTTACCGTGCTCCGGCGTTGTACGAACAGTTCCTGGGTGCCACCTCCGGCTTCCTGAGCAACACCAACGATCCGTGCAACAACTGGGATGCGCCCAACAATGCCGGTACCGTGCGTCGCACCAATTGTCAAAGCGAAGGACTTCCAGCAGGCTTCAGCTCCACACAAAGCATTGCCGTGCTGGGTGTTGGCGGGCGTGACGCGGGCCTGAAAGCAGAAACATCGACCAACAAGTCTGTGGGCATCATCATTCAACCGGCCATGCCATCCGGCTGGGGTGACCTGTCGCTGGCGCTGGACCGTTTTGACATCCAGGTTGACAACGGTGTATCGAGTGTTGGTGGCGCGGCCATCCTCTCCCGCTGCTATGACGACCCGGCTTTCCGTTCCGGTGGCAGCTTCTGCCGCCTGGTATCGGGGCGCGCTGCGGGAACCAATGCGCTTACTGTTACCAACGGCTTCATCAACTTGGCAACCGACGTGGTTCGCGGTTACGACTTCACCGGTCGCTACACCAACGACGTAGGCATCGGCCGTCTGCGCACGAACGTGGCCATTACGAAGTACCTGGAAACGTCCAACAAGTTGTTCACCACTGACACGTTGCGCGACAACAATGGCACGATCGGGAACCCCGATTGGTCCGGCGCTGTGGACTTCAACTTCACCGTCAAGGCCTGGAACTACTACTACGGAGTGGAATGGGTCGGCAAGACCTCAAGCTACGACTTCCTGAGCGAAAATCCAGATACGAGCACCTTCAAGCTGGACACCCCCAGCTACGTGCTGCAATCAGCTTCGATCCAGTACAAGGACTCGGTTGGCAAGTGGGCGGTCACGTTTGGGGTTCGCAACCTGGCCGACGTGAAGCCACCATCCATTTCCGCACAAGCCGGCTACAACCGTATCGGCAATGCCGCGTTGTACAGCGGCTATGACTATGTGGGTCGCCGCTTCTACTTGAACCTGTCGAAGACGTTCTAATCAACGCCCTCCAAGGCCCTGACGATTGCATTGTCAGGGCCTTTTTTTATTTCTAGGATTGTTCATGAATAAAGCAGCTTCATCGTTGGGACATCTGGGACTGTGGACGGCACTATCGTGCCTGTTTACAGCTCCCACTTTTGCGCAAACAGCCGCGCCATCCGCGGCCATTCGCGTTCCAACTGTTTCGCAACTGGCGCAGTTTCCTGCCATGACGGGATTCCAGATATCCCCGGATGGCAAGCACATGATTGCCATTGAAAGCGCGGGAGACACGCGCAATATCGTGGTCTGGAAGCTAGCCGATTTGACGGCAAAGCCCACTGTCATTGGTGCCAACAATATGCAGATCAGCAGTGCGTCGTTCCTGAAGAACGACATGCTGCAGGTGACGTTTACCCAACCGTACGACTATCGCGGCGACAGGCTGATCAAGACCTTCATCAGCAAACTGCTGTTCACGGACCTGGAGGGAAAGAAGTGGATTGAGCCTATGGCGGCCGTCGAAATCGCCCGGACGGCCGATGGCAAGACAGCAGCTGCGCTGGCCAACCCCTCGGTGTTGAGCCGAATGCCGGGTGACCCGGACAACATCGTTCTGGAGAGTGATTCCCGGGGCGATACCCGCGACATATTTCGCTACAACGTGCGCACCGGTGTAGCCACCCGGTTGATGCGATTGGGCGAGAACGACAGTGGTGTATTGGTCAATGCGGCGGGCCAGCCGTGGGCGAAAAACCGCTACGGAAGCGATGGGCGCGGTGCGTTTTTGGCCATTGATTTCCGTGGGGCCAATGGCAATTGGGAGGAGCACTTCCGCAGCTATGTCAAAGACCGTGATGTGGTGGACGTTATTGCCCCCGGGGCCAAGCCCCAGGTCGCCATCGTTCGGAGCAACGTCGGCCAGGAGTTCTCTAGCATTTACGAGTACGACATCGCGGCAAAAAAGATGGGTCCCAAGCTGTTTGAGCACAAGTTTTTTGATGCCACCGGCGTACGCAGTCTGACAAGCAGCGAGGAAGCGGGTGCGGATGGTTTTGATGGTTATGTTTACGCCGGGCTTTTTGGACGGGATGTTCATTGGGAAAATCCGGAAATTGAATCGGTGATTCAAGGTCTGGCGCAAGCCTTGGGCATTAAGAAGACCAACCAGAAGCTGATGGCGGTGTCCGGATCGAGCCAAGCCGAGGTCAGTATGTTGGACGGTGTGTCGGTAGACCTGGTGCGGCGTATCGGCGGTGAATCGCCGACCTACCTGTTCCGTGTCAGTGGACTCTCTTATCCGACTGAGTTTTACCTGCTGCAAAAGCAACGGCTCCAGTTGCTGTCCAAAACCTACCCCGCCATCGACCGCGCGGCATTGGGCAGCGCGCGCTTCGTTTACTACCCTGCGCGCGACGGACTGAATATCCCTGCTTACCTGACAGTTCCAAACGAGAAACTGTGCGGTCCAGGGCCATACGCCGCTGTGGTGCATCCGCATGGCGGTCCCTGGGCTCGCGACACGATGAATTTTGACGGTTCAGGCTGGGTGCCTTTGCTGGTGAGCCAATGCCGCGTGGTGCTGCAGCCGCAGTACCGCGGCTCTGCCGACTGGGGTCGCACGCTGTGGTACGCCGGTGACCGCGAGTGGGGCCAGAAAATGCAGGACGATAAGGACGACGGTGCCAAGTGGCTGGCAAGCGAAAAGCTGGCCGACCCAAAACGTATCGCGATGTTTGGATTTTCGTACGGTGGTTATGCGGCCTTTGCGGCGTCAGTGCGCCCCCACGATTTGTACAAGTGCGCGATTGCCGGTGCCGGTGTATCCGACATCGAGCGAATCTGGGCGGCGTTCTACACCAACCCCATCTTCAAGGAACGCCAGGAGCCGACCGTTCGAGGCTTGAGCCCGCTGACACAAGCCGACAATATCAAGATCCCGATCATGGTGTACCACGGCGATCGCGACCAGACCGTTCCGTTGATCCAGTCGGACCTGTTTGTAAACAAGGCCAAAGCCGCGGGCAAACCGGTTGAGTACCATGTCCTGAAGGACTACGCCCACGGCCCCGCATGGACGCGCGAAACCATGACCAAGCAACTGACCCTGATCAGTGACTATCTGAAAACGGGTTGTGGCGGCGGTGGACTCTGATTTTTGCAAGTGTGCGGCGGGATCTCCAATCACTGATCGGTTGATCCTGCCTTAAAGCCCGAAAGACAGGCGTGAGCAGCTATGAAAAACATAGCAACTGACGGCCTGACCCACCCAAATAAAAACCCCGCAAGGCTTGCCTTGCGGGGTTTTTCTTTTTTGGTTCCAGTCGAGAGCACAAGTGCAACTCGACGCTGCATGAGGGCTTAGCGCAAGGCGCTTGGGCGCTGACAGTACCAGAGGTACGGCAAGCCCAAGCAACGCGGCGATCAGCCTTCAGGCAAGGAGCAAGGGAGCAATTACATGCCCATGCCGCCCATGCCACCCATTCCGCCCATGCCACCCATGTCACCGCCGCCGCCAGCGGATTCCGCCTTGGGAGTTTCGGAAACCATGCACTCAGTGGTCAGCATCAGGGATGCCACGGATGCTGCGTTTTGCAGAGCAGTGCGTGTCACCTTGGTGGGGTCCAGGATACCCATTTCGATCATGTCGCCGTAGGTGTCGTTGGCTGCGTTGAAGCCGTAATTGCCCTTACCGGCCAACACAGCGTTCACCACCACAGAGGCTTCGCCGCCTGCGTTGTAAACGATCTCGCGCAGAGGCGCTTCGATGGCTTTCAACACCAGCTTGATACCGGCGTCTTGGTCAGCGTTGTCGCCCTTGATGGCGCCAGCCATTTGCTTGGCGCGCAACAGTGCAACACCGCCGCCAGCCACGATGCCTTCTTCCACAGCGGCACGGGTAGCGTGCAGTGCGTCTTCAACACGCGCCTTCTTTTCCTTCATTTCGACTTCGGTGGCAGCGCCCACCTTGATCACGGCAACACCGCCGGCCAATTTGGCCACGCGCTCTTGCAGCTTTTCCTTGTCGTAGTCGGAAGTGGCTTCTTCGATTTGCACGCGGACTTGCTTCACGCGGGCTTCGATGTCAGCAGCAGCACCAGCACCGTCGATGATGATGGTGTTTTCCTTGCTCACTTCGATGCGCTTGGCAGTGCCGAGGTCAGCCAGAGTCACTTTTTCCAGCGACAGGCCGATTTCTTCAGCGATGACCTTGCCACCGGTCAGGATGGCGATGTCTTCCAGCATGGCCTTGCGACGGTCGCCGAAGCCAGGAGCCTTGACAGCCACGACCTTCAGAATGCCGCGCAGGGTGTTCACTACCAAAGTTGCCAGGGCTTCGCCATCGACATCTTCAGCAATGATCAACAGAGGACGGCCAGCCTTGGCGACTTGTTCCAGGGTAGGCAGCAGGTCACGGATGTTGCTGATCTTCTTGTCGAACAACAGAACAAACGGGTTGTCCAGCAGAGCGGCTTGCTTTTCTGGGTTGTTGATGAAGTAGGGCGACAGGTAGCCGCGGTCAAACTGCATGCCTTCAACCACTTCGAGTTCGGATTCCAGCGATTTGCCGTCTTCCACGGTGATCACGCCTTCTTTGCCGACCTTGTCCATTGCGTCTGCAATGATCTTGCCGATGGTCTCGTCGCTGTTGGCGGAGATGGAGCCAACCTGCGCGATTTCCTTGGAAGTGGTCGTAGCCTTGGAGGACTTCTTCAGCTCGGCGATTAGGGCAGTCACTGCCTTGTCGATACCGCGCTTCAGGTCCATCGGGTTCATGCCAGCAGCCACGTACTTCATGCCTTCGTGCACGATGGCTTGAGCCAGCACGGTAGCGGTTGTTGTGCCGTCACCAGCGATGTCGGATGTCTTGGAAGCAACTTCCTTGACCATCTGCGCGCCCATGTTTTGCAGCTTGTCTTTGAGTTCGATTTCCTTGGCCACGGACACACCGTCCTTGGTCACGGTAGGGGCGCCGAACGAGCGCTCCAGAACCACGTTACGGCCCTTGGGGCCCAGGGTCACCTTGACCGCGTTGGCCAAAATGTTCACGCCTTCAACCATGCGTGCGCGGGCTTCGCCGCCGAAAATTACGTCTTTTGCTGCCATGTTATGACTCCAAATTTATGTGAAATGTGCCGCTAGCCCGCATAGATATTGCGTAACCAGCTATGAATTTGATAGTGTTCGTTTAATCAATTGAGGACAGAGCTTCGCGTTGCTCAGGTCTGTCCCGCAAATTACTTTTGAACAACCGCGAACAGGTCGTCTTCCTTCATGACCAACAGCTCATCGCCGTCGACCTTGACGGTCTGGCCGCTGTACTTGCCGAACAGAACGCGGTCACCGACCTTGACGTTCATGGCAATCAGGTCGCCCTTGTCGTTCTTCTTGCCTGGGCCTACGGCCAGCACTTCGCCTTGGTCCGGTTTTTCGGCCGTGTTGCCGGGCAGCACGATGCCGCTGGCGGTCTTTTCTTCAGCTTCAAGGCGTTTAACGATCACGCGGTCTGCCAGTGGGCGCAGGTTCATGGGGAATCTCCTAGGTTTAGAAACGGGGGTAAACAAAGGCCAACTTGTTCAAGTTGGCGCTCATTAACTTGTGAAGCCGGTGCTGTTAGCACTCAACTACTACGAGTGCTAATGATAAGGCCTTTTTGGCCGTATTCAAGACTTGGGCCACTGCAAAAACAATCCCCCCAACTGGCGGTAACCAGCGTGGGGGTTTTGCACCGTAGGCGCGACGGATAAGCCCCGCTGCAGTTCCCCCAAGTATTCCTGCAGCAGAGCCAAATAGTTTCCCGTATTTACCGAAATATTCTTATATATAAGAATATTCATCTGAATATCTGAAATATCCAGTAAATTATGCTTTATGGATACTTTGGATCGGAAAATTCTTCAAGTTTTGCAAGCGGACGCGCGCGCCAGCCTGCAAGACATTGGCAAAGCCGTTGGCCTGAGCCCCTCGCCCTGCTGGGGGCGCATCAAGAAGATGGAGGAGGCTGGAGTCATAGAGGGCTATACCGTGCGCCTGAATGCGCAGGCCCTAGGCTTGGGCGACTCGGTCATGGTGCAGCTGACTCTGGACAGCCATTCCGAAAACACGTTGGAGAAATTTGGTGAAACCCTGGCCGCCATTCCCGAGGTGATTGAGGCTTGGCTTGTGTCCGGCGAGTACGACTATTTGCTGCGCGTCGCCGTCAAGGACACCAAAGACTATGAGCGCCTGTTGCGCGAGCGGCTTTACAAGATCAAGGGCATACGCCACAGCAAATCCAGCTTCGTTTTGCGTACGCTCAAAAAGGCAGACCTGCCGCTGCTGCTCTGAGCGAGGGGGAGCTGGCGCACTACGCGCCCGAAGCCGCGCATTGCAAGCTCAGCGCCTGCAGGGGTGCCAGGGTTTTGGGATCGCTGACCACCAGGTTGATCTGGCGCGGGTGTTCCGCCTGGCCGGGAATGGCGGTCAGCTGCAGCAATTGCGGCCCCTCAAAAGACCCTGTGGGGACCAATTGGCGTACCACGAAGTCGTGCTGTAAGTAAGAACCGTTGTTTTCACCCGCCTTGACCTTGGACGCATGGCCATGCTCGGTGACGGTCCAGTAGGCGCTCCAATGGGCGACACCCGCCAGCGGCGTGACACGGGCTTCGTACTGGTTGCTCTGGCCAATGCGTTGTAGGGCGATCCGGACGCGTGCCACGTCACCCGCTTGCGGCACCTGGCCCGCGTAGTCGCGCCAGTCCTTGCCGTTGCGCACGATTTGGGGGGTGTAGACAAAGCGCGCGCCTTGCTGTTTGGCCAAGTCACGTTGGCGGGCGTTGAAAACCGGGCTGGCAAAGCGGTCCGTCCAGCCGATGTAATCCCAGTAGCTCACATGAAATGCCTGTGCCACTACCGGCTTGCCTTTGAGGCTGCTGAGCCACAAGTCGGCTGGCGGGCAAGAGCTGCAACCTTCAGAGGTATATAGCTCGATCACCGGCGTGCGCAGCGCGCCCGACTGCGCGCTGCAAGGGGTGTCGGCCAACGCGGTGCTGCCCAGACAAGCCGCCAGTAGAGGGGTGACAAACAAGAGTGATGGATTGCGGCGCATGGACCTTGGTCGCAGATCCGGCCCACTTCTTACACGGGTTAGAAATCCACGGCCGGCCGTACCGACCCTGGCCGCACAAACCGCCAGCGCCCTACGAAGCAGGCAAACAATGCCGCCACCAACCCTGCCAGCGCCACCATGCTCAAGGGCCCCAACCACGCGTGGTCGTAGGCGCCGGACATCGTGGCCTTGAAGGTGCGCACTACCCAGGTCAGTGGCAGCCACGGACTGATGTCGGCAAAGAGCGCACCGCTCAGCTCCACTGGTAGCACACCCCCAGAGGATGACAGTTGCACGGCCAGAAAGAGCATGGCCAGCGCCTTGCCTGCATCGCCAAAGGCGCGGGTCAGCGCAAAAACGATGCACAGGAAGGTCAGCGACGCGACCACCAGTGCCAGCGCAAAAGGCCAAGGGTGACTGATCTGGATACGCAGCACGTACAGCACTGTCAGCAACAACAGCCCGGCCTGAACCAACACGATGGCGGCCGGGATGACCAATTTGCCGCCGACCTGCGCAAAGCGCGAGAAGCCGCGCGCATCACGCGGCAAGACCCGCACATGGAACAGGAACGCCGCAATGCCGGCGCCCAGCCACAACGCGGCAGGCAGGATATTGGGCGCAAAGCCGCTGCCGCTATTGGCGACGCTGGCCTCCAGTTCAACACTGGGCTCGACCGATGTGGCCAGCCCTTGGGCGCTGCCCTCCAGGCCGTCGACCCGGGCTGGCAATGACTCGGCCAGCAACTCCAGGCCTGAGGCCAGCCGGTCGACACCGACGCGCAGCTTTTGCGAGCCATCGGACAGCGCCTTGCTGCCATGGACCAGGCTGCTGGCTCCGTTATTCAGTTCGTCGAGCTGGCTGTCTTCCGGCAAGTGGGTGGCGGCATTGTTGATGCTGACAAACATCGTGCGCAGGCCCGTATTGAGCGTGGCAACGCCAGCGTTTAGCGTGTTGGTGCCTTCCAGCAATTTCTTGTGGTTGCTGCTGGCGGCTTGCAGGCCGTTGTCCAGTTGCACCAGACCACCGTGTACCTTGTCCAGTCCCTCGCCGACGCTTCCCGGCGTAAGGATACTGTCGCGCGCCTCGTCCCGGAAAGCGACTACGCCTTCGCGCAGGCGTTGGCTGCCGGATTGCAGATCGGTCAGCCCCTTGTCCAGCTCCACGTGTCCCACCGCCAGCGCATCCACGCCGTTTTTCAGCCGGGTCAGATCGCCACCGCGCGGGCGCTTGGCCTCCATGGTGCGAATGCCGCCAGCCAGTTGTTTAAATCCCTGGGTGAACTGTTCGACACCGGTGTTCAACTTGTCGCTGCCATTGGCGACGGTGCGGCTTCCCTGCGCAGTCTGGCGCGCGCCAGCGCTAAGTTCCTGTGCGCCGGCCTTCAGCTGGTTCACGCTTTCACGCAGTACATCCACATTGCGCTGCGACCCCGCCGCGCTGGACAGCACCAGTTGCCAGCGCCGTTCGTTCAGGTTTTCATTGACGTCATGGCCCAGTTCCTGGGCAAAGTGGCGCGCGATCTGGGCGCTCTCAAAGTTGTTGCCTTCACTGACAAACACCACCAGTTTGCCGCCGCCACGTTGCTCTCCGGGCAATGCATTCGAGCTGAAATCACTGGGCACGATCAGCGCAAAGGCCAGCTCACCACGACGCACCTTGCCTCTGGCTTCGTCTTCGTTGGCAAAGTCCACGTAGCCAAAATTGCGCGCCGCACGCAGCTTGCTGACAACGTCCTGGCCGATATTGAAACCATGCTCGCGGTAGCGTACGCCCTGATCCAGATTGACCAATCCAACGGGCAGGGCGCCGGTGTTGCTCGCCGGGTCCCAGACGCTGGACAGATAAATCGTGGCATATAGCGCGGGCAGCAGCGCGACAAATACGGTGGCCCACATCAATTGCGGGAAGTGCACGAAGAACCGCGCTTCCACGCGCAGGATTTGAAGGGTCTGGTTGAAAAGCTTCACGGGAGCTATTGTGCCCCCACGCTCCGGCGTATTGACCGCTCTTGTGCTGAAAGGGATACTGCGGCGATGAGCACTCTGAACGAAGAACAGGCCAAGGCCTATATGCACAAGCTGCTGGGAGCGATGAGCCAGGCCGGTGGGTCCGACCTGTTTATCGCGCATGATTTTCCGCCCAGCATGAAAGCCAACGGCTCCATGCAGGCACTGACTCAGCAAAAACTGACAGGTGAGGTGACCCGGGTACTGGCCCATGCGCTGATGAACGAGCGCCAGCGCGAAGAGTTCGCCAAAGAGATGGAGTGCAACTTTGCGATTTCCATTCCCAGTATCTCGCGCTTTCGGGTCAACGTATACGTACAGCAGCAAAACGTGGCGATGGTGGTGCGTACGATTGCCTCGGAAATTCCCAATTTCGAGAAGCTGCTGCTGCCGCCGGTTCTCAAAGACGTGATCATGAACAAGCGCGGTTTGGTGCTGGTGGTGGGCGGTACCGGTTCAGGCAAATCCACCAGCTTGGCTGCCATGATTGACCACCGCAACGCGAGTTCGGCCGGCCACATCATCACCGTCGAAGACCCGGTGGAATATGTACACATCTCCAAGAAGTCGTTGATCAGCCACCGTGAAGTGGGGGTGGACACGCACTCCTGGCACCACGCGCTGAAGAACACGCTGCGCCAAGCGCCGGATGTGATCCTGATTGGTGAAATTCGCGACCCTGAAACCATGGAGCATGCGATTGCGTTTGCGGAGACGGGCCACTTGTGTCTTGGCACGCTGCACGCCAACAACGCCAATCAGGCGATTGACCGCATCATCAATTTCTTCCCCGACGAGCGGCGCAATCAGTTGCTGATGGATCTGTCCGCCAACTTGCGGGCCATCGTGTCCCAGCGCCTGGTGCGCACCGAAGACGGCAAGGGCCGCAGGGCGGCGATCGAAATTTTGCTGAATACCCCCACCATTGCCGAGCGCATCTTCAAGGGTTCGTTTGGGGACATCAAAGCCATCATGGAGAAGTCGCGCGAGCTGGGTATGCGTACTTTTGATTGGGCGCTGTTTGAACTCTACGACGACGGCCACATAGGATTTGAAGAGGCCATTCGCAACGCAGACTCCGCCAACGAATTGCGCCTCGCCATCAAGCTCAAAAGCAAACGCGGCGAGCCTACCGGCGCGTCAGGACCAACGCTGTCGTTTGACAAAGAACCCACTGCCGAGGAGGTCGCCAAACTGCGCGAAGAGGAGCAGCGCAAGCAGGCGCAGCGCAAGCGTGAACTGGAAGACCAGGAGTTGGAGCGCAAGATGAAAGAAAAGGGCATCGACAGCCGTTTTCGCGACAGCCAGATGCCGGGCTAGGGCCGACCTGAAGGTGCGGCAGGTCTTGTCGTCAGCTTTGGCTGTAGTGCGCCACAAAGCGCCGGTCGATCCAGTTTTTAAGCCACCAGACCCAACGGCCTTCGGTGCTACGGCCGCCCCAGCTCGCAATCGCGTAACGGTTGCCGCACGAGATCAGGTTGAGTGGATTGCGGGCGGGCTCGTAGGCGCGTAGCGGTTCACCGCTAGTGGCATGGCCAAGGTTCTGTGCCAACGCGGGGCCAACACGCACCGTCTGCGCACCGCGTGCGAGCGGTTGATCGGGCTGGTCAGCGCGGCTGCATATGTCTCCCACGGCAAATACGTTGGGGTGGTTGACCGATTGCAAAAAGGCGTTGACGGACATCAGGCCCTTTGCGTCCAGTTGCAAGCCACTGCCAGCCAACCATTGGGGTGCCTGTACTCCGGTGGCAACGATGCTGACATCGCAGGCCAGACCGGCACCGCAGCCCAATTGCACTTCATCAGCTTGGATGGCGGTGGCTACGTCCTGCAGGATGGTGATGCCGCGTATCTTTAAAGCCTGAACCATGCGTTGATGCACGGCCGGTGGATAGTTGTCACCGATGGGTGACAGCCCGGCCAACAGCGTCACCGCCGCATTCGCCATGCGCTGACGCACTGCGCATGCGAGCTCAAAGCCATTGGTACCGCCGCCAATGACCGTGATCCGTAGCGGGCGCTTGGTGCCCATGTCGGCAACTTGCGGCCACAGGGATGCAAAGCCTTCTATGGGGCGCATGAATAACCCGTGCTCGCGTGCACCGGGCATGTCGCGTTCGATCTGTTCCCGGTTTTGCACAGGGCCGGTATTGATGGACAGCCAGTCGTATTGCACGCGGCTGCCATCGTCCAGCAACACCGCTTGGTGGTGTGCATCCAAATGCCGCACTGTGCGTTGCAGCCAGCGCACGCCTGCGCGGCGCACCAGTGGCTCCAGCGCGATGGCGCATTCGTCCAGCGGGTAGTGCCCGGCTACAAAGCCAGGCGCCATGCCTGAATACACCTGTCGCGGATGGGGCGCTACGAGCACCACACGCACACCCACCAACGGGTGCGCGGCAAGCGCCTGCAAAACATGGACATGGGCGTGGCCCGAACCCAATAGCAGCAGTTGCCGGGGCTGGTAGCCCGGCCCAGGGCTGGGCTGGTCGGACTCTTCAGAAGCGTGCATTTCAGCGGGTTGCATGGGTGCTATTGTTCCACGGGCAAGGCGGCCCGAAGCAGTTTATAGTCAGCCGCTTCCCACCTACGAGGGCCTGAATATGAAATGGATTGCTTTTGTTTTGAGTTTTTTTGTGTCTGTGTCCGCATTCGCGGCGGATCAGTTCTACGACGAACAAGCCGACGCGAACAAGGAAATTCAGCTGGCGTTGGTTGAAGCGGCCAAGGCCAAGGTGCCGGTCATCCTGGTGTTTGGTGCCAACTGGTGTGGGGATTGCCGGGTGCTGGACACAGCGATGAAGAGCGGTGCGGTGGCACCTCTGATCGCGCGTGATTTTCGCGTCGTCAAGATCAATGTGGGTCGCTTTGACCGCAACACCGACATTGCACAAGCCTACGGCGTGCCGTTGAAAAAAGGCATTCCTGCGGTCGCCATCCTGTCTGCGAACAACGAAGTCCTGTATGCCACGCGCAGTGGCGAATTGGCTGATGCGCGCTCCATGGGAGACAGCGGCATCCATGAGTTTATGAAGCGCGCAGCTGCTTCGACACGCCCCGGCTCTTAATTCTTCGCACTACCGGAGATCAACTGCCTATCCCGGCAGCAATGCAGATGCACCCGGTGGCGTCTACCGTCACCGGAATCGGCAGCAACGACTCGCCCTCGCAATCTCCGGCTACGCACACACCATCGCTCCAGCGGTAGCGGGCGTAGTGCACGTTGCAGGTGATGCTGGTGTGGGGCTTAAAAATCAGCAAATCCTGACGTTCCGCCAAGGGAACTCCAAAGTGCGCGCATCGGTTCACGTAGGCGTGCACCTGCATCCCACTGCGCAGTAACAGCACACGAAACGGCTTGTCTTCAGGGCTTGCGGTATTCAGCGCATGCATCGTTGCCTGCCCATCGACGAGCGCCTGCAAATGGCCCAATTCCGTTCCCGGTGCCGGTGCGTTCGGCAATTCATGCCAATGGCGAGGGTCCATCGTTCAGGGGCGCTCCAGCTTTGGGATCGTGAGCGGTTTGTCACTATGCAAGCTCTTGGCGCGTTGAATGGACACGGTGGCGGCGATGGCTATCACGAGGGCAATTACGACGCCCGCCAGCAGAAAGACACGGCGGGCATTGCGTTGTGAAAGCTCGTCTTGTTGCAAATCGTCCAGTGTCTCGCGCACATTGCGCAGCGCGATCTTTTCGGCAGAGCGTTGGCTACGTGCGCGGCGGATGTCTGGATCGCCCAGCGACGTCAAGCCAAAGGCGTTGCCGAAAGGATCGTAGACGATGGCTTCTTCTGTGCCATCGCGCAGGGGTGTCAGTGTTTGAGGGCTGGAAGTCTGCAGCGCCAGCAAACGCCGCCATTCGCCGGCCACATCGTCTACACCCCAATACACCACAGGTGTCTGTGGGCTGGGCGTACCGATTGCCAGCAGGACGGTAAAGCCCTGTACGTGAAACGTGACAGCGTCCCCATGCACTTCACTGGGCTCCAAGTCAAATGCCTGCGTGTACCACGCAGTGGCCACTGGCAGATCTGGAACGGAGATGCGTAGCGCGCGGGGGCTTTCGATCATGCGGCCATTGTAGAAGCGGCGCCGGCGTAGGCAAGGCCTGCCGCCACGCCGCCAAACAGATTGCCTTGCACCAGTTGTGCATCGGGCATCGCGCGTTGCAATGCATCCATCAGGGGGCGCAAAGCGGATGAGCCACCGGTCAGATACACCGTATCCACTGCGGTGAGCCCCGCCTTGCGCACGCACTCCTGGGCGCAGGCAATCACCTCAGCGATAGACGCATCCAGGCTTTTCGCCATCGTTGGTATATCGACGGCGCTTTGAACCTCACCCTGCAGAAAACCCAGATCAATGGGCGCCTTGTTGCCGGAGATGGAGCATTCGATCTTGGCAGATTCGACCTCTGCCAGCAGGCGGTGGCCGTATTGCAGTTCCAATACCTGCATCAGTCGCTGGTGCAAGCTCTGGTCGGTGTAATCGGTCCAGAGCTCCTTGGC
Source organism: Rhodoferax sp. P2_H8_2 (assembly GCF_056403235.1). NCBI lineage: Bacteria > Pseudomonadati > Pseudomonadota > Betaproteobacteria > Burkholderiales > Comamonadaceae > Rhodoferax > Rhodoferax sp. P2_H8_2. The sequence goes on from NZ_JBFUFW010000007.1 coordinate 142,992, forward strand.
AAAGTGCATGGCCTTGCGCGTCGTCGTCTGATGGATCAGGTGCCAGGTCGACAGGTCAAAAAATACGCTGTTAGGAACGGGTCGCTTGCCCACACCAATGTGGCGGTACCCCAGGTGCGGCATCACCACATCCAGATCCAGCAGGCGGTCAAAGTCGGTGCCACCGATGTGTACACCGGTGGTGGCGAGGATGTCGCTGCTGCGGTCGCGCGTGCCACTGCGCGCCGGGTGCAGGCGGATCACCGTGAAGTCACTGGTGCCGCCACCGATGTCCACGACCAGCGTGCTGGTTCCCTTGCTTACGCGCTGTTCAAAATCCAGCGCCGCCGCAATCGGCTCCATCTGGAAATCAATGTGCGTAAAGCCTGCGGCGCGGGCAGCGCGAGCCAGTGTGTCCTGTGCCAGCGTGTCACGTGCGGCATCGTCGTCGACAAAGTGCACCGGGCGGCCCAGCATGGCATGCGTCAGCGGCTGGCCCACCTGCAGTTCGCAGCGGCGCTTCAGTTCCTTCAGAAAGATCACCACGATGTCAAAGAACTGGATCGTGCGATCGTTGACGGCGGTGTACTCGTCCATCAGCCTGCTACCGAGCAGGCTCTTCAGCGAGCGCAACAAGCGGCCTTCGTTGCCTTGCAGATAAGACTGCATGGCTTCGCGGCCAAAGAGCAGGGCAGGTGGGTCCGCGCCGAAGAACACGGCGGTGGGCATCTCAAGGCGATTCGCGTCCAGCGCCATGACCTGCAAGTCGCCACGTGCGTCTATCAGCGCTGCGGCGGAGTTGGACGTACCAAAGTCAATGCCCAGCACCAGCGGGCGTGCTTCAACCTGCACGTTCATGCGGCCTTTGCAGTACCCAAAACCTGGGTCAAAAAGACAGAGATGTCCGCAATTTCGCGTGGATGCACGCTGTGTTGCATAGGGTAGGTGTGCCATTGCACGGGGTGGCCCAGTGCGGCAAGGGCGTTGCGCGACTCTTCACCGCGCTGTACCACCACGACAGGGTCCGCAGTGCCGTGCGCCATGAAGACCGGGGTTTGCGCATTAGCTGCATTACGTTCGGTTGAAAAGCGGTCCGCCAATGGCAAATAGCCCGACAAGGCCATGATGCCAGCCAGCCTGTGCGGCAAGCGCAGACCGGTGTGCAATACCATCGCGCACCCTTGGCTGAAACCCGCCAACACAATGCGCTCATGCGGAATGCCCCGCGCCACTTCGTTGGCAATCAGTGCCTGTATTGCGAGTTCGGACTTCTGGATGCCTGCAGCGTCCTGCTGACTCACCAGATTGACGCCAAGGATGTCGTACCAGGCTGGCATCACATAGCCGCCATTGATGGTGACCGGCATGCTGGGCGCATGCGGAAAGACGAAACGGATAGGGGGGCAACCGGACAAATCCAGCTCGGGCACGATGGCCGCAAAATCATTGCCATCGGCACCCAGGCCATGCAGCCAGATGACAGCGGCGGTAGGGTTGGGAGCGGATTCGAGCTCGATGCGGGGTAGCAGAGTGGTCATGGTGATGGAGGATCGGAGTTATTTGTTTGGCAACCAGCCCAGCCCATGTGCATGTAGGCTTTGCACGTAGAGGCGGTCTTTGGTTTCTGTGATGGCCGTTGTTTCGGGGTAAGCACCGGTTGGATCTTGCAGGTCGGCGACGATCTTGCCGTCTTCGGTGAACGCGACCACATGGCCGTAGGACTTGGGCACTGGCCAGAAAGCGCGTGGCAGGCGCAATGTCAATGAACGCAACCAGGGTTTGTCGCTCAGCTTATCGGCGACCGGGTTGCGCGGTTTGGCAAAGCCCAGCCAGATTTTTCCGTTCAGACCGCGCATCAGGTTGTCCGGGTAGCCGGGCAGGTTTTCCATGAACACTATGGCCTGTGGGTTTTGCTGCGCCGCGAGCGTGCGTACATCCAGATCATTCGCACCCACTGCAATCTTCCAGACACGGTAACGTCCCGTCTCATTGACGAAAAGACTTTGCTCGTCCTGGCTCAACGCGACGCCGTTGGCAAAGCTCAGACCTTTGGCGACGATGCGGGTGGTCTTGGTGGCGGGATCAAACTCCAGAATGCGACCCGTGGCAGCCTGTTCAATGATGTCGAGCACACTAGCCTCGAAGGTTCCACCCCAATCTTTGGGTGCGAAGCGGGTCGAAGCGTCGCTCAAATACATCTTGCCGCTCTTGGCAACTACGACCGCGTCGGCATAGCGGATGGGGTCGCCATTGACGCTGTTGGTTAACACGGTGATCTTTGCATCTGTGGCGATGGAAATCAGGCCCTTAACGGCATCCGCAGCGACCATATTGCCGTGCGAATCAAAGTCAAAGCCCAGCACGCGCCCGCCGGTGTTGGCGAAGACATGCTGGTCTGAGCCATCGGCGTTCATGCGCAGGATATTGCCGCTGGCGACTGTGGTGTAGAGCTTGCCGTCCGAGCCGAATGCAATGTGCTCGGGGCCGACTTCGCCTTTCAGGTCAATGATCTGCAGATTGGCAAGTTTGGTGTTGACAGCATGTACACCCGCGTAGCCGGGCTGTGTAGGTACAGGCAGGGACACCGGCTGAATCGGCACGGGCCACAGGAATAGGTAGGCAAGCAGCGCTACCAAAAGCCCACCCACTATTTTCAATAGTGTTTTCATGGTTGTCCTCTCCTCTTATGTCTTCAGGTGATCAAGGCCTGCGCAAATTCCCGTGCATTGAAAGTCTCCAGTTCGTCCAGTTTCTCACCGACGCCGATGAAGTACACCGGAATGGGCCGTTCGCGGGCGATGGCGGCAATCACGCCACCCTTGGCTGTGCCGTCCAACTTGGTGACGATCAGGCCCGTCAGACCCATCGCATCATCGAATGCGCGCACTTGGGACAGTGCGTTCTGGCCGGTATTGCCGTCAATGACCAGCAGCACTTCATGCGGCGCTGTGGCATCGGCTTTCTGGATCACACGTTTGATCTTTTTCAGCTCTTCCATCAAATGCAGTTGCGTCGGCAGGCGGCCTGCCGTATCGACCAACACCACATCCTTGCCACGCGCCTTGCCTGCGCTGACCGCGTCAAAACTGACTGCGGCCGGATCGGCGCCGTCCTGGCTGATGATTTCGACGGTATTGCGATCGGCCCAGACCGTGAGCTGTTCGCGCGCCGCAGCGCGGAAGGTGTCGGCAGCAGCCAGCAGCACACTGGCACCGCTGTCACCCAGATGGCGGGTCAGCTTGCCAATGGAGGTGGTTTTGCCAGCGCCATTGACGCCTGCCACCATGATCACGGTTGGTGTGTGTGCGCCAATCACCAGCGGCTTTTCCAGCGGCTTGAGCAGTTCGGTCAGCGTCGCAACCAGAATATTTTTTAGTGCCACCGGGTGGGTGACACCACTTTCCTTGACCTGTCTACGCAGCTCGGCCAGCAAATACTCCGTAGCGGCCACACCCGCGTCCGACATCAGCAGCGCACCTTCCAGGTCTTCGTACAGCGCTTCATCAATCTGCGCGCCGGTAAAGACCGAGGAAATGCCGGATGCAGTTTTGCCCAGTCCGGCCTTGAGCTTGTCTATCCATTTCTGCCGCTCCGGCGGGATGGCACCTGGCAGGGGAACCTCAATGGGCGTGACCAGCGCGCTGCCGATCAGCGAGCCGCTAGTAGGCAATGCGGGCAGTTCTGGAGCGGGGCTGGCTACCGGGGCGGCAGTCGGGGGAGTTTTTTTCTTGAAGAAGCTGAACATGTGCGGGGTTCTGGGAATCCGCCATTCTATGAAACGGCTGCTTGCGCGTCTTTTCGCTGCGGGCATCCTCGTGGGTTGGCCTTGCGGTAAGCTGCTTCCATGACGAAGAACCCCACCAAACCAGCGAAAACCTCGGCAAAACCTTCGCACCATGCGGGCCGCAATCAAGGCACCCCGTCCCACGAAATCCGCATCATTGGCGGCCAATGGAAACGCACCAAGCTCAAGGTGGCGGACAAGCCCGGCCTGCGCCCCACGCCAGACCGCGTGCGCGAAACGCTGTTTAACTGGCTCGGTCAGGACTTGAGCGGTTGGCAGTGCCTGGATGCATTTGCTGGCACGGGAGCTTTGGGGCTGGAAGCGGCCTCGCGGGGTGCCAAACAGGTGACGCTAGTGGAGCAGGATGCCGCATTGATTGCGCAGCTCAACAAAACGCTGCAGCAATTGAAAGCCAATGGCGTTCAGGTGGTGCGCGGGGACGGCGTGGCAGCCCTTCGGCAGGCAGCCCTCGCCAGCCTGCAACTGATTTTTCTGGATCCGCCGTTTGATGCGCCCTTGTTTGAACCCGCTTTGGCAGCGTGCAGCAAGGCTTTGGCGAGCCAGGGCTTTGTGTACTTGGAAGCGCCGGTGAAATGGACCGATGAGCAGTTGGCACCTATGGGTTTGGTCGTCTATCGGCACCTGAAGGCCGGTGCAGTCCATGCCCATCTGTTGCAAGCCGCATAATCCGCGAAAACTGAGGCCTACCCCATGTCTTCCAACGTCATCGCAGTTTTCCCTGGAACCTTTGATCCCATTACGCTGGGGCATCAGGACCTGATCCGTCGCTCGGCGCAGATGTTCGGCACGGTCATCGTGGCGGTAGCGGCAGCCCACCACAAGAAGACGATGTTCACGCTGGATGAGCGTCTCGATGCAGTGCGCGAAGTGATGCAGCCGATGGCCAATGTGAAAGTAGAGCCGTTCACAGGGCTGGTGCGCGACTTTGCGGTGGCGCAGGATGCTGCTGTGATGGTGCGTGGTGTGCGCTCGGTGACCGACTTTGATTACGAGGCGCAACTGGCCGGCATGAACCGCGCATTGGCCGCGCAAGTGGACACCATATTTCTCACGCCCGATTCGCGGTTCCAATTCATCTCCAGCACGCTGGTGCGGGAGATTGCGACGCTCAAGGGTGATGTTGCGCAGTTTGTGGCGCCTTCTGTGCACGCCCGTTTGCTCGCCAAGCTTTCTGCTTAGTTGAGCGGCATCAGGCCGGATGGAATGGCAGGGGGCGGCTGCGGCCAATCCCGCTGCGGATCGCGCAACTTCTCAAACGCCCGACTCAAACGCAGCACCCCCAAGTCATCAAATCGCCGCCCGGCAATCTGCAGACCGATGGGCAATCCATCTGACGTGTAACCGCAATTGATACTGGCGGCAGGCTGCTCTGACATATTGAATGGCACGGTAAACGCGATGTGCTCAAGAGGGCGCATCGGATCGTTGGTGGGCGAGGGCAGCTCGGCGGCAAAGGCCGCAATCGGAGCCGTAGGAGAAATCACAAAGTCAAACGGATGGCAGGCCGCTACCGTGGCCACACGGGTGGCGTGGAACTGGCTCATCGCGACGAAGGCGGCGGTGCCTGGCATGTCCTTTACGCTGTCTGCCCAATCGCGGATGTAGGGCAACACCTTGCCGCGCTGTGACTCGGGCAACGCCGCCAAATCCAGGTGCGAGCGCATGCGCCAGGCGTGGTCCATGCCATCGAGCATCTGGCGGGTCAGGAAAGGTTGCATGGGCTCCACGATGGCGCCCGCAGCTTCCATCAGTGCCGCAGCGCGCAGCACAGCTTCATGGATTTGTGGATCGACCAACAAGCCGCAGCCCGCGTCAATCAACAAACCAATGCGCAGACCGCGCAACATGCCGGGGTCTGCGTCCCAGTCGTCCCAGGCAATGGATTGTTCCGGCAGGCTCATGCAGTCGCGCGCATCGGGTTGGCTGAGCACCTGCATCATCAATGCCGAGTCGGCCACCGTGCGCGTCATAGGCCCAGCTGCGCGGCCCGTGTAGGGTGGGTCAATCGGAATACGACCCAGGCTGGGTTTGAGGCTGTAGATGCCGCACCAGCCCGCTGGCAGGCGCAGCGAGCCGCCGATGTCGGTGCCCATATGCAGTGGCCCATAGCCCGCAGCTGCCGCGGCGGCGGCGCCTGCGCTGGAGCCACCGGGTGTCTTGCGCAAATCCCACGGGTTGCGTGCCGTGGGGTGGAAGGTCGATACACCGGAGGACAGCATGCCGTAGTCTGGCATCGTGGTTTTGCAGACCATCACCACGCCAGCTTCGCGCAAGCGTGCCGCTGGCGGCGCATCTGCACTGGCGGGTATCTCCTGTGTGGCGAGCGTGCCCAGAGGGGTGGGGTCGCCACGGGTCGCGATGTTTTCCTTGATCGTCACCGGAACGCCGTCCAGTAGCCCGCAGGGTGCATTGCGCAGCCAGCGCGACTCTGATGCGCGGGCTTGTATCAGGGCCTTTTCGGGCTGAAACAGGTAACTGGCGCACAGGTGCGGGTCACAAGCTTCGATATGTGCCAGCACGTCGCGTGCGACTTCTACAGGTGACACGGCTTTGCTGCGGTAGGCCGTAAGCAGTTCGCTGGCGCTCCAGGCATGCAAGGGGATGGGTGTATTGGGCATGTCGACGTGAGTGTTATGGCCGCGTGGCTGCAATGATTATGGGCGGGGCGGCGATAATTCGGACATGGAGCAAACCCCCGCATGGCCCTGATCATTACTGACGAATGCATCAACTGCGATGTGTGCGAGCCCGAGTGCCCGAACGAGGCGATTTATCTGGGACCCGAGATCTATGAGATCGACCCACACAAGTGCACTGAGTGCGTGGGGCATTTTGATGAGCCGCAATGTGTGCAGGTGTGCCCGGTGGCCTGTATCCCGGTGAATCCCCAGTTCATTGAGGACAAGGAAACGCTGTGGCAGAAGTACCGCCGCTTGCAGGCAACGGTAGCCAAGCCCTGACTACTTTTTGCTGTCTTCGCTGGCTTTGCCGGTGGTCTTCTTGGTTGTTTTCTTCTTGGGCGCATCGCCCTTGCGCACTTCGTCCTTCACGGGCTTGCTTTCTTTCGGGGCCTGCGCAGCACTGATCTTTTCAATCACCTTGGCAGATTCCTTGCCACTGGCCTGAGCCCTCTTTTCCTCGGCCAGGCGTTCTTTCTCCATCGCCTTTGCGGCCTGCATGTCGCGCGCGACAGCCTTTTCCGATTCCTTTTTCTGAATCGCTGTGCGTGTGTCGTCAGCGCCCACCTTGACCGCATCGTTGCATGGAATTTGGCTATAGCTATTGCCGCATTTGTAGACTTTTTGGGCCGCAGCGCCCGTAGATATTGCGTAAGCAGCTATTAAAACAATAGCGATTCCGTGTGCGCGCATGGTCAGTCCTTGGTGTTCGGAGTGATGGCTGTATCGGTTGGCGTAACCGTTGCCGCCGGCTCTGTTGCGGGTTTTTCCAGGCGCGGTGGTTTGGGGCGTGGCGGTTTGCTGGTGTGAATCTGCATTGTGGCCTTGTTCATCTCGCCCAGCAACAAATCGGGCAGCGCTTTAATGCAGCGGTCTATGGTCTGGTCGATCGCGATACGGTCGTCCAGTGGGGGCTTCTTCAACACCCAGTTGGCTACCTCGGCCTTGTTGCCAGGGTGACCAATCCCTATGCGCAGGCGCCAGTAGTCGTCACTACCCATCTGGGCGTGGATGTCGCGCAGCCCATTGTGGCCGCCATGCCCGCCGCCGCGTTTCAGTTTGGCTTCGCCGGGCGGCACGTCCAGTTCGTCGTGGGCGACCAGGATTTCCTCGGGCAAGACCTTGAAGAAGCGCGCGAGTGAGGCGACTGACTTACCCGACAGATTCATATAGGTCTGCGGCGCCAGCAGCCAGACGGTTTGGCCATGCACCGTGGTGCGTGCAACCGTGCCGTAATAACTCTTGTCCATGACCAGGTTGACTTTGAGTTGGCGCGCCACGCTATCCAGCCACCAGAATCCTGCGTTGTGGCGCGTAGCTTCATATTCCGGCCCGGGGTTGCCCAGGCCAACGAACAGTTTGATCATCATTTGAGTTTAACTAATGTGGCCCCCGCGCTCCGCCGCTGTGCGGGTCGCTGCCCACAGTGGGGGCGCTTTCTGCGCTTCGGGCGGCCGGGCGCGTGCAGAAATAAAAAAGGCCCACCGAAGTGGGCCTTTGCAGCAGACGCAGGGAATGCTTATTTCTTGGCAGCAGGTGCCTTGGCTGCGGGAGCAGCCTTGCCAGCAGGAGCAGCCTTGCCACCCTTGGCGTCAGCAGCAGGTGCGGCAGCAGCGTCAGCAGCAGGTGCTGGCTCAGCACCGGCAACAGCCACCACGGACACGATCACGGGGTTGTTCTTGCCGTGGGTCACAGCGCTCACGCCCTTAGGCAAAGCGATGTCAGCCAGGTGCAGGGACTTGCCCTTCTTCAGGCCGGACAGGTCCACAGCGATGAACTCGGGCAGATCCTTGGGCAGGCACAGCACGTCGATTTCTGTCATGACGTGATTGGCAATGCAACCGTCGGTCTTGACGGCAGGCGACAGTTCGTCACCGCTGAAGTGCAAAGGCACCTTCATGTGCAGCTTGGTGTTTTCGTCCACGCGCTGGAAGTCGATGTGCAGGATCAGTTGCTTGAACGGGTGCATTTGCACGTCGCGCAACAGAACCTTGTGTTCCTTGCCAGCCAGTTCCATGTCCAGCACGGAAGCGTGGAAAGCTTCTTTCTTGATGGCATGCCACAGGGCGTTGTGATCGAGTTCGATCAAGGTGGTGTCGGTGGTACCACCGTACACGATGCCAGGGGTGCGACCCGAATTGCGGAGACGGCGGCTCGCACCCGTGCCCTGCTTAGCGCGCTCAAAAGCGACAAATTTCATAATCAACTCCAATAAGAAGTCCACCGCGACCAGTGTGACTCCGGTTTAACAAAGACGCTGAATCACTGCACCATGCAGTGGCGTCTGTCTTGTCTCGTTACTCCGAGAACAAACTCATCACCGACTCACCCTTGGCAATACGCATGATCGTGTCTCCGATCAGCGGTGCCACGGTAAGCTGGCGAATCTTCTGGCACTGCATCGCTGCAGCGCTCAGAGGAATGGTGTTGGTGACGACGACCTCATCGAGGGCGTCACCGTTGGCAATGCGTTCAATCGCAGGGCCGGAAAAAATTGGGTGCGTGCAATAGGCGTACACCTTTTTGGCACCGCGTGCTTTCAGCACTTCAGCTGCCTTGACCAGTGTGCCGGCCGTGTCAATCATGTCATCCATGATCACGCAGTTGCGACCTTCAATTTCGCCGATCACATGCATCACTTCAGACACATTGGCCTTGGGGCGGCGCTTGTCGATGATGGCCAGATCGCAGTTGAGCTGTTTGGCCAGAGCACGGGCACGCACCACACCACCCACATCGGGCGAGACCACAATCAGGTCTTCGTAATTCTTCTGGCGTACATCGCCCAGCAATACCGGCGACGCATAAATGTTGTCCACCGGGATATCAAAAAATCCCTGGATCTGGTCTGCATGCAGATCCATTGTCAGCACGCGATTCACGCCCACGGCTTGCAGCATATTGGCCACCACCTTGGCAGTGATTGGCACACGGCTGGAGCGGGGGCGGCGATCCTGCCGCGCATATCCAAAATACGGAATCACTGCGCTGATGCGTTCGGCAGAGGCACGCTTGAGTGCGTCTACCATGATCAGCAATTCCATCAAATTCTCGTTCGTGGGAGCACATGTGCTCTGCACCACAAACACATCACGTGCTCGCACGTTTTGGTTGATCTCAACGGTGACTTCACCATCCGAGAAGCGTCCTACAGTGGCAGCTCCGAGGGAAATACCCAAGTGCTTGGCAATGTCCGCTGCCATGCCAGGATTGGCATTGCCCGTGAAAACCATGAAATCAGGAGGTGTAGGTGCCTGCATGTGGGTTCCAGCGAAGATTGTGGGTTTATGTCTGTACGCCGTGAGATCCGCTTCCGGACCACTCCGGACAGCATATTTGGCAGGGGAAGAAGGATTCGAACCTTCGCATGCTGGAATCAAAATCCAGTGCCTTAACCAACTTGGCGACTCCCCTACACAGGTTGGCAGCTAAAAGCTACCCACCGCTAAACCGTCATTTTGCCGTCGCTGGAGCCCAACCCCACAAAGGGTGAACATCCAAACTGCTGCATGCTCTGACCTGAAACCCTTGCGGAGCTTCCGGTACATCCATGTCATGCGGCAAGTGCGCAAACACCGCACTTCCAGATCCTGTCATCCTGCCACGTAAGCCTAAGGACTCAAGCCAATTAAGGGCCTGCGTTACACCGGGGCAGAGTTTTTGGGCAACTGGCTGGAGGTCGTTTTGGCCGAAATTGAAATCTCGATCAAAGGCGTTCGCAGCGAAGCCTGAAATTATAGCAGGCTCCGAGTCCCGCTTTAGGCTCGGGTCGCCGAAAATTTTTGCAGTGTCCAATCCCGCGTCGGGTTTGACCACCAAAAAGCGTGATGGCGTCACAGAAATCGGCGTGATTTTCTCGCCAATGCCCTCAACCCATGCGTTGTGGCCGCCTACGAAGAAAGGGACATCGGCGCCCAGCTTCAATCCTATTGCAGACAGCGTAGCGACCGACAAATTCAAACCCCAAAGGCGGTTCAGAGCCAGCAGCGTGGAGGCCGCATCTGACGACCCTCCGCCCATGCCGGCTTGGGCGGGAACTGATTTCGTAATACTGATATGGGCACCCAGCGGGCATTGGGTGGCTGCTTGCAGGGCGCGCGCGGCACGCAAGACCAAGTCATCCGCGGGCAATGGCGTGGTCAGGTCTTCCCGGCTGAGCTGTCCATCGCGGCGCAACTCGAAATGCAGTGTGTCGCACCAGTCAATCAGCACAAAGGCGGACTGCAGCAGGTGATAACCATCCTCGCGCCGTCCGGTGATGTGCAGGAACAGATTGAGTTTGGCGGGTGCCGCGACGTCGAAGAGAGACTGCATGGTCTGATTATGAGGGGGCGGGCGACCGGCGCAGCGCGCAGCAAGGGGGCTCTACTTCTCGAGCACGATGCGCAGATCCACTTCTGGCAAAGGGGCGCTGCGGTGGGCGTTGATGCGGCCTTGCGGCTGTGCTGATAGATCCATTTCCCATCCCGGGCTCGGCGTAGCCTGCCCCTGCAGCCAATCGAAGAGCTGGGCTACGGGCAACTCGGCGCCAGCGGCGTACAGCGTCAGTGCATCCATATCGGGGAAGCTCTGCGGGCTGGAGACGGTTTGCAGCGTGGCGGAACCGGGCGCCCAGGAAATGCGCGCGAGTATCGTGCCCAGCGCGTTGGTGAATGCCAGTTGCCCGGTGGTGGCGTTGCCTTGCAATTCAAAGCTGGAAGAAAAACTGGATGGGTTGGGTCCAGCGACCTTTACCAGCAGGCGGCCCTGCCAGTGCGGTGTTTCATCATCCATTGCGCCTGTTTGGCGCATAGGAACTGCGCAACCAGCTATCAAAATGGTAGCGATGAGCGTCGTAACGAGAAGGCCAATGCGGCCAAAGCGCGCCGCCCAGCTCACGGCTTGGTGCCGAAGCGTTGCACGGTTTCCAGTAGCGTCTCGTTTTGTGGATTCAGTGTCTTGCCTTCATTCCAGATAGCGCGTGCCGGCTCGCGTTGCCCCAGGCTCCACAACACCTCACCCATATGCGCCGCAATTTCGGCATCGGGGCGTGACTTGTAGGCAGCTTGCAGCAGGCGCAGCGCCTCGTTGGCATTGCCGCTGCGGAACTCCACCCAGGCCAGGCTGTCCATGATGAATGGATCGTTGGGCGCAAATTCCAGCGCCTTGGTGACCAGCTGCCGGGCCTCTGGCAGATTGACACGGCGATCGGCCATGGAATAGCCCAGTGCGTTGTAGGCATGGTGGTAATCGGGCTTGATGGCAATGACCCGGCGCAACAGGGCTTCCATGTCCTTCACTTTTCCAATCTTCTCGGCGATCATGGCTTGGTCATACAGAAAATCCGCGTCGTCTGGATAGGCTTGGGTGGCTTCGCTCAGAACTTCATACGCTTGCTCGTTGCGCTTGTTCTCGCGCAAGAGCTGCACCTCAATGGAGATCTTGGTGCGCGCGTCTTCTGGTTTGGTTTCCGGCACACCGCGGATCAGCGCGATGGCTTCGTCCATCTTGCCCTGGCGTGCCAGGATCATCGCGCGGCGGGTCTGTACGCGCATCGGGTCTTCGACGGCTTCCAGCTTGTCCAACCAAGTAATAGCCTCGTCGAGGCGGTCAGTTTGCTCTGCCAATTGCGACAGCAGTAAATACCCCTGGGTCAGGCCGCGCTGGGCTTCCGGGGTGTCGTGTGCAGGTTCCGATACGGGAAACAGCGCGATATATGTCTTCAGGGAGGACTCCGCCATCACGAACTTACGGTCCTGTACTTCCAGTGAGCCGCGCACCAGCCAGCCGTCTGCAAACTCAGGCTTCTCGGTGGTGAGCAGCAGCATCTGTTCATAGGTTTCTGCATAGCGCTGGCCATCCATCAGTCGGCGCGCGTAGGACATACGCAGTTCCGGCATGGGTTTGCCTGCGAGGTAGTTGCGTACCAGCTCTTCTGCTGCGGGTACGCTGGGCTGCATTAAATCCAGCGCCAGAAAAATGGGGTCTGCCGATTGCGGATTCATCGCGACGCCTTGCTGAGCTGCCTGAAGGGCGCCCGGCGCATCGCCCGCCATCGCCCGCATGCGCCCGACCGTTGCCCAGGCAGTCGGCCCGGTGCTTTGGACAATCAGTTGCGCGGTGAGGGCTTTCTCCACCAGGTCAGCCGCCTGTTTGCGATCATTGGCGCGTACAAAGAAGCGCGGGATCAGGCTGATGAAGGCTTGCCGCTCGCGGACAGGCAAAGCATCCAGCGAACGGCGGATGGAGTCGGAAATCTCCGGCTGCTTGTTCAGGCCAATCAGAATCTGCAACTGGTAGCGCCGTGCTTCCAGCGAAGTGGGCTGTGCCTGAACCCAGGCCTGCGCGGCCTGCAATGCAAACTCGCCATTGCGGGCAAATAGCGCTACCTCAACCGCACGCTCGAACAACCGCGGTGAGCCGCTCTTGCGGGCGGCGTCCAGCATCAGCGCATAGGCAGCAGCCTGGTCGCCATTGCCGGCACTGATTTCACTCACCAGCAATTCATAAAACAGTTCGGCAGACAGCGCAGAATTGTTGACAACGGGCTCTTCCGGCTCGGCGCTCCACGCGTTGTGGCAAGCTGCCACTAAGGCCAATGCCACGAATATCTGACGGGGTTTGCATCTCATCGGACCATAATAATCCAACCACGTCTACGCTGTGTGAAGCCCTGCCCTATATGCCTGAATTGCCGGAAGTTGAAGTCACCCGCCTGAGTTTTGCACAGCGTATTGCGGGTGCAACGATCGAGCAGGTGCGCATGGGAAAACCTTTGCGTTGGCCTATAGGTTTGCAACCATCAGAATTGCACGGACGACAGGTGCTTGGCGTGCGCCGCCGCGGTAAGTATTTGTTAATGGATTTGAGCGACGGCATGCTTTTGCTGCACCTCGGCATGTCCGGCAGCCTTAACTTTTCGCTGACCTTGCCCCCAGCGGGTGTGCATGACCACTTTGATTTGCACACCAGCCAGGGACTTTTGCGGTTGCATGATCCGAGACGCTTTGGTGCGGTGGTGTATGCCAGCAGCGAAGACGATCCGGTTGCCCAGAAATTGTTGGCACATCTGGGTGTAGAGCCATTGGATGATGGCTTTGACGTCGTGGCGTTTCAGCAGGCGATCAGGCAGCGCAATGCGCCCATCAAACAGGTCTTGTTGGGCGGAGAGGTGGTCGTGGGCGTCGGCAATATCTATGCCTCCGAGGCCTTGTTTTTGGCGGGTATTCGGCCCACCACCCGCGCCAGTCGCCTGAGCCGGGCGCGCGTTGCGCGCTTGCGCGAGACGGTGCGCGAAGTGCTGGCGCGTGCCGTGCAAAAGGGCGGCAGTACGCTGCGGGACTTTTCCAACGCACAGGGTGAGTCGGGCTACTTTCAGTTGGAGGCAATGGTCTATGGCCGCGAAGGTGAAGCCTGCAGGGTCTGCGGCACCTCGATAAAGGCCATTCGCCAAGGCCAGCGGTCCACGTTTTTCTGCCCGGTGTGCCAGAAATAGCCCTCACGCTCCATCGCCGCGCCACAAAGAGGCCCTCCGCCTTGGGGTGGCTCAGCCGTGGTCGATGCTCTTTTATGAAAAAATTGCCTCTCCCAGTGCTATATTGGCCGATTATTGGGGGAACTTTTGGCTACTTCATTCAACGAACAATTTGACCAACACGGCACTTGGCGGCGTGAATTCGCGCTGCGACTGAAGCTGTTGGGTGAATGGATGAAGGACCACGAGCTGCTGGACGCGGCCGTGGAGGAGCGCTTGCGCCGCCTCGAGACCCAAGTACGGTCTGACAAGGTGATGGTCGCTTTTGTCGCCGAGTTTTCCCGCGGCAAGTCGGAGATGATCAACGCGATCTTCTTCGCCGGTTATGGCCGTCGCATCATGCCCGCCAGCGCCGGCCGCACCACGATGTGCCCGACCGAAATGGGCTACGACGCCGATGTGCCGCCCTGTCTGCGCCTGCTTCCGATCGAGACCCGTTTGCAGCCGCAGGCGCTGATGGAATGGCGCATGGCGCCCGAAAAATGGACGCGTATTGATCTGGATGTGAACAATCCGCAACAGTTGGCTGCTGCGTTGGAAAAGGTCGCCGAAACCCGCCGCGTGTCACAAGACGAAGCCCGTGCTTTGGGTTTTTGGCACAACCAGTCGCCCGATGACAACCCGATGGTGGATGCGCAAGGTATGGTTGAAGTGCCGAAATGGCGCCATGCGTTGATCAATATTGCCCATCCGTTGCTGAAACAAGGCTTGGTGATTTTGGACACTCCGGGTTTGAACGCGATTGGCGCCGAGCCGGAATTGACCGTCAGCCTGATTCCGCAAGCACACGCCGTCGTCTTCATCCTGGGTGCCGACACCGGCGTTACCAAATCCGATCTGGCGATCTGGCGCGAGCACTTGATCACAGAAGGCAATGATGGCGACACACGCCTGGTGGTTCTGAACAAGATTGACACGCTGTGGGACGAGCTCAGCACGCCTGCGCAAATCCAGACCCAAATTGAACGGCAGAAATCCAGCACGGCCGAGATTCTTGGCATTGGGGCCAATCAGGTCATTGCCGTCTCGGCCCAAAAGGGCTTGGTTGCAAAAGTCACCGAAGACGCTGAGCTGCTAAAGCAAAGCTGCCTTCCCGTGCTGGAAGAGGCGCTGGGGCGCGGCATGATGGGCGCGCGCCAAAGGATCTTGGCGAAGGCCATGGCGGGTGGCATCACGGAGTTGCGCGCTGAAACCGGCCGGGTGATCAACATCCGCAAGCGCGATTTGACCGAGCAGATGATGGAGCTCAAGGGCTTGCAGGGCAAAAACGCCAGCGTCATCAAACACATGCGTTCGCGCATTTCGCAGGAGCAGGGCGAATTCGATGTGGGTGGCGCCAAGATCCATGCGGTGCGCTCGGTGCACCTCAAGCTGTTGCGTGAAGTGTTCAGCGTTCTGGGTTCCAAAGCGTTGAAGGCTGAAATGGCGCAGCTCAATGGCGCGCTGATGCAAAAGGGTCTGAAGCTGGGCGTCAAGCGCGCCTATGGCGAAACCTTTGACCGCCTGCGCGCCAACCTGAATCAGGTGCAAACGCTGTGCGGCGATATCCAGACCATGCTGGCTGCCACCTTTCGTCAGCTCAACACCGAATTTGGCTTCTCATTGCAGCCGCCGAGTGAGCCGCTGATGGATGGTTACCTCCAGGAGCTCAATACTGTGGAGCGCAGCCATCTGCAGTACTTGGGCATCAGCAATGCTTTCAAGCTGGCCCAACCGGAGTTTTCGGATCGCCTGGTGCGGGCCTTGTCCACACGGCTGCGCAGCATCCACGAAACGGCGCTTGCCGATGTGGAGATGTGGAGCAAGTCCGCTGCTGCGCAACTGGACGCGCAACTGCGTGAACGCCGCCGCAACTTCGCCCGCCGCATTGAAGCGATTGACCGCATCCAGCAGGCCGCGGGTGGACTGGATGAACGCATTGGGGAAATCGAGTCTCAAAGCACCGCACTGAATCAGCTGGACGTCAAACTCGCTGAGCTCACTTCTTATCTCATTGCCGTGCGCGAACCTGCGGCCGAGTCAGAAGTCGACGTCGCAATCGCCTGAGTGTGGCCTGAGCGTGCAACGCACTGCAGGTGACTTCGCCACTGCGGTGGTGAAGTGGCAAAAATCACACGGGCGCAACGATCTGCCCTGGCAGAACACACAAGACCCTTATCGGGTCTGGTTGTCCGAGATCATGTTGCAGCAAACGCAGGTAGTCACTGTCAAAGGCTACTTCGCCCGCTTTGTAGAGCGTTTCCCCAATGTAGCGAGTCTGGCAGGGGCTTCAGAAGATGAGGTGCTGGGACTGTGGAGTGGGCTGGGCTACTACAGTCGCGCCCGTAACCTGCACCGCTGCGCTCAGCAGGTGATGGCCTTGCATGGCGGCAGCTTTCCGCGCGACGCATTGACGTTGGCCACATTGCCGGGCATTGGTCGTTCCACCGCCGCTGCGATTTCCTCTCTGTGTTTCGGCGAGCGCGTGGCGATTCTGGATGCCAATGTGAAACGTGTCATTACGCGCGTTTTGGCATTCGATGCCGATTTGGCTAGTACTGCCAACGAGCGCGCTTTGTGGCTCGCTGCCGAAGAACTCCTGCCCGTGAAAAATCTGGCGACATCGATGCCGCGTTACACGCAGGGCATGATGGATTTGGGCGCCACCGTGTGCCTGCCCAAAAAACCAAACTGCCTGGTCTGCCCCGTATCCGACTTGTGTGCAGCGAGGGCGGCAGGCAACCCGGAACGCTACCCGGTGCGCACGCGCAAACTCAAACGCAGCAGCCAGTCGATCTGGTTGTTGTGGTTGCAAGACCCCAAGGGCGCGGTCTGGCTGTCACGCCGACCGGTGCCAGGTGTCTGGGCCGGTTTGCAGTGTTTCCCATTGTTTGATAGTGAAGAAGACTTGCGCGCAGCGGTGCCGCGGGCTTTACAGCGGCGTTTGCAAATGCAGTCGGTGTTCACCCATGTGCTGACGCACAAAGACCTTTTTCTGCATCCATGGCGCATAGACAGTGCGCAAGCAGCTATCGATTTAGGAGCGGGTGCGTGGTTCTCGCCATCTGAGTGGACTGCTGCGGGGCTGCCTGCGCCGATTCGCAAACTGCTGGAAACGTGGCCCCCACGCTCCACCGCTGCGCGGGTCGCTGCCCCCCGAGGGGACTAACTCGCCTTGGGGCGGCCCTGCGGCGAGTTGTCTTAAAGCGCGTCGATTTCGCGATGGCGCTTGAGCGTGACCCAGTCGCCTGCAAAGCGCTGCGCCAGTTTCTCCACCAGGTACACCGAGCGATGCTGGCCGCCGGTGCAGCCGATGGCTACGGTCACATAACTGCGGTGGTCGCGCGCCAGTGCATCCAGCCAGTTATCGAGAAAACCGGCAATGTGCTGCAACATACGGTTCACATCTTCCTGCGCATGCAAATAGTCGATGACAGGCTGGTCCTTGCCGGTCAGATGCTTCAACTCCGGGTCGTAGTGCGGATTCGGCAGCATGCGCACATCGAACATGTAGTCCGCATCCGTCGGTACGCCGCGCTTGAACGCGAACGACTCAAACACCAAAGTTAACTGCTCTCCACCGGGTGCAGAGATCAGTGATTTGACATAGGCCTGCAACTGCGCGGGCCGGATGATGCTGGAGTCGATCACATGGGCCTGCTCGCGCAGTGCGGCCAACAATTCGCGCTCCAACTCAATCGCATCGACCAGCGCACGGCGCTCGTCCTGCTCAGCGCGGCCTGGGTCTGTCTGTGATAACGGATGTTTGCGGCGGGTTTCGGAATAGCGGCGTACCAGTGTGTCGGTGTTGGCGTCCAGAAACAGCGGTTTCACCACCAACCCGAGGGCGCGTAACGCATCGAGTTGCTTGGGCACCTGCGGTAGTGACGTTGCGCTACGCACGTCGATCGCGATGGCCAAGCGATGCGCCTGGTGCTTTTGCTCAAGCTCCACAAACGGCAGCAGCAACTCGGGAGGCAGGTTGTCAACGCAGTAATAGCCTGCATCTTCGAGCGCATGCAGTGCGACCGATTTGCCCGAACCCGACATGCCGGTAATCAGTACGATCTCCATCACAACCCCGATTGCAGCATTTCCTTGGCGTGGGCCAAGGTGGTGCTGGAGAGTTTTTCTCCGCCCAGCATGCGGGCAATCTCGCCCACACGCTGCTCGCCTTTGACTGCCGCTACGGTACTGAGCGTGACCGCGCCTTGCTGCTGTTTGGATACAACCAGATGGTGGTCCGCGCACGCGGCAACTTGGGGCAAGTGGGTGACGGCCAGCACTTGTCTGTCCGTGCCGAGCTGCTTCATCAAGCGACCCACAGTTTCGGCCACCGCACCACCCACGCCGGAATCCACTTCGTCAAAAATCAGTGTCTGTGCCGTACCCAAGCGGCTGGTTGTCACGGCAATCGCCAATGCCATGCGCGACAACTCGCCGCCGGATGCAACTTTGCCAACCGGGCGGGGTGTGCTGCCTGCATGGCCCGCGACCAGAAACGAAACATCTTCCAGGCCGCTTTGCATGGGTTGGGCCGCTGCTTCCAGTGCCACCTGAAATTGCCCGCCCTGCATGCCCAGGCCCTGCATGGCCTGCGTGATGCTTTGCGCCAGCAGTGGCGCGGCTTTGGTGCGTTGTTTGGAAATGGCCTTGGCCTCAGTCAGATACGCTGCATGGGCCTTTTTTTCTACCGACTGCAGTCCATCCAGATCAGCGGCAGCATCGAGCTGAACCAGCTCCTCCTTCCATTGGGCCCAAAGCGTCGGCAATTCTTCTGGCGCGCGTTTGTAGCGCCGCGCCAGACTGACCCAAAGCGCCATGCGCTCGTCCAGTTCGGCCAGGCGATCCGGGTCCAGCTCGGTGCGCCGGGCGTAGCCGCGCAGTGTGTGCACAGCGTCTTCAATCTGTGCCACGCTGGACGTCAGCACGTCAATGGGGTCTTTGAAATCTGCTTCCAGATGGACTTGCGTCTGCAGCAATTGCAGTGCCGCGTGCAGCGGCTGCAAGGCATTGGGAGATTCATCTTCCAACAGGTTGACAACGCCCTGCGCCGCGTCCAGCAGTGCCTGTCCATTGGCGAGACGGCTGTGGGAGGTGTGCAACTCTTCCCATTCGTTTTCTTGTGGCGATAGTTTGTCGACCTCACCAATCTGCCAGGCTAGGCGCTCGCGCTCGCGCTGGAGCGAGTCTTGGGCTTCCACGGCTTTGGACAAGGCGCTTTGTGCCTGGCGCCAGTCGGTCCACAGCTTGGAAAGCGGTTGGGCATCCACCTTGGCATAAGCATCCAGCAGACCGCGCACCGCATCGGGCCGGGTCAGGCTTTGCCAGGCGTGTTGACCATGGATGTCCAGCAATTGTTCGCCCAAGGATCTCAGTTGCTGCGCTGTCGCTGGACTTCCATTCACCCAGGCGCGGCTTTTTCCTTGCGTATCGACTGTGCGGCGCAACAGCAGCGAATCACCTTGCTCAAATCCGGCCTCTTCCAACAAGGCTTGCACGGCTGGCGCCGCGTCGAACTCGGCACTGACATCGGTGCGCCCAGCGCCTTCGCGAATCACGCTGGTGTCGGCCCGGGCGCCGGTGACAAGTTGCAGCGCGTCAATCAGGATGGACTTGCCAGCACCCGTTTCACCGGTAAGCACCGAAAAGCCAGACTGTAGATCAAGCTCCAGCTCGCTGACGATCACAAAATCTCGAAGGACTATTCGCTTAAGTGCCATAGCTATGCCTGCCCCCACGCTTCGCACTGCGTGTCTTCGCTGAACAAGCCTTTGCCAGAGGCAGCGGCCCTTCGCGCTGTCCCAGCCTGCGCGGGCAGGCTGTGAGCCGCAACGCTCAGCCCCAAGGGGGCGCTCGCTTGCTTGAAGCGGTTCTGCGCTGCGCTCATGCCACTCCCTCATTCCAGTGCATCTTCTGGCGTAGCGTGTCGAAGTAGGTCCAGCCCTTGGGATGCAGAAAGCGAACCTGGTGCTCCGAGCGGGTCACCACAATACGGTCACCGTGCATCAGCGAAGCCAGGCTCTGCATGTCGAAATTGGCACTGGCGTCCCGGCCTGCAACGATTTCGATAGCTATCTCCGCACTGTTGGCGAGCACTATCGGCCGATTTGACAGCGTGTGTGGAGCAATGGGCACCATCACCCAGCCGGCAATCGACGGGTGCAGCAGCGGTCCGCCAGCGGAAAGCGAATACGCGGTAGAACCGGTTGGGGTCGCGATGATCAATCCATCTGCGCGCTGGCTCGCCACAAAATTGCCATCTACCTCTACGCGCAATTCCACCATGCCCGAGGTCGCGCCGCGGTTGACCACCACATCATTCATCGCCAGCGCGCTGAACACGCAGCGGCCGTCACGCATGACCTTGGCCTGGATCAGGCTGCGGTCATCCACCTCGTAGGCGCCAGCCAGCATCGGCTGCAGCGTGGCCTGGTATTGGCCAAAGGGAATGTCCGTGATAAAGCCCAGGCGCCCCTGGTTGATGCCAATCAGCGGCACTTTGTACTGGGCCAACTGGCGGCCAATGCCCAGCATCGTGCCGTCACCGCCCACCACCAGGCACAGATCGCACTGCGCACCAATGCCGGGTACGTCCAGCGTCTGGTAGCTGGTCAGCCCCATGTTGGCGGCAGTTTCCTTCTCCAGCACCACCTCGCAACCCTGGTCCAGCAGGAAGTGTGCAAGGTCGTCCAGCAACTGGCGCGATGACGCGCCAGCGTTGCCTCCCGAGGTGGCCTGGTACTTGCCAATGAGTGCTACATGCCTGAATTGGGACTTCATTCGCAAATTAGACACCAAATAGGTCACTAAAATGACCTGATGCTCGACGACCGTTCCAAGATGTTGATGAAAGCGCTGGTAGAGCGCTACATAGCCGATGGGCAACCGGTGGGTAGTCGCACGCTATCCAAGGCCACGGGGCTGGATTTATCGCCGGCCACGATTCGCAATGTGATGTCGGATCTGGAAGACCTGGGCCTGATCGTCAGCCCGCACACCTCGGCCGGGCGCGTGCCCACCGCGCGAGGTTATCGCCTGTTTGTCGACACCATGCTGACGGTGCAGCCCAACCAGTTCCCGTCCACCCAAATTTTGGCACCCGACCAACCGCAGAAGGTGTTGTCCAACGCGGCCAACCTGCTGTCCAACATGTCGCAGTTTGTCGGCGTGGTCATCGCACCGCGGCGCACCTCGGTGTTTCGGCACATCGAGTTTTTGCGCCTCTCGGAAAAGCGCCTGCTGGTCATCATTGTTTCGCCCGAAGGCGATGTGCAGAACCGCGTGATCTATACCGAGGTGGACTACACCCAGGCACAACTGGTCGAAGCAGCCAATTTCCTGAACAGCCAATACGTGGGTATGGACATCGAACACGTGCGCGGGCGCATCCAGAACGAAGTCGAATCCTTGCGCGGCGAGATCGCCACGCTGATGCAGGCGGCAGTGAATATCAATTCCGACGCCATGACCAACCCGCAAGACGAAGTCGTCATCGCAGGGGAGCGCAACCTGCTGTCGGTGTCCGATTTCTCCAGTGACATGGGCCACCTGCGCCGTGCGTTTGAGCTATTCGAACAAAAAACCCAGTTGATGCGCTTGCTGAATATTACCGGTCAGGCCGAAGGTGTGCGCATCTTTATCGGCGGCGAAAGCCAGGTCGTTCCGTTTGAAGACCTGTCCATCGTCAGCAGTCCGTACGAGGTGGACGGCAAGGTGGTTGGCACGCTGGGCGTCATTGGCCCCACGCGCATGGCCTACGACCGCATGATCCAGATCGTGGACATCACCTCCAAGCTGGTCAGCAACGCGCTGAGCCACCATAAGTAAAGTGCGCGGCCATTAATTAACGATGGCCCATTGCTCGGTCTGCGTGTTGATAAACCCACATTCACGCATCGCCCGCACAAAGGTGCCGTCTTCGCGCATGCGAAGCAGTTGGGGGAAAACTGCATCGGCCAGGAGTTGCCCCTGCTGGGTCTTGGCCGTGGCGTAATGGCGTGTGCCTTGTAGGCATACGCGCTGGTTGGGAATGGGAACCAGCGTGCAACCGTCCAGCACGATGCTGAGGTCTGCTGACTTTGAAAATGGCGCAAGCACCGCATCGACTTCACCGCTGCTTGCCATGTAAACCATTTGCGGCCAGGTTTTAACATTGACACGGTGCGTAATGCCCATGGCGATAAGCGTGGCCCAGTCTGCGCTCCAGTCGTTGTTCGATGCGATCCGTAGTTGCTGGAGATCTGCAAGCGTACGGCACGACAACGCCTTCGCATTGGCCGGGCTGGCATAGATTCCCACCAGTGTCTGACCCTGTTCGATGACGGCATCCGAGATGTTGAGCTCCTCGCTGCGACTCTCCAGATCAGACTTCCAGGAGGTGGTTGCCAGCGCGGCGAGCGTTCCGGCGCGCAACTGCTCAATCCCCATGGCGTAGTTGTCCGTGGGGCAAAGTTCCACTTGGAGATCCGGGAGCCGTTGCAGCAGTGCCTGCATGAACAGAGAAAGCTCCACCACGTCACGGCGGGTGTTCAATTCGGTGAATTGGGTGATTCCCTGAATAAGGCGACCATTGAGGAACTTGGTGTAGTCGTCCAGAACATCTTTAGGCACGCCAATTCTGACGAGTCCTCCTCGCGGAACAGGCGCTACCAGCGGCAGAACCATCACGAAGCGCGTGCCATCGCCGGGCGCGGAATGGACATCAATTTTCCCACCCAACACTTGGGTGACAAAGGTGTGGGCAAGATGCAGGCCCAAGCCACTGCCCCCTTTTCCGAGCTTTGTGGTAAAGAAAGGTTCGAAGACACGACGCAGTATGCTGGCGCCAATGCCATTCCCATTGTCGGAGAAGGTGATGGTCACCGAGTCCGACTGCGCCAATTGCGCCGTCAGGACCATGGTGCCCTGCGCTATGCCCTCAAAAGCATGCAGCAAGGAGTTGTTGATCAAAATAATGAAAATCTGGCTTAACGGCCCCGGGTAGGCATTCAAGGTAATAGTTGGATCGATTTCGATGCGCAGATCGTGCGAGGTCTGGCGAATGCGGTGCATCATTGCGAGTGATGTCTCGTTCGCTACCTGAGCGAGACTGAAATCTCGGCGTTGCTCGGAGTGTTGGTCGGCTGAAAGCTGTTTGAAACTGGCGATCAGCGTTGCGCTACGTGCAAGGTTTTGCTCGAGAATTTCTATGCCCCTGCGGGCCTCAACAAAAAAGTCGTTGAGGGTCTTTCGCGACATGGCGCTGCGACTGGATAGTTCCAGGTTCTTCAGCATGTCCGCAAGGGTGCTGCTGACGAGTACCGCGTTACCCAGTGGCGTGTTGAGCTCGTGGGCGATGCCTGAAACCAGGGCTCCCAGAGCGGCATTCTTTTCATTTTGTACCAGCTCGTGTCGCGCAGAATCCAGGGTTTGCATGGCCTCAATGAGACGGGTATTGCTTTGCGCCAGCGCGCGGGTGCGTTCTTCCACTCGGGACTCAAGCTCGGCATTGACCCCATGGAGTTGCTGTTGAAGCAGTGCGGACTTGCGGACCTCCAGCGTTGAACGGCGCCATTCCCAGACAAGAAAGAACACCAGTACGGCCAGCCAAATAAAAATGACTCCCAGGCGGAAGGTGGCCGGTGTCACCCATTGGCCCACCAGTTCGAACGACTCCAACCGGATGTGGTGCTCCCCGGGGCCCGCCGTACCGGAAGTCGACAGGTTCACCTCACTGATTTGATCGAATTGTGGCCCCAGATTCGCAAGGGAGGTCGGATGCTCTTGGGCCCACCAGGTTGCAACCGCAAACTGGTTTAACCGGAGTTCAATGACCGATGGTTCGCTATTGGGGTCCACCGAAAGTTCTTGCGGCTTCAGACTGGAGAAGTCGCCGGGCTTTGAATATGCCGGATTGAAGTTGCGCAGAAAAATACGGATTTGTTCATTGGGTCCCACCCCGTGACTGCTCAGGCGCAAGCGGATGAAGTCGAAATCGTTGAAGTTGACTCCCCCTTCGGGATTGCCAAAGTTCAGGTTCATCTGGCAATACGGCCACTGGTAGGCCTGCACTATGGTGCACGTCAAGTGGTGCCCTTGCGTGTCTTGCTGATGAGCGGCCAAACTCTTTCCGCCGACACTCCTGTCGTCGGCTGCGGTCACCGTGGTATGGGGGGCCGTATCCAGCCGCAGCGTGCGCGTCATCCAGTGCGCGTTTGCATACAGAGCTATCAGGGTCAGCACAGCCATGCAAACGAGAAGCCTTTTCAATGCTTTGCTCATATTGTCATGGTTGAACAGGGTTGTGCATTTTTGATGCATTGCACTGTACACCCTGGCAGCGTATTCGCAGTGGATGCTTAAGGGAGGCAACATGGCCTATCCAGCTACAATCGCCGGTTCGGTTGGGGCGTTAGCTCAGTTGGTTAGAGCAGAGGACTCATAATCCTTTGGTCGAGTGTTCAAGTCACTCACGCCCTACCATTTCTTGGCCCGCGGCGCCGCGTCACAGATGCATATTGGCATGTTGTAGTGAATGCATTGATCCAGCATGGTGCGATATGCGGGGCATGCGACAAGGAGCATGCGCTCCTTATTTCATAGCTGCTCACGCACATTCTGCGCTGCTTGGAGCCATATTTCCCTCTAAATCTTCTTGCTGCGCTTGCGCTCGTCCAGATGCTTGCGGCAGGTGGTGTTGATGACGCGCAACTCGGCCAGTGTGGCGTCGATGTGGGCGCGTTTTTTTTCCAGCTCCGAGATTTCCTGGTCGGTGCGCTCAATCACGTAGTTGAGCTGTTGCGTCCGGCCTTCGCCTTGATCGCCATACAAATCCAGATAGCGCTTGATCTCGGACAGCGGCGAACCAATCGCCTTGGCCCGCAGGATCAGTGACAGGCGGGCGCGGTCGCGCCGCGTGTAGACCCGGGCGCCGTTGATGCGCCGTGGTGCCAGCAGTCCTTTGTCTTCATAAAACCGCAGGGCGCGCAGCGTGATGCCGAACTCACGGCACAGCTCAGTGATGCCGAAGAGTTCGGTGGCGCCTTCGTCGCGGTGCGAGTCAACGAAGGCTTGCGCGTCAGACTTGCCCATTGGGTCTGTCAATCAGATGCCGCGACTAAATGACACGCTGGAGGCGCATCGCCACGCTCATGTCGCCAGAGACCTTGAGCTTGCCAGCCATGAAGCCAGTGGCAGGGTCGAGGTCGCCGTCCAGCATGGCTTGCAGGTTTTCCATCGTGATAGCCACGGTGCAGTCGGCATCGCCGTTGTCGTTGGTTACCGTATTGGGGGTGGAGTTGCCGTCTACAAAGACCACGCCGTCAGCGCCGCAATCGAACTTGACGCTGGCGTTGAGCCCGCTGTCAGCACCGACTTTGGTGCGGATGGCTTCGGTGATGGTTGCTAGAGACATGGCGGTTTCCTTGGTGAATGGGTTGAAAGATCAGTCGACCTGAATGCTAGCAGTCGGACATTACCTATACCTCAGTATAAACACCTATACGGCAACAGGTTGACGTTAACGTCACCTTTGGCTTTAATGGCTCAACTTCTGCTCAGGATTCGTACTGCCATGCCTGCTCTTCCGTCCAAGATCAATCCCCGCTCCGACGCCTTTGCCGCCAATGCCAAGCGCATGACCGACCTGTTGGCCGAGGTGCAGCGTCTGGAGGGGCTGGTGATTGCCGAGTCCGAATCCAAGCGCGACAAGTTTGAGAAGCGCAAGCAGCTGCTGCCGCGCGAGCGCGTAGCGCGCCTGCTGGACCGTGGCACACCGTTTCTGGAAATAAGTCGCTTGGCTGGACTCAACATGCACGACGACGACGGCAAGAAGTCGGTGATGGGCGGCGGCGCGATTGCCGGTATTGGCGTGGTGGCGGGCAAGCGTGTGGTGATCTCGGCCAACGACAGCGCCGTCAAGGGCGGCACCGTGGCGCCCATGGGGCTGAAGAAGGGCCTGCGCATTCAGCAGATCGCGCAGGAGAACAAGCTGCCGCTGATCTCGCTGGTGGAAAGCGGCGGTGCCAACTTGATGTACCAGGCCGAAATTTTTATCGAAGGCGGGCGCAGCTTTGCCAACCAGGCCCGCATGTCGGCGATGGGACTGCCGCAGATTGCGGTGGTGCACGGCTCCAGTACGGCGGGCGGCGCGTATCTGCCGGGGCTGTCGGACTATGTAATTCTGGTACGCGGCCGCTCCAGTATTTACCTGGCCGGTCCGCCGTTGGTGAAGGCTGCGATTGGTGAGGACTGCACTGACGATGAACTTGGCGGCGCCGAAACCCATGCCCAGGTGACGGGCTTGGGTGAGTACCTGACCGAGGACGATGCCCACGCGATTGCGATGGCGCGCGAGGTGATGGACAAACTGAACTGGGACACCGCACCGACGCCAGCCACTTTTGTCGAACCGCTCTTTGACGAGCAGGAGTTGATGGGCATAGTCCCCGCAGACGAGCGCGAGCCGTACGACGTGCGCGAGGTGATTGCGCGGCTGGTGGATGGCTCGGACTTTTTGGAGTTCAAGGCCAGCTATGCGCCCGAGATGATGTGCGGACACGCCCGCGTGCAAGGCCAGTTGGTCGGCATTCTGGGCAACAACGGCCCCATTCAGCCCGCGGGCTCCACCAAGGCCGCGCAGTTCATTCAACTGTGCGACCAGAGCGGCACGCCGCTGGTTTTTTTACAAAACACCACGGGCTACATGGTGGGCTCGGTGGCCGAGCGTAGCGGCGCGATCAAGCATGGGTCCAAGATGATTCAGGCGGTGGCGAATGCGCGCGTGCCCAAGTTCACTTTCATTCTGGGTGGCTCTTACGGCGCGGGCAACTACGGCATGTGCGGGCGCGGCTTTGATCCGCGTTTCATCTTTGCCTGGCCGACCGCGCGCACCGCGGTGATGGGCGGTGCGCAAGCTGCCAAGGTGATGGACATCGTCAACCGCGCCAAGCTGGAGCGCTTGGGGCAAGAGGCGAATGACGAAGCGCTGCAAGCCATGTCAGACGGTCTGCGCATGCGCCTGGACAAGGAGTCGGCAGCGCTGTTTGGCACGGCCCGTCTGTGGGACGACGGCATCATCGATCCGCGCGATACGCGCCGCATCCTGGGCTTGTGTCTTTCCCTCGCAGCAGAAGCCGACAAGCGTACTTTGCGTCCCAACACCTTCGGCGTCGCCCGCATGTAAGCACTTATTCAAGAACAACACTCGAGCAGACACACAAATGAAATTTACTCCCGAGCACACGCAGATCTCCGACACGGTGCGCAAGTTCGTTGCCAATGAAATCAATCCCTTCACCGCCGAGTGGGAGAAAGCAGGTCAGTTCCCCGCGCACCAACTGTTCAAGAAGATGGGCGACCTGGGTCTCTTGGGCATCAAGTACCCGACAGAGTTTGGCGGCATGGGGCTGGACTTCAGCTATTCGATGGTGGCGGCAGAAGCCTTGGGGGACTGCAATGTAGGCGGCGTGCCCATGGCCATCGGCGTGCAGACGGATATGTGCACCCCGGCGCTGGCGCGCTTTGGCTCGGATGAACTGCGCCATGAGTTTCTGGCGCCCGCGATTGCGGGTGACATGGTGGGTTGTATTGGCGTGAGCGAAGTGGGTGGCGGCTCCGATGTGGCCGCGCTCAAGACGACTGCCCAGAAAGACGGCAACGATTACCTGATCAACGGCTCCAAGATGTGGATCACCAACGGCATGCAGGCCGATTGGTGCTGCCTGCTGGTCAACACCAGCGAAGGCGCAGTGCACAAGAACAAGTCGCTGATCATGGTGCGGCTGGACAGCCCCGGCGTCACGCGCCAGAAGATCGAGAAGATCGGCATGCACTCCAGCGACACCGCGCAGCTGTTCTTCGACAACGTGCGCGTGCCGCAAAAGAACCTGATCGGCCAAGAGGGCGCGGGCTTTATGTTCCAGATGTTGCAGTTCCAGGAGGAGCGCCTGTACGGTGCGGCCGGATCGCTGCGTTCGCTGGACAACCTGATCGACCTGACCATTGACTACACGCGCAGCCGAAAGACTTTTGGTCAGCCCATTCTCAACAACCAGTCGGTGCACTTCCGCCTGGCTGAGCTGCGCACCGAAGTGGAAGCGCTGCGCGCGCTGACCTACCGCGCTGTGGAGCAGTATGTGAGCGGCAAGGATGTGACCAAGCTGGCATCAATGGCCAAGCTCAAAGCCGGACGTCTGTCGCGCGAAGTGGCCGATAGCTGCCTGCAGTACTGGGGTGGCATGGGCTATACGGCTGACAACCCGATCTCGCAGTCTTTCCGCGATGGGCGTTTGATCTCCATCGGCGGCGGTGCCGACGAGATCATGCTGGGCATCATCTGCAAGCTCGAAGGCACTTTGCCTGGAAAACAGCAATGAAAATTGCTATGAATTTAGTAGCCGTCTACGCACATCAGACGGGCGCTGCGCTACAAATCACCTTAAATCGCCCCGAGGCACGTAACGCTATGTCGTTGCAGATGGTGAGCGAATTGCGTCAGGTGCTGCAAGCGGCGGAAGCGACAGCGGGCCAGCCAGACGCGGTGCGTGTGGTGGTGCTGCGCGGTGCGGGCGAGCATTTCTGTGCTGGCGCCGATCTGAAGGATATGGCGGCGGCGCGCATGCAAAAGGCTGAAGACGGCGCAGATCCGATTGCCAATGTGAACGCCGAGTTTGGCGCGCTGTGTGTGGCCTATGCCAACACGCCGCTGGCTGTCGTCGCGGTGCTGGAAGGCACTGTCATGGGTGGCGGCTTTGGTCTGGCCTGTGTGGCCGACGTGGCGATTGCCACCGAGACAGCAAGCTTCCGTTTGCCCGAGACGTCCTTGGGCGTGGTGCCCGCGCAGATTGCACCGTTTCTCGTGGAGCGCTTGGGCTACTCACAGGCGAAGCGTCTGGCAGTGACTGGTGGTCGCCTGGACGCAGCCGCGGCCTTGCATCTTGGGCTGGTGCATGAAGTCACCGGCACGGCGACGGTACAAACCGTGCTGGACCGTGTGCTCGCGGACATTCTGGCCTGCGCACCCGGCGCACTGGCCGCTACCAAGGTATTGATGGCGCGTGCACGATTGGAGACGCCACAAAGTTTGGTGCAGGACGCCGCCGCCATCTTCTCCCGTGCCGCCATAGGCCCCGAAGGCCTGGAAGGCATGACCGCATTTATCCAGAAACGCAAACCACAGTGGGCTTTGCCATGACATTCTCAAAAATACTCATTGCCAATCGCGGGGAGATCGCCTGCAGGGTGATTCGCACTGCACGCAAGCTGGGTTACCAGACCGTAGCCGTGTACAGCGATGCGGATCGCGATGCGCCGCATGTGGCATTGGCAGATGAAGCTGTGTATATCGGCGCGTCGCCCGCATCTGAGTCCTACCTGAAGTTCGAAGCCATCCTCGATGCCGCACGCAAAACTGGCGCGAATGCATTGCACCCAGGCTACGGATTTCTGAGCGAGAACGCCGCCTTTGCGCAGGCTTGCGTGGACGCGGGCGTGGTCTTTATCGGGCCACCGCCCAGCGCCATTACCGCCATGGGCGACAAGGCGCTCGCCAAGAAGCGCATGCTGGAAGCGGGTGTGCCTTGCGCGCCCGGCTATCTGGGTGCAGACCAGAGCGACACAGCCTTGACCGTTGAGGCGAAGAAGCTGGGTTACCCGCTGCTGGTGAAAGCGGTGGCCGGTGGCGGGGGCCGCGGTATGCGTCTGGTGCGCAGCGATGCCGAGTTGCAGCAAGGAATCGAAGGCGCGCGCCGTGAAGCGACCAGCGCGTTTGGCGACGGCACGCTGATGCTGGAGAGACTGATCGACAACGGTCGCCATATTGAGATTCAAGTCTTTGCCGATGCGCATGGCAACGCGGTGTACCTGGGCGAGCGCGACTGCACGGCCCAGCGTCGTCGCCAGAAAGTGATTGAAGAAGCGCCTTCCCCCGTGGTCAGCCCCGCGATGCGTGAGGCTATGGGCAAGGACGCCGTGGCCGCAGCGCTTGCCGTGGGCTACCGCGGTGCGGGCACGGTGGAGTTCATCGTCGACGACAAGCTCAACCATTACTTCCTGGAGATGAACACGCGCCTGCAGGTGGAGCATCCGGTGACCGAATGCGTCACGGGCTATGACTTGGTGGAGTGGCAGTTGCAGGTGGCAGCGGGTGACCCGTTGCCCGCGAAGCAGAGCGACATCACCTTGATCGGCCATGCGATTGAAGCGCGCCTGTATGTGGAAGACCCCTACAGCAGCTTTGCGCCGCAGACGGGTACGGTGGTGTGGTGGAAACCCGAGCGCGCATTGCACGGTGGGGTACGCGTGGACGACGGTATCCGGCAGGGCAGCGTGGTGTCGCCGTTCTACGACCCCATGGTCGCCAAGGTCATCGTGCACGGCCGTGACCGTGACGACGCGATCCGCCGCTTGCGCGCCGCATTGGCAAACACGCCGCTGCTGGGCCTGAAGAACAACGGCCGATTTTTGAGCGATCTGGTGGATCACCCGGCTTTCCGCAAGGCCGAGATGACGACGACACTGATAGACCAGTGGCTGGAGCAGGGCGAGCCGCTGCTGCAAACGCCAGTCGCCAGCGATGCCGCATGGCAGGTGGCTGCCGTGGCGTTGGCGATGCAGCATGGAAGCAGCTGGCGCTCCAACAGCGTGGCGGCCTACGGTTTCAAACTGCAATGTGCAGATGCTGTGCGCGCAGTGCGTGTGCAGCCGGATCGCCATGGCAACGTCGCGGTGACTATCGACAGTGCCAGTGCACTGGCCAAAGTCATTCGCTTCGAAGATGGCGTGCTGCGGCTGGAGCTAGATGGCGTTGCGCAAACGGCCATCGCTGTGTTTGCAGGGGCCGATCTGCATCTGGCTTACGAAGGCCACACGCATCGGTTCACCGAAGTCTCGGCCTTCCCCAATGCTGATGCGCTGAAGGACGCGAGTCGCGCCCGCTCCCCGGTCGCAGGCAAGGTCACGCAGGTGCTCGTGGCGCCTGGCGCTGTTGTCGAGTATGGCCAGCAGATGGTGTGTGTCGAAGCCATGAAGATGGAAATGTGGCTCTGCGCGGAGAGTGCAGGCACAGTCAAAGCAGTACACGCCAAAGCAGGCGACCAAGTGGAATCCGGCGCCTTGCTCGTCGAATTGGAAACAAAGAAGGACACATGATGGAAAAAGCCATACTTACCTGCGCGCTCACTGGCGTGCTGACCAACCCCAAGCAGCACCCCGTGCCGGTGACACCGGCGCAAATGGCGGCCGAGGCGCGCGACGCCTTCAATGCCGGTGCCAGCATCATGCACATCCACATGCGCAACCAAGAAGACGGCTTGGGCCACATGCCCTCGTGGGACCCGGATGTTGCGGAATCCATCGTCAATGCGATCCGCGACGCCTGCCCCGGCGTCATCATCAACCTGACTACCGGTGTGGTGGGCAAGGACATCAGCGGCCCGTTGGCTTGTATCCGCCGCGTTAAGCCCGAGATTGCGGCCTGCAATGCCGGCAGCCTGAATTACCTCAAGCTGAAAGAAGACGGCTCATGGGCCTGGCCGCCGATGGTGTTCGACAATCCGGTAGCCAAGGTGCAGCAGTTTCTGGACGTGATGGAAGAAGCCGGCACGCACCCCGAATTCGAATGCTTTGACGTGGGCATCATCCGCTCCGTCACCATGTATTTGAAGAATGGCATGCTGAAACCCGCCATGGGACGCGCCGAATACAACCTGGTGATGGGTGTGGCTTCCGGCATGCCTTGTGATGCGGAGTTGCTGTCGCTATTGCCCAAGTACATGGCCAAAGACAGCGTCTGGCAGACCACGCTGATCGGCCGCGCCGAGATCTGGCCCGTGCACCAGAAGACGGCCGACCTGGGAGGCATGCTGCGCACCGGCCTGGAAGACACCTTCTATTTGCCTAATGGCGAGCGTGCTGCCGGCAATGGCGCTTTGATCGCAGAATTGGCCGCCTGCGCTCAGCGCGTGGGTCGATCTATCGCCAGCGCGCAGGAAGCGCGCACCATGCTCGGTCTGCGGCATTAGAAAGTGTGCAGAAACCTTGTGATATACTCCGTGGCTTCGCGGCTGTAGCTCAGTTGGATAGAGTACTTGGCTACGAACCAAGGGGTCGTGGGTTCAATTCCTGCCAGCCGCACCAAACGTAAAGCCCTAGAACAGAGATGTTCTAGGGCTTTTTCGTTTCCGCAATGACCGATTTGTCCGCAGGTGGCGTTGTCGTTTAAGCTTGCCGCCATTGCGTCGTCATCCAGCGAAATGAAACCTTCCAAGTCCACTGCGAGTCAGCAAACCCCTATTGCGGCGGGTGGCGCCGTAACGATTGAAATGGTTGCCAAGCTGGCAGGAGTCTCTCCCAGCACCATCTCGCGCATTCTGAACGGGACGGCTGTGGTGAGCGAGCTCAAGCAGCAGGCGGTAAAAGACGCCATTGCCAAGCTGGGTTACGTGCCGAACCCGGTCGCACGCGGTCTGGCCGGCGGCAAGACTTACAGCATTGGCGTGGTAACGCAAACAATCGACAGCCCGTTCTATGGCGCATCCTTGCGCGGCATCGAAGAAGAGCTGGACCCGCTCGGCTACAGCCCGCTGTTTGTCAGCGCCCACTGGGATGCCAGTGCCGAAGCGCGCTGCATCGATGTGCTGCGTTCGCGCCGTGTGGACGGCATCATCGTGTTGACGGGGCGTTTGACTGACCAGGCATTGAAGGCTTGCGCCACACATTTGCCGGTGGTCGTTACCGGTCGAACGCTGAACGGCCCGGGTCTGTTCTCGCTGGACTTTGACAATTTCACCGGTGGCCGCATGGCCACGCACCACCTGATTGATCTGGGGCATAGGCGCATTGCCTTGATCACTGGCGATGCCTTGCATCCAGACTCAAATGAACGCTTGCGCGGCTATCGCGCCGCCCTTGAAGACGCCAAAATTCCGTATGACCCGGCCTTGGTCGTAGTCGGTGATTACACCGAAAGCAGCGGTTTGCGCGCGGTAGAGCGGCTGGCTGCGGGCGGGCAGACTTTTACCGCGATCTTTGCGGCCAATGACCAGATGGCTTCGGGCGCAGTACTGGGTTTACACCGCAAGGGCGTGCGGGTTCCGGAAGATGTTTCCATTGTGGGTTTTGACGATTTGCCAACCTCTCCGTACGCCGTACCCCCGCTGAGCACCATCCACCAATCCTCTTATGAGCAGGGCCGTCTGTCGGCCCACGCCATGGTGCAGATGATTAACGGCACCCGTCCGACTGTCACGGTGCCACTGCCTCGTCTGATTGCCCGGGAGTCCACCGCGCGGCTCTCCACAAAAGGCAAAAAAGCAACAGCCTCCTAGCTCTCGCCGCTGGGGAATAGCCGTTACCTAGGGTTACTCCTAAGTTGACACTTGAAACCGTTTTCAAGAAGATGAAAGCGCTTTCAAAGACTCGTTCCAAATTGCTGCGTGTTTGGAATGAGGGCCATCTTCGTGTCGGGTTCGTAAATTTTTTAAAGAAAAATCAGGAGACTTCAGATGAGTAAATCCCCAACGCCACGGCGCTTGCGCGTACAGCGTCCATCCTTCCGCGTGGGTGCATTGGCAGCGGCTTGTGCACTGCTTGCTGCCGAGGCGGGCAGTGTTCACGCCCAGACGGCGGCAGCCGCCAAAGACGAAACGAAGCTGGGCACGGTGACAGTCACTGGCATCCGTGCCAGTATGGACTCTTCGATGAACCTGAAACGTGATGCGCAAGGTTGGGTGGATGGCATCAGTGCGGAAGAGATCGGCAAGTTCCCCGACACCAACCTGGCTGAGTCGCTGCAACGTATCTCCGGTGTGTCGATCGAACGCACCAATGGCGAGGGTTCCCGCATTACTGTGCGCGGCGTTGGGCCAGATTTCAATCTGGTGTTGCTCAATGGTCGCCAAATGCCAGCCTCCTCGCTGAACGGCGGTGGCGCACCCTCTTCGCGCGCTTTTGACTTCGCCAACCTGGCTTCGGAAGCTGTGGCGGGCATTGAGGTCTACAAGACCAGCCGTGCCGAGACGCCAACCGGCGGTATGGGTGCCACGGTCAACATCAAGACGGCACGCCCCTTGGGCAACCCGGATGTCGCCAGCTTCGGTCTCAAGGAAGTGATTGACACTTCCAACACCAACTTGCCAAGCCATCTGCAAGGCAAGAACATGACGCCCGAATATTCGGGTATCTATAGCCACACTTTCGGCGATGGCCAGTTTGGTATCGCCATCACAGCCAGCCACCAGGAGCGTAGCCTGGGCTACAACCAGGCCGCTGTGCCCAACGGCTGGCGAGCAGTCACACCAACAGCGGGTGACTGGGGTGGTGCGGGATCCAAAGCGCCTGCCAGCTTTGATGTGTACTCCGTTCCGCAAAATCCGAACTATTCGATGACCAGTATCCAGCGCCAGCGTGACAACGGGCAGCTGACTTTGCAATACGCACCGTCCACCAATGTCAAGACGACGCTGGACTTCACCTATTCGCAGAACAAGCTGCAAACCCGTCGTAATGATTTGGGCGTATGGATGGCCTTCGGTGGTGCCGTGACCAATGCGGCATGGACACCTGGCAATGTGACAGGTCCCACGGTCTATACCGAAACCTACGCAAGCCCGAGCGACGTGGCCATGGGCGCAGCCGAATTTGCGCAAAAGAGTGAGAACAAGTCCCTGGGCTTCAATGTGGAGTGGAAGGTTTCTGACCGCCTCAAGCTGGAACTGGATGCACACCGGTCCACGGCAGAGTCTTCTCCAGACAGCATTTATGGCTCCGGCGGCGTTCTTGGTGGCGCGCAATTCACGCGTACCGGCACTTCGATTGACTTCAGCAGCAAATTCCCCGTCATCAGCATCACTGGCGGTGATGTAGATCCCTCCAAGATGCTGGTCACAGGCTCGACATTTCAAAACAGCTACCAGCGTTCACAAGTGGAGCAGTTGCAGCTTAAGGGTGCATTTGAGCTGACGGAATCGTCCGGTTTGAAATTTGGCGTGGGTAGCACCAAGGTGGACAACCGCTCGGCTTTTGCCAACATGCAACAAGAGTCTTGGGGTGGTGTGGGCTTACCGTCCGACTACGCCGACAGCTCATGGCGCAAGGACACACTGCGCCAGTATTTCTCCAAGATACCTGGCAGCGACAACCCTGCCTTGTACAACCAGATCGTATTTGGTGACTTTGCAAGCTTGCGCGCGCAGGCCATTGCCAAAACGGGTCATCCTGAGTGGTACGTAGCGCCCACTGACTACTCGACTGACCGTCTTACAACGGAAAAATCGGTGAACGGCTATCTGCAGTACAACCATGAGTGGGGCACGACCATGCCGATGCGTGCAGCCATCGGTTACCGCTATGAGAAGACGGATGTTGTGTCTTCCGCGTTGGTGCCTGCCGCTACCGGCATTACGTGGGATGCCAACAACGAATTCCACGTGAGCTTCGGCAGCCCAACCTTCACCACACTGGAAGGCAGCTACAGCTATTTGTTGCCCAGCTTGGATTTCGACATTGAACTGACCAAAGACTTGAAGTTCCGCGCCAGCTACGGCGAAAGCATCGGTCGCCCAGGTTGGGAGGCTATTCAGGGTGGGCAAACACTGGGTTCGTTGGCTCGCGTCAACGGTGGCGACGGCCAGTCGGGCAACCCGAACCTGAAGCCCTTGAAGTCCAAGAACATCGATCTGTCATTGGAGTACTACTACGCCAAGGGCAGCTTTGCATCGATTGGCTACTTCACGAAGGACATCCAGAACTACATCGGTAGCGGTATCCAGGCCTCCACGCCGTTCAACCTGAAGACGCCCGCAAATGGCGTCTTCTGGAAGGAAGCGGTTGCCAATGGCTGTACTACTGCAGACCCTACTTGCATCCGCAATTACATCTTCAACAAGTACGCCGGTCAATTCGGTATCGTGCGCGGTGCGAACGATGTCAACGGCAATGCAACCGGAACGATTCCTGCGCAAGTGGGTGACCCGATTGCGACGTTCTACATCACTGTGCCGACCAACGAGCGCTCCGATTCACTGAAGGGCTGGGAGTTCAACCTGCAGCATATGTTTGGCGCGAGCGGCTTCGGTGTTGCTGCGAACTACACGCTGGTGAGCTCGGGCTTGAAATTCAACAACGCAAGCGTTGAACCGCAGTTCGCCCTGCCAGGTGTGGGCAACTCGGCCAACCTGGTTGGCTTCTATGAGAACGACAAGTGGTCGGTGCGTGCCGCGTACAACTGGCGCGACGAATTCCTGACCGCGTTGACCGACGGTGCGAGCGCCCAGTCGAACCCGATCTACACCGAAGCCTATGGCCAGTTGGACGTGAATGTCGGCTACAAGTGGAGCAAGCAACTGAGCTTCCAGGCCGAAGCCATCAATCTTAACGATGGCATTCAGCGCTTGCATGGGCGCTCCAGTACCCAAGTCAATTATGTGACGCAGACCGGTCCGCGCTACATGTTTGGCCTGCGCTACAAGTTCTGAGTCTCTGAGGGTAGGTCCCATTGCCGCTGCTGCTGCAATGGGACTAAATTGGGGCTAGCAGCAGGAGAAGCCGCTGTCACACAGCGGCTTTTTCATTGGAATATCAAGAAACATGGGTGATTTGGTGAGTGGTGCAATAAAACACATCGTGATCGTGGGCGGTGGCTCGGCCGGGTGGCTGACTGCCGGACTGATTGCGGCAGAACATTGCAGTGCATTACCCCATGGCTTGCAAGTGACGCTGCTGGAGTCTCCCGATGTGGCGCCGATCGGG
Source organism: Rhodoferax sp. P2_H8_2 (assembly GCF_056403235.1). NCBI lineage: Bacteria > Pseudomonadati > Pseudomonadota > Betaproteobacteria > Burkholderiales > Comamonadaceae > Rhodoferax > Rhodoferax sp. P2_H8_2. Next base: position 179,674 of record NZ_JBFUFW010000007.1, read on the forward strand.
GTGGGCGAGGGAACTTGGCCAACGATGCGTGACACGCTGCGCCGAATCGGCGTCTCCGAAGCAGACTTCTTCCGCGAATGCGATGCTGCCTTCAAGCAGGGCTCACGGTTCAACGGCTGGGCCACGGGCCAAGAGGATGAGTATTACTTTCACCCCTTCGTGCTACCGCAAGGCTATGGCGAGGCTGACCTCGTCTCCGGCTGGCTGCAAGGTCACGCACACACCCGCTTTGCCGATCTGGTGAGTTTTCAACCGCATCTGTGTGTGCAAGGTAAGGCCCCCAAGCAGAAAACCACACCCGAATTTGCGGCTGTAGCCAACTACGGCTACCACCTGGACGCGGGCAAGTTCGGTGTGTTCCTGCGCAAACACTGTGTTGAAAAGCTCGGCGTGCGCCATGTGTTGGACCATATGACAGCCATTCGTTCGGCGGATAACGGCGACATCGCCTCGCTTCAGACCAAGGAACATGGAGCGTTGGAGGCAGACCTGTTCATCGATTGCACGGGCATGCAGTCCTTGCTATTGGGTAAACATTTTCAGGTGCCCTTCATCTCCCAAAAGCATGTGCTGTTCAACGACACCGCACTGGCGCTGCAGGTACCCTATGCCAGAGACACTACGCCCATCGCCTCGCAAACCATTTCCACGGCGCAGCACAGCGGCTGGATCTGGGACATAGGATTGCCGACCCGGCGTGGCACTGGCCATGTGTACTCCAGCGCGCACACCAGTGATGAGGCTGCACAAGAGGTGTTGCTGCACCATATCCGAAAAACCGGTGGTGACCCCACAGGCCTGACTCCGCGCAAGCTGTCATTCCAGCCCGGTTATCGCCAACAGTTCTGGCACAAGAACTGTGTGGCGATCGGTTTATCGGCCGGCTTCATCGAGCCGCTGGAGGCCTCAGCACTGGCGCTGGTTGAGTTGTCGGCCGCCATGCTCAGCGATGAAATGCCGGCCACGCGTGAGGCCATGGACATCGCCGCCAAGCGCTTCAATGACACCTTTACCTACCGCTGGGAGCGCGTCATTGATTTTCTGAAATTGCATTACGTGCTGTCTAAGCGTACCGACTCCGACTATTGGCAAGATAACCGTGACGAGAAAAGCATCCCCGCGCGCTTGCAGGAGTTGCTGGCGTTGTGGCAACACCAGAGCCCCTCACGTTACGACCTGTCGCGTATCGAAGAAGTATTTCCTTCAGCGAGCTACCAGTACGTGCTGTACGGGATGGGCTTCAAGCCGAAACAGCGCGCCACGGTGCGACAAAGCGATGCACCTGCAACGGCCCGTGGCTATTTTCAGGAGGCCGCAAATCTGACGCGCAAGATGTTGGGTGCGCTACCTGACAACCGCGAACTGATTGCCCACATCCACCATCACGGGATGTCCAAGATTTAAATTTGAACACTATTGACCATGTCCAATCCAGTCCTACTCAACAACATTGACCACAAAGACCTGCGCGTCATCACCACCCGTTCTGCAGCCTTTGGTGACAACGTGATGGTGGCCTACAGCTTTGCGCAGGAGTTTCGCAATCTGCAAGTGCATTACCCCATTATTTTTTACAAATCCGAGGACGGCACCAGCTTCCAGGCCGGCGCTCTGCTGGGTTTTGAAGAAGGTGAAAACCTGTTCCTGCAAGACGGCGTCTGGGATTCCGCTTACGTGCCTCTGGCGTTACAGCATCGACCATTCCTGATAGGCAAGTCCGGCGGTGAAATGGTGATGCATGTGGATCTGGATCACCCACGTGTCAGCCGTACCGAAGGCGAGCCGGTATTTCTTGAGTTCGGCGGGTCCACCGAATTCCTGGAGCGCATGGGCTCGACGTTGCGCGTCATCCATGAGGGCATGCAAGCCGCAGCTGCGTTCAGCGCTGCACTGAATGAGCATAAGTTGCTGGAGTCTTTTGTGTTCGATATCACCTTGGGTGATGGCTCACAACACCGGCTAAGCGGCTTCTATACGATCAACGAGGAGCGGTTGAATGCGCTGGATGGCGCAGCGCTGGAAGCGTTGAACAAAGCGGGCTACTTGCAATCCATTTATATGGTGATTGCATCGCTATCCAACCTGCGCGCGCTGGCCGAGCGCAAGCTGAAAGCCCATGCTGCAGGTCACTAAAAAAATTGCGGAGCTCAGTGGGCTCGATCCGCAGGCATTGCCTGATGCGCTTCTGCGCTCCACTACACCGGTGGTGCTACGTGGTCTGGTGGCGCAGTGGCCCATAGTGCAAGCGGCGCAGCAATCGGCCAAAGCCGCCAGTGATTATCTGCGCGGCTTCTACCGTGGTGCGCCGGTTGATGCCTTCTTTGGTGCCCCGAAATACGGTGGTCGCTTCTTCTACAACGAGGATTGCACAGGGTTCAATTTTCATCCGGAGCGACTGCCACTCAATGCCGTGCTCGACGAAATTGAAAGAAACCATGCGAACCTGCAGCCGCCCGCTATCTATGTGGGGTCTGCTTCGGTCGCCGATTGTCTGCCGGCGTTTCGCCAGCACAACGACGTCAACCTGGAAGGTCTTGATCCGCTTGCCAGCATCTGGATAGGCAACAGCACCCGTATTGCCGCCCATTACGATGCGCCCGACAACCTGGCCTGCGTAGCTGCCGGGCACCGCCGCTTCACTCTGTTTCCGCCCGAAGCTTTGGAGAATTTGTATGTAGGTCCAATCGACCTGACGCCTGCCGGCCAACCGATCAGCCTGGTCGATTTTGCGAATCCTGACTTCGAAAAATTCCCCCGATTTTCTGAGGCGCTGAAGGTGGCCCAAGTGGCCGAGATGGGACCTGGCGATGCCATTTTCATTCCTAGTATGTGGTGGCACCACGTCGAGGCGCTGGATCCTTTCAATGTGCTGGTCAATTATTGGTGGCGCCAATCGCCTGACTACATGGACCCATCCATGAATGCGTTGATGCTGGCGATCATGAGTGTGCGTGATCTGCCGCCTGCACAACGCAAGGCTTGGCAGGGACTTTTTAATCACTACGTTTTTGAGGCCGATGCTGAAACGGCAGCCCATATTCCAGACCACGCGCGGCGTGTGCTGGGTCCATTGAATGCGGACATGACGCGCATGCTGCGTATGCAATTGTTGAAGAAATTGAATCGCTGACTGGAGACACATAGAAATGGAAACGAACACTGAAGCCAGCCGCAAGCCGGTGCAACGCGTAGTCGTCGCCGGGGGGGGCACAGCCGGCTGGATGGTAGCCGCGCTGCTGTCCAAGACTTTGGGAAAGCGCCTGGACATCAAGCTGATTGAGTCCGACGAGATCGGTACCGTAGGCGTCGGTGAGGCCACCATCCCCACGTTACTGAATTTTCATGCATTGCTGGAAATCAACGAGCAGGAATTCATGGCCGCCACGCAGGCCACCTTTAAGCTGGGCATCAGCTTTGAAAATTGGCGCAACGTCAAAGAGAATTATATCCATTCCTTCGGCCTGACCGGCACTGACCACTGGAGTGCCGGGTTCCAGCATTTTTGGATGAAGGGCATCTCCAGAAAGCTGGCTGGCGACTATGGCGAGTACTGTCTGGAGCTGCGCGCTGCACAAGAAAACAAGTTCGCCCATCTGCCGCGCAACGGCATGAACTATGCCTTCCACATGGACGCCAGTTTGTACGCCAAGTACCTGCGCAAGTTCAGTGAAGGCTTTGGCGCGCAGCGCATCGAGGGCAAGATCGTCAAGGTCCAGACCGACGAGGCCAATGGCCACATCCGGTCCATCACGCTGGACTCAGGTGCCGAGATTGAAGGCGATCTGTTCATAGACTGCACCGGCTTTCGCGCGCTGCTGATCGGCGAGACCTTGGGCGTCGAGTATGAAGACTGGTCGCACTGGTTGTTCAATGACAGCGCGGTTGCAGTGCAGACCGAGTCGGTCGGCGAGGCTGTGCCCTACACCCGATCCATTGCCCATGAAGCGGGCTGGCAGTGGCGCATCCCGCTGCAACACCGCGTTGGCAACGGTCTGGTGTTCAGCAGCAAACATCTGGACGACGAAGCCGCTAAGCAAAAACTGATGGCCAACATCGAGGGCAAGCCACTCATGATGCCGCGCGTGTTGAAATTCAAGCCAGGTCAACGCCATAAGAACTGGCACAAGAACTGTGTCGCCATTGGCCTGGCCAGCGGCTTTCTCGAACCGATCGAGTCGACCAGCATTCATCTGATCCAGCGCGGCATCGTCCGGCTCTTGCAACTGTTCCCGTCCCAGGGCATTTGCCAGTCCGACATCGACGAATACAACCAGCAGAGCCAGGCCGAGATCCGGCATATCCGCGATTTCATTGTGCTGCACTACAAGGTGACCAACCGCAATGACTCGCCGTACTGGAATGCTTGCCGAGAGATGGAGGTTCCGGCGAGTCTGCAGCACAGGATTGAATTGTTCCGCGAGACCGGCCGTGTGTTCCGTGCGCCCAACGAGCTGTTTGCCGAAAACTCCTGGATTCAGGTCATGCTGGGCCAAGGCATTTACCCCAAGCAGTACCACCAATCTGCCGACCTGATGGGCGACGCCGAGTTGTCGAGCTTTCTTGACGGCATACGCCAGAACATCAATCAGACACTGCGCCAGCTGCCCAGCCACCAGACCTACGTGCGTCAGTACTGCGGCATACCCGACTCGAACATGCAGGCCAAGGCAGCCTGATGCATCTAATGCGCAACTCTTCCGGCCCGACCCGGCGCACCGTATTGGCAAGCAGTGCGGCGCTGGCATTGCCAGCCTTTGCCACCGCTGCGCCACGCATGACCATCACAGTAGCGGCATTCCCGCTGGTCGATGAGATTGCCAAGGCCGCACTGCCGATCTGGCAGCAATTGCACCCGGACGTTGAGGTTCGCATTGTCAGCCGACAGTACGCTGACCACCACACAGCCATGACGACGGCGCTGTCAACCTCGGTGCTACTGCCCGATGCAATGGCGCTTGAATCCAGTTTTGTGGGTCGCTTCGCGCAGGGCGGCGGTTTGGAAGATTTGCGCCCCGCGCCGTACTCCATCGCCAAGGTCCGTGAGAAGCTGGTGCCGTTCGCGTACGACCAAGCGATCGCGCGTAACGGTGCGGTTGTTGCGATGCCGGGTGACATCGGGCCCGGCGCGATGTTGTGCCGTAGTGACGTACTGGAGCGTGCCGGAGTTTCGGAGAGCGACCTGACCCAGTCCTGGGATAGCTATATTGCCGCCGGTGCACGCATCAAGGCGCGCACCGGTGCCCATCTGATCGGGCATGTGCGCTCGATGAAAGACCTGTTGCAACGAACCGGCATGAAGCCAGGCGAAGGTACCTATTTCGACGCCGACTCGCGCGTGCTGGTGACCACCGATCGCTTTGTGCGGACGTTTGAACTCTGCCTGGAGGCGCGTCGCCTGAAGCTTGATGCCAAGGTGCCTGCATGGTCCAACGAATGGGCCGAGGGTCTGAAGCGCGGCACGCTGGCCACTGAGCTATCTGGCGCCTGGTTGGTGGGTCAGTTGAGCAACTGGATCGCACCGCAAACGGCGGGCCTATGGCGTGCCGCACAATTGCCCGAAGGCGTGGCCACTTCTTACGGCGGCGCTTACTACGCGATGCCAAGGCGCGCTCCACCCGAGCGAAAGGCGCTGGCTTGGGAGTTCATTCGCTTGATGTCATTGAACCGCGAGCGGCAGCTGTTTGCGTTTAAAAACTACGACGCATTTCCGGCATTGCTGGAGACCAACAACGATCCGTTCTTTGACGAGCCCGTGCCTTTTTTGGGCGGACAAAGAGCGCGTCGGTTGTGGCGTGACGCGGCCCTCAAGATTAAGGCGACCTATCTGCATAAGCAGAACTTTTTCGCCGACGAAGTGATCAGCACCGAGCTGGACAATGTGCTCGATCGCGGAAAAAGCATACGCACCGCGTTGGGCGATGCACAGCGCCTGCTGGAGCGGCGCGCTTTCCGCTGATCCGTTCTCAATATTTCCAATCAATCACCAGGAGACAGCCATGAAAATTCGGTCCACCCCTTTCTTCGCGATCCGCTGGCGTTGTCTGCCAATGATTACTGCGGCCTTTTTGTGTGGCTGTGGCGGCGGCAGTGCAGGTGCTGCGTCGCCTCCAGCAACCACACCTCCAGCCTTGACGGCGCTGGAATTGCCCACCGACTACAAGCTGGTCTGGGCCGATGAATTCTCCGTCGACGGGCTACCCGACTCCACGCGCTGGGTTTATGACACCGGCATGAACAAGCCGGGCTGGTACAACCATGAGAAACAGTACTACAGCGGCCCACGCGCCGAGAACGCCGTGGTGAAGGACGGAAAACTGGTTATCACTGCGCGTAAGGAGAGCATGAGCAGCGCACCGGACTGGGGTGGTCAGCTCTATACATCCAGCCGCATGTTGACCAAAGGCAAGGTCGACTGGACCTATGGTTTCTTCGAAATCCGTGCCAAGCTGCCCTGTGGCCAAGGCACCTGGCCGGCGGCTTGGATGTTGGGCAGCCAAGGCGAGTGGCCCGCAGGCGGCGAGCTCGATATCATGGAACACATGGGCCAGGATCCGACCAAGATCTTCAGCACGGTTCACACGACATCCGGCAGTGGCGGCAACGGCGTCGGTGGCGAAACACGTTACCCGGACATGTGTACGAGCTTCAAAAGCTATCAGATGCTGTGGACGCCCACTGAAATCCGCTTTGGGGTTGATGGCAAACAACACGCCATCTACACCAACAAAGGGCAAGGCACTGCACAGTGGCCGTTTGACAAGCCGCAATTCATGATTCTGAACATCGCCATCGGTGGCGATCTGGGCGGCGTTGTCGACGACAGCATCTTCCCGCGGCAGATGGAGGTGGACTATGTACGCGTTTACCAAAAATCGAAATAAATTCAAACGCGCTCTGCTGGCGCTGGGCTTGCTGGGGACATCTTGGGCCTATGCTGCGGATGCGCCCTTTGTGTGGCCGAAAGGCGCTAAGGCAGCAGTCAGTCTGGCCTATGACGATGCGCTCAACAGCCAGTTGGATATTGCTATCCCTGCTCTCAACCGCGCAGGGTTAAAAGGTAGTTTTTATCTGACGCTCAGCAGCGAGACCGTGCGCAAGCGCACAACAGACTGGCGCGCCGCGGCCAGACGCGGGCATGAACTTGCCAACCACACCCTGTTCCACCAGTGTTCGCGTGCAGCACCAGACCGCGAATGGGTCACTGTAGAGAATGACCTTGATCACACCAGCGTCGCGCAACTGTTGGCACAGATACGGTTGGGCAATACATTGCTGCATGCTATCGATGGGAAGCAGGAGCGCACGTTCACGACGCCTTGCGGTGATTTACTGGCGGGCGGAGAAAACTACCTTGCGGCGATTAAGTCAGACTTTGTTGCTGCGAAGTCCGCGTTTGGCGGCGTTGCCACCACGATGCAATCCTTTGATCCCTATGGCGTCACCATAGCAACGCCAACGAATGTGACGGGAGCGGAGTTGATCGACATCGTGAAACGCGCTGCCAACGCGGGCACGATGGCCAATATCACCTTCCATGGCGTTGGCGGCGACTACCTTAGCGTTTCCAAAGAAGCGCATTCGGAATTGTTGGCCTATCTTGCCGCAAACCGCGATGTCTACTGGACCGATACCTTCATTAACATCATGAAGTACGTGATTTCCAAATCGACGCCGCCTACAAATAAATAGCGGTTTACGCCATCAATGCACAGTGCCATCGAACGGGGATGGTGGCTGTGCACTCTGCATCCATTTCAAGATGCCTGGATGCGGTGTGTAGGGCACCGTGCCAAATCGCTTGAACAAGGCCTCTATGTCTTGCAATGATGCGGTGGCAAAGTCCAATGCCGGAATTTTCTCGTCCGCCGCATTGGTCACCATGCCCCAATTGCCTGCCCCGTGCCCCCCTTTGGCGCTGACCAGTTTGTAAGACCAAGCGGTCGATGCCCATCCTTGTGCGGCATAGGCGTCATAGGTTACGCGGGTAATCTGGCCGCCCAGCTCGGTGTCCATATCGGCCCAGGGCTGGAATTCACCGACCAGGTAGGCTGCGTTCAGACGCTTGAGTCGGTCGCGCCATTCGCAAATGCCTTTGCCGTCCGGCAAGCATTGCAGCCATTTTTTGTGCACAGTGGCACCCGGCTTCTCCCAGCCAAAGTGGCCGGGGTAGGGGTGCATCTCGAAAGCGTAGTTGGACATGCCTTCACTGGCTGGGTTGCCGTACCCGTCGATGCTGCTTGTGTGCCCGGGGAAAATAATTACGTGGTTGCTGTCTACCTTACGAACGTCGCGGTACAACTGCTTCATCACGCGTGCCATCTCGGTCTCGTTGGTGCCCCAGGGCTCGTTCAGCAGGCTGTAACCGGCCACTGACGCGCGGTTCTTGTAGCGTGTTGCGATTTGCTGCCACAGCCAGGTTGTGCGCTTTTGGTATTCGGGCGTGGCCCAATACTGATTTTTGCCTGCACAACCGCTGTGGTGTTCCCAGCCCTGGTTGCCCACCGCGCCGTGCAAATCCAGGATGACATAGATGCCGCGCGCCTCGGCCTTGGCGATGGCCGCGTCCAGATACTTCCATGCATCAGCGCGTAAGGTGCCGGGCTTCTGCTCATCTTCTACCAGACTCCAAATGAAGGGCAGGCGCACCAGATTGAGGCCGAATTTGGGAATCATGTCCCAGTCGCGGTCGGTGATCCAGTTATCGCGGTACAGGGTTAACAGGCGCTGGCGCTCGGTATAGCCAAAGCGTTTATCCAGAGTGTCTTCCAGCGTGCACTGGTCGTCCATCGCCTTGGTGCTTTGGCCCATCATCCAGAACTCCAGCATCAACCAGTTGCCCAGGTTGACCCCTTGCAGTACGACTGGCTCCCCATTGGGTGTTAGCCACTGGGTACCCTTTGTATGCAGCATGGGCAATGGCTTGGCAGTCTGCGACCAGGCGGTGGTCATTGAACAAGCCGCCAGCAGCAGGGCTGCAATCTGTTTGTGAAACATGTATGGCCTTCGGTGTTACAGACGCTGCTCGGTCACCTGATCCAACAGCGTGATTTTGGCTAGATCGATGTCAAAGTGCACGGTATCGTCGACTTGCGCATTCAGGGTGCCAGACACGACGGCTGACCACAGCGCACCAGCAAACTCCAGCCAGACAATGTGATGGCTACCCATAGGTTCGATCAAGGAGACTCGGGCGGTGAACCCGCCAGACGGGCTCAGATGCACATTCTCGGGGCGCACGCCCAGGATCACCGATTGACCTGGTGTAGCCGGCTTGCGCAGCGGGTAGCTGCGCAGATCTACTTGCAAGCCCGTTGCCTCAAACATCGCGCCGGCAGACAAGTTGCCGTGCAAGAAATTCATACCCGGCGCACCCAGGAAGCCCGCGACAAACAGGTTCTCCGGCTTTTCATACACCTCGGCAGGTGCGCCAATCTGTTGAATCTTGCCGTTCTTCATCACGACAATGCGGGTCGCCAGCGTCATCGCCTCGACCTGGTCGTGGGTCACGTAAATCATGGTGGCGCCCAGCGTCTTGTGCAACAGCTTCAGTTCGCGCCGTAGCTCGCCGCGCAACTGTGCGTCCAAATTGGACAGCGGTTCGTCAAACAAGAAAACACCGGCCTCGCGCACCAGCGCACGGCCAATCGCCACCCGCTGGCGTTGACCACCGGAGAGCTGCGAAGGCTTGCGGTCGAGCAGCGGCGTCAGTTGCAGCATGTCTGCCGCACGTTGGACGCGGCGTTTAATCTCCGCTTTGGGGGCGCCACTGATACGCAAGCCAAACGACAGATTGCCTTCTACTGACATGGTTGGGTACAGCGCATACGACTGGAACACCATGCCGATATTGCGATCGGTCGGGTCGGCCCAGGTCATGTCCTGGCCGCCGATGGCAATCGTGCCTTCGGCCACATCAATCAGACCTGCAATGCTATGCAGCAGCGTGGACTTGCCACAACCCGAGGGCCCAAGCAGCACCAGAAATTCGCCCGCATGAACCTGCAGGTTCAGGTCCTTGATGACCTCGTTCTTGCCAAAGCGTATGCACAAACTCGAAACTTCAACATTGCTACTCATGACTTAACCTTTCACCGCGCCAGCGGCGATACCGCGGACAAACCAGCGGCCAGAAACAAAATAAATCGTCAATGGCACTAGCGACGTCAAAATCGTTGCGGCCATATTGACGTTGTAGAGGCGGGTGCCCGTTGTGGTGTTTATGACGTTGTTCAACTGCACCGTCATCGGCAGGTTGTCGCGTCCCGCAAACACAAGGCCAAACAGATAGTCGTTCCAGACACCAGTCACCTGCATGATGGCGGCCACGATGATCATCGGCGTCGACATCGGTAGCATCAGCTGCACAAAGATACGCAGAAAGCCGCCACCATCAATCCGCGCCGCGTTGAAGAGCTCGGTGGGAATCGACAGGTAATAGTTGCGAAACAGTAGCGTCATCACCGGCATACTGAAGATGATGTGAATCACCACAATGCCGGGCAACGAGCTGTACAGGCCCACCGATGCGAGTATCCGCACCAGCGGAAACAGCATCACCTGGGCCGGGATGAAGGCGCCAATCAGCAAGATGCCGAACAGGATGCTGGCGCCCTTGGAGCGCCAGAAGGACAGTGCATAGCCGTTCAGGGCGCCCAGCAAGATCGGCAATATCGTGCTGGGTATCACGATGGCGACCGAGTTCCAGAAGCCCCCGCGGATACCTTCGCAGGCGACACCGGTGCAGGCGGTGGACCAAGCTGCAATCCAGGGCTCTATCGTGACCTCTACCGGCCATGCAAAGATGTTGCCCATCTGGATTTCTTCCATGGACTTGACCGACGTGACCAGCATGATGTACAGCGGCATCACGAAGAACAGCGCCGAGACGATCAAGAAGGCATAGACGCCCCAGCGGGCTGGGTTCATGCGGCGCGGGCGGGAGGAGGTGGCGGTCATGCGTGGCCCCCATAGTTCTTCTTCTGGCGGGCGCGTAGAAACCAGAAAGGAGTCAGCAACGCCAGCACCGTCAGCAACAACACGATGGAGCCCGCTGAAGCGAGTGCCAGATTCGCGCGGCCAAACAAATGGTCCATGATGAACTTGGCGGGTACTTCGCTGGCCGTGCCGGGCCCGCCCTGGGTCATCGATGCCACCGCGTCAAACAGTTTGATAACTGCGGTGGACAGCAGCACAAATACGGTGGCAATCGACGGGCCCATCATCGGGAGCACGATGGACAGGTAAACACGCCAGGTCGGTATGCCATCCATGCGCGCGGCCTTCCAGATTTCTTCGTCAATGCCGCGCAGCCCGGCGAGCATCAGCGCCATCACCAAGCCCGAGGTTTGCCAGATAGTAGCGATGACGATGGCGTACATCGCTTTGTCTTGGTCAATGATCCAGTCAAATTCGAAGTCCTCAAACCCCATTTGCCGAACCGCCTGCTGCAAACCATTGCCGGGGTTCAAAAGCCACTGCCAGACCAGACCCGTAGCCACAAAGGACATGGCATACGGGTATAGAAAAATCGTACGAAACAGGCTCTCGGCGCGAATCTTCTGGTCCATGAAAGCGGCCAGCAAGAAGCCCAGCACCATGCAGATGCCAATGAACAGCACGCCGTACAGCGCCAGATTCTGCAGCGACAGCATCCAGCGGTCGTTGTCGAACAAACGTTCGTATTGCGCCAGACCGACAAACTCATCCGACGGGAAAGTGCGGGAGTTGGTGAATGAAACCTTGAGCGTCCACAACACGGTACCCAGATAGGCCACCAGCACGGTCACCGCCATCGGCAGCAAGGCCAGCCAGACGATGCCCTGACGCAGACCGCGTCGCGATAAGAACTTCATGTCGGCTGAGTCTCTAGTTCTTCAGCGCCGAAGCAATATCGCGCTGGACTTTTTCTACCGGAATATTCCTGTTCCAGTAGGCTGTGATCACGTCCTGCAGCGCGCCATTTTGGTCTGGGGTCATGTAGACCTCACCATTGCCAAGATGGCGCGTCTTGTCCTTCATGACCGCAATGCCTTGCTGCGCGCAGATGTCCATCTTGGAAGCATCGACGTCGGGGCGCACGGGAATGGAGCCCTTGATTTTGCTGAACTCCACTTGCGTTGCCGGTGCCATCATCACACTGGCCAGCACTTTCTGTTGCTTGATAACTTCTGGATCGCTGGTCTTGGGAAACACGAATACATCACCCTGAATGATGTAGGGCGACTTGGGGCCGAAGCCTGGTGCACAGCCGTAGTCCTTGCCGGCGACCTGACGGGCTGCTGAGAACTCGCCCTTGGCCCAGTCGCCCATGATTTGCACGCCGGCCTTGCCGGTAATCAGCAGCGCAGTGGAATCATTCCAGTTGCGGCTGGGAGAGCCTTTATCCACATAGGACTGCAGGCGTTTGAAAGCCAGCAGCACTTTCTTGAAGTCCTCGCCCATGATGGTCTTGGCATCACGGTCGCGGTAAACCTTTAAATATAGATCGGTGCCACCCACATTGGCCAGCACTGCGGAGAACACCGTGTTGTCCTGCCAGGCTTGGCCGCCGTGCGCCAAACCAATCAGGCCTGCGGCCTTCAGTTTGTCCAACGCTGTGAACAGTTCGTCCATGCTCTTGGGTTCGGCCCCAATACCGGCCTTCTTGAAGGCGGCCTTGGAAAACCAGAACCAGGTCGGCGAATGGATGTTGACCGGGGCTGCATAGTAGTGGCCTTTGACGCGCACCACATTCAACACCAGGTCAGGCAGGAATTTGTCCCAGCCTTCGCGGTTCGCCACTTCGTCAATGTTGTTCAGCAGTCCCTGGTCGACCACGTCCAGAAATTGCTTGGAGGTGTTGAACTGGGCTGCAGTCGGTGGGTTGCCGCCGACGATGCGGTTGATGGCGACCGAGCGTGCCTGTTCTCCCAGAGAAATGGCGGTGTCTACCCAGACGCCGCCGGTTGCGGCGTAGGCCTTGGCCAGTTCCTTGACCGCAGCTGATTCACCGCCCGAAGTCCACCAGTGGATGACTTCGGCCTTAGGTGGGGCAGCGTGGGCCAGTGTGACAGCAGCGCTACATAGCGCGATTGCAAATTTGGTTTTGAATTTCATTGTCTTGTCTCCATCTCTTGATTCATTCAGGCTTGCCAGCATCCACCATTCTGGGTGCTGGGCCGCATTCGGACTAGCGGGTTTTCACGCAAAATCCCCGGCCCAGTAAGTCGCAATGGAGCGCGCCGGCAGCTCGGTCATGCAATGCATACCGTCTATACGCAGCTCAAACGGCATCGCGGTGAGACTGCGGTTCATCACGACGACCGCAGTGCTACCGTCCGGGTTGGTGAAAGCAGTGCAGTCCAACGCCTCCTTACTGGCCGCGCACAGTACACGCTTTGCACCTCGCTTGATGAAGCGACTGAAGTGACCGAGGTAGTAATACGAGCTTTGGTGCTGCAACGTGCCGCTGTTGCGGTCCGCCAAAATCGGCGCGCTGCACAGATTGCCAACGTGGTTGGGACCGCCGGTCTCGTCGAGCAGCAGGTTCCAGTCAATCCAGCCGCAGGTCCAGCGGTTCAGGTCGTTGATGATGGAGCGGGCATAGCGCTCGCCCGTATCCCACGAACCATGGTGCGGGCCGCCCTCCTGGCAACCTTCGGTAAATAGCAGTGCCTTGTCCGGCCAGGCATCGTGCACGAGTTGCACGTGGTTGAAATGGTCTTCGACATACCAGTGGAAGCCGCAACCCCATACATACGATGCAGCCACCGGGTCGGAGTAGACGACGCTGGCGCGTTCCACCATCATGTCGCGGTTGTGGTCCCAGATCACCAGCTTGATATGGCCCATGCCGGCCTTAGCCAGTGCAGGTCCCAAGTGGTCACGCACAAAGTCGCGTTCTGCTTCAGCGGTGTAGATGCACGAGTCCCAGGGCTGGTTCGCCAGCGGCTCGTTTTGCACTGAAATGCCCCAGACCGGCACGCCTTCGGCCTCGTACGCTTGCACAAAGCGCACATAGCACTGTGCCCAGGCTGCAGCGTATTGCGGCAGCAGCGTGCCGCCCCGGTTCATCTGGCCATTGCTCTTCATCCAGGCCGGCGGGCTCCATGGCGACACCAGCAGCTGGATGGGCTCCTTGGCGACCTCAAGTGCTGCCTTAATGAAGGGCAGCAGCGCCTGACGGTCGCGGTCGATGTTGAAATGTTCCAGTGCCACATCACCGGCTACATCGGCATGGGCGTAATTGCCCAGTGCGAAATCACAGCTGTTCATATGCACACGGCACAGGCGATAGCCGTGGCCGGTGTCTGCATCAAAGTAATTGTGTAAGAGCGCATCCGCTTGTGCTTTTGGCAAGGCTTTCCAGGTTACCGCAGCGGCTTCGGTAAAGGCGGCACCAAAGCCTTCCAGCGTTTGAAACTGCCGCGTACGGTTGACGACCAACTGTGGCAACGTCGGTATGCCGTCTGGGATTCCACGGGGTCGCAATGCCAGCGGGGTTTGTTCTGTCAAGCGCGCGTCGCTACCTTGTGCGCTTAAAAAATGGCGGATTGTTGTCATGGTGAAAATCTATCAGTTCGGCAGCAGCTGGCCGTCTTTGTCAAATGCGAGGGACCTCGGAGCGTCGTCAAACACCAGTGCCACGCCTTGGCCGGTCGGAAGCCTGTCGTGCCCGCTGCCGAGTTTGGCGACCAGCAGATCGTTCAAACCCGCGATGCGCAAATGGATGATGGATGCGTCGCCCAATTGCTCGGCAAGCTCCACGGTAGCGGCAATGCCTTGGTCGCTTGACGCAAGGCGGACATGCTCTGGCCGGATACCGATCTTTTGGGTGGCCTCGGGCGCTGTATCGGCCAACTGTTGCCATAGCGCATGGTGTGCCGGACTGCTATTAGCGCTTGGCCGGGCAATGAAATTCATGCGCGGCGAGCCGATGAAGCCGGCAACGAAATCGTTGGCAGGTCGCTGGTACAAGTCCATGGGCTCACCCAGTTGTGCAAGCTTTCCCTGGTGGAATACAGCAATCCGGTCGCCCATGGTCATGGCTTCGACTTGGTCGTGGGTCACGTAAATCATGGTCGTGCCCAACTCCTTGTGCAGCCGCGACAGTTCAATGCGCATGCTGACGCGCAACTCGGCATCCAGGTTGGACAGTGGCTCGTCAAACAAAAAAACTTTGGGTTTGCGCACAATCGCACGTCCAATCGCCACACGTTGGCGCTGACCGCCGGAAAGCTCTTTTGGGTAGCGATGCAAAAGATCTGTGATGCGCAAAACTTCGGCTGTCCTATTCACTTGGGCATCGCGCTCTTTGCGTGATACACCAGCCATCTTCAGCGCAAAGCCCATGTTTTCGGCCACAGTCATGTGCGGATACAGCGCATAGCTCTGGAATACCATGGCCGCGCCACGCTGTGCAGGATGCAGGTCGTTGGCGCGCACTCCATCGATTAGCAATTCGCCTTCGCTGATGGTTTCCAGGCCGGCAATCATTCGTAGTGTGGTCGACTTGCCGCAGCCGCTGGGGCCAACGAACACCAGAAACTCGCCATCGCGTACGTTAAGGTCTATGCCGCGAATGACATCGAGTTTGTCGTAGCGCTTGTGTATGCCTTTGAGCGTCACTTGCCCCATTTCATGCGCCCCGCTTGGCTTTTTGGCGCTGCAGGAAACCGCGGTACCACAACGCACTGTCTTTTCGGGTGCGGACTTGGGTGTCGTAGTTCACGTGCACGATACCGAAACGCTTGGCATAGCCTGACGACCATTCGAAGTTGTCGAGCAGGCTCCAGACCATATAGCCGCCCATCTTGACGCCCTGCGCCATCGCGTTAGCTACGGCCTCGATGTGGTTGCGGATATAGGTGGTGCGCGCCAAGTCGTGAACTTGCCCGTTCACAAGCTGGTCCTTGAACGCGCCACCGTTTTCAGTGACGAACAGCGGGGGCACAGCGTAGTCCTTGTCCAGCCGCACCAGTAGTGCGGTCAGGCCTTCGGGGTAAATCTCCCAATCCATATCCGTGATTTCGAGACCACCGGTTTTGGTGTCCCAAGGCTTGTCTGCACTGACCATGGTGCGCGTGTAGTAATTGACGCCCAGAAAGTCGATGGGTGCCTGGATATGCTCCAGGTCACCAGCCTCCATGCGCGGCGCATCGGCGCCAAGGTCATCCAACACATCCTGCGGATAACTGCCTTTGAACAGCGGATCCATGTACCAGCGCACCAGGCGGCCGTCTTCCAATCGCGCCCTAGCTTGGTCCGCGGCGCTGTCGGTCGCGGGAAACATCGGCGACAGGTTCAGCACGATACCGATATCCGCCTTGCAGCCGCGCGCGCGCAGCGCCTGCGTCGCCAGGCCGTGGCTCAGCAACAGATGGTGCGAAACCTGCGCTGCAATCTTGCGGCTCTTTAGGCCGGGCGCAAAAACGCCGGTCTCGTTGCCCAATACTGCGGCAACCCAAGGCTCGTTGTGTGTGGCAATCGACACCACACGGTCGCCGAGTCGGTCGTAGATCCCTTCGGCGTATTCGACAAAGCGGTGCACGGTGTCGCGGTTTTCCCAGCCGCCTGTATCTTGCAGGCCTTGGGGCATGTCCCAGTGGTTCAGCGTCAGATATGGCTTGATGTTGCGCGCCAGCATGCCGTCCACGAGGCGGTCATAGAACGCCAGACCCTGTTCGTTCCAAGCACCAGCGCCTGTCGGGCGCACGCGCGGCCATGACACCGAAAATCGGTAGGCATCTACGCCGAGGCTGGCAATCAGGTCCAGATCGTCGGACCAGCGGGCGTAGTGCTCACAGGCGCGCTCGCCATTGCTGCCGTCTGCAATCACGCCAGGCTTTTCGCAAAACGTGTCCCAGATTGAAAGGCCCTTGCCGTCGGTCGTCTGTGCGCCTTCGATCTGGAATGCACTGGTGGCAACGCCCCACACAAAGTCGTTCGGAAATACGCCTTGCGGGTCGGTGGTGTCAATCGGTTTCATGGATTTGAAGCGTCAGAAAAATCAGGTTGGATGGAAATGGTTTGGCCTACTTGACCGCGCCCACGGTCAGCCCGGAGATGAGCTGCCGCGAAGAAATGGCAAACAAAATAATCAATGGAAGTGTTGCAATCGCCGAGCCCGCCATCAAGGCGCCCCATTCGGTGTCGACCGGGCTTTGGAGATTGCGCAGCGCCAGCGGGAGCGTGAACATATCGATCGAGCGCATCACAATCAATGGATTGATGAAGTTGTTCCATGATGTGATGAAGGTGATTAACCCCAGCGTGCCCAGCGCCGGTTTCAAGAGTGGCAGCACGACACGCCAATAAATGCCCAATTCGCTGCAACCGTCCATGCGTGCTGCCTCAATCAAATCGCGGGGTATGGCCGAGCTGATGAACTGGCGCATCAGGAAAATGCCAAACGCGCTCGCTGCGCCGGGGATGTACAGCGCGCGCGGCTGGTCTATCCATCCCAGCACGTCCATCACCATAAAGGTCGGAATCATGTTCATGAATGAGGGGATGAGCATCGTCGCCATCACCAGCGCGAACAGCGCCTTCTTGAGGCGGAACTCGAACATCGCAAACGCATAGCCACCCATGGAGCAGAACACCAGCGTCAGCAGCGTGGACGCGAGTGCCACATAAATGCTCCAACCCAAGTTACGCCAGAACGGCAGACGCCGTGTCAGGATTTCGAGGTTGTTGAGGAAGAAGTCGCCAAAGAACATCGGCGGCGGCAGGCTGAAGATATCGGCGCGCGAATGGGTGGCGAACACGAACATGAAATAGAACGGCGCCAGCATGAACAGGCTGCCTATGCCTACAACACAGTAGGCGGTCCATTGAGTGAAGCGGTCGGCGTGCATATCAACCACCACGCGATCGGAATGCGCGGTTGGTGATCCATGTCATGGCCGCCACGACGATGAACAGCAGCCAAGACATTGCGCTGGCACCACCAAAATCATTGAAGTCAAACGCCATGCGGTACAGATAGACCGCCGCGGTCTGGCCAGCCTGATCCGAGCCGCCCTTGCCATTGGTCAGGATGAAAGGTTCTTCGAACAGCTGCAACCCGCCAATCACGCTGAGCGTTACGCCAAAAAAGATCATTGGCTTCAGGCTGGGCAGTGTGATGTACCAGAACTTCTTGAACCGGCCCGCGCCGTCCATCGTTGCGGCCTCGTAGAGGTCAGGCGGAATGGTCTGCAGTGCGGCAAGATACAGCACCAGATTGAAACCGACATAGCGCCAGAACACGATCATTGCGATGGCAGATTGCAGATGCTCTGGCTGGTTCAGCCAGTCAGTCGGGTCTGCTGGAAACAGCCCACCGACTAGCGGCAGGCTGTGCAGTACTTGCAAGGCCAGATTGACCAGTCCGTAGTCGGTAGAGAACAGCGAACTGAACAAAATAGCGATTGCCACCGACGAGGTGATGTATGGCAGAAAGTAAGCGCCGACCATGCCGTCGCGCAGTCGCCGGAAGGAAGTGTGGATGAAATAGGCCAGCGGCAGCGCGACCAGATGCTGCGGCAGCCCGGAGACCAAAGCCAACCAGCCCGTGTTTCTCAGCGACTTCCAGAACCATTCGTCTTGCAATGCAAAAGCAAAATTGTCCCAACCAACAAAATGCATTGCGTCCAGTCCGCTGGTTGGCTCCCAGGACTGAAAGGCCAGATGTAGCGAAAACACCAGTGGGAACAGGCTGAACACCAGAAACAGTGCCAGGAACGGGCTCAGCAAAACGTAAGGAGTCCAGGCAGGAGACAGGCGCAGTCCGGCGGGCAACTTCATCGTGGGTTGTCGATATTCCTGACCAGCCGTCGGCATCCTTGTGTCTCCGCGGCTTATTTTGCCGTTGTATGGTTTTATTTTGAAGTCAATGCGCTTATTTTGAAAGCGCTTTCAAAATGTAGCATGTGACATTTCCAAAGTCAAATTAGGGTAAGTGCGTAGGGGCTTAAGATCGACCCCGCTCAGCCTTGGTGGCTTGACAGGATTTTCATGAGCAAGGCCTTTACCAAAGAGTCTGATGCGTCGGACGACGACGAATTGGAGCTGCCAGCACTTCCCGCTGGTGGCAAGAACTACATCACCCCGCTGGGCTATGCCACCTTGCGCGACGAACTGCTGGATCTGATCGACAACGAACGGCCCAAAGTAGTAGAGGCGGTGCACTGGGCGGCCAGCAATGGGGATCGCTCGGAAAACGGCGACTACATCTACGGCAAAAAGCGCCTGCGTGAAATTGACCGGCGCATCCGGTTTTTGACCAAGCGCCTGGAAATTGCAGTGGTGTCGGATCCGTCAGTTCACCATGGGAACGATCAGATTTTCTTTGGCGCCACCGTGATTTACGCGGATGAGACTGGGCTGGAGCGTACGGTCACGATCAAAGGGATTGATGAATCCAACAGCGCTGTGGGAGAAGTCAGCTGGATTTCTCCGATTGCACGAACTTTACTGAAAGCCCGCGAAGGTGATGCGCTGAAACTGGTGATGCCGGATCGGGTCGGCGAGATCGAAGTGCTAAGCGTGCGCTATCCGGCGCCGAAGTCGGACTGAGAGCGGCTGGACGCGGTATTGCGCCGCGCGCGCAACACCGATGCCGTGCGGCGCAGGTTTTTCAGCGCCAATTCCAGGTGGTTGTTATCGCGCACACCAATCACAAAGCGCAAGTCCGTTGCTTCTTGCGCAATGTCCTGGCCCATGTCGATGTGGATGATGTCGGCCTCAGCGGCAGCCAGCGAGGCGGCGACTTTGGCCAGCACACCCTTGCCATTGTTGACAGTCACGATCACGCCCACTTCGAAAGCTCGTACTGGCTCATCTGACCATTCCACGCCAATGAAGCGCTCGCTGTCCTTGTATTGCAGTTTCAACGCCACCGGGCAGTCGTGTACATGGACGACCAAGCCTTCCCCGCGCCCCAGGTAACCCACGATCCGGTCACCAGGAATAGGGCGGCAGCACGACGCGAACTGGACGGAGGCGTTTTCGCTGCCATCCAAGGTGATGCTGCCCTGGGTCGCAGTCGCATCCTGCGGCGTGAAGCGCTCGCGTGTCAGCAGCAGAGCGTCGGGCCGCTGGCCTGCTTCCGCCAGCAAATGGACTACTCGCTTGGCAACAATGGTGGCGATACGTTTACCCAAACCGATATCTACCAACAGGTCTTGTCTGGTCTTATTCCCGGTAAAACGCAGTAACTTGTCCCATATCGGCGTGTATTCCGCGTCATCTTCCGGAAATTTCTCAATGCCTTCGGAGCGCAGCGCCTGCGCCAACAGTTTGCTGCCCAGTCCTTCGGACTCCGTCAGCTCCATGGTTTTCAGGTGGTGGCGGATTTTGGAACGGGCTCGGCCGGTGCGCACAAAGCTCAACCATGCCGGGTTGGGCGTGGAGACCTGCGCCGTAACAACCTCAACCACATCACCATTTTTCAACTCGGTACGCAATGGCACCGGCTCACCATTGATGCGGGCAGCCATCGTGTGGTCGCCGACGTTGGAGTGGATCGCATAGGCAAAGTCCACCACGGTGGCGCCGCGGGGCAGGGCCATGATCTGGCTTTTGGGGGTGAACACATAAACCGCATCGGGAAACAGATCTACCTTGACGTGGTCCCAGAACTCGGCGGCATCGCGCGTTTCGTTCTGGATATCCAGCAGCGACTGCAACCACTTGGTGCCCAAGCGATCACTGGAGGCGTCTTCCGGGTTGTTGACTTTGTACAGCCAGTGCGCGGCCACGCCCGACTCGGCCACGATGTGCATGGCCTCAGTGCGCATCTGGAACTCGACGTTCACGCTGGACGGGCCCACCAGCGTGGTGTGCAACGACTGGTAGCCGTTGAGCTTCGCAATCGCAATATGGTCTTTGAACTTGCCTGGTACAGGTTTGTACAACTGGTGCAGCAACCCCAAAGCGGTGTAGCAATCCAGGACAGTAGGCACTAACACCCGAAATCCATAGATGTCGGTTACCTGGGCAAAGCTCAGGTGCTTGCTGGTCATCTTCTTGTAGATGGAATACAGCGATTTTTCGCGCCCGGCAATGCGCACATTCATGCCGGCGCCTGCAAAAGTGGCTTCGACTTCCTTTTGCACCGTCTGGATCAGATCCCGGCGGCGGCTGCGCGCCTTGGTCACTGCTTTGGAAAGAACCGTATAACGCCAGGGCCGCAGATGGCGGAACGACAGGTCCTGCAGCTCGCGATAGGTCTGGTTCAGGCCCAGGCGGTGGGCAATGGGGGCGTAAATCTCCAGCGTCTCGGAGGCAATCCGGCCCCATTTCGAGCGGGGCACATCCGACAGTGTGCGCATATTGTGCGAACGGTCAGCCAGTTTTATGAGGATGACCCGTACATCGCGCGCCATCGCCAACAGCATCTTGCGGAACGATTCCGCCTGGTTTTCTTCGCGTGTATTGAAGTGCAGCTTGTCCAGCTTGGTAAGGCCGTCCACCAGTTCCGCCACCGGAGAGCCAAACTTCTCGATCAGCTCGGTTTTCGTGATGCCACAGTCTTCCAGTGCGTCGTGCAACAGCGCGGCCATCAGGGCCTGGGCGTCCAGTTTCCACTCAGCACACTGGGCGGCGACAGCAATCGGGTGGGTGATGTAGGGCTCGCCGTTGTTGCGCAACTGGCCCAGATGCGCCTCGTCCGCAAAACGGTAGGCCTGGCGCACCTGTTCGATATCGGTGGGGCTGAGGTAGTTCAGATTCGCCGTCAGCGCGGCGAAGCTGGCCGCGGCAGCGTTGGCAACCGCTTCCTCCGGCAAAGCAATAGTCTGTGACTTACCCATGCCTCAAATGTAGCCTGCGCGCCGTCTGTAGGTACGACAGGCGTAAAAAAAGCACCGCTAGCGGTGCTTCTATTGGAGTGCGGGCTGCTTACAGCGGCACTTTTTTCAACATCTCGATACCGACTTTGCCAGCAGCGATTTCGCGCAATGCGGTCACGCCGGGTTTGTTCTTGCTCTCGATCTTGGGGGTGTGGCCTTGGCTCAACATGCGAGCACGGTAGGTGGCCGCCAGAACCAGCTGGAAACGGTTAGGGATCTGCACGAGGCAGTCTTCGACAGTGATACGGGCCATGAAATTCTCCGGAAAACCTAGCAAGACGCTAGGGGATATGCAACGCTTTGAATGTTTCGGCTCGGGCACGACGCTGTGCTGCAAACTTGAGCCGTTGGGCATGAACTATGGCTTTCAGGTCGAAAAGCGCACGGTCAAACAACTCGTTGATTATAACGAAGTCGAATTTATCCGCGTGGGACACCTCTTCCTGGGCATTTTTCATGCGCAATTCGATGATGTCCGGGGCGTCTTCGCCGCGCCGCTCCAGCCGCGAGCGCAACTCTTCCCAGCTGGGGGGCAGGATGAAAATGCAGATTGCATTGGAGAAGATGTTCTTGATCTGGATCGCACCCTGGAAGTCGATTTCCAGGATCACGTCGGCGCCCTGGCCCATGCGCTCTTCAATCGCCTTTTTTGACGTGCCGTAGCGCTGGTTGTGCACATGGGCCCACTCCACGAATGCATCGGCAGCCACCATGGCATCAAATTCCTGCGGAGACGCAAAGTAGTACTCGCGCCCGTGTTTTTCCTGGCCACGCGGTGGCCGGGTCGTGTGCGAAACCGAGGGCTGCACCCGTGAGTCCAGCTCCATCAGCGCCTTGACCAGGCTGGACTTGCCGGCGCCACTGGGCGCCGCGACGACAAAGAGGTTTCCGGGGTAATCCATGGGGCGTTATTCTATGTTCTGAACCTGTTCGCGCATCTGCTCGATCAGCACCTTCATGTCGACCGAGATGTGGGTCAGTTCCAGCGCCGCTGATTTGGAGCCCATGGTATTGGCCTCGCGGTGCAGCTCCTGGATCAGGAAATCCAGGCGTTTGCCAATTTCTCCGCCCTTCTTGATCAGGCGCTCCAGCTCGTCCAGGTGCGAGTTCAGCCGGGTGATTTCTTCTGCCACATCAATTCGGATCGCAAAGGCAGTGGCCTCAGACAGGGCGCGGTCTTGTGCGGCTTCCGGCAGGGTCGCGCCTTCAGTCAGTGCCATGGCCTCTTTCCAGCGGTCCAGAAAGCGCTGGCGCTGCTGGGCCACCAGTTGGGGCACCAGCGGGGTCGCTTGGGCTGCCAAAGCGCGCAACTGACCGATGCGCTCCAGCAGCATGTCAGCCAGGCGAGCGCCTTCGCGCTGGCGGGCCGACAGCAGCTCCTTGATTGCCCTGTCGGCGAGGGTCTTGATCTCGGCCGTCCAGTCGCGCGCGCCGGTCTGCTCTGCGGCACACAGGCGCAGCACGTCGGCCACGCTCAGTGCCTGGGCCTGCGGAATCCAGGATTTGATGGTGTCCTGCACACCGTTGAGGCGTTGCAGCAGCTTGGGGCTGGGATCGGGCACGCTGCCAGCTCCCAGCATTTCGACGGAGCCGCGCACTTCGACTTTGCCGCGCTTGAGCTTGGCAATCAGCAGGTCGCGTAGGGCCGGTTCATGTTGGCGCAGTTCTTCCGGCAGGCGGAAAGACAAATCCAGAAAGCGGCTGTTGACTGAGCGGATCTCCAGACCCAACTGGCCCGCGGGCTGGGATTTGGTGTCGGAATCGGGGGGGGCAGTGGCTGTGCTGTGCTGGGCACTGGCATAGCCAGTCATGCTGTAAACTGGCATCGCGGTTTCTCGGGTACTTGGGAACGGCCCTGAGAATAACCCGGTTCAGACAATTTATAAGAGATTTCGAAGCCCACGCTGAAACACTATGTCAAAAGTCAAGCCAGCACCCCTACCCCCGGATACCACGATTGGCGGCTACCGCATCATCCGCAAAGTTGCGGCTGGCGGTTTCGGCTTGGTGTATCTGGCGCTGGATCCTGATGGACAGCAGGTCGCAGTTAAAGAATATTTGCCTTCTTCGCTGGCCACGCGCGCGCCGGGCGAACTGCTGCCACAAGTGCAGGCCGAGAAGCTGTCGCTGTATCGCCTGGGCCTGAAGAGCTTCTTTGAAGAAGGGCGCTCGCTGGCGCAAATCTCGCACCCCTCCGTGGTCAGCGTGCTGAACTTCTTCCGTGAAAACGAAACTGTTTACATGGTGATGAACTACCTGGAGGGCGCGGCCCTGCAGGACTTCATCGTCACCGCGCGCGACCTGAAGCAAAGCAAGGTGTTCCGCGAATCCACCATCCGCTCGCTGTTTGACGAAATCCTGCGCGGCTTGCGCATCGTGCACCAGCACAAGATGCTGCACCTTGACATCAAGCCCGCCAACATCTTCATCACTGACGACAACAAATCCGTGTTGATTGACTTCGGCGCTGCGCGGGAAGTGCTGAGCAAGGAAGGCAACTTCATCCGTCCGATGTACACGCCCGGCTTTGCCGCCCCCGAGATGTACCGCCGCGATGCGTCCATGGGCCCGTGGACCGACATTTACGCGATCGGCGCCTGCATCTACGCCTGCATGCAAGGCTACCCGCCCAATGAAGCGCCGCAGCGTCTGGAGAAAGACCGCATTGCGATGGCACTGGCCCGGTTGCGTGGTGTCTATTCCGACAACCTGATTGAAGTGGTTGAGTGGTGCATGTCGCTCGATCCACTGTCGCGCCCGCAGTCTGTGTTTGCGCTACAAAAGGAACTCAGCCGAGAAGGCGAGCGCAAGTACACCAAGCTCAGCATGTCTGAAAAAGTGCGCATGCAGTTTGACAACCTGGTGGCCGACAAAAAGGGCGGGGCTGCTCCCACTAATGTTGGGGCCAAACCTAAATGAAATTTTCCGTCTTTCAGATCAGCCGCAAAGGCGGACGGGAAAAGAACGAAGACCGGATGGGGTATTGTTATACCAAGGGCTCCGGTCTTTTTCTATTGGCCGATGGCATGGGCGGACATCCAGAAGGCGAAGTGGCTGCGCAGATCGCATTGCAAACCTTCTCTGCGCTGTACCAGAAAGAGGCCCGCCCGGAGATCGAAGACGTCACTGCGTTCTTCAAGATGGCCATCCTAGCCTCGCATCGCCAGATTCTGAAATACGCCGCTGAAAAGGGTCTGCCCGATACACCGCGCACAACCTTGGTCGTGGCTATTGTCCAGGGCGGCGCGGCCCATTGGGTGCATTGCGGTGATTCGCGCCTGTACATGGTGCGCCAGGGCGAGTTGCTGGCGCGTACGCGCGACCACTCGTACTCCGAACAGCAGCAGGCGGCGCGCCCGCATGCGCCGCTTCCCGAAGGCTTCAACCGCAACGTGCTCTACACCTGCCTGGGCTCACCGACCAAACCGGTGTTTGACGTCACTGGACCGGTGCAGCTACAACAGGGCGACCGCATCATGCTGTGCTCTGACGGGCTGTGGGGCTCACTCGATGACGCCGATATCGTTTACCACCTGGCGCAAAAGCCGGTCGCCAGTTCCGCTCCCGATCTGGTGGAAAAGGCTTTGCTGAAGGCCGGTTCGCACAGCGACAACGTCACGCTGATCGCAATGGAGTGGGAAACCCCCGACACCTTTGTCTCCACCCGCGGCAGCATCACCACCGACAGCATTGACGAAGGCGTATTCGCCTCGACCGTGCAAGCGGGTTGGCTGGACTCCACGGTCGATGATCTGGACGACGCAGCCATCGAGCGCTCCATCGCTGAAATCAATGCGGCCATCCGCCGCTCCGCCGCCAAAAAATCCTGACGCTTTTCGCGTCGCCTGTTTTCCCCGAGGTTTCTGCATGACTGAATTTGTCCGCAATGGCGCACGCGCCGCCAACGCCCTTCGTGCCGTGCGCATTGCCCGTGGTTACACCGTGCACGCTGAAGGCTCTGTGTTGATCGAATTTGGAGGCACGCGCGTGCTGTGCACCGCGTCTGTCGAAGAGAAGGTGCCACCGCACAAACGCGGCAGCGGCGAAGGCTGGGTCACCGCGGAATACGGCATGTTGCCCCGCGCCACGCACACCCGCAGCGACCGCGAAGCCGCACGCGGCAAGCAAAGCGGCCGCACGCAGGAAATCCAGCGGCTGATCGGCCGCTCGCTGCGCGCCGTGTTTGATCTGAAGAAGCTCGGCGAGCGCACTATTCATCTGGACTGCGACGTGCTGCAGGCCGACGGTGGCACGCGCACCGCTGCGATCACCGGTGCCTTTGTCGCTGCGCAAGACGCAGTCAACGGCCTGCTCAAAGCCGGCAAGATTGCCGAGACCCCGATCACCGCGCAAGTCGCCGCGATCAGCGTGGGCATTGTCGAAGGCACGCCACTGCTGGATCTTGAGTACACCGAAGACTCCGCTTGTGATACCGACATGAACGTTGTGATGACCGGCGCGGGTCACTTTGTTGAAGTGCAGGGCACGGCCGAAGGCGTTGCGTTTACCCGCAAAGAAATGGACCAACTGCTCGCGCTCGCCGAAAAAGGCATTGGCGAGCTGATGCAACTGCAACTCGAATCACTATCAAAATAGTAGCTGCTCACGCACGTTCCACGCGCGTTGCAGCCGTTTTTTATGAAGATCGTATTGGCATCCAACAACCGCGGCAAGCTGGCCGAGCTGCAAGCCATGTTCGCGCCGCTGGGTTGCGAATTGATTGCGCAAGGCGATCTTGGCGTGCCCGAAGCGCCCGAACCGTATCGCACCTTTGTTGAGAACGCCTTGACGAAGGCGCGCAACGCCGCGCAACACACTGGCCTACCTGCGATCGCCGACGATGCTGGCATCTGCGTTGACGCGTTTGGCGGCCTGCCGGGCGTGGATACGGCCTACTACGCCACGCAGTTTGGCTACCCCAAGAGTGACGACAACAACGTGAAGGCGCTGTTGGAACAAATGAAAGACATAACCAACCGTCGCGCTGCAATGGTCAGCACGCTGGTTGCGGTGCGCTCGCCGCAAGACCCGGAGCCATTGATTGCGGTTGGCAAAGTGCATGGCGAGATTGCGCCCGAGGCAATGGGCACGAACGGCTTTGGCTTTGATCCGGTGATGTGGATCCCCGAGTTCGGCAAGACCTTTGCGCAACTGCCCAACGAGGTCAAGAACGCACACAGCCACCGCGGCCGTTCCGCGCAGGCCATGGTCGCGCTGATCCGGGACAACTGGCTCTAAGCGATGCCTGTGATCCCGATCGCCCCGGCAACGGATGCAGCGCCACCGGTGCGCGACATCCAGCACTACATGCGCCCAGGCACGCTGCAGCTCAGCGCGCTGCCACCGCTCTCCTTGTACGTGCATCTGCCATGGTGCTTGAAGAAGTGCCCCTACTGCGATTTCAACTCCCACGAGATGCGCGCTGCGGAGATGCCCGAGCAGCGTTACATCGACGCAGTGATCGCCGACCTGGAGTCCGCGCTGCCGCTGATCTGGGGCCGCCATATCCACAGCATCTTCATCGGTGGCGGCACGCCCAGCCTGTTTTCACCGGCGGCGATTGACCGCCTGCTGGGCGACATCCGCGCAAGGTTGCAACTGGAGCCCGCCTGCGAAATCACGCTGGAGGCCAACCCCGGCACGTTTGAGAAAGAGCGCTTTCGTGGCTACCGCAGCGCTGGCGTCACGCGGCTGTCGGTCGGTGTGCAAAGTTTCAACGATGCGCACCTGAAGGCGTTGGGCCGCGTGCATGACCGCGCGCAGGCGCTTGCTGCGGTCGAAGAAGTGGCGTCGTCGTTTGACACCTTCAACCTGGACATCATGTACGCGCTGCCGGGCCAGACGATGGCGCAGCTCGATGAAGACATCGCCACCGCACTGCTATTCGCGCCGCCGCATATCTCCATCTACCACCTGACCATTGAGCCCAACACCTACTTCGCCAAGTTCCCGCCCGTCATCCCGGAGGACGACACGGCGTATGCGATGCTGGACCGCATCACCGAAGCCACCGGCGGCGCGGGCATGGAGCGCTACGAAGTGTCGGCCTATGCGCAGAACGGCCATCGCTGCAAGCACAACCTGAACTACTGGCAGTTTGGCGACTACCTCGGTATTGGCGCTGGCGCGCACAGCAAGCTCAGCTTCGCGCACCGCGTCGTCCGCCAAGTACGCTTTCGCGAGCCCTGGCTCTACATGCAGAACGCGCTTGCAGGCACGCCTATCGCACAGGAAGAGGAAGTGTCGCGCGCCGAGCTGCCGTTTGAATACATGCTCAACGCGCTGCGCCTGCGCAATGGCTTTGGGTTGCAGGATTTCATGGAGCGCACGGGTCTGCCTCTGAGCAGCATTGAAGCCGCGCTGCAACAGGGCGAGCGCAAAGGCCTTCTGGAGCGCGACTTTGCGCGCGTGCGCCCCTCGCAACGGGGCTTTGACTTTTTAAGTGACTTGCAGGAACTTTTCCTGTCCAATCAAAACTGATTGACACGCCCCATCGGGCGTGCGGTTCAGACGGAGGAGTTGCGATGTTCTCTGTATTCGGCAAAGGCGGGCGCATATTCCAGGGCTCCATGGAAGACCTGCGCCAGGTCCCGTCCATCGGCGCCGCAGCGCGCACCCGCGCCATCTTGCCCATTGGCCAGGACGGCCGAGACTCCTTCTCCAACAACCTGCAATCCGCCGCAGGCCACGCCTTGCCGCTGGACACCGTGCACCGCAGCGCTGTGCTCGCGTATGAGCAAACCAGCAAGCCCGCTGAGCGCCGCCCGCTGACTGTGGTCAGCGATGTGATGACGCGCAACGTGATCACGCTACCCGACAGCGCCACGGTAGAGCAGGCCTGGGAACTGCTCGCGCAAAAAGGCATTGGCCAGGCGCCGGTGATTGACGAGAGCCATATGCTGGTCGGCCTGCTGTCGCGCGCCGACTTGACCCGGCAAGACCGTCTGCCCGCGCCCGACAGCAATGCTGTTGCCTGGCGCGCCTTGCTCGCGCAAAGCGTGACCGACGTAATGTGGTCGCCCGTGCCAAGCGTGGCCGCGGATACCGACATCCGCCGCGTCGCCCGCGTGTTGCTCGACACCGGCTTGCCCGGCCTGCCCGTGGTCGATGACGCGGGGCTGGTGCAGGGTTTTGTGTCGCGCTCCGACATCCTGCGCGCCGTCGTGGCCGACCCGCCGCTAGACTTGTGGACTTGAAACCCTCACAAATCCCATCGCTGCTGCTGAGCAAAGCCACGCAGCACATCATCACGCACCCGCTGGAGTTCACGCTGCGCACCGTGCGCGGCTTCTTCAAGAACCAGGGCATGCTGATGGCCGGTGCCATCGC
The DNA here is from genome assembly GCF_056403235.1 of Rhodoferax sp. P2_H8_2. NCBI lineage: Bacteria > Pseudomonadati > Pseudomonadota > Betaproteobacteria > Burkholderiales > Comamonadaceae > Rhodoferax > Rhodoferax sp. P2_H8_2. The sequence goes on from NZ_JBFUFW010000007.1 coordinate 208,818, forward strand.
GTATTACGCGCTGTTGAGCCTGGTGCCGCTGCTGATTCTGTCGGTGACATTGCTGTCGCATTGGGTCGGCCAGGCCGCCGTGCTGGATGCGCTGGGGGTGTATCTGGAATGGTTGGTGCCCAGCCAGTCCAAGGCCGTGGTGAAAGATCTGTCGAACTTTCTGGACAACCGCGTGGCGCTTGGCGTAGTGCTCGGCGTGACCTTGCTGTTCTTCAGTTCATTGCTGTTTGGCCTGCTGGAAAAGGCCATGCGCATCATCTTCCCGCACCGTGGCACGACCCAAAAGCGTCATGCGCTGGTCTCGGCCATCCTGCCCTATTGCTTTGTGGCGATGCTGTGCGTAGGGTTGTTGGCGGTCACGCTGGTCACCACCGCTTTGCAGACGCTGGCGAAAGACAGCATCTTTTTTCTGGGTTTTGAGTGGTCACTGGTTGGCGTGTCGGGCTTCTTCTTCTACGTGTTCGGCGTATGCGTGGAAACCGCGATCATCGCCGTGCTGTACCTCACGCTGCCTGTAGGCCGCATGCCGCTGCGCCACGCGCTGATTGGCGGCTTCGCAGCGTCAGTGATGTGGGAAATCATCCGTCACCTGCTCGTCTGGTACTTCACCCACCTGTCCAAAGCCAGCGTGGTCTATGGCTCGCTCACCACCGCGGTGGTGATGCTCTTCTGCATGGAAATCATGGCCATCCTGCTGCTGATGGGTGCGCAGGTGATCTCGGAGTATGAGAGGGTTGAGCAGGAGTTGACGATTCAATAGTCGCAGGAATTCAATAAGAATCCTTGAACCTTGCAATCATTGATCTCGTCCTCCGAATCGACTTGTGAGCAGTACATAAGCACTACCGCTAAACCCCGGATGGGGACATTCCGGGGCCTACGGCAAACTCCACTGCTTTAACAATATCCGAATCATCTCGCAAGTCATCAAACAATGGCCAGCGAGCAATACCAAATCTATACGTCTTGTCCACTCGCAATTGATCACGAATGCACGCAAGCATGTCCCCCCTACGACCCATCAGCGCATAGGCTGCAATTTTTATAGTCCGCCCACACCCATTGGAAATCAACTTCTCTAAGCGCGAATTGTCCACTCTGCCTTTTTGCCGCTTCCTTGCTAACTCAAGATTGATCGTTTCAACTTCCGCCTCAGGGGTGTAGTGAATGGCATCCAAGTATTCGCGCGCGACTTTTGTTGATTTCCGTTGAAAACTGACCCACTTGAAGCAGTAATTTCCACCAAAAATTGACCCACGTAGGCCTTACCCTGCTAGTTTTTAAAGCAGGGGAATATTAGGAGTGATAGACGTGGCGACATTGAATGTCATCAGACGTTGGGCACTGCGAGAACAGATGTCCATCCGTGAGATTTCCAGGCGTACAGGCCTGGCTCGCAACACCGTGAAGAAGTACCTGCGATCCGACGAGAGTGAGCCTAAGT
>NZ_JBFUFW010000008.1:0-181081 GCF_056403235.1 Rhodoferax sp. P2_H8_2
TCAGCGTCATCCACCATGTCGCATTTGTTCAGGAACACGATGATGTAAGGAACGCCAACCTGGCGGGCCAGCAGGATGTGCTCGCGGGTCTGAGGCATTGGGCCGTCAGCTGCGGAGCAAACCAGGATCGCGCCGTCCATTTGGGCTGCGCCAGTGATCATGTTCTTCACATAGTCAGCGTGGCCGGGGCAGTCAACGTGGGCGTAGTGGCGGTTGGCCGTTTCGTATTCCACGTGGGCGGTGTTGATCGTGATACCGCGTGCTTTTTCTTCAGGAGCTGCGTCGATCTGGTCGTACGCCTTGGCTTGGCCGCCAAACTTGGATGCCAGAACCGTAGTAATAGCCGCTGTCAGCGTGGTCTTGCCGTGGTCAACGTGGCCAATTGTGCCAACGTTCACGTGGGGCTTGGTACGCGTGAATTTTTCTTTTCCCATTGTCTGACTCCGAAAAGTAATGAGTTAAACCAACAAAACCACAACACGCCAACCAGAAACAAGGCGCCCTGGCGACGCAAAAAACTGGTGCCCTTTGCGGGAATCGGACCCGCGACCTCTCCCTTACCAAGGGAGTGCTCTACCACTGAGCCAAAAGGGCAAATTCAACCAATAGCGATAAATCAACTGTGGAGCGGGGTAGGAGAATCGAACTCCTCGCTTTAGCTTGGAAGGCTAAGGTATTACCACTATACGAACCCCGCCGAACTAAGCAGGCCGGCTCGCACATCCGCCAACCAAACTTCTCGACAATTAACAATCACTGGTGGAGAGGGCTGGATTCGAACCAGCGTACTCGTAAGAGGGCAGATTTACAGTCTGCTGCCATTAACCACTCGGCCACCTCTCCTTTGGTGAACCCCGGATTATGCCATGAGTTTTTGACTCTGGGAATCTCGCCACTCACGCGCTTGCGAAAAATGCCCGCAACCGATGAAGGGAAGCGGTGGGCGAAGCGCCGACAGCGGGGATGGGTGGTTGGCCGTCAGCACCAAATGGCGCGAAGCATCAATAAGCGGGCGCTTGCCCTGCGCATGGGCACCCCACAGCATGAAAACTGCTGGCTGGGCATCCAGTGACACCTGACGGATCACCGCGTCCGTCAACGCCTCCCAGCCTTTACCGGAATGGCTGGCGGGCTGGGCCTCCTCCACCGTCAGGCAGGTATTGAGCAATAAAACACCCTTTTCGGCCCAGCGAACCAGGCTGCCGCCCGGCTGGGGAAATGCGGGAAACGGCGTACCCAGATCACGCTGCAACTCTTTGAAAATATTGCGCAAAGAGGGTGGTAGTTGCACGCCGGGCGCGACCGAAAAGGCCAGTCCTTCGGCCTGCCCGCGGCCGTGGTACGGGTCTTGGCCCAGGATCACGACGCGCACGGCCTCGGGCGGCGTCAAATCTAGCGCGCGCAGCGGCTGTGGCGGGAAGATGGTGGCGCCCGCATCCAATCTTTGCTTCAAAAAACCCAGCAGACTTGCGCCAGTGGGCGACTGGAAGAACGCGTTTACTGTGGGTTGCCAGCCCGTCGCGACGGGCCAGCCCGCCGGGTCCGCAGAGCGCAACTGGTCATCCTGCATTGCCTCGTGCCCCCCGGTTATCCAAACAACACCTTGAGCGCCTCACCGGGCTCCGGCGCACGCATGAAGGCCTCGCCGACCAGGAACGCGTTGACACCCGCCGCACCCATGCGCAGCACGTCATCCCGGGTGTGGATGCCGCTCTCTGTTACCAGAATGCGATCCTTGGGCACCAGCGTGCGCAATGTCAGCGTGGTTTCCAGCGACACCTCGAAGGTCTTCAGATTGCGGTTGTTGATGCCCAAGAGCGGCGTCTTCAATTGCAACGCACGCTCCAGCTCGGCTTGGTCATGCACCTCCACCAGCACCGCCATGTCCAGGCTGCGGGCAATGGCCTCAAATTCCTTCATTTGCACGTCGCTCAGGCAAGCCGCGATCAGCAACACTGCGTCGGCACCCTTTGCGCGCGATTCGTAGATTTGGTAGGCGTCGACCATGAAGTCCTTGCGCAACACCGGCAACTGGCAGGACGCGCGCGCTTGCTTCAGGTCATCGATCTGGCCCTGAAAAAACTGCTGGTCGGTCAACACCGAAAGGCAAGCCGCCCCGTGCTCGGCATAGCTCTGGGCAATATCAGCCGGAATGAAGTCCGCGCGGATTACGCCTTTGGACGGGCTGGCTTTTTTGACCTCGGCAATCACAGCGGGTTTGCCCGCGGCAATCTTGGCGCGCAGGGCGCCCACGAAGTCACGCGTCAGCACACGCGATTCGGCGTCCGTGCGCATCGCTTCTAACGACATGCGCTTTTTCGCCGCTGCCACCTCCTGGTGTTTGATGGCTACGATTTTGTCCAGAATGTCACTCATATCTTCCTTAAGTCCCCAATCGGCGGGACAGCGCCACCAGCGCATCCAATTTGGCCTTGGCTGCTCCTGATTCGATGGCGGTCCGCGCCAGTTTGATGCCGGCTTCCATGCTATTTGCCACATTGGCGGCATACAGCGCCAGCCCTGCATTCAACACCACAATGTCTTTTGCCGCGCCGGCCTGGTTGTTCAGCACGCTCAGCATCATCGCCCTAGAGTCTTCCGCCGTCGTCACTTTCAGCGAACGGTTGCTGGCCATCACCATGCCGAAGTCTTCCGGGTGAATTTCGTACTCGGTGATCACACCGTCTTTCAATTCACCGACCATGGTCGCCGCGCCCAGACTCACTTCGTCCATGCCGTCGCGCCCGTAGACCACCAATGCATGCTCGGCGCCCAGGCGCTGCAGCGCGCGCACCTGGATGCCGACCAGATCCTCATGGAACACGCCCATCAGGATATTCGGCGCACCCGCCGGATTGGTCAAGGGACCGAGGATGTTGAAGATGGTGCGCACACCCATTTCACGGCGCACCGGCGCGACGTTTTTCATTGCGGGGTGGTGGTTGGGTGCGAACATGAAGCCCACGCCTTCTTCGGCAATGCATTGCGCGATCTGCGCGGGGTTCAGGTTGATGTTCAGGCCCAACGTCTCCAACACATCGGCACTGCCGCACTTGCTGCTAACACTGCGCCCGCCATGCTTGCTGACCTTGGCGCCCGCCGCAGCGGCGACAAACATCGAGCAGGTGGAAATATTGAACGTATGCGAGCCATCGCCGCCGGTGCCGACGATGTCCACCAAGTGCTTGCGATCCGGCACCTCGACCTTCATCGAAAACTCGCGCATCACCTGGGCGGCGGCGGTGATTTCGCCGATGGTTTCCTTTTTGACACGCAAGCCGGTGATGATGGCAGCCATCATGACGGGAGACACCTCACCCGACATGATTTGCCGCATCAGATGCAGCATCTCGTCGTGAAAGATCTCGCGGTGTTCGATGGTGCGTTGCAGGGCTTCCTGCGGCGTGATTTTGACGGTTGAAACGGGCATGAGAAACTCCTTTAAGCCTGTGGCGCATCGGTGAGCGCCAGCTTGATTCCGAAACCAATAAACATTGCGCCGGCGATGCGGTCCAGCCAGTGCATGGACTTTTGCACCACCTCGGCGCGACCGGCCAGCCATGCTGCGGCCAGCGCCCAGCCCAGGTTAACGAACAGGCCATTGATATTGAACAGCAACCCAAGCAGCAGAAACGCCACGGCCTTGTGCTCTACAGACGGTGCAATGAACTGCGGCACAAATGCCAGAAAGAACAGCGCGACCTTGGGGTTCAATACATTGGTCAAGAAACCGCGCAGAAATGTGGCTTTCCAATCAAAAAGGCCTGAAATAACCGCAGAATGCGCGTGAGCAGCTTCCAATTTGATAGCATCTCCGACCTTCGCCGTAAGCAAGCGCAGCCCGACATAGACCAGATAACCCGCCCCGATCCACTTCAGTGCGGTAAACGCGGTGGCCGACGCAGCCATCAGCGCACTGACGCCGGCTGCCGCCGCAAAAATATGGACAAAACAACCGGCAGTGATACCCGCCGCAGCGACCATGCCGGCACGCGCACCGCTGCGCAGTGCATGGGTCACGATGTACAGCACATCGGGTCCGGGTGTCAGGTTCAGCAAAAGGCCGGCGACAACAAACAGCAGCAAAGACTCGGTAGACATTGCAATACCTTGCCGGAACTCAATACGGCCCGCTTGCCGCAGCAGGCGCCTTGGCAGCGCCCTGTCCGGCCATGAAGAACTGCCGCACGCACTGAATCGTGTGGTCAATGCTGGCCGCATCTACATCCAGATGCGTCACAAAGCGCAGTCCGATCAGGCCAGTCGCCAGCACGCCGTTGGCCTGCAGATGCGCCAGCAGCGCCGGGCCGCGGTCGTTGGCTACATCGATGAACACGATATTGGTCTGCGCAGAACGCACAGTGAGGCCGTCCAGCCCCTGCAAACCCGCCGCCAGCCGCTGCGCCAACGCATGGTCGTCGGCCAGGCGCTCGACATGGTGGTCCAGCGCGTGGTTGGCCGCCGCCGCCAACAAGCCGACCTGACGCATACCGCCGCCGGCCATCTTGCGGATACGGTGCGCGCGGGCGATCAGTTCCTTGCTGCCGCACAGCACCGAGCCAATGGGCGCACCCAGGCCTTTGCTGAAGCACACCGACACGCTGTCAAACAGACTGGTGATGCGGCGCGCCGAAGCCATGCCTGTTTCACCCGCCGCCTTAGTGGCAACGGCGGCATTGAACAAACGCGCGCCGTCCAGATGCACCGCCAGTCCCTTGTCGCGCGCCAGCTTGGTTGCGGCTTCCAGGTAGTCCTGGGGCATAGGGTGTCCGTTCCAGGTGTTTTCCAGGCACAGCAAGCGCGTACGGGCGAAGTGGCAATCGTCCGGCTTCACCGCGCCGGCAATGTCGGCCAATGCCATGCGGCCCTGCGCATCCTGCGTCAGCGGTTGCGGTTGCACACTGCCTAGTACCGCGGCGCCGCCGCCCTCATAGCGGTAGGTGTGGGCCGATTGGCCGACGATGTACTCATCACCGCGGCCACAGTGGGCCAGGATGGCACACAGGTTGCTCTGGGTGCCCGTGGGCATGAACAGCGCGGCCTCAAAGCCCAGCAGGTCGGCAAGTTTTTGCTGCAGCGCGTTGACCGTAGGGTCGTCGACAAACACGTCATCACCCAGAGGCGCAGCCATCATGGCCGCGCGCATTGCAGTGGTGGGTTGCGTAACGGTATCGCTACGCAGATCAATTATTTTTGTCATATTGGCCTCCAAAGCCCGAAAGACAGGCGTGAGCAGCTACGCTTTTCATAGCAAGAAATTTTTCAACATGGCGTGGCCATGCTCGGTCAGGATGGATTCGGGATGGAACTGCACGCCTTCCATGCGCACGGCATGTGCGAGGCCCGTATGTCGCACGCCCATGATCTCGCCATCGTCCGTCCACGCAGTAACGGCCAACTCCTTGGGGCAAGTCGCGCGCTCAATGGCCAGCGAGTGGTAACGGTTTACGGTGAATTGCTGCGGCAGGTTGGCGAACACGCCTTCTTGCGTGGTCGTGATCACGCTGGTCTTGCCGTGCATCAGCTCTTGGGCGCGCACGATCTTGCCCCCCAGCGCCGCACCAATGCTCTGGTGCCCCAGGCAGACGCCCAGAATCGGCAGCTTGCCCATGAAATGCTGAATCGCCGCCACCGAGATACCCGCTTCTGCGGGCGAGCATGGGCCGGGCGACACGACCAAGCGGTCTGGCGTGCGCGCGGCAATTTCTTCCAGAGTGATTTCGTCGTTGCGGAACACCTCTACGTCAGCACCCAGCTCGCCAAAGTATTGAACGATGTTGTAGGTGAAGCTGTCGTAGTTGTCGATCATGACCAGTTTCATGCCGTCACCTCCGACTTCTCAACGGCGCTCTGCGGAGCACGCAAGCGCGCAAACTCGCCGTGCTCATAGGCAATGCACACTTCCATCAGACTGCGGTAAATCGCCTCCAGCACCTCGGGCGAGCCGCCCTCGGCAAGCGCTTTTTCACGCACCCGGGTCACGATGGCTTCAATCCGCCCCTCGTCGCGTACCTGCGAAACATCCTGCTTGATGCGGGCCGCTTGCAGCATGTAACTGCTGCGCTCTACCAACAGCGGCACCAGGATGTCATCCAGCGCATCGATGCGCTGGCGCACCTCGGCCATGTTGTTGCAATGGCTCACTTTGTCAATCGCGCGGCTCATTCCAGCCCCTCCTCTACCAGCTCGCTGGCGCGCAGTAATGCGCGTGCCTTGGCTTCAGTTTCTTTCCACTCCAGTTCGGGCACGCTATCGGCCACAACACCCGCCGCCGCCTGCACATACAAAGTCTGGTTCTTGATGATGCCGGTGCGGATCGCAATCGCGACATCCATATCGCCGGCGTAACTCAGGTAGCCACAAGCCCCGCCGTACAAGCCCCGCTTGGTGGGCTCCAACTGGTCGATCAGCTCCATCGCATGCACCTTGGGTGCGCCGGTCAGCGTGCCGGCCGGGAAGGTGGCCTTGAGCACATCCATATTGCTCATGCCATCGAGCAACGTGCCCTCGACGTTGCTGACGATGTGCATCACATGGCTGTAGCGCTCCACGCAAAAGGCTTCGGTCACCTTGACTGTGCCGATCTTGGCGATACGGCCAATGTCGTTGCGCGCCAGGTCAATCAACATCACATGCTCGGCGCGCTCTTTCGGGTCGTTCACCAGCTCTGCTTCAGCGGCTTTATCCAGTTCTTCGGTCGCGCCGCGTGGCCGGGTACCGGCCAATGGGCGAATGATCACGCGCTTCTCAGCAACGCCGTCGTTAACAGCCGCAGACAGAATCTCTTGCCGCACCAGAATCTCCGGCGATGCGCCGACCACATGGAAATCACCAAAGTGGTAGTAGTACATGTACGGGCTGGGGTTCAGCGATCGCAGTGCACGGTACAAAGAGAGTGGCGACTCGGTGTAGCGCTTCTTGATGCGCTGCCCCACCTGCACCTGCATGAAGTCACCACCGGCAATCAGTTCCTTCGCGCGCTCGACAGCGGCGATGTAATCGGCCTTCGCGAAGTCGCGCTGCGCCGGGTGCGCCTGGCTGGGTTTGATTTCCGGCGCGCTGACAGCTTGGGCCAAACTCGCCCGGAGCTGCTGCAGGCGCTGTTTACCTTTGGCGTACGCATCGGGCTGTGTCGGGTCGGCGTAGACGATCAGGTGCAGTTTGCCCGACAGGTTGTCGATCACCGCCAGCTCTTCACACTGCAACAACAGGATGTCCGGGCAGCCGATCTCGTCGGGCGGGCAGGTAGCCTCCAGCTTTTTCTCGATGTAGCGCACAGCGTCGTAACCGAAGTAACCCGCCAAACCGCCACAAAAGCGCGGCAGACCGGGCTGCAATGCCACCTTGAAGCGTTGCTGGTAGCTAGCGATAAAGTCCAGCGGGTTGTCGCGCGAGGTCTCCACCACTACGCCGTCGGTGACCACCTCGGTCAGCGCCTGTGCACCAAAACCGTTCGCGCGCAACAGGGTTCGGGCTGGCAGGCCAATGAAGCTATAGCGACCAAAGCGTTCGCCACCGACCACCGATTCCAGCAGAAAGCTGTATTTACCAGCGTCAGCCGCCGTGCCGCCGCCATGGGCCAGCTTGAGATACAGCGAGAGGGGGGTTTCCAGATCGGCAAAGGCCTGCGCCATCAGAGGGACGCGGTTGAAGCCTTGCGCACCCAGGGCCTGGAATTCAAGTTCGGAAATCACAAAAGGAAGCCTTTCAACATCAGCCGCAGCACAGGGCATCAAGCCCCTTGCGCTGCAAGCGCCGCCCATCACAGGAATGGAAAGGGCGACAGGTTCATCGGGATGGTGGGGTTTGGCCGTTGCGGCCAGCCCAGTGCCCTTCAGGCGAACAGGGCGGCAAACCGCGCAGACGCTGCAGTCTGGGTACGCCAGGGCCAGGCTCCCCGGTCGCTACAACCCTCAATGCTGGTGCGGTGAATGAACATGGATGCAGTGTAGCAAACCATTACGCACCAAAAGGTTGTCCTCGAAAACCCTGATACTGCGCACCACACTTGGGCGGACAATAGGGCATCAACACTTGAGGCCCGCCGCGCACAGGCGGGAATAGACAAATGAACGTTTTCAAGAATTTAGGAACATTGCTTGCTGCATTGACATTGGCGGGCAGCGCACTTGCGGCGCCCATGGAACTCAGCGGCGTCAAGGTTGAGGACAACATCACTCTGGTGGGGACCAAACTGCAGCTCAATGGCGCAGGCATCCGCTACAAGGCCATCTTCAAGGTCTATGTGGCCGAGCTGTACACCACCAAGAAGGTTAACAATCTGGACGAGCTGTTGGCAGCGCCTGGTCCCAAACGCGTGGCGGTGACCATGCTGCGCGACATTGATGCGCGTGAACTGGGCAAGCTGCTGACCCGTGGAATGGAAGACAACGCCAGCAAGACCGAAATGTCCAAACTGGTAGGTGGTCTGATTCGCATGGGCGCCATGTTTTCTGAGCAGAAGACATTGAAGTCGGGCGACCGCTTCGAGATCGACTGGATTCCGGGCAAAGGAACCGTGATCACCGTCAAGGGTGTTGTGCAGGGTGAACCCTTTGTCGAACCCGACTTCTTCAAGGCCCTGATGTCCATCTGGCTGGGTGCCGTGCCCGCGGACTACAAGCTCAAAGACAACCTGCTCGGCATGAAGTAAGGCCGGCATGGGGAGCTTCCCCAAATAGCAACACAGCCTGCCGACACTTGTCGGCAGGCTTTTTTTTGCTTACGCTACATGTGTCAATGTGTATTTCTTAACAAACCTGTCATATAGCCGACAACGATAGACAGGGATTGCTTCGTTGGTTCACCCTTTGCATCAAAAGGATTCGTGATGAAACTGGCTTTGAAACTCCCTCTGGCCTTCGGCTTGGCCTTGGCTCTGCTCTTCTTGAGCGGCATGTTTGGCATCTACAAGCTCAACAGCGTCGTTAACACCTACGAAACGGATGTGCAGCAAAAAGTGGCTGCCAACAAAAAAGCCGCGGACATTTCCGGCAAATTCTCCGTTGCAGTCCAGGAGTGGAAGAACGTACTGATACGCGGCAAGGAGCCCAAAGACCAGGAAAAATACTGGAATTCGCATCTCAAGGAAATGAAAGATGTGCAGGAGGGCCTCAAGGCGCTGGATTCACTGATCAGCGACCCTGCTGCACAAGCCCTGGTCAGCAAATTGGCAGCCGGTATGACTTCCGCCCAGGACGGCTACGTCAAAGCCTTCGAAGCTTATAAAGCGGCAGACAGCGACTACGCGGCAGGCGACAAAGCCGCCAAAGGCAAGGACAGGGAAGCAACGGCTACGCTGAGCGAATTGCGTGAACTGCTCTCCAAGCAAGAGGCGGAGAGCTCTGCCGCCGCCAGCGCCGTCGCCAAGAGCAGCAGCACCCTGGCGGTGGGTGTGATGATTGTGGTGACGCTGATTGCGATGGCGGGCGCCGTGTGGTTGAGCCGCGAAATCGTGGCACCGCTGGAGCGCGCTGTGCGTCTGGCCGATTCGGTTGCAGACGGTGACCTGACCAACCAAATCACATCCAGTGGCCGTGATGAAGTCGCCGCGCTTATGAAATCCCTGGGGACCATGCAAGGCAGCCTTTCCACTTTGGTCATCAAGGTGCGCCAGGGTTCTGAAGGTGTGGCGACGGCCAGCAGCGAGATCGCACAGGGCAATCATGATTTGTCGGCGCGGACCGAAAGCCAGGCCAGCGCGCTGGAAGAAACTGCGGCGAGCATGGAAGAGTTGAACTCCACCGTCAGCCAGAGTGCGGATAACGCCCGCCAGGCCAGCCAGTTGGCAATGAATGCATCGACGGTTGCCATCCAGGGCGGCGAAGTGGTCACCCAGGTGGTGGAAACCATGAAGGGCATCAACGAATCCTCCCGCCGTATTTCCGACATCATCAGCGTGATCGATGGCATCGCCTTCCAGACCAATATCCTGGCGCTGAATGCCGCTGTGGAAGCGGCACGCGCGGGCGAGCAGGGTCGCGGCTTTGCCGTGGTCGCGTCGGAAGTACGCTCACTGGCTGGGCGCTCCGCCGAAGCAGCCAAGGAGATCAAGAGTCTGATCGGCGCCAGCGTGGAGCGCGTGGCGCACGGCACTACCTTGGTGGACCAAGCCGGCTCAACCATGAATGAGGTGGTCAGCAGCATCCGCCGCGTGACCGACATCGTGGGCGAAATCAGCGCTGCCAGTGGCGAGCAAAACTTGGGCGTGGCGCAGGTTGGCGAAGCCATCAATCAGATCGACCAAGCCACGCAACAAAATGCGGCGCTGGTGGAGCAAATGGCCGCAGCGGCTTCGGGGCTGAAGGCACAGGCTGCCGATCTGGTGCAGCTGGTGTCGACTTTCAAAGTCAACAGCGGCGAGCACGCCATGTCGCCCTCCTCCAGCATGGGTTACGGCATGCGCTCCACTCCCGCACCTGCACCGCGCAAGCCGCTGGCATCTGCGCCACCGAAGATGGCTGCCAAGGCGCCGCCAAAGGCAAGCAACGCCAAACCGGCACCCAAGGCAGCACCCGTGTTGACCGCCAGCAAAGCTACCGCAACCGCTGGTGGCGGAGACGATGATTGGGAAACTTTCTAAGCCAAGACCTATCACCTCGCAAGGCCCATGCCCGCAATGGCATGGGCTTTTTTGTGGCTGTCCGAAAATTGCTGCTGGCAACATTGTTCTATAAGATAACTCTGACAGGAGCGAGCAATCCATGAAACTTAAAAGTCAGATTTTGTTGTTGGGCGTGGTGGGGCTGGTGATGACCGCTCTCGTAGGCGGCACCGGCCTGCTCAATGCATCCAAGCTGTCCGTCGCCTTTGACAACTCGATCAACATGGGCCTGGCGCTGCAAAAGAGCCAGGAGGCCGACATGATGCATGACGCCATCCGCGGCGATGTGCTGCTGGCCCTGCTCAGTGCCCAGACCAATAATGCAGCCGACCTGGCCGCATCGCAAAAAGACCTGAAGGAGCATGCGGCCACCTTCGACAAGGCCCTGTCCGAGATGCAGGCAGCTCCCCTGTCTGACAACGCCAAGAGCGTGGTGGCCAAGGTCGGGCCCGCGCTGAAAATGTATGTGGCATCTGCCTCCCATGTGCAGCAATTGGCCGCCACCGATGCACAGGCCGCCTTGGCAGCTGTACCGGAATTCCAGAAAGCGTTCAAGGTGTTGGAAGACACGATGGAAGAGCAGAGCGGCGCTATCGAGAAGGACGTAGAGGCCTACAGCGTTGAAGCCAAATCACGTGCCTCCTCGGCCACTTGGCAAGTCGGCGTTGGGCTGGCCATTGCAGCCGCCCTGCTGGTATTTTCGTCTGTCTGGCTGGCCAATCACATTGCCGAGCCTATGGCCCATGCGGTGCGCGTTGCCGACCGCCTGGCCGAAGGTGACCTGACCTCGTCTGTGCGTCCCTCCGGCAACGACGAAACCATTCGCCTGCTCAAAGCCATGGACCGCATGCAGGAAAGCTTTGGCGGTATCGTGCGCGTGGTCCAGAGCAATGCACAGAATGTCGCGACGTCCAGCGCAGAGATTGCCCAGGGCAACGACGACCTGTCTGCCCGTACCGAGCAACAAGCCAGCGCGCTGGAAGAAACCGCCGCCAGCATGGAAGAACTGGGCTCCACCGTTAAACAAAATGCGGACAGTGCACGCCAGGCGAACCAGTTGGCGATGAATGCCTCCGCCGTCGCCATCAAGGGTGGCGAAGTGGTGGGCCAGGTGGTGGAAACCATGAAGGGCATCAACGAGTCGTCACGCAAGATCTCCGACATCATCAGCGTGATCGACGGCATTGCGTTCCAGACCAATATCCTGGCGCTGAACGCCGCAGTGGAAGCGGCACGCGCGGGCGAGCAGGGCCGCGGCTTTGCGGTGGTCGCATCCGAAGTGCGTTCGCTGGCCGGGCGTTCTGCGGAAGCCGCCAAGGAAATCAAGAGCCTGATCAATACCAGCGTCGACCGGGTGAGCCAGGGCACGGTATTGGTAGACCAGGCCGGCACAACCATGACCGAAGTGGTCGGTTCGATCAGGCGCGTCACCGACATCATGGGCGAGATCAGCGCTGCCAGCACCGAACAGTCGCAGGGTGTGTCCCAGGTCGGCGATGCGGTGACACAGATGGACACGGCAACCCAGCAAAACGCGGCATTGGTAGAGCAGATGGCCGCCGCTGCCGGCAGCCTGAAAAACCAGGCGAACGAGTTGGTGCAGTCGGTGGCGGTGTTCAAGCTTGATGACGATGGACGCCGCCCACCACACGTACCCCAAGCCGCGGTACGTTCAAGCGCCCCCAAGTCGTTGCCTCACCAGAGCGCGATGCGGCAACTGGGCAACGCGCCCGCCGTGAAACCGGCAGCCAAGCCCGCACCCAAAGCCACGCTGGCTGCACCGAAGCCTGCGGCGAGACCCCAGCCAACACCCGCCGGCGACGACGCCGATTGGGAAACCTTCTGACCGGCGCACCATAGTGCAATGGACCCCAGCACGTCCACTGCATGACAGCCCTCAACCCGCCCACAGACACCAGCCCAGCGCACGACGACGCTGAGTTGCTGCTGGGCGCCAATGGGCTGTTGATCTTCCAGCGCTTCCTGCTCATCGTATCGCTCACCGTGATGGTTTCGCTCGCGTACGGCCTGTGGACGTATGGTCCGCAACGCAGCATGCTGGTGACACTGGGGATTGTTGCCGTGTGCTGGGCGGCCTATGCCCTGATGCGAAAGGGCCAGTCACGGCGCGGCATTCAAGTCGTGCTGTGGGGCATTACCGCGGCAGCGGTGGCCCTGACTTTCAGCGTTGCAGGTTTGCGCACACCCGCGTTGTTCGTTGCACCTACCCTGTGTATGTTTGCCGCCTGGCTGTTGGGCGAGCGCGCCGCGATTGCCGTCTTCGTCGTCATCGCGCTGGACATGGCAGCGCTCGCTATCGGTGAATCCTACCTGGGGTACCAGCCGCCCAACCTGACCCGTACGCCCATCGGCATGGCCTTGGTTTTCATCCCATGTACTTTGCTCAGCCTGCTGATTTCTGTCTACGCCTTTCGCAGCTTCAAGTCCAAGATTACACAGGTGCTGGAACTGACGAAGGCGCAGGAGCAACAATTGGAAGCACTGCGGGTGTCGGACGAGCGCTTCTCTGCGCTGTTTCGCGCCAACCCCATGCCCTCTTCCACGATTGACAGGGATGGCCGTCACCTCGCCGTCAATGACGCATGGGTCGCACTGTTCGGCATCACCGCCGAAGATGCCGCAGGAAAGACCGCGGAAGATCTGGACCTGTGGGAGAAGGAGCTTGAGCGTGACGCAGTGCGTGCGTCCTTGCAACGCGAAGGCAAGGTAGATGGTTTGCCGGCCGCCCTGCGGACGACCACTGGAGCACGTCCTTTTTTACTTTATATCGCCCCGGTGGAGTTCGGCGGGCTGCAGCGACTGGTCGCCACCATGTTCGATCAGACCGACCACCTGACAGCCGAAGCCGCACAGCGCGCCGTGACAGAAGAACTGGAAGTACGCGTCAGTCAACGCACCGCCGAGCTGTCACAAACAGTCGCACGCCTGACCGCCGCGCGGGAGGAGCTGGTGCAGTCCGAAAAGCTGGCGTCGCTGGGTGCCATGGTGGCCGGCATTTCCCACGAACTAAACACGCCCATAGGCAATACAGTCACCGTGTCCAGCACCATGCAAGCCCAGATTCGGGATTTCAAGAAACTGGTCGATGCCGGCCAGTTGCGCAAATCCGATCTGGTGGATTTCCTGGGGCTGCAGGATGAAATGTCCGAAGTGATCGTGCGCTCAACACGCCGCGCCGCCGAGCTGGTCACCAGCTTCAAACAAGTGGCCGTGGACCGTTCCTCCGAGCGAAGGCGCGAGTTCGATCTGGCAACCCTGGTGCAGGAGCTGGTCACCGCTTTGAAACCTGGCATGCGCCACCACCATGTTGAAGTGACGGTAGACATACCGGATGGCATTCAGTGCGACAGCTTCCCTGGCCCGGTGGGACAGGTGATCACAAATCTGATCCAGAACGCGCTGACCCATGCATTCGGCGACAACGCATCTGGCAGCATCGCCATTACCGCACGCACCGAGGGCGGGCTGGTGGTGATGCGGGTGAAGGACAGCGGCAAGGGGATGGACGAGCACACGCTCAAGCATGCGTTCGATCCTTTTTTTACGACCCGCCTGGGGAAAGGGGGTTCGGGCTTGGGGTTGTCAGTCTCTCACCGCATCGCCAATACGGTACTGGGCGGCACGCTGGTGGCCAGCTCCACTCCCGGTCAGGGCAGTTGCTTTACGTTCAGTTTTTTGCGCGCGTTGCCCAAAGAAATTTGAGTTAGCCCAATGCGACACGCATTGCGTCCACAACGCTCTTGTAGTCCGGCTTGCCAAAAATCGCACTGCCGGCCACAAACGTATCCGCCCCCGCATCGGCCACACGGCGAATGTTGTCGGTCTTGATGCCACCGTCGACTTCCAGGCGAATGTCCTTGCCCGATGCGTCAATGCGCTTGCGCACATCCTCGATCTTGCGCAGCGCCGAGTCGATGAAGCTCTGACCGCCAAAGCCGGGATTCACGCTCATGATCAGCACCAGATCGATGTCATCAATCACCCAGTCCAGCACATCCAGCGGCTCGGCTGGATTGAAGGTCAGCCCCGCCTTGACGCCCTTGGCCTTGATCGCCTGGATGCTGCGGTGCACATGGCTGGACGCATCGGGGTGAAAGCTGATCAGATCGGCGCCGGCATCGGCAAAGGCGCCGGCCAACGCGTCAACCGGCGAAATCATCAAATGCACGTCGATCGGCACCGCCACACCCGCTGCAGTCTTGGCATGCGGCTTCAACGCGCTGCAAATCATCGGGCCAAAAGTCAAATTGGGCACGTAATGGTTGTCCATTACGTCGAAATGGATCCAGTCGGCGCCAGCCGCGATCACGTTTTTGACTTCTTCGCCCAGACGGGCAAAGTCGGCTGAGAGGATGGAGGGGGCAATACGGTAAGTCATGGGTGAATGCTATCAAGATTAAACTGCAGCCATGGCCAAGTACCAATTTACGGTGGAAGTACACCCGCAATTCCTCCCCGAGCAATCGGCGCCGGAAGAAGACAGCTATGTCTTTGCGTACACCATCACCATCACCAATACCGGCGAAGTGCCGGCCCAACTGATCTCGCGCAGCTGGAGCGTCAATGATTCCAACGGCCTGACCGAAAAGGTCAAAGGACTGGGCGTGATCGGTCAGCAGCCCTTCCTGAAGCCCGGACAGGCGTTCGAGTACACCAGCGGCACCCGCCTGCGCACACCCACCGGCACGATGCACGGGATTTTCTTCTGCGTCGCAGAGGACGGCGAGAAATTTGATGCGGATGTGCCCATGTTTGTGCTGGACGCACTGAGCGGCGGTGCCGACGGATCCCGGACGTTGCACTGATGCAAGACCTCACCCTGCGCACTGAGAGCAACCCCGCTGGGGATGGTCTTCTGAGCGCGCTGAATGCGCAAGCACCGTTGGTACAGCGGCATTTGGCGCTGCTGGCGCTGTTTGACTGGATACGCGGCGACGAAGACGATGCGGCGACCTGCGTAACCCGGATTGAGAATCTGCTGGATGTTCTGGAGTCGCAGCCCGAGCGGTTGCTGCAGTTGCGCGCCTGGTGGCGCACCATCACCACGACGGTAGACGGCAGTACGCTTCTGGCAGATTTTGGATTTGCATCGCGCAACGCTTTCGTCTCGGAGTTGATTCAGCGCCTGCACCACAAGCTGCTGCCCTCCTCGCCGGAAACCTCGGACGCGTCGGAGTTGTTCGCGCTGGCTTTGCCCACTACGCTGGATGCGCAGTGGATTGCAGCGCTTCCTGAAGCCACGTTGGCGCGGCTGGGTTCGCTGCTGAGCGCACCGGCGCATGGCCACCATGCGCTGCAAACACCCAGCCTGAGCTACTGGCAGTGCACGCTGCTGGACGCACTGACCTTTTGCACCAGCCAGGTTCGTGCGGCCGGTTTTTCACCGGAGATCCGCTTGCGCATGAGCGCGCCGGAACAGGACGCCAGCCCGTTTTACGATCTTTCCGCCAGTTGGGACGCTGTGCGCAACGCCTGGCTCAGCGGCGTGGAGGTAGATGAAACTGCCCAGCGCTTCAAGGCGCAACTGGAAGCCTGCCGCCATTGCGCCGCCACGGTTTACACGCATCTGGATACGCACGGCATCTCGGTCGATCTGGTGTTCCGATTGCGGCAACTGCGCGAGCGCGTGCTGCGCATCCGCATCTTGCTGGACTGCCTGCTGAACGATGCCGATCACAAATACACGGCGCGCCTGTTGTCACAACTGGTCAGCGTAGGCCAGGACCGCAGCAGCATAGGCGCACTGATTTCCAGCAGCTCTTCACTGTTGGCAGCCAAGGTGGCAGAGCGCAGCTCGGAGACTGGCGAGCACTACATCACCCGCAGCCGCACCGAATACCGCGCGATGCTGGGCAATGCGGCGGGTGGCGGCGTATTGACCGCCTTTACCGTGGCGCTCAAGTTCGCGCTGACGGCGCTGGGTTTGGCTGCGTTCTGGTTCGGATTCTGGTCCGGCCTGATGTACGCCGCCAGCTTTGTGTTGATCCAGCTGTTCCATTTCACGCTGGCCACCAAGCAGCCGGCCATGACCGCACCCGCCATGGCAGCCAAGCTCAAGGATTTGGGCGACCCTACTGCGGTGGACGGGTTCGTAGACGAAGTCTCCCATCTGGTGCGTTCGCAAGTTGCCGCGGTACTGGGCAACGTGGTCGCCGTGTTTCCAGTGGCGGTATTGCTGTCACTGGTATGGCAGGCCATCACCAGCGTGCCGATGATCGATGCCGACAAGGCGCACCACGTGCTGCAGTCGTTGACGCTGTTGGGCCCATGCCTGTTGTTTGCGGCGTTTACCGGCGTGCTGCTATTTGCCAGCAGCATTATTGCGGGCTGGGTGGAGAATTGGTTTGTACTGCACCGGCTCGACTCCGCGTTGCGCTACAACCCCCACATCACGCAAATTCTGGGCGCTGCACGGGCCGACCGTTGGGCCACATTTATGCGGCAGAACATCTCCGGCTTCGCGTCGAACATATCGCTGGGCTTCATGCTCGGGCTGGTTCCGGCCATTCTTGCCTTTTTGGGCATTGGACTGGATGTGCGGCACGTCACGCTATCGACCGGCCAGCTTGCCGCGGCCTGCGCCTCACTCGGCTGGGACGCGGTCCATCTGCCTGCGGTGTGGTGGGCGGCAGCGAGCATCCCCTTCATCGGCGCGCTGAATCTGGGTGTGAGTTTTTACCTGGCATTTCGCGTTGCCTTGCAGGCGCATAACGTGACCGGCATAGGCCGCGCCAGTATTCGCCGCGCGATCTGGCAGCGACTGCGCACACAACCACTGTCCTTCTTCTGGCCGACACGGGACCAGACATAGTGGGTGGAGCAGATGGGCGAGTTTGAGCTGATTCAGCAGTTTTTCACCCGGCCCGCGCGCCGCGCGGTGCTGGGCGTAGGCGACGATTGCGCGCTCCTGCAACCCAGCCCCGGCACCCAACTGGCTGTTTCTTCCGACATGCTGGTCAGCGGCCGCCATTTCTTCCCCGATGTCGATCCGAGCAAGCTCGGCCACAAGGCGCTGGCCGTCAACCTGAGTGATCTGGCGGCTTGCGGCGCCA
Source organism: Rhodoferax sp. P2_H8_2 (assembly GCF_056403235.1). Taxonomy (NCBI): domain Bacteria; kingdom Pseudomonadati; phylum Pseudomonadota; class Betaproteobacteria; order Burkholderiales; family Comamonadaceae; genus Rhodoferax; species Rhodoferax sp. P2_H8_2. Next base: position 17,677 of record NZ_JBFUFW010000008.1, read on the forward strand.
AACCCGTCGCCTTCACCCTCGCGCTGGCACTGCCCGAGTCAGATCCGGCCTGGCTGGCGCCGTTTTCGCAAGGCCTGTGGGCGCTGGCTGATGCACACGATTGCGAGTTGATTGGTGGCGACACGACCAAGGGCCCTTTGAACATTTGCATCACAGTGTTTGGCGAGGTGCCTGTAGTTGACGGGCGCAGCCAGGCGCTGCTGCGCAGCGGTGCGCAGGCAGGTGACGATCTCTATGTCAGTGGCAACGTGGGCGATGCGCGGCTGGCGCTGGAGCACTTCAGGAAAACCGTGGTGCTACCGGACGAAATGTTTGCGAAGGCGCGCCAGCGTATGGAAATGCCAACGCCTCGGGTCGCGCTGGGCATGGCTTTGCGCGGCATTGCGACTGCTGCTGCCGACATCAGCGACGGATTGCTGGGTGACCTCGGCCACATCCTGCGGCGCTCTGGCGTCGGGGCCACGATCGACACCTCTTATGCTATTAACTTGATAGCTGCTTACGCACATTCTGCGGGCGCTACAAGCCAATTTGACACTCCAATCACCCCGGCGCTAGCACTTGAATATGTGCTCAGTGGTGGCGACGACTATGAGCTGGTGTTCACTGCGCCACCGGCTCGGCGTGCCGCGGTGCTGGCCGCCGCGCAGAACTCTGGCGTTGCCGTCACCCGGATTGGCCAGATGGATGCGCAGCCCGGGCTGCGCCTGGTGGATGGACAGGGTGCGCCCGTGGCCAACACCTTTGGTTCATTCGACCATTTCGCCTGAACGACTCCCAAGCCATGAGCAAACCCGCCTACACCCGCGACAAGATTTACAAGACCGTGGCGCGCCAGATGCACGGCAAGGTACCGTGCTGGGTGTGCGGGCAGCATGTGGAACACGCCGACGCCACGCTGGAACACATCCAGCCGCTCAGTGAAGGCGGCAGCAGCCACCAGGACAACCTGGCGATCAGCCACGCGCGCTGCAACCACCAGCGCCACGCTAAGTCGGCAACAGATTCTCAATAGCAGCTAGGTCCACAGCATCCCGTTGTCCGGATTGCATGTAGCGCTCGGCAAACTCGTCCCAGACACGGCTGTGCAGGAAATAGCGGAACAGCTCGGGGTCGATGTGCTGGTCCTTGGCCATGAAGGCCATGATGCGCAGCGATTCCGACAGGGTCTTGGGCGCCTTGTAGGGCCGGTCGGCCGCCGTCAGTGCTTCAAAGATGTCGGCCAGCGCCATCACGCGGTCAGGCACCGTCAGCTTGTCGGCCCCCAGTTTGCGCGGGTAGCCTTGGCCATCGAGCTTCTCGTGATGGGTCGCCGCGATGTCCGGCACGCGCGCCAGCTGTGCGGGCCACGGCAAGCTCTTCAACATGATCAACGTCTGCACGATGTGGTCGTTGATCTTGAAGCGGTCTTCTTCGGTCAGCGTGCCACGACGAATCGACAGGTTGTAGAGCTCACCCATGTGCTGCTCTTGCGCCGGGAGCTTCATGTCAAAGCCGTAGCGGTTTTTGGGATCGCCCTTCTCGACAGGCGGCCTGCGCGCACCCCAGGGCACCACGTGGTCAGGCCGGTCCGCCAACAACTGCTCCTGCACCGGTAAGGGCCGCGCCTCTGGCGAGGCCGCCTCCACGCGCATCAGCTCCTGGCTAGACAGGCCCAAGCGATTGTCAAAGTTGCGCACCCATGGCGTCTGCGCCAGCGCCTGCAGGCGCGCCACGTCGGCATCGGCCATGAATTCGCCACCCACATTGCAGCGCGCGACGAACGCAAAATCGTCCTGCAATTGCGCCTGGCGCTGCGCCAATTCTGCTTGCAACGCGGTGCGATCCCCACCCTGCGACACACCTTGCCAGAAGGCGATCTGTGCATCGCGCAGCAGCACCTCAAAGCGCATGCGCACTTCGTGGACACGGTTGTAAATGGTCTCCAGCTTGGTCGATTTGTCGATGATGTGCTCGGGGCTGGTGACCTTGCCGCAGTCGTGCAACCAGGCGCCCAAATGAAACTCGTAGCGCTCGTCCTCATTCATCGTGAACGCGGCGTACGTGCCTGTGTTTTCCTTTGCCATTCGGTCCACCAGCATGCCCGCCAGCTCGGGGACGCGTTCGCAGTGGCCTCCGGTGTACGGGCTCTTGGCGTCAATCGCATCCGCCATCAGGCGGATCACCGCGTCCAGCAATGCCTTTTGCGCTTCGATCAACTGACGCGTTTCTATCGACACCGCCAGCATGCCGGAGAGCTTGTGCACGAACTCGGTAAACGACGCGTCGGCGTGCCCCACGTCGCTGGTGTGCTGCAGAACCAGTATGCCTTCGAGTTTTCCACTGCGCCCGCGCAACTCCACCTGCATTTCCGACACATTTTTCGTCACCGTGCGGCGTGCGCCAGAGGTCGGCAGGGCACTGAGCTGCATGTGCGACGGGTCATGGTCCAGCAGATACCCAGCAACTGCGGATTGCTGCAGATTCTGGCTTGCGCTGTCCACCAGATACACAGCGCCACCCTGGCAGCGCGTGGCGGATACCATTTTTTGCAACACGTTGTGCAACATGCGCTCGACCTTGGGCTCGGTCGCCATATCCTGGCTGATCTGCAAAAAGGTCTCAATGGTTTCACCCATCTCACCCATCACGCTGGAGAGGCTATTGACTTCGCGTATGTAGTTGGGCGGTAGGTCAACATGGTGAAAATCAAAGTGGTTCATGCGCTGCGCCAATAGCGTCAATCGGTCCAGGCTGCGGCCAATCGCTGCGCCGGCCAACCAACCCATGGGCATCAACAGCAACGCCAGCCCGATGATGATCAGCGCCAACTCGCCTGCCTTGGTTTTCAAGTCGCCCAGCAAATCATCACTGGGCGCCGCGACCAGCAGGCGCAGTCCTTCCGATTGCCACACATCAAACGGCAAGTTCACGCCCACCCATTCGGTGCCGTCGACCTTGTACGTCTGTACCTTGTCTGCCTTGTCACGCAGACCGCTGAGGGCCGCGAGGCCCGGCACACCCAACGCGTTGACCGACTTGAAATCAAAGCGACCTTCACGCTCTACCAGTACACGGGTCATATCCGGATAGGCCAGCACCTGATCCCTGGAGTTGACCAGCGCAAGCTGCGCATTCGGCGTGCTGCGCAGGTCGCCCAGACTGGCCGCCAGATCGTCCAACACGACATCAACGCCGAACACGGAATCACCGTCCAAGCTGGCCTGGCTCAAGGTCAGGCCAAGTTGGCGGGTGGTGAAGAACACGTATGGCTGGGTAAACACTGCGGTAAAGACGTTTTGTGCAGACTCAAACCATGGGCGCTTGCGCGGGTCAAAGACGTAGTCCGGCTGCGCGCGGCGCTCCAGCAAGTTGCGGCCACCGTCGAAGAAAAGAAACTCACCCACCGGTTTACCCGAGCGCATCTGAATGGACTGCACCATGAACTTCGCCTTGGCCGGCGGATAGAAGCGCTCGGTCAATGCCGGCAGATTCAGGGGGCGCACCAGAAAGAAGGAGCCGTCGGCGTAGCCCACGTAGACCGCGGACATCAGGCGGTTGGCGATCAGCACGTCGGACAGCGTGCGCAATTGCAGCAGGCGCTGCTCCAGTGTGGTGGCCTGGATCAACGGCGTGGAGGTCAGTAGACGCAGCGTGGCCTGTGCAGGCTCCAACATGCGGTACGACTTTTCGTTGATCAGCAAACCGGCGTCGCGCGCGCTTTTGGAGGCCGCGTCCAGCAAGGACTGCCTGGCCCCCATCCAGCCCAATGTGATGATGGTCACTGCCAGAATCACCATGGAAGTGACAACCACGGAAGCAATGGATAGCTTGATGGGCCACCCTGCCACAGAAGGTGTGGTCGGAGTTTGGTCCGCAGATTCGCGCTTGCCCGGCACTGCCATAGATCACCGTCCCTGAGGTTTCGTGGTCTGCACTTTGCTTTATTCGGCTATTGGCAGATGTTTGACGAGTTTCACATTGCATGCTTTAATTAACCAACTGGTAAATTAAAGAATTCCTGCCACACACCATGACTGACGCCCTCAGTGCCACCTTCGCCGCCTTGGCTGACCCGACCCGTCGGGCCATCCTGGCGCGACTGTCATTGGGAGAAAGTTCGGTGCGCGATCTGGCTGCGCCCTTTGCCATGACCGCCCCGGCCGTGACCAAACACCTGAAGGTATTGCAGCGCGCCGGGCTGATCACCCAGGGCCGCCAGGCCCAGTGGCGCCCGTGCAAGCTCGAAGCCCAGCCGCTGCGCGAAGCAGCCGACTGGGTCGCCCAGTACCGCCAGCACTGGGAAGAGCGTCTGGACAGGCTGGAAACCTATTTGGCAACCCTGCAACCCCCGTCAACTGAGGAAAAACAATGACGACCCACGCCCCTTTCACCATTTCCCGCCTGCTCAAAGCGCCGCGCGCACTGGTCTGGGAGGTCTACTCCGATCCCAAGCACTTGCAACACTGGCTGGGTCCCAAGGGCAGCACCGTGACCCACAGCGAGCTGGACTTCCGTGTCGGTGGCAGCTACCACTATGCGATGACCGTCGATGGCGGCATGGAGCTGTGGGGCAAGTGGTTGTTCCGCGAACTACACGCGCCAGAAAAAATGGTGCTGGTTCAGTGCTTCTCCGACCCGCAAGGCGGCGTCACGCGCAACCCTTGGGCACCGGGCTGGCCGATGTACACGCACTCCACCACGACGCTCACCGAGCAGGACGGCGGCACGTTGATGACGTTGGTATGGGCGCCGCACGAAGCCACGCCGGAAGAGGAAGCCCTGTTCGCCGCCAGCCATGACAGCATGAACCAGGGCTGGAGCGGCAATATCGATGTGCTGGATGACTACCTGGCACTGCTGCAAACACCCTGAAGCGAGAGATGCCAGCCATGCCATTGACCCTGTACTACCACCCTTTGGCGTCCTATTGCCACAAGGTTCTGATCGCCCTGTACGAGAACAATATTGCGTTTGAAGCACGTATCGTTGACCTCGGTGCACAGAAGGATCGCGCAGAGCTCGCAGCCCTGTGGCCATTCTGCAAATTCCCGGTGATCCATGACCCCGAACGCCAGCGCAATGTGGCGGAGTCGTCCATCATCATCGAGTACCTGGACCAGCTCTTCCCGGGCCTACAGCGATTGATTCCCACGGACTTCAACGAAGCCCTGCAGGTACGGCTGTGGGATCGCGTTTTCGACAACTACGTGCACGAGCCGATGCAAAACATCGTGTTGGACCATTTTCGCGATGCCAAGCAGGACATGGGCAATACCAGGGCCACCATGCAGACCGCGTACGAAATGATCAATACGCACCTGGCGTCTTCAGCCTGGGCCGCAGGTCAGAACTTCAGCATGGCCGATTGCGCCGCCGCTCCGGCGCTGTTCTACGCCCACACGCTGGAATCATTTCCTGAGCAGCATGTGCACTTGCGTGCCTACTTTGACAAGTTGATGGCACGCCCCTCCGTACAGCGTGTGCTGACCGAAGCCAAGCCCTACTTCCCCATGTACCCATTTCACAGCGCCATTCCAGCGCGTTTTCTCTGACCGACACCGTCAAATCCACTATGGACACCCAGCGCCCCGAAGCTCCCAACGAAATTGTGCTGAGCCGTATCGTGCGCGCCACGCAGGAGCAGGTGTGGCATGCCTTTGTCGATCCGCGGCAGGTCGCGCAGTGGTGGGGGCCCACAGGTTTTTCCACCCATATCGAAGAGATGGACGTGCGCGTAGGTGGCCACTGGAAGCACACCATGGTCGGCCCCGATGGCACACGTTATCCAAACAAAAGCACTTTCCAGGAACTGCTGCCATTCGAGCGCATCGTCTACAAACTCGGCGGCGGCAAGGAACATGGCAAAGGCACCAATTTTGTGGCCACCTGGACGTTTGAGGCAGTGGAGGGAGGCACCCGCATTACCGGCCGCATGGTGTTTCCCAGCGTGGAAGACCGCAACTTTGTGGTCTCTGAATTTGGCGCTGTCGAAGGCGGTAAACAGACCCTGGCGCGTCTGGATGCCTTTCTGGGCGACGCCTGATCCACCCCAAAAGCCCGCCACCGGCTCCGGGGCGGCAACTTCACACGCTTGCTCTATGATTAGCCCCTTGCGGCGCCACGGGCGCCTGCGCAAGGGCGGCCATCTGTGGGCAGCCCGTGAACTTTTTCCTGGAATTGAACATGCGTCTGCAATCTTTCAAAGTCATCGCCTCCATGTTGGTTGCTGCGGCAATCACTCTTGGTTGCGGCGGTGGCAGCTCGGCACCCCCTCCTCCCGGCCTGAAGGCAGTGGCAACGGAGTCGACCGTAACAGTGACATGGGACGCCAGCCCTGGCGTTGAATACTGGCTGTTTTATGCACCCACTGTTTACGCGCCCAAAGACAACTCCAATATGAGCCGTTGGTTCAATTTGCTCGGTGGCAACGTCATACTCAACTCAGCCAATCCCGCCGTCGTCACTGGGCTGGCGAACGACGCCAGCTATTCATTCACGGTCAACGGACGCACGGGAGGCGGCCCTGGCGGCCCTGCCGCGACCACAGTGACGGCAACTCCCCGACTGGCAGGCGCCACATGGACTGCGGGGACTTCGGCAACTGCGCAGGATTTGCGTGGATTGACATACAGCGGTACTTACGTTGCCGTTGGCACAGGCGGGGCTATTTTGTCCAGCACCAATGCATCGACATGGACCAGTGCCGTTTCGCCCACGACCAACACGCTCAATGGCGCTACGCAATTCGCCACATCGGTAGTTTCCGGCAGTACGTTGACCACCACGCTCAATTACTTGGCGGTGGGCGATGCGGGCACGGTGCTGTACAGCAATGACGCTGTGACCTGGACCGCAAAAACCAGTGGAACGACCAAAAATCTGTATGCCGCGGCCAACAATGGAACGCTCAGCGTGGCAGTGGGCGCGGGAGGCACCATCCTCACCAGCGCTGACAGCACGACCTGGACACCCGCTACTGCCAGTGGCACCACCAACGATCTGTATGCAGTTGCCACTGCCGGCGGCGTATGGTTTGCAACAGGCGCCAACGGCACTTTGGTGAAGAGCACCGACGGACTTACCTGGACGGCGGTCGCCACGGGCTCCACCGTCGATTTCCATGGCTTCGCCTATGGCACAAGCGTCACTACGACTTCGGGCCTGGCCTATGTTCTGGTGGGCAACGGCGGCACCGTTCTAACCAGTCCCGACACAACCACCTGGACTGCCCAGGTATTGCCCGGCGCAAGCAATCTGAATGCACTGGTTTTTGGCGCGCAATACGTCACAGTAGGTAATGGCGGGAAAATTTTCACCAGCACCGATGCCGTGACATGGACTGCAGTGACGAGCGGCACCACCAGCAATTTGCTGGCTCTGGTGCGTGGTACCTTTATGTACGCCACTACGGGCGCTGCAGGCACCAATCTGTCCAGCAAATAAGCCGCTCCGTCAGCATGCACGAGCCCCTGCTGACTTCCGCCCCGGATTTCCCGGAGCCGCTGGCCAATGCCCCGATGGGGCGGCCCACCGTTCGTTTCCTGTTCTCCCACCCAGCGCACTTCATCGCGCTGGGCGCGGGCTCGGGGCTATCGCGCATTGCACCTGGCACCTCCGGAACCCTGTGGGCCTGGGTGGTGTTCATTGCCCTGTCTCCATGGATGACGGATGCCGCATGGGGTTGGCTGATTGCCGCCAGTCTGCCCATCGGCTGGTGGTCCAGCACCCTGACGGCCAAACACATGGGCGTACTCGACCCGGGCAGCATCGTCTGGGACGAAGTCGTCGCGTTTTGGCTGGTCCTGTGGCTGATCATGCCCACCGGTTTGGTCGGCCAAGTGCTGGCGTTTGGCCTGTTCCGCTTTTTTGATGCAGTCAAACCCGGCCCGGTGGGCTGGGCAGACGCCTTGTTCCATGGCGTAGACCCACACACCGATCGCCAAGCCTGGCGCAAAGCGGGCTTTGGCATCATGCTGGATGATCTGGTTGCAGCGGGCTGCACGGTCCTGGTGATCGCCCTGTGGCGGGTTGCTTTTTAAGCCCATGGCATGAGCGATACGCTATTGTTTCAGGAGCTGCTTACGCAATCTCCATGCGCTCTACTGGCCGATTTGTTTGTGAAAAGACAATGGCAACTGGCCACTGCAGAGAGCTGCACGGGTGGCCTGATTGCCAGCCTGTGCACTGAACTGCCAGGCTCCAGCGCCTGGTTGGAGCGGGGTTTTGTGACCTACTCCAACGCCGCCAAGGCCGAGATGTTGGGTGTGGACCCCGCACTGATTGAAACGCACGGCGCTGTCAGCGAAGAGGTGGCCCGCGCGATGGCTGCAGGCGCTGTGGAGCATTCGCATGCGCAAGTCGCGCTGGCGGTGACGGGGATTGCCGGACCCACTGGCGGCAGCGCGTCCAAGCCCGTCGGCACCGTGTGGTTCGCATGGGCCACCCCGTCGGGATTGCACAGCGAAGTGCAACATTTCCCAGGCGACCGCAGCGCAGTGCGCAACGCTACAGCGCTGCACAGCCTACGCAAGCTGATTAATCTGCTGGGGGGCTAGCGGTTCAGGCTGCAGCCCGGCTGGCGTAACACTTCGCCGTAATGCCGTGATTTTTGCAACTTCTTCAATCCATGATTGAACGCCGCCATACGGGCGGCACTTTGCGGCAGTGTTTTGCTGAGCATCAAATGGGTTGTGAAGTTGTCAGTTAACAACTTCGGATGGGCCCGCAGCATCGCCACTTCGGCCGGCTGGAAATGCGCCGCCATCAGATAGCACGCCACATTGCGCTCCAACGGAACCAAGTCCAGACGTCCCGCCACCAACAAACGCAGATTGCTCAAATCGTCCGCAGCAAATTCCACCTTCAACGCCCCAGTTTTTTGCAATGCCCAAAACTCGGGCGTGTAGCTGTTGAATTTGGCAGCGCCAATACGCAAGCCTGACAAGTCGGTGAACTGCTTCCAGTCAAACTGGCGCATCGTCAATGCGTCCCGCCGGTACACAAACACCCATTGCTCGGTCAGCACGTTGTCGCTGATCAGAAACCCCGCATCGCGTGTCGGGTTGCGGCCCCAGTATGCGGTGCCATCCCATTTGCCGTCACGCGCTTCTTCCAGGGAGCGTGTCCAGGGTTTGAAAAAATATTGGACATCGATACCCTCATTGGCAAACGCACGGCGGATGATGTCCAGTGCAATGCCTTGGTCGGGGCGCTGTTCGGTCGCATAGGGCGGTAACTCACCCGTGGCCAAACGTAAAGTTTCGGCGGAAACGCCCGCGCAAATACCCGACCCCGCCAGGCAAAAGAATGCCAAGCGAAGCCAGTAACGCCAATGCCAACGGTGCGCCACAACAATCCTCTCTAATGGAGTCTGTCGGTATCATAGTCCGGACTTCAGCCTTGATTTACACAAACGGTTGATTTGAATTACCCTGCAAGCCATTTCTTTTTTGGAAGAGCACCATGCACCCCAATGCCCAAACCCTGCAGCGTTTCTACACCGCCTTTGCGGCGCTGGACGCCGACACGATGGCCGAGTGCTACGCTGAGAATGTCTCCTTCAGTGACCCGGTTTTCACGCTGCAGGGGCGGCGCGAAACCGCCGGCATGTGGCGCATGCTATCCGCTGCGACCCGGGCCAAAGGCTTGGCGCACTGGAAGTTGGAGTTCCGCGACATCACAGCGGATGCGCAAACCGGGCACGCACATTGGGAGGCGCATTACAAATTCAGCACCACGGGCCGCCTGGTGCACAACATCATCGATGCGGATTTCACCTTCACACCCGAAGGGCTGATTGCCACGCACAAGGACCATTTCAATTTTTGGCGCTGGTCGCGCCAGGCGCTGGGTGCACCGGGCCTGCTGATGGGCTGGACGCCGATGTTGCACAACAAGGTCAAAGCCACGGCACGCGGTAATCTGGACAAATTCCTCGCGAGTCAGCCTTAGCACCTCAGCCGTAGCGGCCCTGGCGCATCCACTTGGTGGCGATCCACTTTTCTCCGGTCACCACGGGGGCCCCACTGTGCAACGACAGGGGGTCCGTTTGGCCCAGGCTGTTGCAGTATTCAAAATAAACCGCTGAGCCCTTCTTCGGCGTGACCGACAGTCCGACGTCCGGGAACATGGTTTCGCCTCCGCCCTCGACATCGTTCAGGTAAATCACCAGCGTGCTGACACGCTGGCCGCCCTTGGCCAGATGCACCGCGCTGCCGGGGTCGCCCGGCGGAAAGTAATCAAAGTGCGGTTTGTACTCGGCGCCGACCTGGTAGTTCAGGATTTGCAGGCCTTCGCCGTTCTCGGCCGGACAGTTCATCACCACTGCAATGCGGTTTTCCAGCTGGCTGATGAACCCGGTCTCGCCGGCATTGAAGAAGGTGCCGTAACTGCTGCGTTCGGCAATCACCGTCTCAAGTCCGGTGGTCGGGTCGACAATGGTCGAGCGCTGTAGTTTGATGCGCGACAGGCGTATCAACTCGTCGCACTCGTCCATGCTGAACAGATCGTCCAACACTGCGATCACGGGTTTGCTCAGCCGCATGCTGACGTGTACTTCACGGTCGGCGGTTGCAATCACGTTGCCGCGCACCGTAAAGCGCGGCGCTTCGTAAACATATTGCGCCGTCTGGGTGACGGAGGCGATCGACCCTTCTTGCACTTGGGCAATGCACGCTGCGGCAAAGCCCGCTTCGAAATCGGCCTGCACCATCATCTCGACCATGCTGGGCACCGTGCAACCGCGCGCCAGGTTGTCCCGGATCCACTGTTGCCACTCGAGTGACAAGGGGTGCTTGCTCACCGCTTAGTACTCAAGCCCCGTGGCATTTCTTGAACTTCTTGCCGCTGCCACAGTGGCACAAGTCATTGCGACCCGGTGTTGCCTCCTTGCGGATGGTTTCCACACGGGGGCCGATGCCGCGCCACATTTCCCGCAAGTCATACACCGCCCACACAGCATCGGCAAACGCGTTGAAACGCTTCAGGCTGACACTGGGGATGCCTTCGTCGTCAAACACCGCCAAGGTAGGCGGATCGGTATCGTCTTCGGTCAACGCGACCATGGCCTGCAAACTGGCGTCCAGCCATTTTTGCGCCTGCTTGTCGCGCGGTGGCACCCATTCATCTGGCCAGCTCTCGACCGCATACATAAAGCCCAAAGCCCAGACTTGCGCGAACGAAGGCAGGTTCTCGCCCGCCATGTCAGCGCGCTCGGTCTCCGGCAGAGCCGCGACTGCACCGCGCACGTCCATCACTTCCGGGTGGTAGGCACGCTCGTCGTCCAGGCTTTCTACGGTGATGTCCAGCGCAGCGCTGATCTCGTTCCAGCGCCGCGCCCACAGATCCATGAACTCCTGCCGCTGCTCCTGGCTCGCAAAGCTGCCCAGTTCGCCATCGGCGTCGCCGCTGTCCAGCAACACCGGCAGGTACTCCTCGACAGGAATCACACGGCGGCTGACCACTAACGCGGCCATGAAGCCTTCACAAAACTCCCATTGCGGGGTTTCGTCGGCGCGGCTGCGCATCTCGTCAAGAATGGCGTCAATCTGGTCGAATTCTTCGGGACTCAACGCCGAGCCGTTGTCTTCGATCGGGGTGGGCGGGCTGGATTTAGGGTTCATGGGCTGTGCAAAAAGGATAGTGACTGGTATTGTCACGTACCCTGAGGAAACCTGTCCATGCTGCACACCCTGAATAACCTGTTCCCGATCCGCTATACGGCGATGGGTTTAAGCTGCTTTGCCTTGCTGCTGAGCATCTTCAGCCTGGTGGCATTCGGCGTAGGGGTGGGGCCGTTTTTGCTGTTTGCGGTGTTGGTCACAATCGGCATCTACGATCTACGGCAGCAAAAGCGCTCCATCCTGCGCAACTACCCCATCATCGGGCACCTGCGTTTCACGATGGAATTCATCCGGCCCGAGATCCGGCAGTATTTCATCGAGAGCGATACCGAAGCCAATCCGTTCTCGCGCGCGCAGCGCTCGCTGGTCTACCAGCGTGCCAAGGGCGACCCGGACAAGCGCCCGTTTGGCACCCAACTCGATGTGCACGCCGAAGGCTATGAATGGATGAACCATTCGGTCGCCCCCACCAAGCTGGCATCGCATGACTTTCGCATCACCATTGGCGCGCAACGGGCGCAGCCGTATAGCGCCAGCGTATTCAATATATCGGCCATGAGCTTCGGCGCGTTGAGCGCCAACGCCATCCAGGCGCTCAATGCCGGCGCCAAGCGCGGTGGTTTTGCCCATGACACGGGCGAGGGCTCGATCTCGGTGCACCACCGCAAGCACGGTGGCGATCTGATCTGGGAAGTGGCCTCCGGCTACTTTGGCTGCCGCAACGACGATGGCACGTTCAATGCCGAGAAGTTCGCCGAGAACGCGACAGACCCGCAAGTGAAGCTGATTGAGCTGAAGCTCAGCCAGGGCGCCAAACCGGGCCACGGCGGCATGCTGCCCGGCGCCAAGGTAACGCCCGAAATTGCGGCCGCACGCGGTATACCGGTCGGTGTGGACTGTATTTCACCGGCATCTCACAGCGCCTTTTCCACACCGGTGGAGATGATGCAGTTCATCGAGAAGCTGCGCACGCTCTCCGGTGGCAAGCCCACCGGTTTCAAGCTATGCATAGGCCATCCGTGGGAGTGGTTTGCGATGGTCAAGGCAATGCTGGTCACCGGCATCACGCCCGACTTCATCGTGGTGGACGGGGCCGAGGGCGGTACCGGTGCGGCACCGGTGGAGTTCACCGACCATGTCGGTTCACCGCTGCAGGAGGGCCTCCTGCTGGTGCACAACACGCTGCGCGGCGTCGGCCTGCGCGATCAGGTGAAGGTAGGCTGCGCTGGCAAGGTGGTCAGCGCATTCGACATTGCCCGGATGATGGCGCTGGGCGCCGACTGGTGCAACAGCGCGCGCGGCTTCATGTTCGCACTGGGCTGCCTGCAGGCGCAGACCTGCCACACTGGCCACTGCCCGACCGGTGTGACCACACAGGACCCGCTGCGCCAGCAGTCGTTGGTGGTGCCAGACAAGGCGGTGCGCGTCTACAACTTCCACCAGCAGACCCTGCATGCGTTGCAGGAGCTGGTGCAGGCTGCCGGCGTAGAGCACCCCAGCGAAATCACCGCCCACCACATCGTGCGTCGCGGCTCCGATAACAAAGTACGTTCGCTGGCACAAACCATCCTGACCCAGTTGCCTGACCGGTCGCTGCTGGAAAGCGATTTGCAGGCCCTGCCGGCGATCTACCGGTTGACCTGGCCGCAAGCTACGGCTGAGAGCTTTCTGCTCCAGGCAGACATACCCCAAAGATTGGCTGCGTAAGTGCAAAACCCAGGCGCCATGCCGCTATCTATTTCATAGCTACTTGCGCTTGCACACCAAGCGCCAGAAGCCTTTTTTGCATGCAAAGCACGGCGTTATCCTTGCTCAACAACATGGCCTTGTGTGCCACGGCCAGATCAATGAACTTCTGGTCATCGGCGTCCTTGCAAGTCACACTGGCTTTGGGTGCAACTGCCTGAGCGGCAACCAGCGCGTCAAAGTGCGCCAGCACTTGGATCGCACTGCGCTGGTGGTAGGCCAGGCTTTTAACGATCTGTGGATAGGCCAGCACCCGCTCCAGCTCTTCGCGCATGGCGGGTGTCGCAATCCATTGCAAAGTGCCTTGCTGCAAGGCAGCCAATAACGCGTGGGTCGTCGGATCTTCAAAAACAAACAGATCCAGAACGATATTGGTGTCCAGAACAATCACGGTTTGGCCACGTCACCCTTGGGCGCCATCTTGCCCGCCACCATGCTGAATTTGAACAGGCGACATTCAATCGGCCCATTCCACATCGGCACACGGCGTGACTCTTTGAGGCGCATCTTGCCGGGCAGCTTCAGGTCCGGTGTCAGCATCCACGCCGTCCAGCCCGCGTAATTTTTCTTCCAGTGACTCGCCAGCTGGCTGAAGAATTCGCCACCGTCTTCGGTGACTGCCGCTTCGCGCGCGCCAAAACGCGCTTCGTGTGCTGCGCCAGCGACGCCGCCGACATCAATCCGTTCACCATAGGGCGGGTTCAGCACCATCACGCCGCCACCTTCGATCGGCGGCATGCGCTGCAGCGCATCACCGCCGCGGAATTCGATCACATCGGCCACGCCCGCGCGCTCGGCGTTGCGCTGTGCAAAGTCCACCATGCGGTGCGATACATCGCTGCCGTAAATTAGGGCCTTTTGGCCTGGCTCCGGCTTGACGACGGCGGCAGCGGCTTCTGATTTGATAGCAGACCAGACATGGGGCTGGAACGGAACAAATTTCTCAAAGGCAAAACGACGCAGCGATCCAGGTGCAATATTGCAGGCAATCTGCGCCGCTTCAATCGCAATCGTGCCGCTGCCACAGCAGGGGTCGTACAGCGGCAGCAAGTCGTCATCGCCATCTGCCCAGCCGCTGGCGGCGATCATCGCAGCGGCCAGGGTTTCCTTCAGCGGCGCATCGCCCTTGTCTTCGCGCCAGCCGCGCTTGAACAGTGGCTCGCCCGAGGTGTCGATGTACAGCGAACAGCTGTCGGTGGTCAGGTGGGCATAGATGCGCACGTCGGGCCACTGGGTATTCACATCGGGGCGCACGCCGTTGGCCTTGTCGCGGAAGCGGTCGCAGACCGCATCCTTGATCTTCAGCGCAGCGAAGTTCAGGCTGGTCAGCGGGCTGTGCTGCGACGTGACTTCGACCTTGATGCTTTGCTTGGGCGTAAACCAGATTTCCCAGGCCACCTCGCTGGCGGCGCGGTACAGGTCCTGCTCATTGCGGTATTCGGTATACGAGAGTTGCACCAGCACGCGCTGCGCCAGACGGCTATGCAGGTTCAGCAGCATCGCGTCACGCCAGGAGCCGCGCGCCAATACGCCACCGCGGCGCGTCAGCAGGTCTTCACCCATCAGGCCTGTCGCTGCGTGTACTTCGGCGGCCAGCAGGTCCTCGACACCGGCGGCACAAGGTAAGAAAAGTTGGAGTTGCATCAGAGTGCCTTACGTAAAGATGCGGGAGCGATCTTCAGCCCCTCGCGGTATTTGGCCACGGTGCGGCGGGCGCATTCAATGCCCTGCTCCTTGAGCATCTCGGAAATCTGGTTGTCGCTCAAAGGCTTCTTGCTGCTCTCGGCGCTGATGAACTGCTTGATCAACGCACGTACGGCCGTGCTGGACGCATTGCCACCGGACTCGGTGCCCAGCCCTGAACCAAAGAAATACTTCAACTCAAAGGTACCAAACGGCGTTGCCATGTACTTGGCCGTGGTCACGCGGCTGATCGTTGACTCGTGCAGCCCCAATTCATCCGCAATCTCGCGCAGCACCAGTGGGCGCATCGCCAATTCGCCGTGCACAAAGAAGCTTTTTTGCCGCTCCACAATCGCCGTGCTGACACGCAAGATGGTGTCGAAGCGCTGCTGGATGTTCTTGATAAACCAGCGCGCTTCCTGCAGGCGCTGCTGCAGCCCCGCATGGCTGGAACTGGCCTTGTGGTTGCGCAGCACATTGGCGTAAATGTCATGCACCTTGAGGCGCGGCATCACATCCGGGTTCAACTGCACCCGGAATTTCGGACCCATGCCGCCAATCGTCTTGCCGACCTGCACCACCAACACGTCGGGGATTACGACGTTGCGCTCGACGTCGACAAAGCGCCGCCCCGGCTTGGGCTCCAGCCGGGCAATGCGGGCAATCGCTTCGCGCACCAGCGCGTCGCTGCCCGCTCCCAATTGCACCAGCCGTTTGATATCGCGCCGCGCCAGTAGCTCCATGGGCTGGCGGCAAATCTTCAAACCCACTTCCAGCACTTCGCGCTCGTCAGGGAAATCGTTGTCCAGTAACAGCGCGCGCAATTGCAAACGCAGGCATTCGCCCAGATCACGGGCGCCTACGCCCACCGGCTCCAGGCTGTGCAGCAGGCCCAGCGCCACCTGGAAGTGATGCACCAGGTCGTCCAACTGCTCGTCGCTGCCCGGCGTCAGGCTGCGCGCCAGGTTCTCCAGTGTGTCTTCCAGGTAGCCGTCGTCGTTCAGCGATTCAATCAGGAAGCGCAGCGCGGCGCGGTCTTCCTCTGACAGGCGCAGACGCAATGCCTGGCGGTGCAGATGGGCTTGCAGGCTCTCCTGCGAGCGCGCCAACGCCGTGGCGTCCTGCGTTTCGTCCTCGTCCCGGTTGTTCGTACGCGGGGCAGCATCACCACCCCATTCGCTGTCGTCAGCGGCGACACCCGTACCGCCATCGCCCTCCCAACCCATGCCATCATCGCCAGACAAAGGCACACTGTCGTCGTCTGTTTTGCCGTCAGCACCCGTCGCACCAGCGTAATCAGCTACAAAATCAGCAGCAACTTCAGATTCGCGGTCTCCGGTGCTGACAGGCGTATCCGCCGCCACCAGCCCATAGTCTTCGCGCTCGGCGCGTTCTTCGGTGAGTTCCAGAAACGGGTTTTCGTCCAGCATCTGCTCCACTTCCTGGCTGAGTTCCAGCGTGGAAAGCTGCAGCAGCCGGATCGACTGTTGTAGCTGGGGGGTTAGCGCCAGGTGTTGGGAGACGCGTAGGGATAAGCCCTGCTTCATCACATTTTGAAGTGCTCACCGAGATACACGCGGCGCACATCGGCGTTGTTCACGATCTCGGAGGGCGTACCCTCAGCCAGCACGTGGCCGTCGCTGATGATGTAGGCATGGTCACAGATGCCCAGCGTCTCGCGCACATTGTGGTCGGTGATCAACACGCCGATGCCACGTGCCTTCAGGAAATTGATGATGCGCTGGATCTCGATCACGGCGATTGGATCTATACCCGCGAACGGCTCGTCCAGCAGGATGAAGCGCGGCCGGGTTGCCAGTGCGCGGGCAATCTCCACGCGGCGGCGCTCACCTCCGGACAAGGCCAACGAGGGCGACTCACGCAGATGCTCCACACGCAGCTCCTGCAACAGCGACGTCAGGCGGGCTTCGATTTCCGGCTTCTTCAGCGGCTCACCATTCTCGTCACGCTGCAACTCCAGAACAGCGCGCACGTTGTCTTCGACATTGAGCTTGCGAAAGATGGATGCCTCTTGCGGCAGATAGCCCAGCCCCAAGCGCGCGCGACGGTGGATGGGCATGTGCTCGATCGACTGACCGTCGATCGTGATGTCACCTGCGCTGGCACGCAGCAGGCCTACGATCATGTAGAACGATGTGGTCTTGCCCGCACCATTGGGGCCCAGCAGACCAACCACCTCGCCAGTGCGCACCGCCAGAGACACATCCTTGACCACCAGCCGTTTGCCGTACGACTTTTGCAGATGGCGGGCTTCCAGTTTGCCTTGCGTGGAGTCAGCAAAAGGAATGCTTGCCTCAGGCGCCAACAGTTCGGTGCTCACCGCGCAGTTCCGCCCAAAGTCGTGGTCGCGCGCAATGCCGGACCGGGGGCAGATGCCGCAGGTGCAGTCGCTGGCGCTACATCCTGTTTGGGGGTCAGCACGGCACGTACACGGCCCGCGGGCGCACCCGTGGCGGTCTTGCCAGCGTTGCCGTCCACCGTGAACCGATCGGTCAGGTTTTCGTAGACGATGACAGCGCCCGTGATTTCGTCTGCCAACGCACTGCCACGCAAACGGCGCAACTGGGCTTTCTGGACAAAGCGCACGGTGTCGGCCTTGCCGTCGTACTCAATGGTGTCACCCTCGCCCTCAATGAATTCGTCCACGGTGTCGCGCTTTTGCCGGAAGAAGGCCCGGGCATCCGCCCCGCTGGTGACTACGCCGTATTGGTAACCTTCGGGGTCCTGGCGAACCTCAATCTTCGCGCCGCGCATCACGATGCTGCCCTTGGTAATGACCACCCGACCAGTAGCAATACTGATCTGCCGCACATCGTCGTAGCGCAGGGAATCTGCCTCGATATTCATCGGCTTGTTGCGGTCGGCCTTGTCGGCCCATGCCCAGCCGCTGGCCGCCATCAAGGCAACCAGAACCAGCGTACGAAAGGGGTTGTTTTTCATAAAGGCACGAAACTTGCTCTTGGGCGATGTCCCATTGTAACGAGCGCCCCGGGTATTCCCGGAGCTTTGTCGTGCCTGGCGCGCAAAGATTTTGCGCGGACCGTCCGAACGGGCTAGCCGTCTGCGTTGATTTTGGTGATCAGTTGCTGCAAAACAGCGTCAGCTTTGTCGTTGTCGATCTGGCAGGTACCTGCATTTTCGTGGCCGCCACCGCCATACGACAACATCAGTTCACCGATATTGGTCTTGGACGAGCGGTTCAGAATGGACTTACCGGTGGCATACACCGTGTTCTGCTTCTGCACACCCCACATCGCGTGGATGGAGATATTGGTCTCGGGGAACATCGCGTAAATCATGAAACGATTCACCGCATAGATGGTTTCCTCGTTGCGCAGGTCCAGCACCACCAGATTCTTGTAGACCTTGGCGCAGCGTTCAATTTGGTCGCGGGCCTGGGCGGTGTGGTCAAAATACAGATCCACCCGCTCGATCACGTCGGGCAATTGCAGTATTTCGTCGATGCTGTGGTTGCGGCAATACTGGATCAAATCCATCATCAACTGGTAGTTGCTGACGCGGAACTCGCGGAAACGGCCCAAGCCGGTACGGGAGTCCATCAGGAAGTTCAGCAGTACCCAGTCGGTGGGCTCCAGAATTTCGTCGCGATCAAACTGGGCAGAGTCACCTTTGTCCACCGCGTCCATCATGGCTTCGAAGCGTTGCGGGAACTTGGAGAAACCACCGTAGTGGTCAAACACCACGCGGGCGGCCGATGGCACGTCCGGATGGATGATGTGATTGGGGCGCTCGCCGGTATTGCGTACGGTTTCAGATGCGTGGTGGTCAAACGCCAGATGCACGCCAGGTACATAGGGCAGATTGGTGGTGATGTCGCGGTCCGACACGTCCACCTTGCCATCCTGCATATCTTTGGGGTGCACAAACTTGATGTCATCGATCAAGTCCATCTCATTGAGCAGCACTGCGCAGACCAAGCCGTCAAAGTCACTGCGGGTTACCAGTCGGTATTTCTCATGGGCCATGGCGCCTGCTCCGTTGTAATGTTGTGCGAATTATTCTAGCCCGCAACAGCAGGCCTTCAGGAAACTTACGCGCGCGCGGCGCGCAGATCCGCCACCAGCGACTCCACCACCAGCAGCGCCCTGTCCATATTGCCAGCCATGGGGCCATCGGTCAGGAAACGTCCAGCCACCCCGAGGGCGGGTACGCCTTCGAGCTTGTAAGCGTTTTGCAGCTGCGTTGCGCGGCTGGCCTTGGCCGCTACCGTGAAGGAGTTGTACTGCTCGACAAATTTGGCCTTGTCCACGCCTTGCCTGGACACCCACTCGGCGATGGCTTCCCCTTTGGATCGGATGGGCAGACTTCGTTCGCGATGAATCGCAGAAAACACTTTGGCGTGCAGCTTGTCGATCAGCCCCATCTCTTCCAGCGCGTAATACAGGCGTTGCAGTGGGACAAAGCTGTCATCGAAAGCTGCAGGAGCCCGACGGAACGCAATGTCGTTGGGTAAACGTTTCAGCCAGGCATCCAGGATGGGCTCAAACGCGTTGCAGTGGGGACAGTCGTACCAGAAGAACTCCACCACCTCGATCTTGCCCGCCGGCGCATCTACGGGTGCCTTCGGATCGATGACCGCATAGTGCGTTCCGGCTATTGGTTTGCCGCCCTGCGCCAGAGCGCCGCTGGCCAACGACAGCGCAGCTGCGCCGGCAACGACGGCGGAAAAATCACGACGTTTCATACGCTTGGCTCCAATCCTCTAGGCAGTTGGGAACAGGGCTGATGATCTGCCCTGCAAACAGTTACTTTTGTACGCGCACCAAAGCCGTTTCCAGCCCTGCTTTTTCCAGCTTTTCCTTGGCGCGCTCGCCGTCGTCTTTCTTGTCAAACGGCCCGACGCGCACACGGTACACCATCTTGCCCGATTGTTCGCGCTCCGAAATTTTGGACTCAATCCCGCTGAGGGATAGCTTGGCACGGTGGGCCTCAGCATCTTCCTGCTTCTGGAAGGCGCCAATTTGCACAAAGTAGCTGAAGGCATCGCCTTCGTTGATAGCCGCCTTGGCTCTGGCCAGATCGCCCAGCGGATCTGCCGATACCGCAGGCTTGAGTTCGCCTTTGGCATCCGCTTTTGCATCGGCCTTTGCTTCTGGTTTCGCCGGCGCTTTGCCAGCATCCTTGGCGTCGGCCTTGCCAGCCGTTTTGGCCGGCTCTTCAGGGACCGGTGCGGGCGGAGGTTTGACCGGGTTCTTGCCGTACAAAGGCGCGTTCGGATCCCAGTCCTTGTTCTTTTTGGCTTCAGCCTCGTCCTGATCGCTGGAGCGGCTTTGGCCCTTGTTCATGAAAGGGACGGGGACTTTGGTCACGTACACGGCCACCGCCAGTGCGGCGGCGAGCCCTACGACCACGCCGACGATGAATCCCACCAGGGTATTACCACGTTGCAATTTCATCCGTTGCTTTCTCAATCAGTTGGGTTCAGAGCACATCGCTTACGCGAGTGGTCTGACCCGCAAGTTATTACATTTTTGCCGGCGCACTCACGCCCAGCACTGCCAAACCATTGTGCAGCACCTGCGCCGTCGCTGCGACCAGGGCCAGGCGTGCCAGTTTGATCTGCTCGTCGTCCACTAGGATGCGTTCTGCATCGTAATAGCTGTGGTAGCTCGCAGCCAGTTCGCGAAGGTAAAAGGTCACGTCGTGTGGCGCAAAGCCCTCAGCGGCGGCCGTCAGCATCTCCGGGAACTTGGCCAGCAGCAGCATCAAGGACAGCGCCTGCGGGCTGGTCAGCGGGCTCAGGTCGACAGACTTCAGCTGTGCGGCATCACCGCCCCAGGCCGCCAGCACCGAGCAGATGCGCGCATGCGCGTACTGCACGTAGTAAACCGGGTTGTCGTTGTTCTTGGCAACGGCCAAGTCCACGTCGAAGGTGTATTCGGTATCGGGCTTGCGCGACAGCAGGAAGAAACGCACCGCGTCCTTGCTGGTCCATTCGATCAGGTCGCGCAGTGTGACGTAGCTGCCCGCACGCTTGGAAATCTTGACCTCTTCACCGCCTTTGACCACGCGCACCATGGTGTGCAACACATAGTCCGGATAGCCGAGCGGGATGCCGACATTGGCCGCCTGCAGCCCTGCGCGTACCCGGGCAATGGTGCCGTGGTGGTCTGTGCCCTGGATGTTGATGACCTTGGTGAAACCCCGCTCCCATTTGGCGATGTGGTACGCCACATCGGGCACGAAGTAGGTGTAGCTGCCGTCCTGCTTGCGCATCACACGGTCTTTGTCATCGCCGTAGTCGGTGGACTGCAGCCACAGCGCACCGTCTTTTTCATAGGTCTTGCCAGACTTTTGCAGGCGCGCCACCGCATCGTCCACTTTGCCGCTGGTGTAGAGGCTGGACTCCAGGTAGTAGTGATCAAACTTGACCGCAAAGGCTTGCAGGTCCAGATCCTGCTCGTGGCGCAAATAGGCCACGGCGAACTGCCGCATGCCGTCCAGATCGTTGATGTCGCCGCTGGCGGTGTATTCGCGGTCATCGGATTTGACGGTCTTGCCGGCCAGGAAGTCGGCGGCGATGTCCGCGATGTAGTCCCCGTTGTAGGCCTGCGCGTTCTCACCACTGGGCCACTGGGCATCGCCTGGCTTGAAACCCTGGGCACGCAAGTGCGTGCTGGTCGCCAGCGTGTTGATCTGCACGCCAGCATCGTTGTAATAAAACTCGCGGTGCACGTTCCAGCCCTGGGTCTGGAACAGGCTGCAAATGGCGTCTCCCAGCGCTGCCTGGCGGCCGTGGCCCACGTGCAGCGGTCCGGTCGGGTTGGCTGACACAAACTCCACCAGCAGGCGCTGACCGTTGGACGGTTGTTCGCCAAAGTGCGTGGCCTGGGTCAGAACTTCCTGCACCACTTGCTGCTTGGCCTCGGGCTTGAGGCGGAAATTGATAAAGCCGGGGCCGGCAATCTCGATTGCTTCAACCCAGCGCTGAAACGCGGGGTGCGCCAGCAGGTTGCTACGCAGCGTTTCCGCCAGTTGTCGCGGGTTTTGTTTCAGCGGTTTGGCCAGCTGCATCGCAGCCGTAGTGGCCAGATCGCCATGCGCCGCCACTTTGGGGGATTCAAAGGCCGCTTTTTCGCCCGCACCGGGCGACAGAGTTTCGAGGGTGGAGGCCAGCGCCTCGAGTAGTTCTTTTTTGACAGACAGCATGCCGCGATTTTACGGGCAGGTCCGCAGCAACCCCTGTATTACTGCTCTGCGGGTCGGCCGCATTGCCAGTACGCGCGTTATGTGCTGGAATCTCATTCGGGATTTTCACCTCGGCAGGAATGCCACAACCAACAGGAAATGCTATGAAAAAACTGATCTCTCTCATGGTGATGGGCTTGGCCCTTGCAGTTGGCAGCGCACATGCGGCAGACGACAAGGCCGCTGCGGGCAAGAAGAGCAAGCTGGCTACCTGTAGCTCCGAAGCCAAAGGGCTGAAGGGTGACGAATACAAGAAAAAACGCGATGAATGCATGAAGGCCGATGCACCCGCAGCCGCCGCTTCAGCCGCCGTCGCCGCCAGCCCCGCATGCGACAAGTCAGCTGCCGACAAGAAGCTGCATGGCGCCGCCAAAACTGCGCACATCAAGAAGTGCATGGCCGACGCGAAGTAAAGGCACATGCCTCTGCGAAGCCCGCGTCACCGCGGGCTTTTTTTATGCCTGTTGCGCCAGTACCAGTCCAAGAAACAACGTAAAGCCCAACCAGTGGTTGGCCCGAAAAGCTCGGAAACACCCATCGCGCGAACGTTTCCAAATTAGGCCAGCATGCCAAACCACTTGGGCCACAGCTGCAGCCCAGCCCAGCCACCACTGGGACGAGGGCACCACATGCAACAGAACCGCGGCCCACAGCGTCAGATACACGCCATAAAACAACAAGATCGCTGTCACATCCCAGCGCCCCAAAGTAATGGCCGAGGTCTTGATGCCGATCTTCAAATCATCATCACGGTCCACCATTGCGTACTCGGTGTCGTAGGCCAGCACCCAAAAGAGGTTGCCCAGCCACAAGCCCCATGCGTACAGCGGCACGCTGTGCTGCACCGCGACAAATGCCATCGGAACGCCAAAGCTGAACGCCACACCCAACACCGCCTGCGGCATGGACAAATAGCGCTTCGCATAGGGATATGCCAGCGTCACTGCCAGCGCCGCGACCGACCACATCACCACCAGACGGTCTGTCGTCAACACCAGGCCAAAGGCGAGCAGGGCCAACACCGCGCCAACGGCCAATGCCTCACGCACCGACACCGCGCCGCTGGTCACGGGGCGTTGCGCAGTCCGTTTCA
The DNA here is from genome assembly GCF_056403235.1 of Rhodoferax sp. P2_H8_2. Lineage (NCBI taxonomy): Bacteria > Pseudomonadati > Pseudomonadota > Betaproteobacteria > Burkholderiales > Comamonadaceae > Rhodoferax > Rhodoferax sp. P2_H8_2. Next base: position 41,032 of record NZ_JBFUFW010000008.1, read on the forward strand.
CATGGCGGTCAAACGCGCGGTCGGCCACGTCGTTGATGCAGCAACCAGCGCTGCGCATCAGGATCGTGCCAAGTGTGAACACGGTCAGCAGATGCCACCCCGGGAAACCGCCGCTGGCAAGCCACAGCGCACTGAGCGTGGGCCAGAGCAGTAGCAGCCAGCCCGCTGGGCGGTTCCAACGGATCAGATCGAGGTACAGGGAAATTCTTTCAGCCATGAAGTTGCTATTATTTTTGTAGCTGCTTACGCACATTCTGCGGGCTTCAGAGGCCGATTTGGCTCCAAATTACGAAAGGCGAGTAACTCCGGGGAGTTCGCAGGCATAGATCGCGTTGCGCAGTGCGGCGATGGCTTCGTAACGCGTAAAGCTGCGCCGCCATGCCAGCACGATGCGGCGTGTGGGCGGAGGCAACTTGCCGTCCTGCACCGGCAGGTATTTCACAAACGGTTCATCGCCTCGGCGCTTCTTGGAGGTCATCGCATCCTTGGGCACACTCAGGCGCGGCACCAGTGTGATGCCCATGCCCGCGGCCACCATGTGCTTGATGGTCTCTAGTGACGAGCCCTCAAAACTCTTGCGTATGCCTTCGGTGTCGCTGGAGAAGCGCGCGAACTCGGGGCATACCTCCAGAACGTGGTCGCGAAAACAATGGCCGTTGCCCAGCAGCAGCATGGTTTCCTTCTTCAGCTCTTCGGTGGTCACGCTGTCTTGTTTGGCCAGTGCATGGCTTGTGGGCACGGCGGCAAAAAACGGCTCGTCGTACAGCTGCGCAATCGCGAGGCCGGTGTCCGGAAAAGGCTCCGCCAGAATCGCGCAATCGATTTCGCCGGTGCGCAGCATGTCCAGCAATTTGACGGTAAAGTTTTCCTGCAACATCAAAGGCATCTGCGGACTGTGAGTAATCACCTGACGTACAAGATCCGGCAACAGGTACGGTGCGATCGTGTAGATGACACCCAGCTTCAACGAGCCGGCCAGCGGGTCTTTGCCACGCTTGGCGATGTCCTTGATATTGGCCGCCTGCTCCAACACGCTTTGCGCCTGGCGGACGATCTCTTCACCCAACGGCGTGACCGTGACTTCGTTGGCGCTGCGCTCGAAGAGCTTGACGTCCAGCTCCTCTTCCAGCTTCTTGACGGCCACCGACAGCGTGGGCTGCGACACGTAGCAAGCCTCGGCCGCTTTGCCGAAGTGCCGCTCCCGCGCGACCGCCACAATGTATTTGAGTTCCGTCAGGGTCATGCCGCTATTGTCTACCCAACGGCACGCCCCTATGTCACGCTTGGTTACCGCACGACAAACACCACCGCGATTCGGGCGGGGATTTGGAAAGTCCCATCGGTAGCGTTGAAGCTAGCTTCCCGGCGCGGCCGCTGGTCCGCCGCTTGTTTGGCCAGATGCACCGGGTGCAACACGAAAGGCTTGCCTTTCAATCCATCGACACGCACCTGCTGGGTCACCTTGTCGACATTGACGAGGTACAGCACCTCCTTGAAGCCCGCGTGCGGGTAGCCGTCGCCGCGCAGATGGCCCACCAAGACCGTGGGCACCTGTCGCGGCCCGGTGTTGAAGAATGTCAGTCGGTCTTGAATGTCTTTGGTACTGGCGAGGCGGAACAGACTGGAGCTGGCACGCAGGCGCAGCAAATCGTTGAACTGGTCACGCGCCCAACGGATATTGACCGCCTGCGGTCGAATGTCCGAGTTGGCCAGCAAGGGCTTGATCCACGGGTAGTTCGCACCGTTGTCGCCTTTGGGAGGCGCGCCGGTGCCAAAGTAGTTGTCGCTAAATGTCCAGTCCAGCCGATTGAACCAGTCGCCGGAGTCGTAGCTGTTGCCGTCCAGCGACTTGGAGCGCAGGCTCTCACCACCCGCATGGAAGTAGGCCACGCCCTGACTGAACATGTTGATGGCCAATGCCAGCATTTGCACGCGGGCACGGTCCTCGCGGCTGGTTGAGAGTGGCAGCTTGAAGGCATTGATGTCGAACAGCGTCTGGTTGTCGTGGTTCTCCACATAGTTGACGACTTCGCCAGGCGCGCTGGCGTAGCCCGCAGGTTGTCCGCCGTAGTCGTAGGCGCTCAGGGGTTTGGCTTGCCCCAAGTGATCCGTCATCACGTAGTCGCGCACCGAGCCCGCCAGCCCCAAGCGCACCATGTCTGCGGTGCGCAAAAGATCGGCCCGCTTGCCCTCTGCCAATGCGTTGGCGTCATATACCAGACCATTCACATAGCCCTGGTTGCGAATCAGATCCTTGCCGCCCTCGCCCGCACGGCCACCACGCACCGCGTCGCGTCCGCGGTCACTGAAGGTGCCAATGCCGGAGCCGTTCAGCGACAGTTGCGACGCCTGCACAAAGCGCGCGCCGTTCTCAATCTCGCCAAAGTTCCAGCCTTCGCCAATCAGGTTCACATGGCGCCCGGCTGCAGCATCTGCACGCAACTGCAATTGCTCCATCACTGCGCGCGGCTGGTGACCCATCAGGTCGAAGCGGAACGAGTCGATCTTGTAGTCGCGCACCCAGCCTTCGACCGAGTCCACCATCAGCTTGCCCATCATCAGGTTCTCGGTCGCGGTGTTGTCGCAGCAGGTGGAACGTTCCACCTTGCCTGTGGCGCTCAGCCGGTGGTAGTAGCCAGGAGCTATGCGGTCCAGCACCGAATGCTCTGCTTGCCCGGAGGCCGACATGTGGTTGTAGACCACGTCCATACCGACCCGCAGCCCAGCACTGTGCAAGGCCTGCACCATCGCGCGGAACTCGCGGATGCGCACGGCGCCGTCATCGGCATTGGTGGCGTAGCTGCCCTCGGGCGCATTGAAGTGGAACGGGTCGTAGCCCCAGTTGAAACAATCCGCGCCCGCCTGCGCCATCACCGCGGCTTGCTGGGCTTCACTGTCGGCCGCTGCTTGCGGCACGGTCGGCACGCTGCAGCCTTTTTCGGGAACGGTTGCCAGATCAAACACCGGCAGCAAGTGCACATCGGTCATGCCTGCCTGCGACAGTTGCCGCAGGTGCTGCATGCCGTTGGCTTTCGTTTGCGTAAACGCCATGTACTTGCCGCGCCAGGCCGGCAATACGGAGGCGTCGTTGATCGAGAAGTCGCGCACATGCAGTTCGTAGACCACCATATCGGTCTGGTTTTTGACGCGCTGCGGCATTGTGTGGGTCGCCCAGCCCTTGGGCGCCAGGGCTGCGGCTTGCATGTCGGCGATATAAGCGCGACGTGAGTTGACATTGAGGCTCAGCGCATACGGGTCGGTCACGCGGTTACGCACCACACCCGCGCCCGGTACCACGACATCGACCAGATAGGCGTAGTAGCTTCCAACATGCCGCTTGGGCAGTTGCACCTGCCACACGCCTGTACTGCTATCCATGCGCATGGGCTCGGCTGCGACAGCAGGGCTTTGCGAAGCACCATACACACACACGGCTACGTTGCGAGCCGTCGGCGCCCACAGCTTGAATACCGTGCCCCCTGGCTGCAAACGCACACCCAGATCCGACACCTGCGCCGCAGCGGCATACAGATCGTCCAACGCACCGGGCGTCTGCAGCTGCGTGGCCGCAACAACGCGCCCTGCCTCATCCTCTTTCACCAGCACCAACTGCTGGCGCAGCAACTCGGCAACACGTGGTTGATCCTGCCTTGCCACACCAAGCAGCGCACCCGCGCCAACAAACTTGAAACGCTTCTGAATACTGACTGCAGGGCCTTCACTCGCACTCTGTAAATCCAATGCGCCATCGGCACCCTGCACCGCAGCACCCACGGCCACCAACAACTGCGCCTGCGCGGAGTGGTACAGGCGATAACGCCCGCCCGCCGCCTGGCCCGGCCAGGTCAGCAAGTCGCGGGACAACCAATAGGCTTGGGCTTGCAAACTCTCGCCCGCTGGCGCAGCATGCAAAGCGGTTTGCGCAGACCTGGCATTGCAGGCTTGCACATCAACAGGCGATTGCGCCCAAGCCATGCTGCAGGCGCCCAAAGCAAGGGCCAGACATAGGGATTTCATCAGCTTCTCCTCATCGAATTATTTGAGTAGTATCACTACAGAATTTGCAATTTGTTCTGATATTTACTTTAATTACTGCATCAATTCTATTTAGGCACCGTAGTTTATTAAGTAGTTTTACTACACAAAGAGGTTTTATGCGCTTCGCCTTGAGTCGTTTTCGGCATTGTCTAGCACCCGCCACCGCTGTGGCGGCCCTGCTGACCGGCGGTGCTTGGGCCGGCACTGCGATCGACACCAGCGCGGTCATGAAACGCGACCCTGGAAGCAAGTTGGCCAAGGGTTGGCACAACGGCGCCTTCATGGAAATCTTTGTCCGCGCCTACCGTGACAGCAACGGTGACGGCATTGGCGACCTGCGCGGCGTAACCCAAAGCCTGGAATACCTGAAAGACTTAGGGATCAAAGGCATCTGGCTGATGCCGATCACCGGCAACGCGGATGGTGACCACGGCTATGCCACGACCGACTTCCGTGGCATAGCCCCGGAATACGGCACGCTGGCCGACTTCGACGAATTGATCCGTGAAGCGCACAAGCGCGGCATCGGCGTGATCATGGATTACGTGATCAACCACAGCGCGGCCGTCCACCCGATGTTTCTGGAGGCAAAGGATCCGGCAAGCCCCTATCGCAGTTGGTATGTCTGGAAGGACCCCGCACCGCAGGGCTGGGACATCTGGGGCAAAGACCCCTGGTACGCCTCACCCGACGGAACCTTCTTCGCCACGTTCGGTGCGCACATGCCGGACTTCAATTTCCGCAACAAGGCCGTGGTGAAGTACCACGAAGACAGTCTGCGTTTCTGGCTGAACCGCGGCCTCGATGGTTACCGGCTCGACGCCGTGCCCCATCTGGTGGAGAACAACGGCAAAGACTGGAACGACCAGCCCGAGAGCCGCAAGATCACCAGCGATTTGCGCAAGTTGATTACCGGTTACTCCAAGCGCTACGTCGTATGTGAGGCGACGGCCAAGCCATTGGACTATGCCGCACCCAAAATCTGTGGCAGCGCGTTTGCGTTTGGGCACCAGTACAGCATCGTCAAGGCTGCCAAGGGTGATGTCGAAGCGGTCAAAGAGGTTGCGGACTATTTCAAGACCGCACCGATCACGATGGCGACCATGCTCTCCAACCACGACATCTTCGCCGGCAAGCGGCTGTGGGACCAGGTCGACGGCCATCTCGCCCAATACAAATTGGCCGCAGCCACTTACCTGCTGCAGCCCGGCACACCCTTCATTTACTACGGCGAAGAGATTGGCATGGCGGGCGTGCCGAACCTGGAAGGCGATCTGCCGCTGCGATCACCTATGAGCTGGACAGCCGAGCCGGACAAAGCAGGCTTTACCAGCGGCACGCCTTTTCGACCTACTGCTCCAAATGCCTCTGTGCAGAATGTCGGCGCAGAACGCGCAAAGCCGGATTCGATATTCGCGTTCTACCAATCGATGCTTGCTCTGCGCAACCGCTATCCATCATTGGCTCAGGGCAACTACCACGGGGCCTGGAGCCAAGGGTCGGTGATGGCATTTCAGCGGACGTGGGGCAAAGAGACGGCGTTGGTGGTGCTCAATTACGGCGGCGAGTCGGCGCAGGTAGTGATTCCGGGATTGCCCGCGAAGCGGGAGTTCAAAGCGGCACATCCCGCCGACGCAGCCCCGTTGAAAGTCACGGCCTCGGGTCATCTGCAAATCACGCTGGCGCCGCAGGCGGTGCAGGTGTTCGTTACGGGGCGTTAGCCCGCAACGCGGCGCCGGATTCTTCGCGCTGCGGGCAACCATCCGAGTCGTGTCCAGCGCGCCGCCATCATCAAGCCCCTGAGCCACTCGTCAACGGCATAGGCAATCCACACGCCGACAAGACCCAACTTGAAATACACGCCCAGCAGCCACGAGCCTCCGGCCATCACCAGCAGCATCGACAGCGCACCGGCAGCGACCGGGAAGCGCGCATCACCGGTGGCACGCAGTGCGTTGATGATCACCACATTGCAGGTGCGGCCGGGCTCAAGCAGCACGGCAATCCACAGCAGTGTCGTCGCTTGCGCAATGATGGATGCGTCACGGGTGAACAGCGTCAGCGTCCAGTGCGCGCTGATGGCCGCCAGCACCGCCAACACAAATGACACGACCAGACCCCAGGCCATGCATTTGCGCAGCAATTTATTCGCCTGTTGAAAGTGCCCGGCGCCAATCATGTGGCCGATCAGGATTTCGCTGGCGAAGCCCAGCGACACGCTGAACAGCACCACCACATTCATGATCTGGAAGGTGTAGGTCTGGGTTGCCAGCGCCGCGGCACCCATGCCACCCACCACAGTCACCGAGACCAGCATGGCCAAACGGTAGGCGATGTTTTCTGCGGCACCGGGCAGGCCGATGTGCAACACTGGCGCCAAGGTTTTCCTGTGCAGCGTGAACCAATCGGAGAGCCGCGGCACCAGTTGCAAACGCCAGCGCCACAAAACCAGATGCGCACACAAACCCAGTGCGCGGCTGATCGCCATGGCCAGCGCAAAACCCACCAGCCCCAGCGCGGGAATCGGCCCATAACCGCGCATCAGCGGCAGGCATAGCAACAAATGGCTGGCATGCATAGCCAAGAGCGTCAGCATCGTGTCGCGCGTATGCAGGTGCGCGCGCATCACAGCGGCCATGCTGGCATTGAAAGCATCCAGCAACAATGCGAGCGCCAGCATTTGCAGATACGGTGCGCCCAGTGCGACCACATCAGGTGTCGCGTTCAACAGCGTTAGCAGAGGTACGGCACCCAGAAATATCGCCAACCCTGAGCCCAGGCCCAGCCAGGTGCTGGCACCGAGTGCGGCGCGTGCAGTCTGGTCAGCACCCGTGCGGTTACCCGCACCCACATACTGCGTGATGACCACGCTGACGCCCATGCTGATGATGCGAAACAGCAGGAAGAAAGTCCCCTGCCACTGGTTGGCCAGCGCAAACGCAGCGGACGAAGTGTCGGACTCCTGCGATGCCAGCCACAAGCCCAGCAGGCCGACGCCAAAGCCCAGCAGCAGCTCGGCCAGCAGGGGCCAAGCGACGGCAATCAGGCGGGGACGGGGTAAGGCAGTAGTCACGCCCTCAAGTATCAGGGCAGATGCGCCAGTTGCATCGGTCCCCGGCCACTGGTCGCGGTAATCAGACCCAACACACGGCCCGGTTCGGCGCCGACCATGCCCCAGTCAAAGCGCCAGCACCAGTTCGCACCCCCCAGCGTGCCGGGGATGTTCATGCGGTGTGCCCCATCCAGGCCCAGCACATCCTGCAGCGGAAACACCGCCATCTCGGCAACCGAGTTGCACAGTGCACGGACCATCGCCCAGTGCACATCGTGCTCGCCACACGCGAGATAGCTGCCCACGAACGCACGTTCATGCGCTGAAGCGTTGTTCCACCAGCCGCGCACTGTGTCGTTATCGTGCGTTCCGGTGTAGACGACAAAGTTGCTGCCGTAGTTATGCGGCAAAAACTCGTGCGCCCCATCACCGCCAAACGCGAACTGCAAAATCTTCATGCCAGGGAAGCCACAGCCGTCGCGCAGCTCGATGACATCAGGGGTGATGAGCCCCAGGTCTTCGGCAATGATGGGCAAATCGCCCAGCGCGCGTTGGATCGCGTCAAACATCGCCTTGCCCGGCGCAGGCACCCATTTACCAATGCGCGCGGTCGGGCTGCTGGCCGGAATTTCCCAATAGCCAGCGAAGCCACGGAAATGGTCAATGCGGAACACGTCGGCCTGCTCCAGCGCGCGGCGCACGCGTGCGGCCCACCAGGCGAAGTCTTCCGCAGCCATGCGGTCCCAGCGGTACAGCGGGTTGCCCCAACGCTGGCCATCCGGCCCAAGCTCATCGGGCGGACATCCAGCAACAACCGTGGGCTGAAACTTGTCGTCCAGTTCGTACAGATCGGGCCGGGCCCAGCAATCGGCGCTGTGGTGGGCAATGAAGATCGGCAAGTCGCCCACGATGGACACGTCGCGCGCATTGGCATAGGCCTTCAATGCAGTCATCTGCGTGTCAAAACACCATTGCACAAACTGCCAGAAGAACACTTCATCGGCGTGCTCTGTTCGGGCCTTTTGCAATGCTTTCGGATCGCGGCGCATTGTGCCCTCTTCCCAATCCCACCAGGCGTGTCCGTTGTGGGCCGTCTCCAGCGCCATGAAGAGCGCGTAATCGTCCAGCCAATACGACTGCTTTGCACACCACGCAGAAAAATCGGCGCGGACCTGCGGCGACGCACTCTTCCGGTAACCCGCTGCCGCCGCGCGCAACTGTTGCACGCGCCAGGGAACAACCTGACCAAAATTCACACGGCTGGCTGCAAACCCTTCCGACGGCAACACGGGGGGAGACAACCAGCCCGCATCCACCAGCGGCTCCAGCGCCACCATCAACGGGCTGCCAGCAAACGCCGACACACTCATGTACGGAGAATCGCCCGGGCCAATCGGTGTGGTCGGCAACAGTTGCCAGATGCGCTGGCCAGCCGACTGCAGCCAATCGACAAAACGGTAAGCGTCCGGCCCCAGATCGCCAATGCCATGCGGGCCGGGCAGGGATGTGATGTGCAGCAGTACGCCCGCACGGCGTTGTTTCAGATCGATCATGTTGTGTCTCTTCAAAAAATCAAATGCTCTTCACATTGCGCAACACGACAAGCGCATGCGCGGGCACGGCCATGCTGCTGCCCGGTTGCGGTGCGTTGTTCATCAGGCCGGAGCTGTCCAGCGCCAGTTGCCATGCGCAATCCGGCACATTGAAGGCCTCTGCGTGGTCACCCGGGTTGAAAGCGATAAACAAGTGCGAGGCCGCCAGCGACAGCTCGCAGGCAAAGGCCTTGTGGTGGTGGTCATTCCAGTCGTTGCCATGCAGTTCTTGGCCACCGGGCGCGCGCCAGACGCGCTTGGGGCCAGCATGTTCCCATTCGTCACTGCGCAGCACGGGTTCGCTGCGCCGCAGCGCGATGGCGTCGGCGACGAAATCGTTCAACGCAGCATCGGCCGTGCTCCAGTCCAGCCAGGTCACCGCGTTGTCCTGGCAATAGGCGTTGTTGTTGCCCTGCTGGCTATTACCAATTTCATCGCCTGCGCACAGCATGGGCGTGCCTTGGGACAGCAACAGCGTGGCCAACATCGCGCGGCGCACACGCTGGCGCAGTTGCAGGATGTCCGTGTCCTCGGTTGCACCCTCCACGCCGTAGTTGGCGCACATCTCGCCGTCGCGGCCATCGCGGTTGTCTTCAGCATTGGCAAGGTTGTGCTTGCGGCTGTAGCTGACCATGTCCAACAGCGTGAAGCCGTCATGCACCGAGATGAAATTAACCGAAGCGCTGGGGCGGCGCTGGCTGTGGTGAAACAGATCGCTTGACGCAGAAAACCGCTTGGCCAATTCGCCGCGCGTGACGCCGCCCTGCTGCAGCCAGTAGCCACGCACCGTGTCGCGGAACTTGTCGTTCCAGTCCAGGAAGCGCCCCGGAAAGCGACCCACCTGGTAGCCGTTCGGACCGGCATCCCACGGCTCGCTGATCAGATGCACCTTGGCCAGAACAGGGTCTTGCCGCAACGCAGTGAAGAATGCGGATTGCGGATCGAAGCCATGGCTGGTGCGGCCCAGCACCGGCGCCAGGTCAAAGCGGAAACCGTCGATGCCCATCTCCTGTACCCAGTAGCGCAGCGAGTCCAGTACAAACTGCGTTACACGGGGATGCTCGACGCGCAAGGTGTTCCCACAACCAGTTAAGTTCTCGCTCTTCGATCGCGCTTCCGGTTCGAGCCGGTACCAGCTGGAATTATCGAGGCCGCGAAAGCTCAGCGTGGGACCGAGTTCACTGCCTTCCGGCGTGTGGTTGTATACAACGTCAAGCACCACCTCCAGACCGTTCGCATGCAGCGTGCTGACCATTTGGCGGAACTCTGCCGTCACGGCAGCCGGGTCAGCCTCCGCCCCTGCTAGGCGCGGGTCGGGGCAGCAAAACCCAATGGTGTTGTAGCCCCAATAATTGCGCAAACCCTTTGAGGGCAGGTGCGGCTCATCGATGCAGTACTGCACCGGCAACAGCGATAGCGTGGTGACACCCAGCTTCTTGAAGTGCGCAATGGATGCCGGATGCGCCAGCCCGGCGTAGGTTCCTTGCAGCGCAGCAGGAATGCCGGGCAGGCGTTTGCTAAAGCCTTTGACATGCACCTCGTACAAAACCAGGTCTGCGTTTGCATGGCGTGGCGCATTGAAGCTGCCGGGCGCGAGACTCGGCGGCTCAGCAACACGGGCTTTCAGCGCATCGGCTGCGTTGTCGCGGGTGTCCATGCTGAACGGGCCGTCTGCATGACCCAGTGTGTACCCGTGGTGCTCGGCACGCCATTCAAACTGGCCAACGATCTCGCGCGCATTCGGGTCCAGCAGCAACTTGTGTGGGTTGAAGCGATGACCCGCATGCGGCTCGTAAGGCCCATGCGCGCGCAAACCATAGATCAGGCCTGGCGCAGCGCCGGGCAGGAAGCCGTGGAACACGCCATCGTGTGGGCCGAAAAGCTCCAGGCGCTGCACTTCAGTCTTGCCATCGGCGCCGAACAGGCATAGCTCGATGCGTTGCGCGTGCTGCGAGAACACGCAGAAATTCACGCCGCCATCACGCGCATGGCTTCCCATGGGTTCGGTGCGGCCTTCTTGAAGGGTATGGGACATGGGGCTCAAACGGGTTGCAAAAACAAGGTTGCCAGCGGCGGCAATGTCAGTGAAATGGATTGGGACTGATTGTGTGCCGGTTGTGCTGTCACAGCGATGACGGTGCCTCCATTGCCAGCGCCGCTGCCACCATAGACGGTTGCATCGGTATTCAACACTTCGCGCCAGGCGCCACTGGCAGGTACGCCAATGCGGTAATCCGCACGCGACACCGGTGTGAAATTACAAACGACCAGCACTTCGCGCCCTGCCGCATCGCGGCGCAGCCAGGCAAACACCGAATGGTCCGCATCGTCGCTGACCAGCCATTCAAAGCCGCGCGCTTCGCAGTCCAGTTGGTGCAATGCACTCTCGCTGCGGTACAGATGGTTCAGGTCACGCACCAGCGCCTGCACACCGGCGTGGGCCGAGTCATTCAACAGATACCACGGTAGCGGCACATCGTGGTTCCATTCCGTAGCTTGCGCAAACTCCTGCCCCATGAACAGCAGCTTCTTGCCGGGGTGGCCCCACATGAAACCGTAATAGGCGCGCAGATTCGCAAAACGCTGCCAGACATCACCCGGCATCTTGTTCAACAACGATCCCTTACCGTGCACCACTTCGTCGTGCGACAGCGGCAACACAAAGTTTTCATTGAACGCGTAGACCAGACCGAAGCTCATTTTTTCGTGGTGCCACTTGCGATGCACCGAGTCTTCCCGCATGTACTGCAGTGTGTCGTTCATCCAGCCCATGTTCCACTTGTAGTGAAAGCCCAGTCCCCCGGCGCTGACTGGCGCACTAACGCCGGGGAACGCAGTGGACTCTTCAGCCACGGTGATGCAACCTGGTGCGTTGGCACCAAGCGCGCTATTGACCTCTTGCAAGAGTGCAATCGCTTCGAGGTTGTGGTTTCCGCCATGGATGTTGGGCACCCACTCGCCCTCCTTGCGCGAGTAGTCGCGGTACAGCATGGACGCGACTGCATCCACGCGCAAACCATCAATCGCGTGCCGCTCGCTCCAGTAGCGCGCATTGCCCACCAGAAAGTTGCGCACCTCGTTGCGACCAAAGTTGTAGATCAGCGTGTTCCAGTCGCGGTGAAACCCTTCGCGCGGATCAGCGTGTTCGAACAGCGCCGTGCCGTCAAACTGCGTCAAACCATGCGCGTCCATAGGAAAGTGCGCCGGTACCCAGTCCAGCAGCACGCCCAGGCCTTTGGCGTGGCAGGCATCGACGAAGCGGTCAAACGCTTCCCACGGACCAAAGCGCGCGCTCAGCGCATACAGGCCCAGCATCTGATATCCCCAGGAACCGTCGAACGGAAACTCACTGACCGGCATCAGCTCGATGTGCGTAAAGCCCAGCGACGCTGCGTATTCCGGCAGTTGGGCCGCCAGTTCGTCCCACTGCATAAAGCCACCATCGGCGGCGCGGCGCCATGAACCTGCATGCACTTCATAAATTGAAACGGGTGCATCACGCCGGTTCGCCGCTGCACGCGCGGGCGACAAAGTGCGTGGCTCAGGCATGACGGTGACGATACTGGCCGTGTCTGGCCGTAGTTGTGCCGCACGCCCATACGGATCAGCCTTCAGCGGTAAGGGCTGGTCATCCGCAGCGATCAGCGCAAATTTGTAGAGCGCACCCGGCTGCACGCCGGGCACAAACACTTCCCAGACACCCGCCTCCGTATGCTTGTGCATCGGGTTGCGCGCGGGATCCCAGTCGTTGAAGTCACCGACCACACTGGCTTGCCGCGCATTCGGAGCCCAGACGGCGAAGCGCACACCGTCGCGTTTCTCGCTCGTAACCAGATGCGCGCCCAGAACGGCATAAGGCCTTGGGTGTTGCCCCAGACGCAGCAGTTCCAGATCGTCCGGCGCAATCATGGGGGCATCCTACGCGCCTGGCTTGGCCCAGACGCGGCTGATGTACTCGCGAATCGTGCGATCCGACGAGAACTCGCCCATGCCGGCAACGTTCAGGATCGCACGCTCACTCCAGGCGCGTGGCTTGTCGTACAACGCATCCACTTGCGACTGCGCGCTCACATACGCCGCGAAGTCAGCCATCAGCAAATACTGATCGCGCGTCATCAGGCTGTCGACCAGCGACTGGAAGGTGCTGCTGTTGCCGCCAGAGAACTGGCCGCTGGCAATCGCGTCGATCACGCGCTTGAGTTGTGGATCGGCCACCACGTATTTCTGCGGCTGGTAACCGTCCTGCAGCACCTTGGCGACCTCTTCGGTGCGCAGGCCAAACACAAACATGTTGCGCTCGCCCATCGCCTCTGCCATTTCGATATTGGCGCCGTCCCAAGTGCCGATCGTCAGCGCACCGTTCAACGCGAACTTCATGTTGCCGGTACCGGAGGCTTCTGTGCCCGCAGTGGAAATCTGCTCGCTCAAATCGGCGGCCGGCATGATGCGCTCGGCCAGGCTCACGCTGTAGTTGGGAATGAACACCAGCTTCAGCCGATGGCCGACGCGCGGGTCGTTGTTGACGACGGCGGCGACGCCGTGGATCAGTTCAATGATGCGCTTGGCGGTGACGTAAGCCGACGCGGCCTTGCCAGCGATGATGACGGTGCGCGGTGTCCAGTGTGCGTTGGGCTGGTCGATGATGGCCTGGTAGCGGGCAATCACGTGCAACACGTTCAGCAACTGGCGCTTGTACTCGTGGATGCGCTTGGTTTGCACATCAAACAGGCTTTCGGTGCTGACCTGAATTCCCAGGGTTTGCTGGATGTAGCGGGCCAGTTTTTCCTTGTTGGCGCGCTTGGCCGCCATGAACTCCTGACCCAGTGTGACGTCGGCCGCCAACGGTTTCAGTGCAGCGAGGCCATCCAGGTTTTGGCGCCATGCGGTGCCTATAGTGCGGTCGATCACCCGCGACAGCACGGGATTGGCCTGCATCAGCCAGCGCCGCGGCGTGACGCCATTGGTCACGTTGTGAAAACGCGCGGGGAACAGCTTGGCGTAGTCGGCAAAAATAGTTTGCACCATCAGCTCGGAGTGCAAAGCCGACACGCCATTGATCTTGTGCGACGCGACGATGGACAGCGCCGCCATGCGGATGCGGCGCTCACCGGTCTCATCAATCAGCGATATGCGCGCGATCAGCGCGTCGTCCCACGGGAAGCGGGCGCGCACCTCGGCGACAAAACGGTGGTTGATCTCGTAAATGATTTCCAGATGGCGCGGCAGCAGTTGCTCAAACATGCGCACCGGCCAGGTTTCCAGCGCCTCGGGCATCAGCGTGTGATTGGTGTAGGACACGGCCTCTTGCGTGATGGCCCAGGCTGCTTCCCAACCCATGTCGTGCTCATCAACCAGCAGGCGCATGAGCTCGGCCGGTGCCAGCGCCGGGTGCGTGTCATTCAGGTGGATCGCGTTGTGTTGGCCCAGCGTGCCAAGCGGCTGGCCGTTGGCCAGGTGGCGGGCAATCAAATCCTGCAACGAGGCGCTCACCAGAAAGGCTTCTTGTTTCAAGCGCAGTTCGCGTCCGGCTTCGGTGCTGTCGTCCGGGTACAGCACCCAGTTCAGCGCATCGGCAGCAACCCGGTGCGAAGCTGCGCCCTGGTAGTCACCGGCGCAGAAGCGACCAAAGTCAATCGGTTGCTCGGCGCTGGCCTGCCACTGGCGCAATGTGGAAACACGCTCGCTGAAATGCGCGGGGACTATGAAGTCGTAGGCCTGCGCCAGCATGCGCTGGGCCGGTATCCAGCGGCGTTTGTGCACATTGACCTCGATATAGCCACCAAATCCAACGGTGTAGTGCACGTCGGGGCGCGGCACTTCCCACGGATTGCCGTGCTTCATCCAGTCGTCCGGCACCTCTGACTGCTTGCCGTTGTGGATGCGCTGCGCAAACATGCCGTACTGGTAGCGCAGGCCGTAGCCAAACGATGGCAGGCCAAGCTCGGCGAACGAATCCAGAAAACAGGCGGCCAGACGGCCCAGGCCACCATTGCCCAGCGCGGCATCGTTCTCTTGCTCCAGTACGTCGCCAAGTTGCAGGTCTTGCGCGGTGAGCGCATCGCGCACAGCGGGCTCCAGCCCCAGCGCGGCCAGCGCATTACCAGTGGCACGGCCCATCAGGAATTCCATCGACAGGTAATGCACACGACGCACGCCTGCCGTCCCGACCGTGGCCTTGTCCTGTAGCCGCGAAGCGGCCCAGCGACCGGCGAGCAGTTCGCGGCAGGCGCTCGCTGCGGCACGCAGGCAATGGGCGGCGTCGGCCTGGCCGGCTTGCGCAAGACCCGCTGCATAAATTTGCTGGAAGCGATCAGGCAGGGACAAAGGTGTAGCTGCAGGGTGGGTTTTCATCATTACGGTGAGTCACAAACAAAGGTACAACGGGGCGGATAGTGATCTGGGCTGCACATCAGCCTCGGAATTTACATGTAGTTTGACTACAAACAATTGCTCAATGTCGCGATATTATCAGCAGAATTAGCGTAATTCAAGAAAACTCCCGCCATTTACATCTCGTTGTATGACTACATTTGACAGGTATACTTACGCAAAACAGGCATCCCCAGGGTGCCGCACGGAGACAACAAGTGGCTAACGTAAAACTGACGGGCGTCTGCAAAAGCTTTGGGGATGCGCACATCCTGCGAAGAATCGACCTGGAAATTCACGACGGCGAGTTCATGGTGTTTGTCGGCCCGTCCGGCTGCGGTAAATCAACGCTGTTGCGCGTAATCGCCGGCCTGGAGGAGATCACCAGCGGCGAGCTGACGATTGGCGGCAAAGTGGTCAACGACGTACCACCGGCCGAACGCGGCATTGCGATGGTGTTCCAGTCGTACGCGCTGTACCCGCACATGAACCTGTACGACAACATGGCGTTTGGCCTGAAGCTGAACAAGATGCCCACCGCCGAGATTGACCGTCTGGTGCATCAGGCCGCCAAAGTGCTCAATATCGATCACCTGCTGGACCGCAAGCCCAAGGACCTGTCGGGCGGGCAGCGCCAGCGCGTCGCCATCGGTCGCGCCATCGTGCGCAAGCCGGAAGTGTTTTTGTTTGACGAGCCTCTGTCCAATCTGGACACCGCGCTGCGCGTACGCATGCGCTACGAGTTCGCCAAGCTGCACGAAGAATTCAAGACGACGATGGTCTATGTGACGCACGATCAGGTCGAGGCCATGACATTGGCAGATCGCATCGTCGTGTTGTCCGCAGGACGTATCGAGCAGGTTGGTTCGCCCTTGCACTTGTATGAACACCCGGACAATCTGTTTGTCGCCGGTTTCATTGGCTCGCCGGGCATGAACCTGATTGACGGCGTGATCGTCGAGGCCAACAGCCAAGCTGCCCGCGTGCGACTTGGGGGTGGCGAAGTCATCGAGTGCCGGGTGGACGCATCCAATGCCAAGCCGGGCGATGCCGTCAAGCTGGGCGCACGTCCCGAGCACTTGTTGCCGGGCATCACGGCCAACGCGCTGAAAACCACCGTGACGTTTGTCGAGTCGCTAGGCTCCATCACCCACGCCTATTGCAGCAACCAGGGCAGCCCCGATGTGCTGACCGCTGCCGTGGATGGACAGACCCGCATCCGCAGCGGCGATGCGCTCGATCTGAGCGTACCGCCTGAATGGGCCTATCTGTTCGACGCCAAGGGACAGGCTTTCCGCCGCCTGGCTTCCCCGGAGCTGCAGCGTGCGGCATAAGGTGAAAGCACTGTGCGCCGCATGCGCGCTGATGGCATTTAACGGAGCGCTGATCACTCCACTCAATGCCGCCGCACAAACCAAACCACCGCGCCTGCTGGTCTGGATCAATGGCGACAAGGGCTACAACGGTTTGCAAAAAGTGGGCGATGCGTTCACGCAGGTGTCTGGCGTGGAAGTGGTAGTGCAACACCCCGAAGGTGCGCCCGACAAATTCCAGGCCGCCGCAGGCGCGGGCAAAGGCCCCGACATTTTTTGCTGGGCACACGATCGTGCCGGTGAGTGGGCCAAGTCCGGCCTAATTGTTCCGATCAAACCGCCCAAGCGCGTGCGCGACGCGATCGAGCCCTCCACCTGGCAGGCCTTCACCTACCAGAACAAGGTCTGGGGTTACCCGCTTGCGATCGAAGCCGTCGGCCTGATCTACAACAAAGCGCTGGTCAAGACACCTCCCGCCAGTTTCGAAGAGGTGATCACGCTGGACAAGGAGCTGTCCAAACAGGGCAAACACGCACTGCTGTGGGCCTACAACCAGTCCTTCTTCAGTTGGGCGCTATTGGCCGGACCGGGCGGCTATGTATTTGCACGCGATGCGCAAGGCAACTTCGATCCCAAGCAAGTCGGCGTCAATGCACCCGGCGCGGTCCAAGGCGCTGAGATGATCGCCCGGCTGGTCAAGGACGGTCATATGGCCAAGGGCACCAAGTACTCCGAGATGGAAGGCCGATTCAACCGCGGTGACGTGGCCATGATGATCAATGGCCCTTGGGCCTGGGACAACGTCAAGAAAAGCAATATTGATTTCGGCGTGGCGCCCATCCCCAGCATTGGCGGCAAACCCTCGAAGCCCTTTGTCGGCGTGCTGGGCTGCATGATTGCAGCGCCAAGCAAATCCAAGGACCTCGCCCGCGAGTTCATTGAGAACCACTTGCTCACCGTCGACAGTCTGAAGATGGTTTCTGCGGATGTGCCATTGGGCACACCGGCCAACAAGGCGTATTTCAAAGAACTGTCGAGCGACCCCAACATCCGCGCAACCATGGCCAATGCGCTGGCAGGCGAGCCGATTCCCAATATCCCCGAAACCGGCCGCTTCTTCCCCGCGGTCGACGCTGCACTGGAAGCCATCACCAACGGTTTGCAATCGCCCAAAGAAGCGCTGGACGGTGCGGCGGCACGGATGCAGGTGAAGTGACCATCGCCATGAACAATCTCAAATGGCCCATCGTCGCCGCACTGACTTTCGCATTGCTGTGGCTGGTGTTTGGCTTCTACGCCGCAGGCCAACCGTTCTATGCTGCAGCCGCGCTGATGCTCGGCGCCTCAGCGCTGTATATCTACGCGTCTGCCAAGACACTGGCCTGGCGCTACCTGTTCCCCGGCGTCGTGGGCATGCTGGTGTTTGTCGCGTTCCCGCTGCTCTACACCGTGCAAATTGGCTTCACCAACTATTCGTCGGCCAATCTGCTGAGCCAGGAGCGTGCGCGCGGCTATTTGCTGGACCAGGCCACGATTGACGAAGAGCAGTCGCTGGCGTTCAGCCTGCATCCTGAGGGCAGCGCTTACCGATTGGTTCTTGCGCCGCAACCCGGCAGCGACGGCCCGCGCTATGTCTCGCCCGTGTTGCCACTGACCCAAGCGGACTTGTCAAATCAAACCATCCCGATGCAGATATTGCTGCCCGGCGCAGCCACGTTGGGTGAGCCGCTAGCGCTGCGCCAGGTGATCGCACTGCGCGAATCACTAATGACGTTGAGCGTGGAACTGCCGACCAAGAGAGTCCTGCGCTATGTGGGCGTACGCGAATTTGGCATTGCAGAACCACTGTGGACCGCTGTGGCCAACGGCGCAGTCTCCCGCGCAGAAACGGGCGTGACTTACACCCCCAACACCACCACCGGCTTCTTTGAAAACGCCCAGGGCGAACGTATCCAGCCCGGCTTCAAGGTCGGCATTGGTTGGGCCAACTACACGCGACTGCTGTTTGACGCCGACATGCGCGGCCCGTTCGTCTCCATCTTCATCTGGACCGTGCTGTTCTCCGCGTTGACCGTGCTTTTCTCTACCGCCGTCGGCATGACGCTGGCCGTTGTGTTGAACTGGGAAGCACTGAAGTACCGCACGCTGTACCGCACGCTGCTGTTCTTGCCGTATGCGGTGCCGGGCTTCATCTCCATTCTGGTGTTCAAAGGTTTGTTCAACCAGAACTTCGGCGAGATCAATGCGATTCTGGATGCAGTGTTTGGTGTGCGGCCTGACTGGTTCTCCGATCCGCTCTTGGCCAAGAGCATGCTGCTGATCGTCAACACCTGGCTCGGCTATCCGTACATCATGATTCTGTGCACGGGCCTGATCAAAGCCATTCCCGCCGATCTGTACGAGGCCTCGGCCATTGCCGGTGCCAAGCCACTGACCAATTTCTTCAAGATCACAGTGCCGCTGATTGCCAAGCCGCTGACACCGCTGTTGATCTCGGCTTTTGCATTCAACTTCAACAACTTTGTGCTGATCTCGCTACTGACCGATGGCCGCCCCGACTACCTGAACACCAAGCTACCCGCAGGCCAGACTGACATTCTGGTGTCTTACACCTACCGCATTGCGTTCACCGATGCAGGCGCCAACTTTGGTCTGGCGGCTGCGATCTCCACGTTGATCTTTGTCGTGGTGACGCTGCTGTCACTGGCCAACCTGCGGCTGATGCGCGTCAATGATGTGAAGAAAGGATAAGCACCGTGGCGATTGTTACTGGCAAAAGTCAACGCTGGCGCATTATCGGCGCGCATGTGGCGTTATGGATTTTGATAGCGGTTACGCTGTTTCCACTGTTGGCGGTGTTATCCATCTCGCTGCGGCCTGGCAACTTTTCCACCGGCTCGCTGATCCCCACCGAGATCAGCCTGGAGCACTGGAAGCTGGCGCTGGGATTCAGTTACACCGATGCCGATGGCAATCTGGTCAAGCCACCATTCCCAGTGCTGCTGTGGCTGTGGAACTCGATCGAGATCGCCACGATCTCGGCGCTGCTGATCGTTGCGATCTCGACCACTGCCGCCTACGCGTTCGCGCGGATGAAATTTGCGTACAAGGGTTTCATTCTCAACAGCATGCTGCTGTTGCAGATGTTCCCGGTGGCCGTGGCGCTGGTCGCGATCTTTGCGATCTTCGAAGGCGTGGGTACCACCGTGCCGTGGTTGGGCATTGAGACCCATGCCAGCCTGATCGTCGCTTACCTCGGCGGCGTGGCCATGCATGTCTGGACCATAAAGGGTTACTTTGAAACCATTCCTGCGGAAATCGAAGAGTGCGCCAAGGTAGACGGCGCAACGCACTGGCAAGCCTTCCGCATGGTGCTGCTGCCGATGGCCGTGCCTATCCTGATGGTGGTGTTTGTGTTGGCCTTTATCGGTGTGATCATCGAATATCCCGTCGCCTCTATCCTGCTGCGCGAAGAAGCGAACCTGACGCTGGCGGTGGGGTCCAAGTACTACCTGTACGAACAGAAATACCTGTGGGGTGACTTCGCTGCGGCGGCCGTGCTGTCGGGTCTGCCGATCACGCTGGTGTTTCTGGCGGCACAGCGGTGGATTGTGTCGGGGCTGACGTCCGGTGGCGTCAAGGGCTAAGGCCACTTCCAAACTTCTTACCAGCGAGTGCAGTGATGCGAATTTTCCGATTTCTTGGACTTCTGGCCTTCGCCGCTCCCCTTACTTTCTCCATCGCGCATGCTTCCGATGGAACAGGCGGTACCTCCTGCAAGCCCGACCCTTTGGGCGGGCGTTCCCTGTACATGCGCGGCACCATGAACAACTGGACCGCCCAGGAAGACGATGCGTTCATCTACCGCTGCGATGCCTGGTACCTGAATGTGCGCCTGTCCTCGCGCCAGGAATTCAAGATTGCCGACGCGGCATGGACCAACGCCACGACCTACGGCCCCTTCACGCAGGAGTTCAACGGCGAGCACACGCTCAAGCTCGCGCTGACCGACGGGAAAGCGGACCTATCGGTGGGGCCCAAGACGTTCGTCGATCCGCGCGCACAAGCCGTTGAAGACCCCGTGGCGCTGAGCCTGCGCTTTGATTCGCGCAGTCTGCAACACAAGTCGCCTTTTGGCGCAACCGTCGCAGGCACCACGGTCCAGTTTGGTCTGAGCGCATTGCCGGGCGTTGACAAGCTTTTACTGGTCATCGAGAAGCGCCGCATGGAAGGCAACCAGGAGGTACTGGAATACAGCGAGGTCGCACGCATCCCGATGACGCGCAGCGCTGCGGGTGCCACCGAACGCTGGTCCGCCCAATACCAATTCGCCGACATCAGCATTTACGGCTACTGGTTTGAAGCGGTGATCAACGGCAAGGCCTACGTTTACCAGAACAACCGCGACCCTATTTTCTGGACCCGCGAGAAGGGAAGCGGCGGGATGGGTCTGATTGCAGTCAAACCCGCCAATGACAATGCCATCCGCCGCTTCCGCCATACCGCCTATGCCGTTGACTTCAAGGTGCCCGATTGGGCGGCAGATGTTGTGTACTACTACATCTTCCCGGACCGCTTTCGCAACGGCAACAAGGCCAACGACCCCAAACCGGGACGGGACCGCTACCAGGACCAGGGCGTGGAGTTGCACAAGAACTGGCTGGACAAGCCCTGGGTGCCCAAGACCGGCGATGGCTCGGACGCGGCCTACAACAACGACTTCTTTGGCGGCGACCTCGCAGGCATCATCCAGAAGCTGGACTACATCCGCGACCTGGGTGCCAACACGATTTACATGACGCCAGTCTTCAAAGCGGCCAGCAACCACAAGTACGACACGGCCGACTACAAGAACATTGATCCTGCCTTCGGCACCAACGCCGACTTTGTGCGCCTGACCCGCGAAGCCGCCAAGCGTGGCATCCGCGTGATCCCGGACACCAGCCTGAACCACAGCGGCGACGACTCGATTTACTTCGACCGCTATGGCAACCACCACAGCAACGGCGCCTTCGCCAACGGCAAGGTCAACCCGCAATCGCCCTACGCCAGCTGGTACAGCTTTGACGATACACAGGCCGAGCCGGACAAGAAGTTCAAAGGCTGGGTAGGAATCGCAGGCCTGCCCGAATTGGACAAAGCTTCTCCCGCATGGCGCGCGTTTGCCTATGGCGACCGCAACTCAGTGACCAAGCTATGGCTGGACCGTGGGGCCGCCGGTTGGCGCATGGATGTCGCGCCCTGGGTGTCAGACGATTTCTGGCGCGAATGGCGCAAAGTGGTCAAGACCCACAAACCCGACGCACTGACGGTGGCAGAGACATGGTTCGACGCATCGAAGTATTTCCTCGGCGATACCTTCGACTCGACGATGAACTACATCTTCCGCAACACCGTGCTGGGCTATGCCGCAGGCGGTAACGCAATGGAGTTGTACGGCAACATCGAGCTGATGCGCGAGGCGTATCCGCCGCAAGCCTTTTATGCGCTGATGAACCTGCTGTCCACGCACGACCAGGCCCGCGCACTGCACCAGTTCGGTTGGCATGCAGACACGACGGATGCCAAGACCATTGCACTGGCCAAACAGCGCCAGAAGCTGGCGGTGTTTTTCCAGATGGTGTTCCCCGGTGCACCCACCATTTATTACGGCGATGAGGTGTCGCTGACCGGTGGTGATGACCCCTACAACCGCGGCACCTACCCGTGGGCCGACATGGGCGGGAAGCCGGACATGGACATGCTGGCCGAGTTCAAACGCCTGACCAAGCTGCGCAAAGACCATGCGGTGCTACGTCGCGGCTCGATCTCTGCGCCGCTGCATCTGGATGCCAATAGCATCGTGCTGCTGCGCGAACAGGGCAACACGTTCGCCATCACTGCGACCAACAATGCAGACCAAGCCCAACAACTGACGGTGCAAGTTCCCGCCAAACTGAATGGTCAGACATTCGTCAATGCATTGACCGGTTCCACCATCACCGTGGCACAAGGGCAAATGAAGCTGGATATTCCTGCCCTTTACGGCACCGTATTTATCAGCAAAAACAGGCCATGAGCCGCATAGAACGTGCGTAAGAAGCTATGAAAACAAGAGCACTTGGCAATACCGGATTGCAGGTTTCGGTACTGGGTTTTGGGGCCATGCACCTCAACGACAACCGTGTCAGCGAGGCCGACGCAGGTCGCTTGCTCAATGCGGTGCTGGATGCTGGCGTCAACCTGATCGACACCGCACGCGGCTATGGCCTGTCCGAAGAACGCATAGGCCGCCACATCGCGCACCGCCGCAGCGACTATGTCTTGTCCACCAAAGTGGGCTACGGCATTCCCGGCTTTCAGGACTGGACCTATGACTGCATTGTTGCTGGTGTTGATGCGGCCTTGGGCCGCATGCATACCGATGTGCTGGACATTGTGCATCTGCATTCCTGCCCTTTGCATGTGCTGCAGCAAGGCGATGTGGTGCGGGCGCTGGAGGACTGCCAATCGCGCGGCAAGCTGCGCGTAGTTGCCTATTCCGGTGATGAGGCCGAGCTGCGCTGGGCCATCGACAGCGGACGCTTTGGCAGCGTGCAGACGTCGGTCAGTGTATGCGACCAGGCGAACCAGCGCCAGCACTTGCCCGTCGCCCAGGCACACAACGTAGGCGTGATTGCGAAGCGACCACTGGCCGGAGCGGTCTGGCGTTTCGCCAAGCGACCGGACGATTTCGCCGAAGGCCAGTACTGGGATCGCTTCCAGGCCATGGCGATTGCCCCGGCGGGCCTCGACTGGGCAGAGCTTGCACTGCGCTATGCGGCATTTGCGCCGGGCGTGGCCAGCGCCATTGTCGGCACCAAGACGCCTGAGAATTTTCTGCGCAACGTGGCCATCGTCGCGCAGGGGCCGTTGCCTGCATCGCAGCAGGCCAAAATAACCGCTGCCTTCGCCAGCCACAACCAGGGCTGGGCAAGCCTGATCTAAAGCACGGCGGTTATTGCGGGCGCGCAGCTTGTATGGACAGCTGAATACGCCAGGTCGGATCGACTTGTGACGGCTGGGGGAACCGCGCCAGCGCATCGCGACTCAGGGTCTCGACGCTCTTCGCAAGGGACTTGCGCTCTTCCTGCAATTGCAGGGCACGGGTCTGTTCGGGCGTCGCGCTTTGTTGCACATCATTGGCACCCACCACGTTATTGGTGGTGACCACGCGGGGGCTGCTGTCGGTCAGGGCCTGGGACTGCTGCGACACACCGACATCCAGACGGCCGCTCACTGGGCGAAAGTCTATGGTGACGCCACTGGGGTTGGCCGCCACGGGTTGCAGGATGAACTCGGCGTCCAGAGCCGCCAGCACGCCGGTGACGTACACGCACGCATCCAGCATGCCCGCGGGCCAGCGCGCCAGCTCCTGCGCGAAGCGCTCTGCATTGCCACGCAAGCTGGCGTCTACGGTGCAAGCGGCAGGCAGGGGCAAGCCTGCTTGCAAGCCCCACCACACAGCCGCGCCCTTGTCCGGGCCGCCGGCTGGCGACGCGTACAAGGCCGCCAGGCGCGAACGCGCACCGAGCGCGCCGGCATCGGCCGCGCGCACATAGAGGCGAGACGCGCGATCCACGTTGGGTTTGAGGCACAGGCCCTGCTCAAACATCGCGCCACCCAGCAACATGGCTTCCGCACTGCCGCCGGCCAGCGCCTGGTTCAGCTCGCGCACCGCACCCACGCAATCGCGCGCAGCGATGGCCCGGCTCACGGCCTGGGTGGTCTCGCCACCCCAGCAAGTAGTAGCCGCAGCGGCCAACAGCAAAAGGGCAAGAGGTTTACGCATGAATCGCTCCTTGGGTTGTTTGATACACAGGCCTTAGCCCATTTTCGGCGCCGCGCAATGGCGTGCAATGAAATCTGCATGGGTGGGCATGACATCCACACAGGCTTGAATAACGTCTTCGATCTGGGCCAGATAGGTCTGGATCTCGCCTTCGTCCAGCAGATCGGCCAGCGGGTGGTAGGACTGCGGCCGGATGCGCTGACCATGCATCACCTGCAGCCAGCTGACCTTGGTGAACAGCTCGTTGCCTTCGCGCACGACCCGGCCGTTGGCGGCATACAGGTCGATGCGTTCTTGCAGGGTCTGCGGGATTTCCATCGTGCGGCAGTAGTTCCAGAACGGCGCATCCGTCCGTTCGGTGGCCTTGTAGTGCAGGATGATGAAGTCGCGCACCCAGTCATACTCCTGGTTCATCACCTGGTTGTATTTGTCCACGTCGGCGGAGTCGAATCCGGCCGACGGGAAGAACGTCAGCAAATGGGCGATACCCATCTGGATCAGATGGATGCTGGTGGACTCCAGTGGCTCGACGAAACCGCTGGACAGACCGATGGCAATGCAGTTCTTGCTCCAGGCCTTCTTGCGCTTGCCCGTCACAAAGCGCACAGTGCGTGGCTCGGCCAGCGGGGCACCATCCAGGTTGCCCATCAACGTCGCCGTCGCTTCGTCTTCGCTCAGGTATTTGCTGCAGAACACATGGCCATTGCCGATACGGTGCTGCAGCGGGATGCGCCACTGCCACCCCGCCGTATGCGCAGTAGAACGGGTGTAAGGCGTCAGCTCTTTGGCTGAAGCACACGGTACGGCGATGGCGCGGTCGCAGGGCAGCCAATGCGACCAGTCTTCGTAGCCTGCTTTCAGCGTGCCTTCGATTAACAGCGCGCGAAAGCCCGAGCAGTCGATGAAGAGTTCGCCTTCAACTTTCTGGCCGTTCTGCAATTGCACGCCGGTAATGTGGCCGTCGCCTTCGCGCACCATGACATCGGTGATCTTTCCTTCGACACGCACCACACCGCGCGCCTCGGCATACTTGCGCAAAAACTTGGCATACAGCCCGGCATCAAAGTGGTAGGCATGGGCAATCTGCGACAGCGGAGAGTTCGGCCGGTCAGGCATTGCACGCAAGAATTTGTTTTGCAGGCACGCTGCAGTGTTGATCGAGTAGTGGTCCAGATCCTTGGCCTTGCCGGCCAGGAACTGCTTCAACCAGTACTGATGAAAGTCCACTGTCCAGTTGTCCTGGCCAATCACGCCAAAGCCGTGGATATAACGGTCACCCAACTGGCCCCAGTTGACAAACTCGATGCCTAGCTTGAACGAGGCCTGCGTCTGGCGGATAAAGTCGTCCTCGTCCAGATCCAGCAGACGGTTGAACAGATTGATCATCGGGATCGTCGCTTCGCCCACACCAATCGTGGCGATCTCATCCGACTCTACCAAGCGAATGTTGTATTTGCCTTTCAGCACTTTGGCCAGCGCAGCGGCTGTCATCCAGCCCGCGGTCCCGCCGCCGACGATCACCACGTCGCGTAAATTCTTGTGTTCCATCGCAACCATCCGCAAATCAGTTCATTCTATTGAAGCGCCATGAAAAAAACCCCTTGCGGAAGACTTCCGGCAAGGGGTTCTTGAAGCCGCAGTTTATTGCAGCTTGTAAGTCAGTTTGAACATCATCGTGCTGCCGGTCTTGTTTTCCGAGTCGACGCTGCCGTCGGCCTTCAACTGGCGATACACAGGGCGGTTCAGGTTGTTGCCTTCGAGGCGCAGACCCAGACCCTTCATCGGTCCTTCGTAGAACTCGTAACCAATTTGCGCAGAGACCCAGGTCGAACCCTCGATGTAGCGCAGTGTCGGGTAGCCGCCGATGGCGTCGTTGGCTACGCTGCCCACATACGTGGAGCGGTAGTTGCTGGCGACGAAGGCGCTGAAGCCCCACTTTTCAAAGTACAGCGTCAGCTTGGCGTTGTCCTTGGACAAACCAGGCAACTGCATGGTCACGCTGTCTGTCGGCACCTGTTGGGTCGGATTCAGGCCAATCAGATTGGGCATATTCACCGAGCTGTCGGTCTTTGACAGACTGGCGCTTACGCCGAAACCGTCCAGGGCCGTAGTCACCAGGTTGAAGGGTGCGGACACCGCCAGTTCAAAGCCTTGTAGATTGCCGCCTGTGCCGTTGACGGTGGTCGTGAACACACCCACGTTCGAGCCGGACGCTGGCGTTGCCAGACCCAGTGCGTTCTTGTAGTTGGTGAAGTCGTAGGCGGTGTTGGTTGCCGGCGTGATGTAGGTGTCCAGCTTCTTGTAGAAGGCTGCGGCACTGAAGTAGCCCTTCTTGCCAAAATACTTTTCATAGGACACGTCAACCGCCGTGGCCTTGAAAGGCTTGAGCATCGGATTGCCAGCAGAGCCAACGAAGTGACCGAACGTCGAGTTGCCAGCGTTCTTGTCTTCGCTGGCGGCGAAGGAGTTACGCATGTCGGTCAGTGTCGGACGTGCAATCTGCGAAGACAGTGCAAAGCGCAACAGATTGCCATTGCCCATGTCACCCGTCAGGTTCAAGGACGGCAACACATCGGTGTAATTCTGGCCGGCAGTGGTGAAACCCTTGGCCGGATTGTTCAGTGTCGGGCTCGAATCTGCACCAGCCTGGAAGCCGCCAGAGGACTGATCCGTGTTCACCACTTGCATGCCAACGCCACCGCGCCATGGAATATTGGCGTAGTTGGTGTCAATACCGAACTTCACGTAGCCGGTCATGACCTTTTCCTGGACCGACCAGGACTTCGACAGGATGTCGTCGTTGTACTTGCGCAGAATCGTTGCACCGGGCCACAGACCGGCAGTCGGATCGAAAGTCAGCAGGTTGATGCCGGTGCCTGCGATGTTGCTTGCCACATAGGCGTCACTTGGAAAGGCAAACGCATCGCGGCCATTGTTGGTCGCCGAGACCAGCAGGCCTTCGTCGGTGGTGCGGGTCTTGCTGCGGTCGGAATAGTTTCCACCGAAAGCGACTTCAGAGAACATCCCGCCGGAGGCCAGCTCGGACTTGAAATCCAGACGGACGGCGTTGACCTCATCCTTGATGTTGGGGCCCTTGGAATAACCCGCTTGTGGGCAGGACTGACCGTCCGGGCAGGTCACACCCGACCAGCCGGACTGGTCACGCACCTTGATGATGGCCGGGTTGGTGTAGTCGGTCGCACGACCCAGCGTGAACTTGGGCGTGCCACCGGTGTTGTCGAAAGTAAAAGTATCCGCAGTAGGAATACCCGCATACGCCTCGATATCGCGCTCGATACGGGTGGCGGAATTGCTGCTGATATCCAGAATGGCGGTCCAGCCATTGCTCATCTTCAGCGTGTTCTTCCAGCCGATGGACTTGACGGTGTCATCATCAAACACGCTTTCGATGCGGTTGACAAAACTGCCCACCGGCAACTGGTACGTGCCCTTGACGGCGACGCCATTGACCACGGTCGCATTGGTGATCGGGAAGTTCAGGCCGGCCTGAAAACGCGCTTCCTTGGCTGTGGTGTCAGCCTTTGCGTAGAACAGGTCCAACTGGCTGCGCCATGCCGCATTGGGCTTGTAAGCAATGATGGCCGCAACGCCAGTGCGTTTGTCGGTCACTGTGCGGTTCTTGAAGTCCACGCCGTTGCCCCAGGTATCGGGATTTTTGGCCTGCACGGTAGTGCCATCGGTCTGCGTGACTGCGCCGGTGCTGCCACCACCCCAGCCGCCGGAACCGGTTTCGTTGCTGGTACCGTCAACGCGTACAAAGCCCATCGCGATACCCAGCGTGCGGTCAGCGAACTGGTCGATATAGGTCAGGCTGGCGCGGTTGCCGGTGCCTTCGGGCACACCTTCCAGGCCGATGCCACTGCGCACTTTCTGCGCGCTGGCAACCAGCACACGGCCCGGGAAGGCCAGCGGGTCAATCAGCAGGTTGTCGATCGTGCCGGCCAGGCCCGCACTCATCAGCGCAGCGTCGCCCGTCTTGTAGACAGTAGCACCACCGATCAGCTCAGCCGGATAAACGCTCAGGTCGACCGCGCGGCTGTCGCCAGTGCTGGTTTGTTCGCGGCCGTTCAGAAGATAGCCATTGAAGTCAGGGCCCAGGCCGCGGATGCTGATGGTGGACGCCGCGCCGGACTTGGTGCGTTGCGTGGTCACGCCTGGCAGGCGGGCCAGTGATTCGGCAATCGTGGTGTCGGGCAGCTTGCCAATGTCTTCGGCAGAAATTGCTTCAACGATGGTGTCGTTGTTGCGCTTTACCGAGATGGCGTCTTCAATACCCTTGCGGATACCAGTCACGGTCACCACACCGAGATTGGCATCGGTAGTGGATTGGGCGTAAGCAGCGCTGCTGGCGATCACCATCGCGGCGCACCCAAGCGCAACCGGGGCCAAGGTAAAGCGACGGGTTGCCGTGCGCTGGATTTGCGGGTTCTTCATCGTTATCTCCTAAGGGACTTATCGAACAAACATATTTCTCTGGGCCGAGCCCAAGATCACCCCGCCCGGGGTATTCAATGGGTTACACCCAGTTTGTATCAAAACAAGAAATTCATCGACATAGGCGTAAACCCTAGAAATGTGCATAAGCACAGTCAATTCGCACCCGATTCGGGAATTAATCGGGGTTTAAGCAACACTTTCACCAAAAAGAGGCGCCAAATGGGCCCATAGTAGATCCGGTATTTTTACGTATTTGTACTGAAACTACATTTTATATCTGCTGATTTTCTATTTTTTTCTGGAATTCCGATGTAACACCAGAATTTCTTGAAACCAGCTGTCGTTTTACTAAGTACAAATGCCCGAAGCACACTGAGATTGCCGCTTTGCATAGGCGTCTTGGGGTTTTCACAGGGGTACGCAGACTACAAGCCATGTACACTGATGTGTTATTTGACTACATTTGCAGAAACAGGGTCACTATTTTGGAAACTTTGCCAGCCACACATTGGACTGCAGGAGTGCACGCGTGAGCCCGGGCTTTCCCAGGCTACTGGGTGATGTAGGCGGCACCAACGCGCGCTGGGCCTGGCAACGTCAGGCGGGCGAACCCCTGCAACATATCTCGGTGACGCCCTGCAAGACCAGCGCGTCGCTCTATGACTCCGCAGTGCGCTACCTGAAAGAGCACGACCTGGGCGCCCCCCACGCAGCCAGCATTGGCGTGGCGACGGCCATCACCGGCGACCGTATCCAGTTCACCAACAACGACTGGTCATTCTCGATTGCCGATCTGAAGGCCTCGCTGGCTGTCGAACGCTGCCTGGTCATCAACGATTTCACTGCGCTGGCGATGAGTTTGCCAGCCCTGGCCGGCTCCGATTTGCGCGCGTTGGGCGGCGCGGCCCCTGTCGCCAATGCACCGTTAGCGCTGATTGGCCCTGGCACCGGCCTGGGCGTATCCGGCTTGCTGCCGGATGGCCGTGGTGGACTGATCGCCGTCAGCGGCGAAGGTGGGCACGCAACGCTGGCAGCAACCGATGCATTGGAAGCTGCCGTCGTAGAAGTGTTGCGCAAGGAATTTGGCCACGCCAGCGCCGAACGCGTATTGTCCGGGCCGGGTCTGGTCAACCTGTACCGCGCGCTCAGCGCGGTTCGCGGCGAGACAGCGCACAACTACAAGCCCTCCGATATCACGGAGACCGCTGCCACAGACGCGACCTGCCGAGCTGCGCTGACGCTGTTCGCCAGCTTTCTGGGCAACGTCGCTGGCAACCTGGCGCTCACCTTGGGTACGCGCGGCGGTGTTTACGTGGGCGGCGGCATCGTGCCGCGGCTGGGCGAATTGTTCGACGCCACACTGTTTCGCACCAAGTTTGAAGAAAAGGGGCGCTTTGGCGACTATCTGCGCCCCATCCCTGCGTGGCTGATTACGGCCAGTACCCCGGCTTTGATAGGCGCATCACGCGCATTGGATGTGTTGAAATCCTGAGTTGTCCTGACTCGGTGAGATCACATGCCCAATTTGCCCTATGACGCCCCTCGCCTGCTGGCTGACATTGGCGGCACCTATGCCCGCTTCACGCTGGAAGTAGCCCCCGGCGTTCTGGAATACAACGCTTCGCTGCACTGTCAGGAGCACGCCGACTTCTATGCGGCCGTGAAAGCGTATCTGGCAGGCATTCCGGAGGCCCTCGCCGCGAGCATCAAGAACGCCGCCGTCGCCATCGCCACCCCCGTGGCAGGCGATCAGGTGCGCATGACCAATTACCACTGGAAATTCAGCATCGAGCAGATGCGTGCGCGGCTGCAGTTTGACAACCTGGTCGTCGTCAATGACTTCACGGCACTGGCGATGGCACTGCCCAGCCTGTTGCCACACCAGCGCCGCCAGGTCGGTGGCGGCAGCATCGAGTCGCGCAGTGTGGTGGGACTGATAGGTGCCGGCAGCGGACTGGGAGTTTCCGGATTGATTCCTGCCAACGACGGCTGGATTGCACTGGGCACCGAAGGCGGTCACACCAGTTTTGCCCCACACGACGAACGCGAGATGGCCATCCTGCGCTTTGCGTGGAAAGAACATGCCCACGTCTCGTTCGAGCGACTGGTCTCCGGCCCAGGTATCGAACTGATTTACCGCGCGCTGGCGGACCGCGCCGGTGTGGTTGCCAAACCCCTGCACGCACCCGACATCACACAAAATGCGCTGGACGCAAGCGACCCTTTGTGCGTGGAAACCATTGATGTGTTCTGCGGCATGCTGGGTACGGCTGCTGCCAACCTGGCGGTCACACAAGGCGCGTTCGGCGGCATCTACATCGGCGGCGGCATCGTCCCGCGACTGGGTGATTATTTCGATCAATCGAGCTTTCGCCAGCGCTTTGAAGACAAGGGCCGCTTCAACGATTACATGAAGCGCATCCCGACCTTCGTGATCACTTCAGGCGATGCCACGCTGGTCGGCGCTTCCATCATCCTGTCTGCACAGCTGCGCAGCCTGGACGCCGCGCAGGGCTCGGCGCTCTTGAGCCAGATACAGCGCGTGCGCGCAAGCCTGTCGCCAGCCGAGCAGCGCGTGGCCGACCATGTGTTGGCGCACCCGCGCACCACCGTCAACGACGCCATTGCATCGATTGCCAAAGCGGCCGACGTCAGCCAGCCCACCGTGATCCGTTTTTGCCGCTCGCTGGGTTGCGAAGGCCTGTCTGACTTCAAGCTGCGGCTGGCTTCCGGCCTGACGGGCACGATACCAATCACCCACACCCAAGTTACCAGCGAAGACAGCATGCTGGAGCTGGGTGCCAAGGTGCTGGGCAATACGGCCGCAGCGGTACTACAAGTTCGCGACCACTTGAACCGCGACTCCATCGACAAGGCGATTGCGCTGATTTGCGGCGCCGAGCGGGTCGAGTTTTATGCCGTGGGCCACTACAGCGTGGTCGCCGAAGACGCGCAGTTCAAGTTCTTGCGCATGGGCGTACCCAGCAATGCCTACACCGTGCCGCGCATGCAGGTACTGGCCTCCAATCTGCTGACACCGAAGACCGTGGTCGTCGTGATCAGCAGCAGCGGCCGCATCCCCGAGTTGATGGACGTGGTGGAAAAAGCCCGCGAGCGCGGCGCCCCTGTAATTGCGATCACCGCCAGCCAGTCGCCGCTGGCGCGCAAGGCCGATCTGTCATTGATCGTGGACCACGCCGAAGATCTGGCGACACAGGTGCCGATGATTGGTCGCATCCTGCATCTGCTGATGGTCGACATCCTGGTCGTCGGCGTATCGATGCGCCGCGGCGCCGACAGCTTGCCGGTACTGGGCAACGAGGCCAGTGTCGCAATGGATGAGGCGCGCCCAAATATTCCTGCCGCCAACCGCACCGGTCTGGGCATGAGTGCGGCGGGCGCGCTGGCCCATCTGACATCGCACAGCAAGTAGCAAAAAGGCCTAGGCCTTCAAGAACTCGGAGCGGGTGCCCAACCACCTTTGCACATGCCGCTCGGCAAGATGCGGATAGTGATCCAGCAACTTGGGCGCCTCCTGTCGCGCCCATTCCAGCAGGTCGGTGTCCACCGCCAAATCGGCGAAGCGCAGCATCGCATCTCCGCTCTGCCGCGCACCCAAAAACTCACCCGGCCCGCGAATCTCAAGATCACGCCGCGCAATCTCGAAGCCATCATTGGTCTCGGCCATCGCACGCAAGCGCTCGCGCGCGGCCTCTCCCAGGCGCGGACCGTCGCCGGTGGAATACAGCAACACACAAGCCGATGCTGCCGCACCGCGCCCGACCCGGCCACGCAATTGGTGCAACTGGCTCAAACCAAAACGCTCTGCATGCTCAATCACCATCAGTGACGCATTGGGCACATCCACACCGACTTCAATCACCGTCGTGCTGACCAGCACCGACATCAGGCCGGAAGTGAATGCTGCCATCACCGCTTTCTTGTCGTCCACGTGCATGCGCGAATGCAGCAGGCCAATCAGGACTGGTTGGCCATCGGTGCGTTTAACACCTTGCAGGGCTTCGGCGAGATCGGCATGGGTCTGCGTGGCATTGGTCAAATCCAGCGCTTCGCTTTCTTCGATCAGCGGGCAGACCCAATAGACTTGCCGCCCCTGTTCAATCTGCGCGCGGATACGTTCAATCACTTCGTCGCGGCGTGAATCGTTGACCACCTTGGTCACGATTGGCGTGCGCCCGGGTGGCAGTTCGTCCAGTGTGGATACATCGAGGTCGGCGTAATAGCTCATCGCCAGCGTGCGCGGGATCGGCGTGGCCGTCATCATCAGCATGTGCGGCTCCATTGGGACAAGCCCCCACGCTCCGCCGCTGCGCGGGTCGCTGCCCCCCGAGGGGGCTGCGTCGCCTCGGGGCGGCCCGTCGGCGACGCCATGCTGAAGTTTGTTGCGTAGCGCCAACCGCTGTGCCACACCAAACCGATGCTGCTCATCGATGATCGCCAGCGCCAGGTTCTTGAATTTCACCTTGTCCTGAATGATCGCGTGGGTACCGACCACCAGTTGCGCTTCGCCGCTTTCTAT
This sequence comes from Rhodoferax sp. P2_H8_2, assembly GCF_056403235.1. Taxonomy (NCBI): domain Bacteria; kingdom Pseudomonadati; phylum Pseudomonadota; class Betaproteobacteria; order Burkholderiales; family Comamonadaceae; genus Rhodoferax; species Rhodoferax sp. P2_H8_2. The sequence goes on from NZ_JBFUFW010000008.1 coordinate 74,204, forward strand.
CAGCGCGAGCATTTCACGGCGCTCCTTGGCCTTTTGCGTGCCGGTCAGCCAGGCCGTCGTGATGCCCAGCGGTTCCAGCCAGCCCAGCAATTTGCGAAAGTGTTGCTCTGCCAATATCTCGGTCGGCGCCATCAATGCGCATTGCCAACCGGTGTCTATGCAAATCGCCGCGGCCAGCGCGGCAACCACCGTCTTGCCAGCGCCGACATCGCCCTGCAGCAGTCGGTGCATGGGAACATGGCGTGCCAGGTCGTTGGCGATCTCGGCACCCACGCGTTTTTGCGCGGCGGTCAATGCGAATGGCAATACCGCCAGCAGGCACTGGTGCAGAGAATCCTTGGGTTCCGGAAAGGACAATTGCAGTTGCGGTGCGCGCAACGTGGCGCGCGCGCGGCGGCTCTGCAATTGACTCAATTGCTGTGCCAGCAACTCTTCTGCCTTAAGCCGCTGCCAGGCCGGATGGCTGTGGTCGTGCAACGTGTCCAGCGATACATCGGGCCGGGGGTGGTGCAAAAACAATAGCGCGTCACGCAATGTCCACAAGGGTCCCGGGCTGTTTTGGCTTAAATCTCCGGGAGCAAAGGTATCGGACAGCTCGGCCCGCGCCAACCCAGACAGCACGGCCTTGCGCAAATACGGCTGAGGCAAACCGGCCACCGTGGGATAGACCGGCGTCAACGCGGTGGGCAAATCACCGCCTGCGGCGCGAAACACCGGATGCAGCATGGTCCGGCCCATGAAGCCGCCACGCACCTCGCCGCGCGCGCGGATGCGGCTGCCCACGGCCAGCGCCTTTTGCTGTGATGGATAAAAGTTGAAGAAACGCAGCACGCAGGTGTCGGTGCCGTCATCGACTGTGACCACCAGTTGGCGGCGCGGGCGGTACGCCACTTCGCAGTGCGTCACCGTCGCCTCGATCTGCACATGCGCGCCGTCGCGTGCGTCCTGCAAGGGCGTGATGCGGGTTTCGTCCTCGTAGCGCAATGGCAGATGCAGCGCCAGGTCAATGTCGCGCTTCAGGCCCAGTTTCTCCAGCGCCTTTTGTGCAGGAGACTTGGTCTCCGTCGCCTTGGCAGCCCCGGCCGCAGGAGCGGCTTCAGCAGGTTTGGCGGCGGATTTTCTGGGCATGGGACAATTCTGCCCTTGTTTCAACTTGGAACGGGTCCGTTCGGCCCTCAAGCACCATGTCTATTGCATCCCCCGGTGCCCCGCGCACCTTCACCCTCAGTGACTTCGACTTTGAACTTCCCGAGGACCTGATCGCCCAGCACCCCGCCCCCGAGCGCAGCGGCTCCCGCTTGCTGGATGGAACCGGCCCCGCATCCGTAGACCGCATCTTTCGCGAACTGCCGTCTCTGTTGAAAGCTGGCGACCTGCTGGTCTTCAACGACACCAAGGTCATCAACGCCCGCCTGTTCGGTGAAAAATCTACCGGCGGCAAGGTGGAGTTGCTGATCGAACGCGTGCTGGGCGGCAACCAGGTAGCGGCGCACATGCGTGTCAGCAAGAAGCCCGAAGTGGGTGCCACGATCAAGATGACTTGCGCGCCGGGCCAGGAAGACGGCCTCAGCGCTACGTTGTTGAGCCGCTGGCCCAACGCCGACGGCCCGATCTACCGCTTTGTACTGAGCAACGACCACGGCGACGACCCCTACACTCTGATGGAGCGCCACGGCCACGTGCCGCTACCGCCCTATATCACGCACAGCGATTCACCCGAGGACGTGCAGCGTTACCAGACCGTGTTTGCAAAAAACCCCGGCGCCGTGGCCGCACCTACTGCCGCCCTGCACTTTGACGACGCGCTGTTTGCGCAGTTCGATGCGATGGGTGTGCAGCGCGCGCATGTGACGCTGCATGTGGGTGCCGGCACGTTCCAGCCCGTGAAGACCGAGAATTTGGCAGAGCACCAGATGCACAGCGAGTGGTACGAAGTACCCGCCGCCACGCAACAGGCGATTGCCGACTGCAAGGCGCGCGGTGGCCGCATCGTGGCCGTGGGCACCACCACCGTGCGCACGCTGGAGAGCTGGGCCAAAACCGGGCAAACGTCGGGCGACACCAATATCTTCATCACGCCGGGCTTTGACTTCAAGCTGATCGACGTGCTGGTCACCAACTTCCACCTGCCCAAGTCCAGCCTGATGATGCTGGTCAGCGCCTTTGCGAGCTACGACCACATCATGGCGCTGTACCGCGACGCGATTGCACGCAAGTACCGGTTTTTCAGCTATGGTGATGCCATGTTGTTGGAACGCAGGCCATAGACAACGCAATATTACGCCACACCGCAATGCTTGAAATCTCCGAGCTACCCGGCGCATCGCCCACTCTGTCGCAATACCAGCGCCAGCGGGCGATCAGCGAGTTCTATCGCCGTGCGCTGTCGGGCCCGGCGTTCTATGCGATTGGCTATGCGCTGGTGTCCTGGGTTGGCGGCTATTTCACCAGCCAGCCGCTTTTGGTCTGGCCGCTCCTGCTGATGTTTGGCGTGCTCGGAGTATTGCGCTGGCTGCACAAACCACCGCAGGATCCGCAGGACAGTGCTGCCAACCAAACCTGGTGGAATCGACACTGGCTGCTGGTGCATCTGGTGTGCCTGCTGTGGTGCGCTGTGTTCTGGATCACGGGCGCCACCGAACACCAGGCCACCACCGCGTTCATTATTGCAGCCACCTGCACCATCACCTTCACCGCCGCCAGTGGCGAGACCTATGCGTTCGCGCCGCGCCACGCGCTGCTCACAGTGTTTCTGATGCTGGTGCCTGCGACGGTTTTCTTTCTGGTTTATACGCCTGGCCTGCAGGGTGTGGCCACGGTGCTGGCGGTGTATTGCGTCTACCAGGCGCTGCACATCCGCCGGCGTGCGCGCGAGTACCGCAAGCAGATGGAGATCGAGCACACGTTGCTCACCAGCCGCGCCGAGATCGAACGCCTGTCGCGTCTGGATGCCCTCACCGGGGTCGCAAACCGACGCGAATACGAGAGCGCGTTCCAGGCGCACTGGCACCACGCGGCACGCCACTCGGCCAAGCTATCGCTGCTGGTGCTGGACCTGGACGATTTCAAACGCATCAACGACAGCCATGGCCATGCGGCGGGCGACGCCTGCCTGCGCCAGGTGGCGCAATTGCTGCAGCAGCGCTTTCGCCGAAATAGCGATCTGGTCGCGCGCATAGGCGGCGAAGAGTTTGTCGTTCTATTGCCAGACACCAGTGCGGACGACGCGCTGGCGGTCGCACACGAAGTCTGCGCCGAACTTGCCAGCACACCCTGCGTATTTGATGGCCGCAGCATTGCCGTGACCGCAAGCATTGGCGCTGGCGAAATGCTGTGGGCCTCCGACACCTCGCCCCAGGCCAGTTTCAGCCGCGTCGACGCCGCCTGCTACACCGCCAAGGCCCAAGGGCGCAATCGCGCCATGGCTGCATAAGCGCAGCCTGACCCCTCTCAAAGACAATACCGACCATGTTGAAATTCGACCTACTCAAAGACGACCCCGCCTCCGCTGATGGCACTTACCTGGGCTCACATGCCCGCCGCGGCCGCATGACGCTGAACCACGGCGTTGTGGAGACCCCCATCTTCATGCCCGTGGGCACCTACGGCACCGTCAAGGGCGTGATGCCGCGCAGCCTGCACGACATGAATGCCCAGATCATCCTGGGCAACACGTTCCACTTGTGGATGCGCCCGGGCCTTGATGTCGTGGAAAAATTCGGCGGCCTGCACCAGTTTGAGAAATGGGACAAACCCATCCTCACCGACTCTGGCGGTTTTCAGGTCTGGAGCCTGGGCGAGATGCGCAAGATTACGGAAGAAGGTGTGAAATTCGCCTCTCCGGTGAACGGCGACAAGCTGTTCCTGACGCCCGAGATCAGCATGCAGATCCAGACCACGCTGAACTCCGACATCGTGATGCAGTTTGACGAATGCACACCGTATTTGTCAGTCGAAACCAAGACCAAGGGCCAGATCACGACTGAGCGCGAAGCGCGCAGTTCGATGGAGCTCTCGCTGCGCTGGGCCAAGCGTTGCCAGGACGAGTTTACGCGCCTGAACAATCCCAACGCATTGTTTGGCATCGTGCAGGGCGGCATGTTTGAGCACCTGCGCGATGAATCGCTGGCAGGCCTGGAAGCGCTGGACTTCCCCGGTATTGCGGTGGGCGGCCTGTCTGTCGGCGAGCCCAAGGCAGACATGATGCGTGTGCTCAAGCACATCGGCCCCAAGCTGCCCAAACACAAGCCGCATTACCTGATGGGCGTGGGCACACCGGAAGACCTGATTGCCGGCGTGCAAAACGGCATCGATATGTTTGACTGCGTGATGCCCACCCGCAATGCGCGCAATGGCACCTTGTTCAGCCGCTATGGCGATTTGAAGATTCGCAACGCGCGCCACAAGAGCGACGAGCAGCCGCTCGATGTGACCTGCACCTGCTACGCCTGTGCGGGCTCCAGCGCGGTGAGCTGGGCCGATGGTGGGCGCGAGGGTTTCAGCCGCGCCTATCTGCATCACCTGGACCGTTGCGGCGAGATGCTGGGCCCCATGCTGGCCAGCGTGCACAACCTGCACTACTACCTGAACCTGATGCAGGAGGTGCGTGATGCGCTGGATGCTGGCCGTTTTGGCGCCTTCATCCAGCAGTTCAACACTGACCGCGCGCGCGGCGTGTAATGCAAAACGCTACTGTTTTAGTAGCTGCTTACGCACATTCCGCGGGCGCCAGCGCTTGATTTGACTTAAAAAGTTTCCCAGTCTTCGTCGCCACCAGCAGTCACCGGCTTGGAGCTGCTCTTGGGAGCCGCCGCATGCGCCACGGGGGTGGATGCCCTGGGAGCGGCCAAAGGTTTGGTAACGATGGCGCGTGCAACAGTTTTGGAAACACCAGCAGTGGGCTTGGGCAGCGTTGCTTTTGCGGGGCGGGGGCCAGGCAAGGCCGCAGAGTAGGCACCATGGTCTGACGACAGCTTGAACACCGCCACGGTCTGCACCAGATCGCCGGACTGGCCTTTGAGGCTGGTTGCAGCCGCAGCCATTTGCTCCACCAGCGCCGCGTTTTGCTGCGTGCTCTGGTCCATCTGCGCGATGGCTTGGTCCACCTGCGCCACACCGGCGCTTTGCTCATTGCTCGCGGCACTGATCTCACCCATGATGTCAGTCACGCGGCGAATGCTGGCTACCACTTCAGTCATGGTGCTACCGGCCTTGTCGACCAGCGCCGTGCCCTGCTCCACGCGTTCCACGCTGGCACCAATAAGGTTCTTGATTTCCTTCGCCGCCTCTGCACTGCGGCCCGCCAGTGAACGCACTTCGCTGGCCACGACCGCGAAGCCCCGGCCTTGCTCGCCGGCACGTGCGGCCTCCACCGCGGCGTTGAGGGCAAGGATGTTGGTCTGGAAGGCGATGCCATCGATCACGCTGATGATGTCGCTGATCTTGCGGCTGGCGTCGTTGATGCCTTTCATGGTCTCCACCACCTGGCCGACGACTTCCCCGCCCTGAACGGCGACCGTGCTGGCACTTTGCGCCAGCTGATTGGCCTGGCGCGCGTTGTCCGCGTTCTGTTTGACGGCGGAATTCAGTTGCTCCATGCTGGCCGCAGTTTCTTGCAGCGCGCTGGCCTGTTGTTCGGTGCGGGCACTCAGGTCGTGGTTGCCTTGGGCGATTTCGGCGCTAGCTGTGGACACCGATTCGGAGCCGCTGCGCACACTGGACACCACGCTCACCAGCCCGTCCTGCATGGCGCGCAAGGCGCGCAACAGCTGGCCGGTTTCATCGCTGCTGCTGGTGTCAATGCGCGAGGTCAGATCGCCCGAGGCCACCGTTTCGGCAATGGTGACCGCCTGGGAGATGGGGCGCGTAATCTTCTTCGTCATCACCGCGGCCAACACACCCGCCACCACAAGGGCCACGGCGATGGCCAGGAACATCTGCATGCGCAAATTCTGACTCTGGGCCCGCGAGGCTGCTACATCGCGTTCGCCAGTGTCGCGAACCTCCGTCTTGGCAGACTCCACCGCGGCGACCAGGGACATCAGCAGCGGACGGCATTCACTCACGATCTGTTTGGACGCGCCATCGCGGTCGCCTGCGAGCGCCTTCTTCACAATCTCGGTGGCGATCGCGGCGTACTTGATCTCGATCTTTTCAATTTCTTCTATCTTGCGCAGCAAACCTGCCGCGCTCGCACCGTCTTCAGTCAGCGCGGCCTTCAGGTTTTTCATGGATGTATTGATCCGCTCAAAAGAAACGTCGATACTTTTCTTCTCGATCGCGACTTGGGCGGCATCGTCCAGCAGCACGATGTTTCGGGCCGCCACAGCGCGGGCGTTGACCGCATCGAACAGCGTGACTAGCATTCCATCCTCCCTCTCCACTACATTGATCTGGTGCTCGAAGTTGGCCTGCGCAGTGCTGAGGTTGCTGAGTGCCATCACCGACACCATCACTACGGCCAAGGCCAGGATCAGGTAGCTGAAGATGAGGCGGGCCTTGATGGTCCCGAAATTGAAACCCGGTTTGGCTTGGCTATCCATGGTGGTGGTCTCCCTTGGTTGATGGTGTTCTCTCTATCCCACTGGCTTGGCTACATGCCCCAACGACGGATTCCACAGTGCTTCCAGGTTGGCCCCGGCCCTGCGGTTTTTAAGATGAACGATTCCTGCCAAAAGTTTTGGCACCCAAGCGACGTGATTGCTGTTGTTATCCGCAAGGACTCCTTTGTCATCCCACGGGTTTTGTTGCCATGGGGAGTCGTCACATGCTATTTACCGATCGCCGCAAAATATTACCCCCAAACGCTGGCTTGGGGGACTTTTTTTGGTGCCTCAATATTGTGGTTAGGCCACAAACACGGTCAATACACCGGTATAGCCATACAAGTGGTCATGGGCGATTTCGCCGCCGGCAAAGAAGCCTACCAGCGGCACATCGCCCAGCACGCGCCGCACGATCTGCAGCTCCGCGCTAGGGCCACCGAAATGCGGCCCACCGCGGCCCGAGCAGCTGACATAGACCGCGCCCAGAATACGCTCGGCCCCACCAGATTCCGGCTCAGGCGCATCCGCAGAATGCGCTGACGTCACGGCGATTTCTTCTGGCTCCAGCTCTTCCCGGATCTCGGCGCAGATACGCATGAGGTCGGCGCGCGCGGCGTGCACATTGCGCTGGCAAAACGTGAACTGCATACCGGATTGCACATAGTCTGCAATCGCCACGCCGCGGCGGCCCGGGTCCAGCCCGATGATGTGGCGCACCATGGTATCGCTGCCAAAGTTGCCAGCCGGCGGTGCAATGCGAGTTGCGTCTTTTTCGGGTGCGGCACTAAGACCCACCAGCGTGGCACGCACCACGTCCAGCGCTCGCTGCGGCTCTTCCAGCGAAATGGCCAGGTCTTCCAGCAGCACGTCCAGCGCGGGCTTGCCGTCCAATTGCAACACCAGGTTGTGGTCCGCTTCAGTCACCGTGCGCTGCTTCGCGACGGGCTTGCAGCCTTGGGTGACACGCGACACCATGCTCACCTCGGAACCAAACGCCACGCCGCTCAAGCCGCCACTGAACACGCCACTGGCAGCGCCATAGCCGCGCAGATTGCCGTCGCCTGCAATCGCAAACTGCATGCTTGTGGATCTGCTGCTGGCAACGCCGCCAAACAGATAACCACTGTCGGTGCGCGCCGCCATCTCGCCCACCAGCTCAGCCAGATCAACGGTCGATGCATCGGCATGCACCAGCGCAGTCGCTGCTTCAAAACCAATGCCCAGTGGCGCCACGCCGGAGAACACGCGGTACTGGTCGGCAGGAACATCCAGCAGCATGACCGCCATCGCGGGCTCGTCAAAATATTCCACGCCGTTGGCCGCGATGCCTATGCCCACGGTGCCGGACCAGTCGGTCACCCAGGGCAGCTCCGCACCCAGGTGCTCCAGAATGTCTTGCGCGTAAGGCGCGTAGTGGTCGGTGATGTAGAGCAGCGCAAGCGAAGGGCTGCGGGCATAGCCGGGCAAGGCCATCTGGCCGCGCAACTGGGCCAACACCAGCGCCGCCGCCATACCCCACTGCGGATGCGTGGCGTGGGCGTTTGGGAAAAGGAGCATGGCGAGCGCCCTCCTTCAAAAGGTTGTGCTAACGGGTCGTACGTTTTGCCGCTGTGCGCGCCGCAGCGCGTTTGGCAACCGTTTTTTTACCGGCGGCCTTGGCCGATTTCAAAGCTTCCTTGGCGAATCCGGTTGCCATGTTTTTGGTCATGTCGACCGCCGTTTTGGCCGTGGCCTCTTTCATTGCGCTACTGGCAATTTGCTGGAACTGTTGCGTCAGCGACCCCCACAACTGCAGTGGGTCCACCATACCGGGCACACCTGCCGCAGCCGCTTTCGCTTTGCCGGACTTACTGTTGCCACTTGCCACATCGGAAATGGTCTTGGCGGTACTGGCCGCTTTCTCTGTAACCCGCTGCACGCTGGAAGCCACTGAGTCCGCCGCCTTGAGCTTGAGCGCGTTGGCCACGTCGCCAATGTTGAAGTTCATGCCCTTGAGCGTGGCCAGCGTCATCTTCTGCACTTCCAGCGCCTGGATGGTGGCGCCCAAAGCACGGGAGTTTTGTTCCAGCCAGAAGTGCACGTTCTTGAGTTCTTCAATGCGTTTTTCCAACTCCTCCACGTTCAACGTGGGCGCAACCCAGTTACCCAGGTTGGGCATTTGCGGAATATTGTTGGTCGCGCCTTTGGCCAGGTTTTGCAGGAAATCGAAACCGGGAACGAATTTGCCAAAGCCTGATTGTTCTGAATCGCTCATGGAGTCTCCTTGGGAAGGCTGGAACTGACTGTGTCAGCTTACTCCAATTTCCGCCCCCTAAGGCTTCACGGTCGAAACCGGAACCTTCACCTCCAGCTTGCTCTCCTTGCCCTTGCCGTCCTTGAACACCAGCGTCATCGGAATCGTCGTTTCTTTCACCAAAGGAAGCTTCAGGTCCATCAGCATCACGTGATAACCGCCGGGTTTCAACTCAACGGCCTGGCCTGCCGGCAAATCCAGCCCCCCTTCGACGGCACGCATCTTCATCACGTCGCCATCCATCTTCATTTCATGCACCTCGGCTACACCGGCGACGGGCGACGACACGCTCACCAGCTTGCCTGCGTCCCTGGAGGTGATCGTCATGAAAGCACCGGTGGCCTTCTGGCCCTGCACCGTGGCACGTGCCCATGCATTTTTGACGTCCAGGCTTTGCGCTTGTGCAATACAAGGCGCGGCAATGGCCACGATGGCTGCGCCGATAAATGACGTGAATTTCATAAGTACTCCTGTTGAAAATAAATGGAGATCAGTGGTTGTGGCCGCCGGGGGCGGCTTGTACATCCAGAACTTCCAGCAACGCGGCGGGGTTCTTCAAACCCTTGGTCGCGGTGCCAGATGTTGGCACTTCGACCCAGGCCGTGCTCCCCTTCTCGCAAGTTTGCACAACCTTGAACCACAGCGGTCCGGGCTTGGCAGGCGTCGTGCCGCGCAACACAAACTCATCGTAGAACGCGTCGGGCAACGCATTCTCGGCCCCCTTGGCGACCCAGCTGATTTCCAACACACCGTCGCTGAAGGTCTTGCCGTGCGACGCATACGGCTGGGCCAGCTTGCCTACCTTGGTGGTCACCGTCCAACCCGCCTTGGGCATGGGCTGCGCGCCGTTGAAACCGGCTGGCAGCGTGACGGTGATTCCGGTAGTGGCGGAGCCGTCGCAGCCATGGCCCAAGCGCAGCACGGCGCGGTAGCTGGCACCGGCCGCAGCTGCGCCATCCTGCAAAACAATGTGGGCAAAAGAGGTTGTGGCGCCCATGGAAAGTGCGCAAGCAGCTATAAATTTAGTAGCAAATGGGAGTGACATAAGTTTCTTTTCAAAAGGGCAATCGCATCAAAGATCCCACTTCAGCTCTGCACTGTAGCTGCGCTGGGGGTAGGGGTGGAAGTTCCAGTACTGGTAGTTGTTCAGGTTGTCGATACCCAACGATGCACTCCAGTTCTTGCTGGCCTTGAAGCGCACGCGCACATCCGCCGTGAAAAACTCGCTGACGCCCTGGTAGGTATAGCCATTGACGTCGGCATTGTTCAGCGTGCGGAACTGCGGGCCGCTGTAGCGTGCGCCCAGGCTGGTGCTCCACTGGCTGTCCCACTGGTAGCTCAGCAACGCTGTCGCGCGCCAAGCCGGAATATTCGGCTGGCGTTTGCCGATCGTGTCACCAGCAACTGCTACAAAACCTGCGTTCTCCCTGATCGTGGAGTCGGTGAAGGTGATGCTGCCCGATACATCCAGGCCGTGCAGCCACGCGCTCTCGCCTTTGGCCGCGACTTCCAGGCCTTGCGTCTGGATGCGGCCCACGTTTTGCACTCGGCTGATGTTTCTGTTGGCCACTGCGTCCAACGTGGTTTGCGAATACAGCGCGTCCCGTGTGTCTTCCGCAAACCAGGTCGCACGCCAGCTCGCGTGGCCCAAGTCTCTCTCGACGCTCAGCTCGGTGGTCCAAGACTTCTCGGGCTTCAGGTTGGGGTCGTTGATGTACTGGGAATTGGTCGTCGACGTCGCGCCATACAACTCGGTCACGGTGGGGAAGCGCACCGCACGGCCCAGCGAGGCTTTGAGTACCGTGTCCTGCGTCAGCGCGTACGACAGTGCGGCCTTGGGCGAGACAAAGTCTTCGCTGTGGCCCGCGTAGCTTGCATTGGCCGCGTTGCCCGCGCCGAAGGTTGTGAAGCCATCTGCGGTGGCCCAGTTTTCCAGGCGGACACCCAGCACCGTTTTCCAGCGCGGGGCAAAAGCCCAACTGTCTTGTACATACAGCGCGCGGGTGATCGCGGTGCCCCCTGCGTCGTTGACCAGGCTGCCAGGCGCATCGGTGATCCAGTTGCCGTTGATGTTGGAGGTCAGCGTGCGAAACACGTAGCGGTCTTGCTGCAGGCCAAAGTCCACGATGTGCGCGCCCTGCTTGCCGTCAGGGCGCCAGATGCCCTTGAGCGCCAGCGCGTTCCAGCCCGTACCACCCGCGTCGGCCATCGTGCCTGCGCCACCGCTTTGCGCGGTGGGCAGCGGGTTATTCGCAGCGTTGCGGCGGTTGGTGTCGGTGCCATAGCGGTACTGGCTGGCAGCGATTTCCCAATCGAACGCACCCATCGCGTGGCTCTTGAGCGACAGGCCGTGCATGCTTTGTGTCAGGTCTTCATTGGTTAGTGGGTAGTCTCCACCACCAAGCGCGTTGGCGCCTGTAAACGCGAGGCCGCCGATGTTGATGGCGCCGCTGTAGACCGGATTGCCATTGGCATCGCGCAGGTAGGTGGTGGGGCGGCCTTCGGACGTGTTTTTCCACAGGCCGTAGGTGTAGCTCGCGCGCACGGTCGGTGTCACGTCGTAGGCCAGCTTGATCTTGGCGTGGTCTTGCCCCGTGGTGTATTCGGTGCCGGTACCCAGGTTGAACCAGGGCTGGTTCGCGTTGTTGGCGTCCAGCACTGCACCGGTGACTGCTACTCCCGCAGACCCTGCCACGCCCGCGCTCTTGAGGCGCGTAGGAAAAGTCAGCGGCTGACCATGGCTGTTGGTGCGGTTCAGGTTGATGAACCACGACCAGTCGCCTTCGCGACTGCCCAGCGAAGCACTGGTTTGCCAGGCCTTGTAGGTTTCGTTGGTGTTGTACACGCTGAAAGGCTGACTCACGTAACCAGCCTTCACATGCGCCTCCAGCTGCTTGGGCATGCGCGTCACGTAATCGACCACCGCTCCCACCGAGTTACCGGGGTAGGCGGCCGAGAATGGGCCGTACATCACGTCGACGCGCGCAATTTCTTCCGGCGTTACCAGTCCCCAGCGGGGCGCGTAAGTTGCGCCATTGCCCAGATAGTTGCTCAACAAAATGCCGTCGGCATAGACGGCCGAGCGCACGCTGTTGCCGGTGCCCGACGCGCGGCTGGACAGCACAGCGTGGTTGTAGTCGGCGATATAGCGCTTGCGCACCAACAGGCTTGGCAGGTAGCGGATCGCGTCTTCGCTGTCGGTGGCGTTGATGACCTGCTCAATCTGCGCGCCGGTGATGCCCTCCATCGTGGTTGGGATTTGCGTGGGCAACGAGGTAGGTTGACCGCTGTTGGTGATGGTCACGACGCCCAGGTCTTTGCCGGGGGTTTCGTGGTTGGCCCATGCGGGGCTAGCGAAAGGGAATGCGCTGACCGAAATGAAGCTGGCCAACGCAATGCAATGTTTGCGCATGAAATACTCTGAAATACCAAAGAAAACGGGCTGCAAAGCGCACAGGATGTGCGTAAGCAGCTACAAAATTGATAGCTCAGAGGGAAGGAGGTCCGCGCGCCGGAAGCGGCGCAGCGGTACGCGCAGCAATGTGCGCGCTGGGGATGCTCTGCAGGGCGTAGACCAGCGGTTGCGCGGGTTCGACCTGCGTCTGCAGGGCCATAGGCGGAGCCCCGCCGGTCACGCACAGCGGGCAGTCCATCGCGGACGCGCCCAGCTCAGACGTGCTGCCGTCATCCGCTTGCACCAACACCTTGGTGGCGCCAGACGCCGAGCAGACCAGCAGGATGTCCTGCGGTTTGACAATCGGCGAGGCCACCGCCACCCCGAGCGACAGCACAAACCACACCAGCATGAAGCGGGTCAGGTTGGTGAATCGGCGCAGGGTTTGCATGGCCTGATTATCACCGCAGCGGTTAGCATTGCTTTATGCCCCACGTGTTTCGTTCAGCTTTCCACTTCGCTTTCCACGTGACCGACCTGGACCAGGCCCGCCAGTTTTACGGTGGTGTCATGGGTTGCAAGGAAGGCCGCAGCACCGCCACCTGGGTGGATTTTGACTTCTTTGGGCACCAGATTTCCGTCCACCTTGGCACGCCATTTGCCACCACCAACACTGGCCGCGTCGGCGACCACATGGTCCCGATGCCGCACTTTGGTCTGGTGCTAGCACTGCCGGACTGGCAGGCTCTCGCAGCGCGCTTGCAGGCAGCAAAGCTCCAATTTGTGATGGAGCCGCAAGTGCGCTTTGCCGGTGAGCCGGGCGAGCAGTGGACGATGTTCTTCCTCGACCCCAGTGGCAACCCGATAGAGATCAAGGGCTTCGCCAATCTCGACAAGGTCTATTCGACATGAACTACACCTTCTGGTCCGCCACCATCCTGCTGGTCCTGATCACCGATCCGATCGGCAACATCCCCATCTTTGCCAATGCGCTCAAACACGTCGCGCCCGAGCGCCGCGCCAAAGTCATCCTGCGCGAAATCCTGATTGCGTTTGCGCTGTTGTTGACCTTTATGTTTGTCGGCGAGAGCTTTCTGGAGGTGATGAACCTCTCCGAGCTGTCGCTGCAGATCGGCGGCGGCGTGATTCTGTTTTTGATCGCACTGCGCATGGTGTTCCCGCCAACCCATGGCACAGAAGCTGAGCTGGTAGGCGAGCCGCTGATCGTGCCACTGGCCGTACCCGCTGTTGCTGGTCCCTCTGCACTCGCAACCGTATTGCTGCTGGTGTCCCACCAACCCGAAAAGCGACTGGAATGGATCGCCGCGCTATGCGTCACGATGCTGATCAGCGCCGTGGTACTGGTCTCCGCCGAACGCATCCAGCGCATCATCGGCGACAAGTTGGTGCTGGCGATGGAACGGCTGATGGGCCTGGTCTTGGTGGCGGTCGCCATTGAGATGATGCTGGGTGGGGCCAAAGTGTTCATCTTGCGGCTGATGAATGGACAGGGATTGTGAGATTTTAGAGAGGGGATCTGAAATGCGTTTGAAACTTCTACTGATTGCACTCAGCGCAACCGCGGCGTCAGTCGCGGCCAATGCAGCCTCCTGCGACGGCATCGACAGAACGCTGACCGAGGCTCGAAAACTGGAGCTGGCGCCTGTGATTGCAAAGCAAATCAAAGTCCGCTCGGTGGATGTGCTGCAGTCGTATCGCAATGGCAACTGGCACATCATTTATGTCAAAACGCATGTCACAGACAACGCATTCATCTTCTTCAAATCAGACCCTTTGAAGAGCCAATATCTGGTGGCATGGGGAGGTCGAGCGGACCCCGATGAGGAACTGGAAATTGCGAAATGGGTGAAGCAAAAGGCGAAGGGCATTCCACCGACTCTGGCGAAATGCTTTGCGTGGCATGTCACCAAGGATCGGGACCTGTAAGGCCCACAGGGCACAAGCGTTGACTGTCACACTATTCCATGAAGCTCGCCAATTTACTGCAACGCGACAACAACAATTTCGACCTCTTTCGGCTCATTGCCGCTGCAATGGTGATCTACGGCCACGCCTATGCGTTGGCCCCTCAAGAAGGTTATACGGACTTCATCGGTAGCAAGCTGCCGTACGACTATTCCGGCTCGCTAGCTGTAAAAATATTCTTCTTTCTCAGTGGCCTGGTGGTCACCGACAGCTTGTTGAAGAAACGCGATATTTGGGCCTTCGTCATAGCCCGCGTGTTCAGAATATGGCCCGGCCTCATTGCGTTGCTTGTTGTCACTGCTTTGGTGGTGGGTCCGCTGGTTACCAGCCTGCCGTCGCACGAATACTTCACGCAAGGTCAAACGTATTTGTACCTGCTCAAAAACGCTGTGCTCTTCGCAAACCACCAGTTGCCCGGTGTTTTTCTGGACAACCCCTATAGAGCCGCGGTCAATGGCTCACTCTGGTCGCTCAGGATAGAGGTCCTGGCGTACATCTCACTTCTGATTTTGTTCTCCATTGGTGCTTTCAAGGCGATTGGGTCAGGCATCGCAGGCCGATGCCTAGCCATAGGCGGTATTGCGCTCCTGTTTTTTGCCGCCGACCCAATCTTCGGAGCGCGATTCCTGCTGCCCTGGCGAACACCCAACCCCATGGTCGACTTGCTGATTCCGTGTTTTGCACTTGGAGCAGTTCTTGCCGCATTCAAGGAATCCATCGAGGTCAATCTGCCAACGTTGTTTCTCTTATGCCTGGCTTACTGGGTATTGAGCGATCTCCCCGCGTCTATCTACATCTTCTACGCGGCCGCGTTTTACGCAATCTTGTATATCTCATGGCAGCCATTTTTTCTCAAACTGAAGCCGCCCGTCGACATCTCCTACGGCGTATACCTCTGGGGATTCCTGATCCAGCAAATACTGGTATGTGTTTGGCCAGGTCACGGAACGCAATTCAACCAAATGGCATCGCTACTGATCGCCGCTCTTTTGGGGCTTGCGTCATGGCATCTGATAGAGAAGCGTGGGATTGCATTGGGGCAAAAACTGCTTTCGCGGCGAACCATTGCGAATCCGGTGGACTCAAAGGCGGCCTGAGGATAGCGGGGCCCGTCCACTCCAGGTCGCGCTATTTAGCCGAAACCTTCACCGTCTGCTCAATCGCCCCGAAGATATTCGCGCCATCACGGCCCTTCATTTCGATACGAATCGTGTCGCCGTCCTGCATGAACTCGGTGCTGGGCTTGCCGTCCAGAATGGTTTCGATGCAGCGCTTCTCGGCGATGCAGCTGTAGCCGTTGGGCCATTCCGTACGGCCCTTTTTCTCCACACCCTTATTGCTGACCGTGCCTGAACCAATGATGGAACCAGCGCGCACGTTGCGCGTCTTGCACAGGTGAGCAATCAGCTGCCCAAAATGGAATGTCATGTCAGGCCCGGCCTCGCACATGCCGACCTTGCGGCCGTTCCAGGTGCTTTGCAACGTGAGGTGCACACGGCCTTTAATCCAGGCGTCGCCCAGCTCATCCGGCGTCACCGCCACCGGGCTGAAGGCTGTGGCCGGCTTGCTTTGCACAAAGCCAAAGCCCTTGCCCAGTTCGTTCGGGATCAGATTGCGCAGACTTACGTCGTTGGCCAGCATCACCAGGCGGATGCCGTCCAGCGCGCGCTCTGGCGTGCAGCCCATGGGCAAGTCGCCGGTGATCACAGCCACTTCGGATTCAAAATCAATACCGTGCCCCACATCGGTCGACACGATCGGATCACAGGGCCCGAGAAAATCGTCGCTGCCGCCCTGGTACATCAGCGGATCGGTGTAAAAGCTTTCCGGCACTTCCGCGTTACGCGCCTTGCGCACCAGTTCCACATGGTTGATATAAGCCGAGCCATCCGCCCACTGGTAGGCACGCGGTAGCGGCGCCATGCACTGTGTGCTGTCGAACGGAAAAGCATTGCGGGCGCGGCTACTATTAAGCGCGTCGTAGACGTCCTGCAGTTGCGGGCTGAGGTAATTCCAGTCGTCCAGCACTTGCTGCATGCGGTTGACAATTTGCGAGGGGTAAGCCGCCTGGCTGAGGTCACGGGAGACGACGACCAACTGGCCATCGCGGGATCCGTCTTTATAAGTTGCGAGTTTCATAAGGGAATTGTCGCTCTGAATTACACTGAAAACGTTATACCGGTTATGTCCACCTTCTCCATGCCATCCCCTTCCCTGCCGAACCCGGCGATTGGTTCCATCGGCACGCGCGCGCAACGGCAGATGCTGGTTGGGCTAACCCTGTTGGTAATGCTGGCCCATTGGGGGCTATTGGGCGGACTGCCTTCCCTCTTGCCCAATTGGGATTCTGACGGCGGTTTGGCTGGCAGCAGCCGCAGCACAGAAGCCTTTGTGACCCGCACGATCCCGCTGCCCGCCTCGGAGCCTCCACCAGCGCCCCCTGCGCCCGCAGAGTCCGTGATGCAGATGCCTGCACCCATTGCCACACCAGCTCCCAGCTTTCAGGACATTGCACCTGTATCTCCCCTACCGCCCGCGCCCGCGGTATCGGCGGTACCACTGGCGCCATTGGCCCCGCTAACGCCATTTGGGGACGATGGCGACTCCGCCTATGGCGTGGCAGGGCTGGTCGATGACGGCACTCCGCTGGCCCTCGTCATCCCCAACCCAACACGCTTGCTGTATGACGTCAAAGGCGAGATCTCGGGCATTCCGTACTCTGCGAATGCAGAGCTGGTGTGGAAGCACGACGGCAAGAATTACGACGCCCGCCTGCAGATCACCCACTGGATCGCGTCTCGGACACAGACCAGCAAGGGCGCGCTCACCGCACAGGGCCTGGAGCCTCTGCGTTTCGGGGACAAGGTGCGCAGCGAAGTAGCCGCCCATTTTGAGCGTGAGAAGAACAAGGTCAGCTTCAGCGCCAACACGCCAGACGTGCAATTGACGGCCGGCGCGCAAGACCAACTCAGCGTCTTCATGCAACTGGCGGCGCTATTTGGCGGCAACCCCAACCGCCTGATCCAGGGTGTTGTGTTGTCTTTCCAGGCGATAGGCCCCCGCAGCGCGGAGAACTGGGTTTTCAAGGTCGGTGCGGCCGAGACGCTGAAACTCCCTGGCGGTGAAGTTCCCACCATCAAACTGGTACGCGACTCGCTGGGCGAAAACGATGCCAAAGCGGAAATATGGATTGCACCATCGCTGGGCTACTTGCCCGTTCGCATCCGCCTGACGCAAGGCAGTAGCGATTTTGTGGATCAAATGTGGCGTTCTACACAAATTCCCTGAGATTCACGGCGCGTATGCGTGAAAGCGCATAAATGCTGTTAACCTTGAAATCAGCAGAAACGCTACCAACTGGCCTCTTATCTACAGGAAATTAGTTGCGATGCACACACTCTACGATTCAGAGACCTTCTCCGTAACCCACATGTTGGCCAACGCAGAACTCGAAGGGATCGAACTCCCCGAAATCTCCGACTCCGACATGCAGATCCACTCTGTGCCGGTGCTGGCCCGTCACGGGTTCGAGATCGTGGACAAGCGCAGCGGCAAAGAGGTGTATCTGGATGGCTCCTGGGCCGAACTCTTCCAGCAGCACATCATGGCCTGGCAGGTGAATACGCCCACCCAGGAAGAAGTGGAAGACACGCTGGAGCAATACGCCGGGCTAGCGCAAAACCCGGTGATGGTTCACTAGGTCAAGCTTTTCAGCGCCGTCGCTACCTGCGCGACGGTGCGCTCCACGTGGTGGAGCTTGTCCAGGCCAAACAGGCCGATCCGGAACGTCATGAAATCGGCTGGCTCATCGCATTGCAACGGCACACCCGCTGCCGTCTGCAAACCCAAGGCCAAAAACTTCTTGCTGTTGTGAATGCCTGCGTCGGTGGTGTAACTCACCACCACGCCCGGCGCCTTGAAGCCCGGCGCGGCGACACTGGCAAAACCATTTCCCTCCAGCAGCGTACGTACTTTCAAACCTAATTCCAGTTGCTCTTGGCGCACCTTCTCCAGGCCATAGCGCGAGGTTTCATCCATCGTGTCACGCAAGCGCACCAGCGTGTCGGTCGGCATGGTCGCATGGTAGGCGTGTCCGCCAGCCTCATAGCTCTCCATGATCTGCAGCCATTTCTTCAGGTCTGCTGCAAAACTGGTACTGACAGTTCCATCGATGGCCGTGCGGGCACGCTCGCTGAGCATCACCATCGCACAGCCCGGTGAACTGCTCCAGCCTTTTTGCGGCGCAGTGATCAGCACATCCACACCAGTGGCTTGCATATCCACCCACAGCGTGCCGGACGCAATGCAATCAAGCACCAGCAACCCGCCGTGCGCATGCACGGCCTCGGCCATCTGGCGCAAATAGTCATCGGGCAACAACATGCCAGCGGCTGTCTCGACATGCGGCGCGAAGACGACGTCGGGCTTGTCGCGGGCAATCGTCTCCACGACCTCAGCGATGGGGCACGGCGCCCAGGGCGCTTGCGAGCCCTCGGCAATACGTCGAGCTTTCAACACGGTGGACGAGGCAGGAATATTGCCCATCTCAAAAATCTGCGTCCAGCGGTAGCTGAACCAGCCATTGCGCACAACCAGCGTTTTCTTGCCGGTTGCGAACTGGCGCGCGACAGCTTCCATACCAAAGGTTCCGCTGCCCGGAACAATGGCCACTGATTTGGCGTGGTAGACCTCTTTCAAGCTGCGGGAGAGATCGCGCATCACGCCCTGAAAGCGCTGTGACATGTGGTTGAGCGCGCGGTCGGTGTAGACCACCGAAAACTCAAGCAGACCATCAGGGTCGACCTGGGGTAACAAGCCTGGCATATGTTGTTCCTCTTTTGTAATGGTCGACAGGGCGATGCTGCGACAATTCAAACATTATGAGCCCGACCTACATTCTGACCCTGTCCTGCCCTGACCGCATGGGGCTAGTGCACGCCGTATCCGGCTTCCTGCTGGAGCAAGGTGGCAACATCGAAGAAGCTGCCCAGTACAACGACCCGGATACCGGCCTGTTTTTTCAGCGCGTGCAGTTCCGTTGTGTTCAGCGCACCCACGCAGACCTGCGCATCGCGCTGGGCCTGTTCGCCAAGCCGTATGAGATGCAATGGAGCCTGCACGCCACGGCCCAGCCCATGCGCACCGTGCTATTGGTCAGCAAGGAAGGCCATTGCCTGAACGATTTGCTGTTCCGCTGGAAGAGCGGTCTGCTGCCCATAGACATCCGCGCGATCATCTCCAACCACCGCGAGTTCTATCAGCTGGCCGCCAGCTACAACGTACCGTTCCATCACATTCCGATGACGGCCAACACCAAGGCACTTGCAGAAGCCAAACAGCTGGAAATCATTGCGGCCGAAGAAGCCGAACTGGTCGTGCTGGCGCGCTACATGCAAATCCTGAGTGACGACATGTGCCGCGCGCTCGCGGGCAAAGCCATCAATATCCACCATTCCTTCCTGCCCAGCTTCAAGGGTGCGAAGCCCTACTACCAGGCGCACGACCGCGGCGTGAAACTGATTGGCGCGACTGCGCACTATGTGACCGCCGATCTGGACGAAGGCCCGATCATCGAGCAGGACGTCGCCCGCGCAGACCACAGCAAAACCGTGGAAGACCTCACCGCGATGGGCCGCGACACCGAGAGCCAGGTGCTGGCCCGCGCCGTCAAATGGCACAGCGAACACCGCGTACTGCTCAACGGCCACAAGACCGTGATCTTCAAGTGAGCCTGTTGCGCTTAGCCTCCACCAAGATTGGCTGGATGCGCCAAGCGCGGGTGACGCCCGACACTTTGAATGTTGCATCGCATCTGGTGGGGGCTCCGCTGGCCCGCCCCTCGCAGCGCCTGTGGGCACTGGCGGTGGATGGACTGGCTGTGACCATCCTGTCCCATATACAAGCCTCATTGCTGGGCGAACCACCGCACTGGTCGGAAAACTTGGGGCTAAGCATCGGCTGGGCCATGGCGTATTTCACACTGGTGCCCTACTGGCTACATGGACAGACGCTGGGCAAGAAGCTGTTCGGCTTGCAGGTCGTGGAGCTGACGGGGCGGCCGCTGACACTGCTGTTGTGCTTCAGCCGTTACGGTGGATACGCTGCAGGACTGGCGACCGGAACCTTTGGCTTTATCCAAATACTGTGGGATCCGAACCGCCAAGCGATTCAGGACAAGATTGCGCACACCGTAGTGCTCGATACGCGCGCACCTAGAACCTTGTAAACCTAGCTGGCCGGGCGATCGCCCATCGCCTCACCCAAGCGCACCGGCCCGGCGGGCTGCCACTGCGCATTGAACTGCATCGCATCTTTGGGAAACAGCATCACCACGGTGGAGCCTAACAGGAAGCGCCCCATTTCTTCGCCTTTGCGCAGAGATACCGCGCCTGCGTCGTAGTGCCACTCGCAGATCTGCGGGCTGCGCGGCGGGTTTACCAGTCCATGCCAGACCGTGGCCATGCTGCCCACCACCGTGGCGCCCACCAGTGTCAACACCATGGGGCCGTGCGCCGTATCAAACACACAGACCACGCGCTCGTTGCGGGCAAAAAGGCCCGGTACGCCGCGTGCGGTAGTCGGATTGACGGAGAACAGGTCGCCGGGAACGTAAATCATGCGGCGCAGCTGGCCGTCGCATGGCATGTGGATGCGATGGTAGTCACGCGGGCTCAGGTAGATCGTGGCGAAGCTACCGTTATCAAACTGCGCGGCCAGTGTTGCATCGCCACCGACCAGCGCGGTCGAGCTGTAAGTGTGGCCCTTGGCCTGGAACAGCTGGTCTTTGTCAATCGCGCCGAACTGGCTGATCGCGCCGTCTACCGGGCAGATGAAATCAGCAGCAGCCAATGGACGCGCGCCTTCTTTCAACGCGCGGGTAAAGAATTCATTGAAGCTGGCGTAGCTGGCGATGTCGGAATTCGCAGCCTCGGCCATATTGACGCCGTACTTGCGAACAAACCAGCGAATCAGCGCCGCGGTGCGCGCACCGCCTTTATCACCAGCCACCCAGCCCCCAAACACAGTGAGTGCCCGTTTGGGAAAGAGGTATTGGGGCAAAACGGCGAGGCGATCGGACATGGAATATCAAGCAGGAAATCAGGAATTTCATTGTACCCAGCAGGCCCATGCGCCCAATGGGACAATGCGCGCACAGAGACAGCCATTTCAGGATACCCATGCAAGCAACTGCAACTACAGCCGCCTATAGCGCACTCACCACCCGATTCACCCGCCTGTACCGCTATAGCCACTTGGGCTCCCTGGCCGGTTGGGACCAGGCCGCGATGATGCCGTCCAAAGGCAACTCAGCGCGCGGCGCAGCGATGGCTGAGCTGCAGGTGTTGATGCACCAGACCCTGACCGATCCGGCCATGCCTGATTTGATGAAAACAGCAGAGCAGGAAAGTCTGGACAGCACACAGCGCGCCAATCTGCGTGAGATGCAACGCGACTGGAGCCTGACCAATCTGCTGCCGGAAAAGTTAGTGGAAGCGCAAAGCCTGGCGGGCACCCGCTGCGAACACGCATGGCGCACACAGCGCAAGGAAAACGACTGGGCGGGCTTCCTGGTGAACCTGCGCGAAGTGGTTGCACTGTCGCGCCAAGAGGCGCAAATCCTCTCCGACGCGCAGGGCGTGAGCCCCTACGACGCATTGATGTCCAAGTACGAACCAGGCACGCGATCTGCAGACATTGAAACAATTTTTGGCGATGTCAAAACCTGGCTTCCCAACCTGATCACCAAGGTGCGCGACAAGCAGGCCAACGAAACCACGCTGGAAGCCAACGGCCCCTTCTCCATCGAGAGCCAACGCGCGCTGGGTGTGGAAGTCATGGCCATCCTCGGCTTTGATTTCGACGGTGGCCGGCTCGATATTTCCACGCACCCGTTTTGCGGCGGCGTTGCCGAAGACGTGCGCATCACCACGCGCTACAACGAAGACGACTTCAAGCGCAGCATGATGGGCATCGTGCACGAAACCGGCCATGCGCGCTACGAGCAAAACCTGCCGCGCGACACAGTGCACCTGCCGGTGGGCCGTGCCCGCTCCATGGGCATCCACGAAAGCCAGTCGCTGTCGTTTGAAATGCAACTCGGGCGCAACCCGGCCTTCCTGCAATTGATCTCCCCTCTGGTGAAGAAGCATCTGGGTGATCAGAAGGCCTTTGATGCAGACAACCTCGCAAAGCTCTACACCCGCGTGAAGCCGGATTTCATCCGCGTCGATGCCGACGAGTTGACGTACCCCGCCCACGTCATCCTGCGCTTTGAAATTGAGCGCGCCTTGGTGGATGGCGAGATCCAACCCGAAGACATCCCTGCGATCTGGGACGAAAAGATGATGCAGTACCTGGGTGTCGATACCCGCGGCAATTACCGCGACGGCTGCCTGCAGGACATCCACTGGACCGGTGGCAGCTTTGGCTACTTCCCCAGCTACACATTGGGCGCGATGTATGCGGCGCAGTATTTCGCAACCATCCGCAAGCTGCACCCCGATCTGGATGCGCTGATCGCACGCGGCGAACTTGCAGCCATCTTCGACTGGCTCAAAGCCAACATCTGGAGCCAAGCCAGCCTGTGGGATACCAATGAACTGGTGCGCCGCGCCACCGGCGAAACGCTAAACCCCAGCCATTTCCGCGCCCATCTGGAGCGGCGTTACCTGGGTTAAGTTGCAGACCTCAGTGCGTGGCCTCGGGCAGGCTGCGCACATTGCGAATGCCCGGGTGGTGCCATGCCCACAGTGCCAGCAGCAGCGTGCCAACGCCGCCCAGGCCCATCGCATAACGCAGTCCCAGGTGTTCGCCCAAGTAGCCGCCCAATAGCGCACCAGGGCCTGCGGGAATCAGAATCAACCAGCGCATGGTGCTGGTCATGCGCCCCAGCAAGGGCTCGGGCGTCACGGCTTGGCGCAGCGCCAGGAAGTTGATGAACAGCAGCACCGCGCCCAGTCCAAAGCAAATCAGCATCAGCACAAAAGACGCAATACCCCAAGGGCCTACCGGCATCAACGCGAGTTGTAGCCAGCCCAGACTGGTGACGGCAATACCCAGGACCAGACAGGGGCCTGGGCCAATGCGGCGGGAGATGCGGTTGCCAAAAATGCTGGCCAGCACGGTGCCTGCACCCAAGCCGACGTAGCACAGGCCCACCTGGTTTTCGTTCAAGCCCAACTCCCGGGTCGCAAACAGAATCTGCACCACCATCGCGCACTGGTGAAACAGCTGCCAGGCACCTACCGAGACCGACAGGGACACCAGCAATGGCTGACCGACCACAAACTGCAGACCTTCCTTCAGATCGCGCCAGAAATGCGTTTGCTCCTTGCTAACCAGATTCTCAGTAACCTTCAGGCCACGCAGAATTAACACGCTGAAGATCAGCAACAGCGCATCCGCCAACAACGCGAACGGCGCTCCAAGCATCTTGATCAGCGCACCTGCGACACCAGGGCCGGCGACTTCTGCCCCCGAAGAGGCCAGCGCGTTCTTTGCATGGGCCTCCACCAGCCGCTCGCGCGGCACCACCTGGGTCAACACGATCTGCGAGGCGGTACCCGCCGTGACGAACACGCAGCCGATGGAGAAAGCCACGATGTACATGAAGGGCATGTTTAGCAGATCGAAGTACCAGGCGACTGGCACGCTGGCCAGCACGATTGCGATTACGCCTTCGCCGATCACATAGACAGGCAGCTTGCGCACGCGATCAAGCCAGACACCGGCAGGCAGCGACAGCAACACAAAGGGCAGCAGCTCCATCGCGGTCAGCACACCCATCTGCGACGGAGTGGCTTTCAACAACACCGCAGCAGTGAGCGGCAAGGCCAGCATCGTGATCTGGCCACCAAACGAGCTAATCAGAATGGACAGCCACAAGCGCCGGTACGTGGCGTCACGTAACAGGTCATGGGCAGGGAGCGCAGGCCACATTGCCCGCAAACGGAGCAATAGCTGGCGCCCTGCGCTTGTGGCTTTGGGCGTCATGGATTGGATTGGGGGTAGCAGGGGTCTTGCAGTGACAAAACCCTGATGGTTCATTCTAGCCAAGTGTGACAATGGTGGAATGAGCACCGCACGCATTCCACCTATCCAGTGTCTATTGACGTTTGAAGCACTGGCCCGCTTGCGCTCGGTCACGCTGGCGGCGGAAGAGTTGTTCGTCACCCCCAGTGCCGTCAGCCACCGCGTGCGCCAGCTCGAGCAGATCATTGGCACCAAACTGTTTGGCCGCGCCGATTTTTCACTGACGACCGAAGGCAGCGAATACTTGGCCCATGTGCGCGAAGGATTGGCGACGCTGCAAAAATTTCCATCGTCTTCGGCCGCACCTGGCAAACGCAAACTGCGCGTTGCGGTGACGCCCACGTTTGCACGCTCGCTCCTGATCCCGCGCCTGCGCCAGTTCACTGAGGCCTATCCCGAGATTGATTTGACGCTGGGCGTCTCCATCCCCTTGCTGGACGTGGTGGCCGAAGACGCCGACCTGACCGTGCGCTTTGGCCCCGGCCGCTATGCCGATCTGGAGTACGTGTGCCTGACCAAAGACGAAGTGACGCCACTGGCTTCGCCCACCTTTGTACGCGAGCACGGACCGTTTGAAGCGGCACAGGACTTGCAGAATGTTTCGCTGCTGCGCAGCCCGCTGGAACCCTGGCGGACCTGGTTCGCGGCGGTCGGCCTGGACTGGCCCGAGCCGGTCGAAGGCTCGCAGTTCAATGATATTGGCTTGATGTGCGACGCGGCCGCCGCCGGTATGGGCGTGGCGCTGGTACGCCTGAAGCTGGGCGCACCATGGCTGGAAAACGGATCGCTGGTGCGACTGGGCACCCATGACGTGTTCCTGCGCAACATCCCCAGCCCGCACGCGCACTACCTGTGCTGGCGCACCGGCGCGATGGACCGCTGGGAGGTCAGCGCGTTTGCGGAGTGGTTGAAGCGGACGCTGGCATGACCCCCACGGTGGGGCGGTCGTTTCACGGGGCGGTGCAAGATTTTTCATGCCGGCTGGACAACTTCTGGACTAGAGTGCTGGAACATCTCCGAGCCTCTTCATGAACGCCCCTGCTTCGCTGCCCAACACTGATTTGCTACAAAAAAAAGAGCTGCTTACGCACGTAGTACGGGCGTTGCAGGCCTATTTGCCTCAACATGCACTGCTATACCGGCATGAAGACACGACACCGTACGAATGCGACGGACTGACCGCCTACCGTGAACGCCCGTTGCTGGTGGCGTTGCCGGAGACAGAAGCGCAGGTCGCCGCGGTGCTGAAGGCCTGCCATGTGCTGAACGTGCCGGTGGTGGCGCGCGGCGCGGGTACTGGCCTGTCTGGTGGCGCGATGCCGCACGCCATGGGTGTCACGCTGTCGCTGGCCAAGTTCAACAAGATCGTGTCCCTGGACAAGCGCAGCCGCACGGCTGTTGTGCAATGCGGGGTGCGCAACCTGGCGATCAGCGAAGCCGCTGCGCCACTGGGCCTCTACTACGCGCCCGACCCCAGCAGCCAGATCGCATGCACGATTGGTGGCAATGTGGCCGAGAACTCTGGCGGTGTGCACTGCCTCAAATACGGCATGACGCTGCACAACGTACAAAAGGTGCGGGGCTACACGGTAGAGGGTGAACCCGTTGAGTTTGGTTCGGACGCACTGGACACGCCGGGCTACGATTTGCTCAGCGTACTGATCGGTAGCGAAGGCATGCTGGCCGTGGTGACTGAAGTCACCGTCAAGCTGTTGCCCAAACCGATACTCGCGCGCTGCATCATGGCCAGCTTTGACGACCTGCGCAAAGCCGGCGACGCGGTGGCCGCAGTGATCGCCGCAGGCATCATCCCCGCCGGGCTGGAGATGATGGACAAGCCCATGACGGCAGCGGTTGAAGATTTCGTGCATGCGGGCTATGACTTGAATGCCGCAGCGATTTTGCTGTGCGAGAGCGATGGCACGCCGGAAGAAGTGGAAGAAGAGATCGGCCGCATGAGCGCCGTGCTGTCTGCCCACGGTGCGACACAAATTGCGGTGAGCAACAGCGAAGCGGAGCGCCTGCGTTTCTGGAGCGGCCGCAAGAATGCCTTCCCCGCATCCGGCCGCATCAGCCCGGATTACATGTGTATGGACTCCACCATCCCGCGCAAGCGCCTGGCCGACATCCTGCTGGCGATTGCCGAGATGGAAAAGAAATACCAGCTGCGCTGCGCCAACGTGTTCCACGCAGGTGACGGCAACCTGCATCCTCTGATCCTGTTTGATGCGAACGACCCGGATCAGTTGCACCGTTGCGAACTGTTTGGCGCCGACATCCTGGAAACCAGTGTCGCGATGGGCGGCACGGTGACCGGCGAGCACGGCGTGGGCGTGGAAAAACTCAACAGCATGTGCGTGCAGTTTTCTGCAGAAGAAAACGCGCAGATGTTTGCGCTGAAAGCCGCCTTCGATCCCAAGGGACTGCTCAACCCCGGCAAGGTGATTCCAACGCTGCAACGCTGTGCGGAATACGGAAAGATGCTGGTGCGCGGCGGGCAGATCAAGCACCCGGATCTGCCACGGTTCTAAGTGACAGGTGGGGAGGGGCAGGTCGGCCTCCGGCTGAGAGCAGACTTTTTTGTCGCGCTAAAGCAGACACGACTTCAGCGCATAGCGTCAAGATGATCGGCACAAAGCGTCGGTGTCGATTGCCAAGTTGGAAGGACTTAGCTCCATGTTATCGCTGACCACATCAACGCGGTAACCAGCGCAAGACATCCCAGCACACCCGCAATACCTGCTGCAAATTTAAGCTGGAATCGTTTGAGCAGGAGTGAGATTCCTGAAAAAAGAAAGGCCGATCCTGCACACGCACCAACCCATGGCGGCGCGGGGAATTTTGTAACGCCCCGGCCAGGTAGCCTTCCGGGCAATTCTATAAAGCCGAGTGACACAAATACCGTAAATGCCCCAAGCACAATGGCGGTGACCGCCACTAGCAGCGCCTCTTTTTCAGCAAGTTTCATGTCTGTCTATACCGGTATAAAAATAAAGGCAGTCCCGGCCAGTTGCAAGAATGGACCATGCCGCAGATTTACCAATCTTCTGTTCGAGGTTGAAGCCTGGAAGTCCCCATAGGGGGATACTTTTGAGATGTCCGCTTCCGTCGCTTTGCAGCGTCAGAGCTCGCCGTTTTCCACCCGATTGCGCCCCGCCTGTTTGGCGCGGTACAGCGCCGCGTCGGCACGGGCAATGGTCTCTGTGAGTACCTCACCAGGGCGGAACATGGCCACGCCAAAACTGGCCGACATTTTTCCGACCTTGTCGTAGACGCGCGCGTGGATGGCCGTGCGCAGTTTCTCGGCCAGCACCAGTGCACCATCGAGTGCGGTTTCACGGCAAATGATCAGGAACTCCTCACCGCCCCAGCGCCCCGCAACGTCCACCTCGCGGATCACGTCCTGCAGCGTGCGGGCAATGCCGACCAGCACCTCATCCCCGGTCTGGTGTCCATAGGTGTCATTGACGGCTTTGAACTGGTCAATGTCCAGCAGCAGCACACAGAAGCTTGTGCCGTAGCGCATGTTGCGTGAATGCTCTTCTTCCAGTGTGTGGTCCAGGCGCAGGCGGTTGAACAAACCCGTCAACTGGTCCGTGACAGCGAGACGCTCCAACTGCAGGTTTTGCTCCACCAGCCGCGCCTGCGTTTCGCGCAGTTCTGCCAGCGCCTGGTCAGCGCGCCGCTGCGCGTTTTCTGCGGCGCTGTAGGCGGCCGCGTTGTCCAGTGCGATCGCGCCATAGGCACACAGCGCACGAAAAATGGATTGCTCACGCTCGCCGTAGGCCCTGATCCGTGGCGATTGGATAGACATCACGCCCAACAGGCGCTCTCCCACGACCAAGGGAAAGTACAACATGCTGAAGGTCGGCAATGTTCCGGGAATCAGGTTGGGGCTGACCTGGCCGGCGTTCAGATTCTGGATGACCTCTTCACGTCGGCGCGCTGAGCGCGCTGACCTGGAAGTAGGGTTGGCCAGCGCGACCGGGCGCGCGGGCATGGGTGCGCCCTGCTCCATCGCAAACGCAGGCAACAGGAATTTGTGCTCTTCATCGATCAGGTAGATCGAAAACACCGTGGCGTCCAGCAAGTCATTGACGTGGCGGTGCAAGGCTTCAAAGACGGCCTGGGAATTCAGGCTGGCCGTAATCTCACGGCCAATCGTACCCAGTGTTTCCAGCGTGGCTGCGGTTTCGCGAAGTGCCGTGGCCATCTCGCGGTGGCGCTCGGTTTCTGCCTTGGCGCGCTCGACTTCCTGGCGAATCTGGATCGCCAACGCGCGCCGTTGCGCTTCCTGGTTGCGGCCACGGTTGCGGGCCTCGGCAGCCTTGAGGCCGTTTTCAAAGGCAGCGCGATAGTCCCCGATCGAGGCATAGGCCACAGCGACCTGCTTCAGCAAATCGGGAGAGACCGCGTAGCCACTGATGCGGGATGCGATGTCCTGCGCCAGGTACAGATAATGCAACGCCGCCGAAGGTGCGGACATGCCGGCCGGCGGAGGCAAATTGC
This sequence comes from Rhodoferax sp. P2_H8_2, assembly GCF_056403235.1. Taxonomy (NCBI): domain Bacteria; kingdom Pseudomonadati; phylum Pseudomonadota; class Betaproteobacteria; order Burkholderiales; family Comamonadaceae; genus Rhodoferax; species Rhodoferax sp. P2_H8_2. The sequence goes on from NZ_JBFUFW010000008.1 coordinate 102,963, forward strand.
CATCGGTGTGGATTTGCGCCAGCACGCCCAGGATCTGGATTTGTCCATCCGCATTGCCATGTTCTGTTGCCAACGCCAGCGCGGCATTGGCCTTGGACTGGGCCTCTTCCATGCGGCCCAGATGGTAGAGCGCGCTGGCCTGACCACGCCAAGCCTTGGCGGTAAGGTCTGGCTCTTGGCGTGAATGCACACGTTTTTCGAATTGGACAAACCATTCCAGGCCGGCCGCATAGTCACCCACATCCAACTCAAGTTGGCCCAGGTTGCCCAGCACCTGCTCGTAGTTGCGCGAGCCTGCCAGCGCATCCATTTCGCTGAGCGCCTCTTGCAAATGCGCGCGCGCTTCGTCATAGCGCCTCAGCAAGCGCAGCACATCGCCTGTTTGCAACAGGCACAGCCCGACACTGGCCGGCCAACCGGTGGGGCGGGCCAGCGCAAGCGCCTGGTCGCTCCACTCCAGTGCGGCATCCAGATCGCCCAACATGGCGAAGCTTTCTGCCGCATTGTTTGCAGACACCAGCGCCTGGCGAATGAAGCCAAACTCCAGTGCAAACTGATAGGCAGCCAGATCATGGCGAACCGAAGAGCCAGGATCATTGGTGAGACCGGCAACATTGGCCTTTGCGGTCGAAATCCAGTACTCGACAAACGGCGTGCGCGGCGCATCGCCAGGGAATTGCTGGGCCAGCATCTGGCCAGTCGCCACAGGGTCGCGGAAAGAGGAATACACCAAGCGGCGCGCCATGGCCATTTCCTGACGCTGGGTGTCGCCCGCTTCGCCATAGAGCGCACTGGCTTTGGCCAGCGCGTCATCAGGCTTTTCGCCGCCGACCTGGTCAACCAGGATGGAGGCCTTGGTCCACATGACGTCGCCCATGCCCAACAGGTCTCTCACCTGCTCAAATGCCACGCCGGCCGTCTCTGCCAGTTGCAGCGCCGGCTCCAGATCGGCAAATACCAGCCGCTCTTCAGCGCGCGTCAGCGTGATACGTGCAGTGATGTGGAGACGCTCTGCTTCTGGAATATTCACGCTGGCCAGCAGGATTTGCGCTTCATCGAGCAGAGCCAGCACCCGCTTGCAATCGCGCTGGCGCAAATGCCAGGCCAACTCGACCAGCCTTGGCAAACGCTGCGCCCCCTCCAACTCCGCCAACTGGGTTTCCAGTCGGGCAACCTCCGCATTGAGGATAAAGAGTTGCAGATTGCGCACAGATGTCCGACTTCTAGATCGCCTGGGTACGCTCGTTCAGCCAGCGCAATGCCTCACCACTGACCAGCGGCGCCAGGCGTTGGTGTACCGTGGCGTGGTATTGGTTCAACCACTGCACTTCGTCATCGCGCAACAGGCTGCGGTCGATACAGCGGGTGTCGATGGGGCACAGCGTCAGCGTTTCGAATTCGAGGAAATCGCCGAACTGCTCGTTCATCGTGGCCGGCACGTTGAGCACCAGGTTTTCAATGCGTACGCCCCACTGCCCGGCGCGGTACAGGCCTGGCTCGATCGACGTGATCATGCCGGGTTGCATGGCCATGTTGGCATCAGGAATGGCCTTGGAAATGCTTTGCGGGCCTTCATGCACGTTCAGGAAGTAGCCCACGCCGTGGCCGGTGCCATGGCCGTAGTCCATGCCTTGCTCCCACAGTGGCGCACGCGCCAGTGCGTCCAGCATGGGCGACAACGTACCCAGCGGAAAACGTGCGCGGGACAAGCCTATCGTACCTTTGAGCACCAGAGTGTAGTCACGCTTTTGCGCGGCACTGACATTGCCAATCGGCCAGACGCGCGTGATGTCGGTGGTGCCGCCCAGATACTGGCCGCCAGAGTCGATCAACAGAAGTCCGTCACCTTCGATGACCGCATGGCTCTCGGTTGTGGCGCGGTAGTGCGGCATGGCGCCGTTGGCGTTGAAGCCGGCAATGGTGTTGAAGCTCAAGCCTACGAAGCCTGCACGTTTGGCGCGTGCCGCGCTGAGTTTTTCGTCGACCGTCAGTTCGGTAATGCGCTCCTTGCCCAGCGCAGCTTCAAACCACGCATAGAACTCGCACATCGCTGCACCATCCTGCGCCATTGCGTCACGGATATGCGTGGCTTGTGCAGCATTCTTGCGGCTCTTGAATAGCACGCTGGGGTTGATGGCCTCGATGACTTTCACACTGGCGGCCACGCTTTCGCGCAAACCCAGCGTGACACGGCGCGGGTCGATCAGCAAAACGGCGGTTGCGGGCAACGCCTGCAAATGCGTCATGGCCTGCGCATAGTCCAGCACCTGCACGCCATCGGCTTGCAAGCGGACTGCCAACTCTGCCGGCACCTTGCCAGACGCTACAAACAGTTGCACAGAGTCAGGCCCAATCAGCGCGTGGGCCAGGAACACCGGGTTGTATTCCACGTCGGCACCGCGCAGATTGAATATCCACGCGATGTCGTCCACGGTGGATACAAAGTGGTGGCTCGCGCCCAACGCCTGCATTGCAGCGCGAATCTGGCGCAGCTTGTCTGCGCGGCTGGTAACGGCGAAGCCTGCGTCGTGCTCATAAATACTGTCTTGCGGCAAACCGGCGCGGTCTGGCCAGATGCGCTCCAGCAAGTCCACATCGGTGCGCAGCTTGGCGCCCACCTTTTCCAGCGCCTGGCGCAGTTGCTGTGCAGCGGCGAGACTTAGCACCACGCCATCTACGCCCACCGACTGGCTGGACTTGACGTTCTTGGCGATCCAGTCCACATGGTGGGTGGAAGCGCCACTGTCGATCTTGACCAGATCAATGCCGGTGCCGGCAAGTTCAGCTTCGGCTTGTGTCCAGTAGCGGCTGTCGGCAAACACGGCGGCCTTGTCTTGCGTCACGACCAGCGTACCCATCGATCCGGTAAAACCGGACAGCCACTGCCGACCCTGCCAGCGGTCGGGCAAATATTCGGAGAGATGCGGGTCACTGGACGGGACCAGGCAGGCCGCCAGATCAAGCTCTTTCAGGGCACTTTGTGCGTTGTGGATGCGTTGGGCAATAACTGTGGGACTCATGAACAAGATTCCTTGTGGGAAGACTGGCGCCCGGATGCGGGCTAAGGGTTCATTCTAGAGCGGGGCGCCCCAAAACGGGCAGAGAATGGATGTATGACGCCCTTCCTGCGCTACATGGCTTTTTCATGGTCGCTTACTTTGGCGGGCGCCCAACACAGCATGGCCCAAGTCATCCCCCCTGCAACAACAGCGACTGTCAGCGCTGTCAACGCTGCCGAGCAAGTCCGTCAGGCAGAGCTGGCCTTTGCCCGGTCGATGCGCGAACGCAATCTGGAACGCTTTACGGAACTTGTTTCGCAGGAGGCCGTTTTCTTCGGGAGGGCACGTGTGCATCGCGGTCGCGAGGCGGTGGTGGCAGCTTGGAAGGGCTTCTTTGTCGAACCCACCGCGCCGTTTTCGTGGGAGCCCAAAACTGTCGAAGTACTGGCGTCTGGCACATTGGCACACAGTTCTGGCCCTGTGTATGACCCGCAGGGCAAGCACATTGCCAACTTCAACTCCATTTGGCGGCTCGAAGCTCCTGGTGTCTGGCGGATTGTGTTTGACAAGGGTGAGGATGTTTGCGATTGCAAGAAGCCTTGAAGACTACCTTTTCGCTCGCCCGCTGACGGTACGGGGTAGGCCTCAAAGCGAATGTCCCCCGCCCTTCGGGCTCCTCCTTGATTTCGCAATGAGGCCTACCCCGTACCATCCGCTTGAGCAAGTGTCAGCGAAAAATGAACTCGGATCATTGGCGTGCTAGCGCCGCGCAAGATCAGGTGGGTTGGGTGCTTCCCTGGGCGGAATCAAGGAGGAGGCCGAAGGCCCGGGGGACATCCGCTGAGGGGAGTACCCGACGCGCCTGATTCAGAAAAAGTGTCGGATTACCAAGTGTCGACAGCCAACCCATCGAAGGGGCGCACTTTTGCCGCCTGTAGCCCAGAAACAATCCAAGACCGCGTAGAAGCCGGATCAATCACCGCATCAATCTCCAACGTGGCTGCCATATTGATCGCGCTGCCATTGGAATACTGTTGTTGCACCAACTTCTCATACAACGCTTCGCGCTCTGGCCCTTCGGCCACTGCTTCAAGTTCCTTGCGAAAACCGAGTCGTACCGCGCCCTCCAACCCCATCGCACCAAACTCGCCCGTCGGCCACGCCACTGTCGCCAAAGGTGCGTGGAATCCCCCCGCCGTCATTGCCATCGCACCCAGTCCATAGCCCTTGCGCAATACCACGCTCAGGAATGGCACGCGCAGATGGGCTGCCGCTATGAACATGCGACTGATGTGGCGCACTTGCGCTGTGGCTTCGGTGTCCGGGCCGACCATGAAGCCGGGCGTGTCCACCAAGCTCACCATGGGCAGACCGTGCGCGTTGCACAACTGCATGAAGCGCGCTGCCTTGTCCGCAGCATCGGCGTCGATGGCGCCACCCAGGTGCAACGGGTTGTTGGCCAGCAGCCCGACCGGGCGGCCCTCGATGCGCGCCAGCGCGGTGTGAATGCCTTTGCCAAAACCGGTGCGCAGTTCCAGCAGGCTGCCGACATCGGCCAGCCCCACCAGCGCAGCCCGGCTGTCGTACACGCGCAAACGGTTTTCGGGGACCACATCGCGCAGTGCCAGCGCAGGTGGAGCAGCCCACTCTTGCTGCTGCCCTTGAAAGAAGCCCAGGTAGTGGCGCGCTGCAGCGACCGCTTGCACTTCGTCGTCCACCAGAATGTCAATCACCCCATTGCCGTGCTGCACGCTGCTGGGCCCAATCTCTTCCGGGCGGAATACGCCAAGACCGCCGCCCTCCACCATTGCCGGCCCGCCCATGCCGATATTGCTTCCTTGGGTGGCAATCACCACGTCACAGCAGCCCAGCAATGCTGCGTTACCAGCAAAGCAGCGGCCCGCGGCGATACCGACCACCGGCACCTTGCCGTTGAGCCGCGCGAAGCTGGCAAAGGTGGCCACATGCAGCCCGGCCACGATGGGCATATCGACATCGCCCGGACGCCCGCCACCGCCTTCGGCAAACAGCACGACCGGTAACTGGTTTTGCAACGCCAGTCCGAGCATGCGGTCGGACTTCTGGTGGTTGCGCATGCCTTGCGTGCCGGCCAGTACCGTCGCGTCGTAAGCCATCACCACCGCGCTGTGTCCTTGGATGCGGCCGATGCCGGTCACCATGCCATCGGCGGGCGTGTTGGCAATCAGGTCTTCTTCGGTTCGGCGGCTGCGCTGTGCTGCGACTGCCAGCGCGCCGTATTCGCTGAAACTGTCCGGGTCGCACAGGTCGGCGATGTTTTCGCGGGCGGTGCGCTGCCCTAGCGCGTGGCGCTTCGCAACCGCCTGCGGGCGAGCCCCATCCAGCGTGCGCTGGTGGCGATCAATCACACGCTGTAGATCGGGCCTCAACGCATTGGATTGTTCGGGAGTTACCTCGGGATTAACTACCTTTTTGGCTTCTAACGCCGGTGGAATGTGCGTAAGCAGCTCTACTTTTGATAGCAACTGTCCGTCCGCCACCAGCTCCCCCACGTTGGCAAACAGCTCGCCCATGCGGCCGGCGCTGGGCGCCAGCACCTCGTGCTCCATCTTCATGGCTTCAAGAATGACTAGGACGTCGCCCGCAGCAACGGTCTGGCCGGGCTGCACCAGCCATTGAACAACACTGGCTTGCAAGGGGGAAAGAATGTCAGGCATGACGGCATTGTGGCCCGCAGGGTGCGGGCACGCCGTCAATTGCGGGACAAGGCAAGGAACGGATTCAAATCAAGAATCCGCGTACCGGATCGTCCGCGCCACGCTGCAGCCAGTTGGTCGCCGCGTACTGCGCACTGGTATCCGTCGCATGCAAGGTATACGCATGGCGCGACACCGCCGAACGGTTGGGCGCGCTGTAGTGCGGCAACAGTCCATGAAAGACGACCAAGGCACCCGCCTTCACTTCCAGCGGAATGGCGTTCACGTTGCTGGCTGGCCAAGGCGTGGCATCGAGCTTCTGCATCGTGATCGCATCACCGTGGCGCTCAAAACGCTCACGCAACACGCCGCGCGGGCCGCGGTGGCCGCCCGGCTCGGTCCACAGACAGCCGTTGTCCAGCGTGGCGTCTTCCAATGCAAACCAGAAGGTCGTGACGCTCAGCGGTGTCGTGTCAAAAAAAGTGGCGTCCTGATGCCAGCCCACTTCGCCGCCAATACCCGGCTGCTTGAAGATGTACATGGACTGCCAGACCTGCGGCCGCGTCAGACCCACGTCGGCTGCGACCTCTGCCAATGCCGGACCGTGGCTGAAGGCTTCAAACACCGGGTCTTTGTCGTGCAACGCGTGGCCGATCTTGTTGATCGACAGGGCCTTGGCCTGGCGCAGTGCACCATCCGCGCCAAAGGCCTCTTCCTCAAAAAAGCAGCTGATGCGGTTGGCCGAGTCCAGAAAGTAGCGGTCCACCTGACGCACCTGGTCGTTCGTCGTGAAGATCGTTTTGCTCTCGCTGGGATCAAAGGCCTCGACAATCGCCTCGGCGCGTGCGCGTACGGTGGCAATCTCCGCTGCGGACTTGAAGTTCGGCAGGATGATGAAGCCATCCTCTTGGTAACGGGTTTTCTGGTCTTCGGTGAGCATAGTTTCTTCAGGCCTGATCAATGGCAACAAGGTATCAGTTCAGTATAGACAAGCAGGGGCAAGCCGGTGAAATCGGATACGCTTGCCCGTAGGAGAATTGAGCCCGTGAATCTAGTCCCCCTGATCCAGCGCACCCGTGGTGGCATGCCCGAATGCGTTCACTTTGGCGCCATCGCCGTCGTCAATCTGCGTGGCCAGATTACCGCCCAAGCGGGGGATGCTGACTACGTTACGTTCACCCGCTCCACACTGAAGGCCTTGCAGGCCCTGCCCTTTATGCAAGCTGGTGGGCCCGCACATTTCGGATTCACGCAACCGCAGATTGCAATGCTCTGCGCAAGCCACGGCGGCGAAGACATGCATGTTCAGGCTGCAGAGGACATGCTGGCCAAAGCCGGGCAAACCTACAAAGTGTTGCGCTGCGGCTGCCACGTACCTTCACACTTTGACGCCACCCAACAACCAGTGCCTGCAGGTCTGGCCTACGACGAGCGCCACCACAACTGCAGCGGCAAACACTCGGGTTTTATCGCCTATTGCGTGCAGCATGGCTTGCCGCTAGACGGCTATATAAAGCCCAGCCACCCGCTGCAGCAAGCGGTTCGCAAGGCCGTGGCGCAGGCGGTTGATATGCAGCCCGATGACATGCATATGGGCATAGACGGTTGCTCCGCACCCAATTACGCGATGCCTCTTTCCAAACTGGCGCTGGGCTATGCCCGATTGGCCAGCCGGAACACGGACACACCCTTTGGCGATAGCTACACCCTACTTGCCGACGCAATGACGGCCCATCCCGAGATGGTCAGTGGCACTGGTCGTAACGATTTGGCCTTTATGCAGGCCGGTCGCGGCAACTGGGTCACCAAGGTCGGCGCCGACGGCGTGCAGGTGGTTGCCAGCCGGGAACGTGGCGAAGCGTTCGCCATCAAAATTTCCGATGGCGACAAGCCCGCGCTGTTCGCTGCGACGGTTGAAGTGCTGGACCAATTGGGCTGGCTCGACGACGCACAACGCCACGCGCTGGCGCCGTGGCGTGCGGCTACATTGTTGAATCTGCGCGGCCTGGAAGTTGGAAGCCGCGAAACCGTTTTTCGATTGCAAACACCATGAACAGAAAAGTCACTCTGATTGGCGCCCCCACCGACATAGGCGCGGGCAGCCGCGGCGCCAGCATGGGCCCCGAGGCCCTGCGCGTTGCCAATATCGGCCCCATCCTGACCGGGCAAGGCCTGGATGTGGAAGACCGTGGCAACCTGATCGGCCCCAACAATCCCTGGCTGCCACCGCTGCAAGGCTATCGGCACCTCCCGGAAGTCGTGGCATGGAATCAATTGCTACACGACGCCGTCTATGCCGAGTTGCATGGAGGGCGCATGCCCATCGTGCTGGGTGGCGATCACTGTCTGGGCATTGGCTCTATCAGCGCGGTGGCGCGCCATTGCCGGGAGACTGGCAAAAAGCTGCGCGTGCTGTGGCTGGATGCACACGCAGACTTCAACACCAACACATTGACGCCCAGCGGCAACATTCATGGAATGCCGGTCGCATGCCTGTGCGGTTTTGGCCCGCAAGAGCTGATTGAGATTGGCGGGCAGGTGCCGGCCATTAGCCCCAAATGGGTGCGCCAAATTGGTATTCGCAGCGTAGACGAAGGCGAGAAGCGCTTTGTGCATGAGCAGGACCTCGAAGTTTTTGACATGCGCTATATCGACGAGATGGGCATGCGCTCGGCAATGGAGTTGGCGCTCGCTTTGATGGACGTCAATACGAATCTGCATGTGAGCTTTGACGTGGACTTTCTGGACCCAGCCATCGCGCCTGGCGTCGGCACGACGGTGCGCGGGGGACCTAGCTACCGCGAGGCGCAACTGTGTATGGAGATGATTGCCGACACCGGACGCCTGGGCTCGCTGGACGTGATGGAACTTAACCCGGCCCTGGACGAGCGCAACCGCACGGCCGAGGTCGCAGTAGACCTGATCGAATCCATGTTCGGCAAAAGCACGCTGATGCGCAAGTAGTGCGTTGCGCTCACGGCGACTGCCGACGTCAGCAGTGTTTTAACTCATTTGTAAGGAATTGTCATTGCGCTGTAAGTGTGCAAGTCATACACTGATTTCGCGCACTATCAAAAAAATAGCGATGCGCGGAGCACTCAATATTCCTCAAGCCTAGGAGAGCCTTTATGCATTTCAAACCATCAATAATCAGCTTGGGGTTGTTGGCCCTGGCAGGCGCTGCAAGTGCACAGGATTCCAATCCCGTGTTCTCTTACTCCGGGTTCGGAACCATAGGCTATGCAATCACCGACTCGGACACCGGCACCTACACGACTGGCACACAGCTAAACGGCGCAACCAAGCGCGGCAGCTTTGATCCGGACACCAAATTGGGTCTGCAGATCAATGGAAAGTTCAGTGATACGTTCTCGGGCACTACACAGCTTTTTGCCAAGCAAGATGCCGTCGGGCAATATGGTCCCTCCATCGAGTGGGCCTTCCTGAAAGCAAAATTGGGCAGCTCCTTCAATGTGCGCGTCGGGCGCATGGGCGGGCCTTTTTTCATGACCAGCGATTTCCGCAACGTTGGTTACACCAACCTTTCCGTCAGAACCCCTCCTGACGTGTATGCAGCAGTGCCGGTACGCTCCTTCGATGGGGCAGATTTGCTGTACCAAGGCTCCTTCGGTGACACCACCATCAATGCACAGCTGTTTGGCGGCAAGGCTACTTCGCTCGCCGCACGAGACACCACCATTGTCCTGAATGATTTGGCTGGTCTGAGCGTGTCCGCTGAAATCGGTGCAGTCACCTTGCGTGCTGGGCATGTACAAACCAAGCTTTCCGGCGAAGGCTCCGGTCTGGTCGCCTTCAACGGCCTGATCAACACCTTGCGCGCTGTCAGTGCGACCCCTGGCCTGAGCGGGCACAAGGACTTCGCAGATGCGCTGGCCATCGATGGCAAGGCGGCCACGTTTACAGGTATTGGCGCCTCGTTTGAGTTGGGCCAATGGGTCGGCAGTGCAGAGGTCACCAAGCGCAAGACCGATTCGTTGTATGTCTCAGACATCAGCGCCTGGTACACCACGCTGGGTTATCGGGTCAACAAGTTGACGCCCTACGTGTCCTTGTCTGGGCGCAGAGTTGACAGCATCACCAGCTTCGCGTCCCCGGTTCCACAGCTTAATGCTGCCATCAACGGCATCGCTGGTTCTACTACGGTGACCAAACTGATTGCCGACAACACCGACAACACAACAGCCATCGGCGTGCGCTGGGAAGCGGGCAAGAGCTACGCCGTCAAAGCGGAATACGCCAACATCAACATCCCCAAAGGCTCCAACGGTGGTTTGGGTGGCGTCCCTGGCGGGAAGTTTGAAACCGACACCAGCGTGAACGTCATCAGCTTTGCCCTTGACTTCGTATTCTGAAGGAGCACATACCTATGAAAAACCTCCTCAAACTCCTGTTGACCGCGTCGTTGGGTCTGTGTGCCGCATCTTCTTTTGCCCAGGTAGCCGTAGTCGTTGGTGCCAAGAGCCAAGCGGCCGCGCTGACTGCAGAACAAGCCGCGGGCCTGTTTCTTGGCAAGTCCGACCAGCTCCCTGGCGTGGGAACTGCATTACTACTGGACCAGGCGGAAGGCAGCGCCGTGCGCGAACTGTTTTACACCAAGGTAGCCGGCAAATCCGGCTCCCAAGTCAAGGCCGCATGGTCTCGCCTGGTGTTCTCCGGCAAGGCCACCCCCCCCAAAGAACTGGGCAGCTCTGCTGAAGTCAAGAAAATGGTCGCGGCCAATCCCAACGCGATCGGCTACATCGAGAAGAGCGCCGTCGATGGCAGCGTAAAAGTACTACTATCGGAAGACTGAGTTTGTGCCGATAGCATAAAAAGACGAGAGCGGCCCTTTGGGGCCGCTCCTGTTTGAAGCCCGCTTAAGCTTCCATCAAAGAACAATCGTTGTGACCCTGCATAGCCCCCTATGCAACTGAATTCCTAGGAGAGCATTCTTATGAGTGTGAAGATGAAAATCTGGTCCTTGCCCATCGTGGCCACCATCATCTTTGCGTTGGGGACCATGGCCGTGCTGGCTATCTCCACCTCTACGCTGTCCACCATCCGCGGTGTGGGTGAAGCCCACTACCCCTATCTGGACGCCACCACCAAGTTTGCCAGCCAGCTCGACACCCTTGGCGCCACCATCACCAGCGCCGTCAGCGAGGGGGAGAAAAAGCGCCTGGATGAAGCCAAGGACATTGCCGCGCTGATGCGCAAGACGTTGCAAGGCGCACAGGCCCTGGATGGCCATGAAGCCCAGGTCAAAGCACTGGGTGCAGATTTTGAAGGCTACCTGGCAGCGTCTCTCGAGACGGCCGGTATTTTTCTGGGCGATATCAAAGGCGATGGCCCTGCCTCCATACCCAAGATGCAGGGCTCACAGAAGAAACTGGAAGCCAGTCTGAAGGCGGCCCGTGAAAGCGCCCAGACTGAATTCACTGCGGCGCTACAAGGCGCCGAAGAAGGCGTGCGCTCCAGTCGCAACGTCACCGTCATCAGCGGCCTGGTGGTTATTGCCGTCCTGCTGATTGCTTCCTGGTTTGTGATCCAGAGCGTGTGGTCCCAACTCGGCGGCGAACCCGAATACGCCCGCTCGGCAATGCGGGTGATGTCCCAGGGCGATTTGTCCCAGCACATCAAACTCAACACGGGAGATACCACCAGCCTATTGGCTGCAGTACAGGAGATGACCCAAGGGCTGCGCTCCATGGTCTCGGGGGTGCGCCAGAGCAGCCATTCCATCACTGATGCAGCCCGCGAAATTGCCTCGGGCAACCAGGATTTATCGGTACGTACCGAACAGCAGGCCAACTCTCTGGCCCATACCTCCAGCGGCATGGCCGAGATCACGTCGACCATTCAGCAAAACGCCGAGAGCTCGCGCCAGGCCAGCCAGCTGGCGTCATCTGCCTCGGCAGTTGCCGTGCGCGGTGGCGAGGTCATGGGAGAAGTCATCAACACCATGGCCAGCATTGACACGTCCTCCAAGAAGATCAGCGAGATCATCGGCGTGATTGACGGCATTGCGTTCCAGACAAATATCCTCGCCTTGAATGCTGCAGTGGAAGCAGCCCGTGCCGGCGAGCAGGGCCGGGGCTTTGCCGTGGTGGCATCAGAAGTGCGGTCGCTGGCGGGCCGTTCTGCCCAAGCTGCGAAGGAAATCAGCGCGCTGATCAAGACCTCGGTGGATCAGGTGGAGCATGGCTCCAGCCTGGTGCAACGCGCCGGAACGACGATGCAGGAGATTGTGAGCTCGGTGCAGAAGGTGGGCTCCATCATTGAGGAGATCACGGTGGCCTCCAGAGAACAGGCCACCAGCATTGCGGAAGCCGGCAGTGCGATTGCCAAAATGGATGAGACGACACAGCAGAACGCTGCGCTGGTTGAAGAGGCTGCAGCCGCGGCTTCCAGTCTGGAGCAGCAGGCGGAAGAACTGGTCAAAACCATGGCGAGCTTCAAGCTGGGTGACCAGGGAGATGAGCAGGGTGACCACGCCCAGGGCCGTTCCATGCTGGCCTTGCGCTAAACCTCTATCCCATAGAAAAAGGGGAGATGCCTTGCGGCATCTCCCCTTTTTTCTTGATGCGGCAAATGCCGCAATATCCGTTTAGAACGTCGCCTTGAACTGTACGCCGTAGGTACGTGGATCGTTGATGAAGCCAGTCAGGTTGTTGAAGTCAATGCCACCGGTCACGCGCACTTGGTTGGTGATGTTGCGGGCAAACACAGCCGCTTCGTATTTGCCGTTGTTCCAGTTGTAACCAACGCGCAAGCCACCTTCAACCAGGGCCGGTGCAGTGAACTCAACCGACTTGTACAGAAACAGGTTGGTCTCCGAGCGGTAAGCCCAGTCGGTGTAGACAAAGTACTCGCCGCCGTTGGTGGTAGGGATACCGTAGCGGGCTGTTATGTTGGCAATCCACTTGGGGGCATTGGGCAACGCGTTGCCGTCGATCAGGGCCTTGCCAGCAGCATTCAACGGATTCAAGACCGTGCACTGGGCGCAAACGCCAACTGCCAGGCTGGAGTCGCTGATCTTGGTCTCGTTGTAGCTTCCGCTCAAAGTCACCAGGAAGTTCGGCGTCAGGTAGGCATCAAAGTTCAGTTCTACGCCGTCGCCAGAGGCCTTGGCAGCGCTCACCAATTGGTTGCTGTTGTTGGCACCACCCACGGCGGTCAGTTGCTGATCTTTCACGTCAAAGTGAAACACGCTGAACGATCCACGGGCGCGCTTATTGAACAAGTCCGCCTTGATACCGGCCTCGAAGGAGGTATTGGTCTCAGGTTTGGCTTGGGTCAGCGGTGCAAATGCATCGGGGTTCTGGATGCTGGAGCCGCGGTAGCCTGTTGCAACGCGGCCGAACAGGTTGGTGTCCTTGTCCAGCTTGTAGGTGGCACCCATGTCCCAGGTGACCTGGCTGTCATTGGTGCTGGCGGTCAATCCATTGGCGGTCAGTGCGGCGCTGCCGGGCTGGGTGGTCAGCGTCTTTTTGTCTTGCGTGTAGCGAAGGCCGCCACGCAGTTTCAGGTCGCTGCTCATGGCGTAAGTCAGGCCCCCGAACACCGCGTAGGAGTCATTGGTCTGGTCCGACATGATGACGCCAGTTTGCGGATTGGGTGCCGTGGAGCTGTAGGAGAAGCTGTCAAAGCCCAGCTTTTCCTGGAACAGGTATACACCACCTTGCCAAGTCAGCGGGCCGGTGGCCTTGGACTCGACGCGGAATTCCTGGGTGACTTGCTGGTGATCACGCACCCTGGCCGCGCTCTCGGACGGGAACGGGATCAGGCCAGGGCCGCTGCTGGGCAGGAAGGCAGCACCGAAGCCACCGTCGATATCGCCACGGCTGTAAGCGCTGACGGTCTCATAGCCCGTGATGGAGTAGACGTTGAAGTCGGGCAACGACCATTTCAGCTTGGCGCTGTAGCCAGTGCTGGTCAGGTTCTGTTCGTTCAGGCCATCGGTATGGATTTGCGCGGGATCAAAATCATCCACGAGCTCGTTCGTGCCCTTTTTGATGATGTTGGCGCGGAACACGCGGGCGCTGCCCTTCAGGTCACGGTTGTGGGCACTCAGCAGAGCGCTGAACATGCCACCGCCGTCATAGGCAGCCTGGATGCGGATGGCGCGGTCGTCGTAGCCTTCAAGATCCTTTGTCGCGCTCTTGTCGTTCTTGACCCAGTTGTCGCGGTGCTGCGATTGGGCAGAGATACGGGCATTCCAGTCGCCGCTTAAAGGCAGGTTGAATGCACCTTCAATGTTCGTGGTGCCGTAGGTGCCTGTGGAAATGTTGAAGTATCCGTCGGTGGCCTTGGAGGGCTTGACCGAGTCAACTTTGACCACACCAGCCGGGGTGTTGCGGCCAAACAGGGTGCCTTGGGGGCCAGCCAGCACTTCAATGCGGTTCACGTCAAAAATGGGGAATCCCTTGAGGATGGGCGTCTCTTGCACGATATCGTCATATATCAGCGACACGGGCTGGGAAGCGTTCGAGCGGAAGTCAGTGTTGCCATAGCCGCGGATGTAAAAGCGGGGGAAGGCACGTCCAAAGGAAGACTCGATGTTCAGGCTGGGCACCCGGCCGGAGAGCATGCGGATGTCCTGGCCACCGGTGTTCAGCACGTCGAGCTTTTCACCCGAGATCGTGGAAATGGAGCTGGGAACATCCTTGATGTTTTCCGTACGGCGTTCGGCGGTGACCGTCACGGCTTGCAGCGTGCCGACTTCGGTCGACTGGGCCATGGCATGCGTCATCGGAAACGCCAGCGCGATGCCCGCCAGCAGCGGTAGCGGGCGCAAATTCAGGGAAATTGATTTTTTCATTGGGGTTTATCCTGAGGAGTGAGGGTCCCAAATTTTGGCACCTATCCTCGGGAAAACCCGTATATTGACCGCATTTTTCAGTCGCTGTTGACTGCTGGCAACACCCGCCCTGGGTTCTTAGCGCGCGACTGCGCTGCGCATGGAGCGCGCCACATAAAACAGACAACCCGCGGTCAAAACAATGCCCACGACTACGCCGGGCAATACCTTGGCCAGCGTTAAAGGCTCGCCCTTCAGCACCAGCATCATCAGCGTGTTCTGGGCCAAACCAGGTACCCACACGTACCACGGTGCATCGCCGCCCGGGTTGAGCATGCTGACCATGGGCGCCAAACCGACAACCGTCATCACCAGCGTACTACCCGCCTGCGCTTCCTTAAAGGTTTTGGACTGGATGGCCAGTGCCATCAGCACCGCACCCAGGCCCGCTGCGAGGGGCAATTGCAACAGCAGAAATGCCATCACTTCATAGGCACCGAACTGGAACATCGCTTGCAGACTGTCACTCTTGATCAGCCATTGCGCCGGGATGAAACTCAGGCTGGAAATGCAGGCGACGACCATGCCAAGAATCGCCACCGCACCCCATTTACCCAGCACCAGGGCGATGTGCTGCACCGGATTCATCAGCAATGGCTCCAGCGAACCGCGTTCGCGCTCTCCCGCCGTACTGTCCAGCGCAGCCGTCAGCGCGCCGTAGAGCACGGCCATGATGATGAACATCGGAATGATGCCGGTGATACGCGCTGCGCGAGCCTGGATACTGGCCAGATCGCGCTCTTCAAAAGCAACCGGCTGCAGCAGATCGGTCGACACGCCCCGCAAGGCCATCGTGATGGAGGCACGTTCACGGTTGAATCCGTTGAGCAATTGCATCAGTGGTCGTACACCCGCACTGGCGCGCTGGTTGGCGCTGTCACTGACAACCTCCACGGTGGGTTTTTCTCCATGAATCAAATCCGATTCAAAGTTCTTTCCAATCACCAGCACCGGCTGCAGCAATGTGGTGGCACGCAAGCGCACTTCATAGTCTTCGGGCGCCTGTTTAATGGTGTAGGTCTGGCGCTCCAGAAAGTTGCGCAGGGTCGGCGCGTTTTCAATGCCAACCACCATGACTTCACGTCTATCGGCGCGCTCCTCCAGCGAAGCAATCATGGCCGACACGGCCAGCAACAGCAGAGGCCCCATCAGTACCGCCGGGATCATCAGCCGCAACAGCGTGCGCCGGTCGCGCACAGCATCCGACACTTCCTTGCGCAACACCAGCCAAAAATTCTTCAACAGCGCGGAGCTCATGCGACGTCCTTTACCAATGCTTGCGGGAATGCCAATTTGACGAAGGCGTCTTCAAAGCGGGTTTCGCCAGCCTGCTCCAACAACTCCTCAACCGAGCCCTGCGCCACACTGACGCCACGCGAAATCACCACCACATGCTCACACAATTGCTCGACCTCCGGCATGATGTGCGTCGAAAAAACAATGCATTTATTCCCGCCTGCAGGTGAGCGCAGATGTCGCAATGCGTCGCGCAGGGAGCGCGTAGCCAATACATCCAGCCCGTTGGTGGGTTCATCCAAAACGATATTGGCTGGATCGTGCACTAGTGCACGGGCCAGCGCGGTCTTCATGCGCTCGCCCTGGCTGAATCCTTCCGCACGGCGGTCCAGAATGCTCTGCATGTCCAGCAGGCGCGCCAACTCTTGCGCACGCGCATTGGCAGCATCCGGCTCCATGCCTTGCAACCGTCCAAAATAGACAATGTTTTCGCGCGCGGTCAGGCGCGGATAGAGGCCATGGGCATCTCCCAGGATGCCCATGCGCGCAAGCGCTTTGCGCGGCTGCTCTGCCACTGCAATGCCGTCTACCAAAATGCTTCCGCTGTCAGGCTCGAACAGACCGCCCAACATGCGCAACGTGGTGGTCTTCCCGGCTCCGTTGGCGCCCAGCAAGCCCGTGATGCAGCCATCCTTGGCATGCACGGTCACATCCTTAACGGCTTGTACCACCTGACTCGGCGCACGTTTGAAAAGCGCCCCTTTGCCCTGTGATTTGAACTGCTTGCTGACTTGGTCAATCTTGATCATGGCTGACCTCCATTCGCTGCAGGAGCCGCTCGTACGGGGACAAATACGCCGGGTCGTGGCACGCGGATCGCGCAGCTCGCATCTTGCGGCAGCGCGGCGGCCGCTTCCTTGGTGTCGATAAATTTGAAAACCACATCGCGCATACAGCCCAGCGCCATCACGCCATGGCCCATTTCCGGTACGACAATGTGCTGAACCTGAGAACCCAATTGTTGCGAGACCCTCTGCGCATGGCGTGGTGGTGTCACCGGATCGGCGCCACCACTGAGCATCAACACCGGAGAGGTTGCGGGCGGAACGGTATAAAAACTGGCTGGCACATTTCCCTTGAGCCAGTTGGCGCACACCTGGGTATACAGCGCCACATCCATCGCGCCAAAATCTGCGCCGAATTTGTCTTTGGCCGCAGGCAGCCGTGGCACATCTTCCGCACAGACCACGGAGAAGTGCATTCCCATCGCGAGGCGCGCGGATTTGGACGAACCCAATGCACCGGAGAGACCCATCAACGCGTCAAAACGCCCTTGGGCAGCCGCATGAATGGCTTCCGGCAGTGCCGATGCGCTAACCGGTGCGTACAAAGGCCCGCGAACTGCGCGCAGCGCGGCCTCACGGGTCATAACCAGCTGCTCGGCAACTCCCGTCCCGGGATGGCGCACTGTCACCGCGCGTGGCAAGCCTTTGAGCAGAGACACCCAATCAGCCCGCAGCGCGGGATACATGCGATTGCATTGCGCTTCTTTCTCACACGCGCTGAACTCGGCGTCCAGTGCAGCCTGGGTGTCCACCGAGAGGCTGGCGGGCAAAATCTGGTCAGGAGGTGCGACGCCATCCAACACGGTGCGCCGTACCTTGTCCGGAAACTGGCGCAGATACTCGAGCGCTGCGCGCGTGCCATAAGAGGCACCAACCAGATTCCATTGCGCCACGCCCAAAGCCTGGCGCACTGCGTCGAAATCCTGCATCGCAATCGACGTGGTGAAGAACCGCATGTCGCCGTAAGCGAGTTTGGACAACTTCTCCTGGCAGGCTTGCAGCCGTACCAACTGGGCAGACATATCCATGGTTTGCGCCAACGTCAGCCGCTTGTCGTCGTCACACTGTAGGGGTGCAGAGCGTCCGGTACCACGCTGGTCAATGAACACCAGGTCCCGGCGATTATTGAGTCGGCCAAACCGGTTCAAAACCGCTGGCGCTACCGAAATTGCACTCTGTCCAGGTCCACCTGCCAACATCAACACAGGATCGGGTTGCTTGTTGCGGGCCATGGCAGGCACGACCAGGAAATGCACATCTATTTGTACATCCTCGGGCCGGGCTGGGTCCAGCGGCCTCTTTACCGAGCCACACAGCAGCTCATTGGGCATACCCTCCACCCGACAGGCCTTCAAGGCAGTGGATTCGCCGGCATAAGCCAAGCCTTGCATCAACGCAAATCCTGTCAACAATTTCAGAACAGTAACCCGGCGCATCCATACCTCCATGCAGGAAAGAGCGCAGTCTAGCGGGTTCATGACCGGGAATGTGCGGGTTTGATCACGGCCATAATGCAGTCTGGCGCCAGCGGTTTGGCGCAAACATGGATGTTTTATGAAACGCTTATTGCTCTCCCTGTGTGTCGCCATGGCACTCCCCGTCCTCGCACAAAGCCAACCTGCCAAACCTGCCAGCAGCAAAAAAGCGCCTGCAGCGTCTAACAAAATCAAGGTCGTGGTGATGACGCGTGATGAATTGCGCGCATGCTTCAAACAACAAGCCGCCAACAGCATCGAGAACGCCGCCATCGACAAAGAAAAGGAAGCGTTCCAACTGGAACGCAATGGCATCGTGACCAGCAAAGATGCGCTGGTCACCCAGTCGGTGGCGTTGAGCAGCCTGGCCAAGGAAATTGAAGCCGAAGGCGCCAAACTGATGGAAGCCCAAAAGGAATTTGACCAACCGGTGCCCAAAGCGGAAGCGAAGGCAGCGGAAGCCCGTCGCGTCGAGTTCAACGACCGGGTCACCGCACATCAGCGCAAGGTCGAGACCTACAACATCGACAAAAATCCTTTCAATACCGCCAAGGAGGCGCTGGATGCCCGCATCCAGGCCAACAACGTACGCGGCAAGGCCCTGCAAGAGCGCTCGGAGAAGTACAACGACACCGTAGACGAATGGAAAGCCAGTTGCTCCGGCAAGCCTTACGATGTCGCCGATGAGATCGCCGTCAAGAAAGAACTGAAGGCTGCCGGTCAGTAATTACTGACTATTTGGGGAGGAGAAGGGTGACGCACAACCCGCCTCCCTCCCGGTTTGCCAACGTAATTCGGCCGCCGTGGGCCTCCACAATTTCACGGGCAAGCGCCAGCCCCAAGCCCGTACCACTGCGTTTGGTGGAATAAAAAGGCAGCAGCGCCTGCGACAGCACCGCGTCACTCATGCCAGGCCCACGGTCTGCCACCTGAATACTCCAATCTGCCGCCTGCGCATGTACGTGCAGAGTGACCCCATCCGGCGGTGATCCGCCTTCGTGTGCGTTCTTGACCAAATTGATCAGCGCCTGCTCCATCTGCGGTGCATCCATCAATCCTGGTTCAGCAGGCAGAGGCTGCAGCACCGTGAACTGGCAGTGCGCGGCCAGTCGTTCCAGCAGTTCGGGCCAGGCCACCGGCTCACGGCGCGGTGTGGGCAGCTTGGCAAAGCTGGCGTAACCAGACAGAAACCCATGCAAGTGGGATGCACGCTCGCCAATGCTGGCCAGCACACCTGGCAGACGCTGCAGGTCACCGCGTCGCACCAATTCCGCGCCGCTGTGCGCCAATGACGAAATGGGTGCCAGCGAGTTGTTCAGCTCGTGGCTGATCACGCGAATCACGCGCTTCCAGCTCGCCACCTCCTGGCGCGCCAGTTCCCGTGTCATGCGGCGCAACAGGATCAACCGATGCGGCCGACCTTGCAGTTGCAGCGTGCGCTGTGACAAATGAAAGTTCTCGTCGCCACTGGCTTCGGAGATGGTGAACAACTGGTCTTGCTGGCTGTACAAGGCTTGCGCCAATGCCGCAGGTGCTTTGGCGAGCAATGCATCCAGCGTGGTGCCCGCGAGGCTCCGACCCTGGGCCAACAGTTGCCGCGCAGTTGTATTGGCATAGGCGACGCGGCCCTGCCCGTCGACCAGCAACATCGCCAGCGGCGTGTTCTGCACCACCGTGTCCAACATCAATTCCCGTTGCGCCAGTTGCTGGCGTTGTTCGCGCAACGCCAGGCCCAACGCGCTATGCAGGCGCATCAGCTCGGTCAGTGCGTCATCGGTTTTGCCGGTAATGGGGGGCGCAGCAATCGCCATGCTGAAGTCGCCGTCCTGGTAGCTCAGCACCGCGCCCTCCAGCGCGCGCAACAGTCGCGTCAGCGGCGCCAGCGCCTGTACGGCCATGGCCCACAGCAGCGGCAACAGGATCGCAAACGTCAGGCCCAGCGCGGCCAGGCTCCAGGGCGCGGGGGCGCTCCAGATTTCGACCGCAGGTGTGACGACGTTGCGTCCAGTGGGTGTCTGTGCCTGCCCTGACAAAGCCGAGGGCATTTCTGCCAGCCAATGCAAAACCTGCGGCAGTGGCCAGTAGACCAGTGATGCGTGAATCAATAGCGCGGCGGTCGCAGCGCAAAGCAGCAGCAGGAAGATGCGCAGTTGCAGGCCGGGAGAGCGCATGGGCGTCAGATCTTGTCGGACTCGCCTGCGTCGCGCGGCAAGCCGTAACGCTCCATGCGCCGGTACAGCGCCTGGCGCGACAGACCCAGGCTTTGCGCGGCACGCGCGACCACGCCATCGGCATTCGCCAGCGCAGCCAATACGCTATCACGACTGGGTTCATCGAGATTACGTGTAGAGAGCGCATGCGGCGCCGCCACCAAACCCAGATCGACCGGTTGAATGCTGCGGCCTGCACACAAGATTGCGCAGCGCTCCATGGTGTTCTTCAGTTCGCGCACATTGCCAGGCCAGCCATGGGCCAACAAGGCTTCGCGTGCAGCATCGCTCAAGCTGGCGCGACCTTGCAGGAAATGTTCTGCCAAGGGGGCAATGTCTTCGCGCCGCTGTGCCAATGGCGCCAGCCGCAACTCGATCACATTCAGCCGGTAATACAGGTCTTCGCGAAACGTACCGGCAGCCACCATGCCTTTGATGTCGGCATTAGTCGCCGAGAGAACACGCACTTTGGTTTCTCGGGTGCGGTTGGAACCGAGTCGCTCAAAGCGCCCTGTCTCCAGCACACGCAACAATTTGACTTGCCCTGCCAATGGCAGGTTGCCGATTTCGTCGAGGAACAGCGTGCCACCGTCTGCCGCTTCGAAACGGCCTTCGCGCGCGCGGTTGGCGCCGGTGTAGGCGCCACTCTCGGCACCAAACAATTCGGCCTCGATCAACTCGCCCGGTAGCGCGCCGCAGTTCAGTGCAATAAACGGACCGTGGGCCACCGCAGAATTCGCGTGAATGATGGCAGCGATGCGCTCCTTGCCGCTGCCATTCGGCCCCGTGACCAAAATAGGTAACGGCGCACGCGCAACTTGGCAAGCCAGCTCCAACGTACCGAGCATCGCATCAGACGCGAACACCAGGCCGTCCAGATGAAAACGCTGTTGCAAGTTGGCCATGCGTTGGCGCCGCGCCTGGCGGGTTTGCGCCAGCTCGCGATTGGACTCTGACAACTCCAGCAGATTTTCAATCGTCGCCAGCAGCTTGGTGTCATCCCACGGCTTGGCTAAATAGTCCGCGGCACCGGCCTTGACCAGCGCGACCGCATGCTCCAGTTGCGTCCACGCGGTGAGCAAGATGACAGGAAGATCAGCCTGCAGTGCGCGTATCCGGTGAAACAGTTCGGTGCCCTCCACGCCAGAGGTCGTGTCCTGGCTGAAGTTCATGTCCTGAATCACCAGGTCCACGGCTTCACTATCCAGCATCGCCAGGCCCTGCGCTGGATCGGTGGCGACCAGCGCGCGCATGTCGTGCAGCGACAGCAGCAGCGATAGGGCTTCGCCTACTCCGGGGTTGTCGTCAATGATCAGTACGCTGCGCATCAAGCACGGAGCATATCGCTTAAATTAAGCCGACCCGCGAAGCGGGTTCGGCTTGAATGAATTGCTAGGTTGCCAACCGCTCGGAGCGCAACATTGCAATGAGGGCGACTGCTGCACTTGATGCCATTGTCGTTACAGCAATTAGCTTTTGAACAAGACCACCGAAGGCCGACAAATCAATACCAGTGGCGCCTGACATGACAATGCCAAGGATGACGAATGCAAGCGCATTCAGGAGGAAGAACGCGAGAATCGCCTTGGGAATGGACAAACGCCATGCCGCCCATGCGGAAGCAAATGGCATCAAGAACAAACCGAAGCCGAGTGCCCCTGGATTGTGATTAGGGGCAGGAAGTGGATGCAGGCTTGCCCAGAACGACGCCAGGCCCGCCGATAGCAGGCAAATGGCGAGCAAGTACGAAGCAACCTTTCCGGCGCTGAGACGGGGCAGCGATGTCGCAAAGCCGATGCTGCCCAAAGTTGCGAGTGCGCCCGTTAGGAATGCGCCAGTATTGAGGATGCCAGGTCTTGAAGATAGGTCGGAACCCAACGCACTCGCCGAGGTTGTGTAGATGCTGTAGTTCGGGAAGTAGGGCGCGGCGACAGCTTGCGCTCCGAAGTAGACGATGGGAACAAGAGCCGCGGCGAGTAGCAGTAGATTTTGACGGGTGGACAATGTGGTCATGATGGCAACCTAACAAGCATCAAGAGCGCAATGCGGCGACTGGCGGCAATGCAGCAGCTCGGCGCGCCGGCACTAGCACCGCAATCTGGCCCAGCGCCCACAGCGTCAATGCACCTGCCGGCAGATAGAGAAACGGCAAACGCGGCAGTTCGTAGCTGCGCATCAACAACAGGCTGATGCCATACGCGGCGAGCATACCCAGAACGATGCCCACACTGGTCAACAAAAAATTCTCCGTCTGGAAGTAGCGCAGGATCTGACCACGCGTAGCGCCCATGGCGCGGCGCGTGCCAATCATGCGCGTGCGCTGCTGCACCCAGAAGCTGGCCAAGCCAACAATGCCGAAGGCGGTCACGGCCAACAATGCAATGCAGACTCCACCCATCAGCCAGGCCATGTTGACGTCCTGCTGGTAATACTTTTTGCGCATGTCGGACAGAAGCTTCTTCTGGCGCACAATGCGCTGACCGTCAGTCTTCAGGAGCGCCTCGACCCCGGCCGTCAACACGTTATCCCGCGCTGCCGCATCGGCCCGCAGCAGGTAGTTGCCGCCGCGAAAATTCGGTCGTATCGGGAGCACCATGCTGTAAAGCTGGCTATCATTTTTGCCCCCCGGTTGCGGCGAAACCAGACGCTCTATCACGCCAACCACACGTATCGGCTCGGGGCCAAACACATACACCGTCTGGCCAACCGCATCACCATTCGGGAACAGCCGCTTGGCCAATGCCTCGTTGATGATGACGGCGGGGATGACCGGTGGCGATGCCTTGTCGACCTCGGTCTGGTCCTGGTACTCGTTGCCATTGAAATCACGTCCGCCCACCAACTTGACCCCCAGCGTCTGCAGCCATCCCTCACTGCCAACGTAGTTGGCCACACCGACCGACTTTTCACCGCGCCCCAATTGTTCAGGTGTGAGACGGATTCCGCTGGCCCAGAAATTGTCGGCATACGGAATCTGGTTCATTAGCGCAACACTCTTGACGCCGGGCAGCGCACGCAGCGCCTGCAGGTCAGCGCGGGTCGTGGCGTCCGGATCCTGACTGCGCGACAGGCCGGAGACACCGAGCATCACGATTTCGGATTCAGCCAGTCCACTGGGCTCGTTAATGCGATCCAACCGTTGAAAGATCAGGAACAACGCATTGCAGACAATTGCGCAAGTCAGCGCGACTTGCAACACGATTAAGCCAGCAGCGGTCTTGTGGCGCTTGAGCGTCGCGAGGATAGGGAAAATGTCCATGGCGTGCCTTCCGTTCTTATTGGGTTTTGAGTTGCATTGCGGGCGACACCTGGCAGGCGCGCCAGGCTGGTAACAAGCCGGCCAACAAGCTAGCGCCGAGCGCCAACACCAACGTGGTTGCCAGCATGATGCCGTCCAGGTTGATCAGCGCCGCATACCCGCCGGAACCATTGCGAACGGCCCACAGACCCAGCCAGGTCAACACCAGGCCCAACAGACCACCAGCCAGGCCCAAGCTACCGGCCTCTACAACGAATTGCGCAAAGATGGCGCTGCGCGAAGCGCCTAGCGCACGCCGAACACCGATTTCGCCAGAGCGACGCAGGCATTTGGCAAGCAAAAGACCGACTGTGTTGACCAGGCAAACAACCAGAAAACCGAAGGCCAGCCACAGTTGCAAGCCGATATCGCTGGGTACCACCTCGCGCTTGGCCAGCCAGCCCATCAGATCCCACATCCAGACACGGGTAGGTCGTTCAAAACGGCCCGCCGTGCGCTGCTGGTCGTAGTAATTTTTCAGATACTGCAGGTAGTCAGCGGCCTTGGCCGCACTCTCCAGCTCCACCCAGTACTGCACCCAAGCGCAGGGCGCGCCAACCGAGCGTGACTCACCAGCTTTCACATCACCCCAGCAACTGGTGTTGCCGGAGGTGCCAAACTTCAACTCTATGCCGGTAGAAAACGGCATGTAGATTTCTTCAGCCTTGCCGAAGCTGCTCTGGGTCAGGTCGTAAAAGTGCGGCACCGGGCGCCAGGGCTTCATCACTGCGACCACGCGGAACTCCTTGCCGCGCACCACCACGCTCTTGCCACGGCTGTCGGCACCTCCAAAAAGGCGGTCATTCAACTCGCTGGACAGCACTACGACTCGGGCCTGTGCATCGTCGTCCGCCGCGCTCCATGTGGTTCCGTATTGCAACGGCACATCAAACATGGCAAAGAAGTCGGCGCTGGTGTAGCGCATAGTCGCAAAGAATGCGCTCTGCCCATCAGGTTCGATGGCAACGTTGCCTCCACTCATCATCACTTGGCGCGCTCCACGCGCTTCGCGCAACAGCTTCTCGGCATCAAAGCGCGTTAATTGCAGCACCGGCTCATCGTCCGGCTTGAAGCCGCGCATTGGCTCCGGGTCCATCTGGATATTGAACAGACGATTGCTCTTGTGCGGCATCGGGTCGCCAGACAGCACGTGAAACACCGTCAGCGTGGTCATGCAGGCACCCACACCGATACCAATGGTGATCACCATCAGCGCGGTCAATCCCCGGCTGCGTTTGAAGCTGCGCAGTGCAAGATCAAGGTAATAGGAAAACATCAGAAAGTCCCTTGCAATAATTGGTTGACGTTGGCCAGCGCAGATTCATTCAGCGTGCCACTGGCCTGCTGCAACAACAATGTGGCCAGTACGTAGCGATGGCGCGCCTGGGCCAGCGCGCTTTGCGCCGCCGCTTGCGACTGGATCGCCAGCAGTAAATCGGTCATGCCGCGGGTACCCAACGCCTGGCCGGCACGGGTGGCAGCCAGCGCCCGATCCGATGCAGCCACCGCAGCGCTTGTGCTTTCGATCAGCGCCATGCCGGACAACACAGCCTGGTATTGCGCCTGGGTTTCGCGCACCACGGCACGCTTGGCCAACTCCAGGTTTTGCTGGGCCGCATCGCGTTGGTAGACAGCCTGGCGGGTTTGCGCACGGGTCGCACCACCCGCAAACAGCGGCACCGTCAGGCGCACAGCCAGTGTGTTGTTAAAGCGACCGGTGTCGGCAGCGGCATAACCATCGCCGCCCAGACGCTGGCTGTCGAGCGCTAGGCCCAGCGTGGGCAAGTGGGCAGCGCGAGCCGCGCCAACGCTGCGTTCGCTGGCGTCCAGTTGCAGCTGCTGGGCTTGCAATGCCGGATTGCTTTGCAACGCCTGCGCGACCCAGGCGCTGGCATCTTGTGGCGCCGGTGGCGCAGCCTGCAGTTGCTGCGCCAGCGTCTGCAAGGTGCCGACCGGGCGACCGGTAATTTGCGTCAAGGCCTCGCGCGCATCGCGCAAGCTGGCAATCGCCTGCACCGTGGTGCCGCGCGACAATGCGTGGTAGGTGCGGGCCTGTTCCACATCGATCATCGCCGACAGGCCGGATGCATAGCGCTTCTCTGCCTGATCGACCTGCTGCGCAAACGCATCTTCATTGGCCTGCGCCGTGGTAAGCGCGGCTTGCGCTGACAGAACACCAAAGTAGGCGCTGGCAACGCGGGCGCACAGGTCCTGCTCGGCAGCACGCAGATTCGCTTCTTGCGCGCTGGTCAATGTATTGGCGGCTTGCAGACGCTGGAACAGGCCCAGATCCACCAGCACCTGCGTGGCATTGCTGACCACTTGGTTGCTGCGCAGACCGGTGCTGCTGGCGCTGCTCTCGGTCGCACTGACAGACCACTGCGGCAACAAGCCGGCGCGGGTTTGCGCGGCCACTTCCTGCTGCACGCCGCGCTGCGCATCGGCCAGGGCCAGTTGCGGATCGGCAGCACGCGCCTGGGCGTAGATGTCCAACAGGTTCTCGGCGCGCACCGGCCGTGCTGTGCAAAGCGACAGCACGCAGATCGCCAGCGCGCAGGGGTACAGCAGCAGGTCGCGGCGCATGTTCAAACCGCGGCCTCGTTTTCAGCAGCAAAGGTCTGGTTCAGGTGCAGCTCGGCCGCAATGTCCAGCACCTGGCCATCCATCACGTGCACATTGCGCTGCGCGCGGGCCGCCAGCTGCATGTCGTGCGTGACCATCACAATGGTTGCGCCGTCGCGGTGCAGTTCTTCCAACAGATCCATCACGCTGCGCGCCATCTGGCTGTCCAAATTGCCGGTGGGCTCATCGGCCAGCAACAAGCCGGGGGAACCCGCCAGTGCGCGCGCAATCGCCACACGCTGCTGCTGACCACCCGACAACTCGGCCGGGTAATGGCGCTCGCGCGCCGACAGGCCGACGCGGGCCAGCGCGTCGCGTGCGCGCTTCTTGCGCTCGTCGCCGCCCATACCGCGGTAACGCAGTGGCACTTCGATGTTGTCCAGCACGTTCAGATCGGGAATCAGATTGAAGGCTTGAAAAATGAAACCGATTTTTTCGTTGCGCAGCCGCGAGCGCTGGTCGTCGTTCATGCCGCTGACATCGACGCCGCCCAGCATGTAGCTGCCGCCACTAAAACCTTCCAGCAAACCGGCAATCGTCAAAAACGTAGTCTTACCGGAACCCGATGGCCCGGTGACCGCAACGAATTCGCCCGCCTTCACTTGCAGGTTGAAATTTCGCAGTGCATAGGTCTCGACCATCTCGGTGCGGTAGACCTTGGATAGGTTTTTCATTTGCAACATGGTGTTTTCCTTGTGTGTTGGATATGTTTGTTTATTGGTGAGGCTTATTGGCTGATCGTCACGCGGTCGGCGCCCTGAAAGTTCTCCGCGCCGGAGATCACGACTTTGTCGCCGGGCTGCAGGCCTTCCAGCACCTCGACCAGGCTTAAGCTTTGCGCGCCCAGACGAATCGGACGCTTGACGGCCTGGCCGTCTTGCAACACATAGGCAAAGCGGCCGCCACCTTCATCGACAAAGCTGCCACGTGCCACCGCCAGCACTTTGTCGCGGTGGTCCAGCAACACGCGCACGGACAGGCGTTGGTTCTGACGCAATTGCTCTGGCAACTTGCCGTCAAAGCGCAAGCGCGCTGCGACTTCGTTGTTGACGACTTCGGGCGATATCGAGCTCACCAAACCTTTCCAGGTCTGGTTGTTGCCACGAATCTCACCGGGCATGCCGATTTGCAGCTCACGCGCAAAACTTTCGGCCACCTGCATCTGCACTTCCAACGCAGAAAGGTCCACCACCGACACCAACTTGGCATCCTTGGCAACGCTCATGCGGTCCGACACAAACAACTGGCCAACCTGACCGTCGACCGGCGAGCGCACCGACAGTTCGTCCTGCTGGCGCTCTACATCGCGCACCGCCATCTGCTGGCGTTCAAACGCCTGGCGCTTGGCCTGCAATTCAAACTTGGTGGCTTCGTCTTTCAAGCCCAACAACTGCTGCGCCTGTTTGAACGCAACCTGCGCGCGCTCCAGCGTGTCTTGTGCCTGGTCCACCTGCATGCGCGCCGTGGCACCCGCATCGAAGGCTTGTTTTTGCCGCGCCAATTCGTTTTGTGCGGACTTTTGTGCAATCGCGGCTGTCTCTAGCGCGCTTTGCGCCTGCGCGCGCTGCTGGCGCGCATCGGCTTCGGCGCGCAGCATTTCGCTCTTCAGCGCATCGGCATTGGATCGCTCCTGGCCCAGGTGCGCCACCAGCTCCGCGCTGGCCAAGCGAACCAATACCTGGCCTTTCTTGACCGCATCACCGGCCTGCACGGCCAGCGTTACGGTGCCTGCATTGCCCGCGTACAGCGTGGGACTGACCGCCGCAACCACCTTGCCTTCGGCTGCGATGTCACGCGTCAGTGGACCGTACTGCACCTCCGCCACATTGAGCCTGGCCAACTTGACCGACTGGCCCGAGCCCAGCAATTGCTGCAAGGTCGGGAACGCCCACACCACGACACCGCAGAGCGCCACCCCACCCGCTATCAACGCCCACTTTTTGGTGTGCTGTGCCTTGGGCGCCAGTAGCGTGTCTTGTGCGGAAGTGTCGCGAATCATGAAGTGTCCTGCGGTGCATTGGGTTTGACGGTCCGCTTGTAATTGCAAGGGGCATGCCACCGCGCACATGATAAAAAACACTTTTAAATCAATGACTTAAAGAATTTTGCGAATATCTTCAGGTGTCCGCGGACACATCACGGACGCATACCCGGACAGACCGTGCGCCGCCGAACAGACCGCTTCCCTCGCAGCCCATACCGTGCTGTACATGCAGGCAGCCCATTTGTTGGCATTCACTGCATGCATTTTTTAGGAGGCTTGTACGCCATGGACAAAAGCAACCCACCCACCACCTTCGGTGTCTTCAAACCCGTCGGACATACCGTGATCGCATTTCGCACGACAGAGCAACTCGAAGCAGCAGCAACCGCATTGCAGATGCTGGGATTCGCACCCGAAAGTCTGGTGCGCTACACCGCCGCCGAGATGAAGGCCCAGGTCGACTCAGAGCTATTGCGATCCAGCGTCATCGCCAACTTTGGCTACGAGATCGATTTGATCAAGGCGCATGGCAAGCTGGCTGAAGAAGGCTGCAGCTTCCTGGTAGTGGAAGCGCCCACGGACGCGCTGGCCGGGCAAGTGGCGGATCTGGTGCGCCGCGTCGAGCCCGTAGCTGCCCAGCACTACGGACTGATTTTGATTGAAAACCTGACGGAGAAGCCGCTAGGCCGCATGGCCGAACAACACTGACCGAAGGAAACCTATGCATCACTACCCTATCGCCGTTATCGTCGGCAGCTTGCGCAAAGACTCATTCAACCGCAAGCTGGCCAGCGCGCTTGCGCTGCTCGCGCCGACCGACTTCTCCTTCAGCCAGATCGAGATTGGGGATTTACCCCTCTACAACCAGGACGATGACAGCGCGCAGGCGGGGTCGGTCAAGCGCCTGAAAGCCGACATCAGCGCCGCCAGTGCCCTGCTGTTTGTCACGCCGGAGTACAACCGCTCATTTCCGGGCGTGTTGAAGAACGCGATTGACCACGCATCGCGCCCCTATGGCCAGAGTGTCTGGAAAGGCAAGCCTGCGGGCGTGATCGGCGTGTCAGTCGGTGCCATCGGCACTGCGATGGCCCAGCAGCATCTGCGCAACGTGCTGGCCTACCTGGATGTGCCCACCCTCGGCCAGCCCGAGGCGTTTGTACAAAAGACCGATGCTCTGTTTGATCCGGACGGAAGCATCGGTGAAGGCAGTAAAAAGTTTCTGCAGTCCTGGATGGACCAGTATGTGGAATGGGTCAAAACCCATACGGCTAAGGCTGCTGCCGTTTAACGTCATTGACCCATAAAAAAAGCGCCCTTGGGCGCTTTTTTTCACACAAACCGTGCAAGCCGATGGCCCCCCATCGGCTGTGGCATCAGAACTTGTATGCGACTCCGACGCTCATGCTGGTCACGTCGGAGAAATGACGTGCCCATTCGGCGCTCAGAGAAACTTCCTTGGTCAATGCGACATCCAGACCCAGGCCGTAGCTGGAGCCATTGCTAGTCTTGGATGCGGAAGCCGACTGGCCGCCAGCACTACCCGTAGCCTTCAATGTCAGATCGTTGAAACCGACCAAGCCGTATGCGCTGAATGTGTCGTTCAGAGGCAAGATGCCTTTGGCGAAAATGCCGTAGTGGCTGTCAACCTTGCCGTCAACCTTGACGCCGGACACTGTCTGCCCATCGGTAGAGATGGACGTCGCGACGCGACCTTCCACTGCGAAGTTGCTGTTCACCACATAACCCAGTTTGAAGGTTGCTGCGGTTGGCTTGATCGCGCTGACGGAACCGGAGCCTTCAAAGTTGTACTGGGTGTAAGCCACGCCTGCGTACACGTTTTGCGCTTGCACAGAACCCATCGCCGCAAAACCGGCAACCAATGCCAGAGCCGTTGCGATCACATTTTTCTTCGAAACCATTTACTACTCCCATTTTTGCAAAATTGCAGGCGGATTCTAAGCGGCGATCGCGCCCGGTTTGGCCAACCGCGCTAGAGAAGCTCGCCTAGTGCATGCTAGCCAAAAGTGCCGCATTACCGCCCGCTGCCGTGGTGTTGACCGTTACCGTCTGTTCCGCGCAAAAGCGGTACAGATAGTGCGGACCGCCGGCTTTGGGACCGGTGCCGGACAGGCCTTCGCCTCCAAATGGCTGCACGCCAACCACTGCACCGATCATGTTGCGGTTGATGTAGATGTTGCCAACATGGGCGGCCTTGGCCAGTGCCTGCGCGCGACTGTCGATGCGGGTCTGGATGCCCAAGGTCAAGCCATAGCCCAACGCATTGATCTGTGCAATCACATCGGCCGGGTCACCATCCCAACGCACGATTTGCAAGACCGGGCCGAAGATTTCAGCCTTCACGTCGGCGATGCTCTTCACTTCGAAGGCATGGGGCACGATCAGGTTTGCTATTGAATTAGTAGCTGCTTGCGCACGTTCTGCGGGCGCTACGAGCACTTTTCCCTCTGAATTTAAGCGATCAATGTGGCGCTGGATGTTGTCAAACGCCTCACGGTCGATCACCGGGCCCACGTCGGTAGCAATCAGCGCCGGGTTGCCAGCGACCAACTCTTTGGCCGCGCCCTGGATCATTTCGATCACACCGTCGGCAATGGCAGAGTGCACCACCAGCAGACGCAGCGCGGAGCAGCGCTGACCGGCTGAGCGGAAGGCGCTCATCACCACAGCGTCCACCACCTGCTCGGGCAATGCGCTGCTGTCGACCAGCATCGCATTGATACCGCCGGTCTCGGCGATCAGCGGAACGATGGGGCCGTCTTTCATTGCCAATGCGCGCTGGATGATCTTGGCAACTTGCGTGGAACCGGTAAACACTACACCCGCAACACCGGGCTGCGCGACCAGCGCCGCGCCCACGGTTTCACCAGCGCCGTGCAGCAGTTGCAGCGCATCGGTCGGCACTCCGGCTGCGTGCAGGATGTCCACGGCAAGCTTGGCGATGCCGGGCGTTTGCTCCGCAGGCTTGGCCAGCACGGTGTTGCCCGTTGCGAGTGCAGCGGCAACCTGGCCTGCAAAAATCGCGAGTGGGAAATTCCAGGGGCTAATGCAAACCCAGACGCCGCGCGCAGTCAGGCGCAAGGTGTTGGTCTCGCCGGTCACGCCGTACATCGCGCCGGTTTGTGCGCCGTACACCACGGGGCAGTTGATGGGCTGCATGATGCGCTCGGCCTCATCGGCGTAGTAACGCAGAAAGTCCACGGCCTCGCGCACTTCCGCAACCGCGTCGCCCCAAGTCTTGAAAGCTTCCTTGACCAACAACGCACACAGCTGCGGAGTCGCGGCGAGCATTGCGTCGGCAGCTTTGCGCAGCACAGCAGCGCGCTCCACCACTTCGGTCTTGCTCCATTTTTGATAGCTGGTTACGCACGACTGGTAAGCGCCAGCGATGTTTTTTACATCAAACTCCGGCACAACAGGAACTGTCGTGGTTGCCAACGCGGCAAACAACGGATCGCGCATCGCAGTCACTGTCAGGTCCAGCCCCGTGCTGTTGCGCCGCGCACTAGCGTGTGTGCCAAACAGGTCGATGGGCATAGGCAGGCTGCTTTGCGGCTCCAGACGCAGCGGCGAGATCAGCAGGTCTTCCATGCCGACGGATTCATCCGCCAGTTGGTGCACGAACGACGAGTTGGCGCCGTTTTCCAGTAGGCGGCGCACCAGGTAGGCCAGCAGGTCGCGGTGCGCGCCCACAGGCGCATAGACGCGGCAGCTCACCAGCGGGTTCTTCAGCACTTCGCGGTAGACACCCTCGCCCATGCCATGCAGGCGCTGCAGCTCAAACGGCACGCCGGTCTTGGCCGCCATTTGCAAGATCGCGGCAATCGTCGCGGCGTTGTGCGTGGCGAACTGCGGGTAGATCGCATCGGGCGCTTCCAGCAAAGCGCGCGCGCAGGCGAGGTAAGACACATCGGTGTGGTGCTTGTGCGTAAACACCGGATAAGCGGGCAAGCCGTTTTCCTGCGCGCGCTTGATCTCGGCGTCCCAGTACGCGCCCTTGACCAGGCGGCACATCAGGCGCACTTTGTATTTGCGACCCAGCGCGGCAACATGCTCGATCAGCTCCAGCGCACGCGTCTGGTAGGCCTGCATCGCCAGGCCAAAGCCCTTCCACTGTGGCTGATGTTGCGCGACTTTGGTCAGCAGCGCCTCGAACACTTCCAGCGACAGTTCCAGCCTGTCAACCTCTTCAGCGTCAATCGTCAAATTGATATTGGCCTTGGCCGCCGCTTCGCACAGACCCCAAACGCGGGGAACCAATTCGTCCATCACACGCTGGCTGTGCGCGTCTTCATAACGCGGGTGCAGCGCCGAGAGCTTGATGGAAATGCCATCGTTCTGCTCCAGAGGCCCCGTCCAGTTGGCGCGGGTAGCGATGAAATCAATAGCGTCCTTGTAGCTCTTCAGGTAACGCAAAGCATCATGGTCGGTACGCGCGCCCTCGCCCAGCATGTCGTAGCTGAACGTGAGCTTGGCACCTTTGCGAGCTGTGTCCGCTTCAGCGACCGCCTCTTTCATGTTCTGACCCAGCACAAACTGGCGGCCCAGCAATTGCACGGCGCGCAACGTCGCAGCCACCACGGTCTTGGCACCGAGCTTGCCCATGATGCCGCTGCCTTCTTCGCTGCCTGGCAGGAAATGCTTGCTCATCGCAATCGCGGTGCTGGACAAGCGCGCCAGCACCTTGTCGCCGCTGCTCTCAAAGTCGGCGCGGCCCAATTGGTCGGCAGTCAACGCAATGGCAGTCTCGGCATCGGGCACGCGCAACAGCGCTTCTGCCAGACGCATCAACGCCAGACCTTCTGCGCTGGATATCGGGTATTCCTTCAGCAAACTTTCCATCGCCCAAAAAGGCGGTGGGTTGTCGCGCACGGCCTGCACCCAGGGCGTTGCGACCTTGGCAGCCGCAGCCCAATCCAGCCCCTGGCTCACCATCTGCAAGCGGTGGGCAACAACGTCGGCTTCTGGGCGGTATGGGAAAGGCAGGCGTTGGGGGACTGGCATGGCGGACTCCGGCTGGATTTGTTGAATGCGCTATGCTCTCTGTTCTTATGGTTAATATTTCACTAAAAATATCTTTTTCTATAGTGATATATTCAATTCAAACAGATGCTTGCTTAGGTTTGTACCTGCCGGGATGTGGGGTATGCCCGCGGGCCTTGTGCGTTACGCAATGTCGGCTTGCGGGCACACCCCACACCCCGGCGAGCAGAAACGTTGTTGTGAACCTACTGCAGGCCTACCCATCCATTCGCAGCGGTGCTTCGGGTTATGCCGATAGCCGATTTTGCGTAACGCCATGAGGCCATCGGCATAACCCGAAGCACCGCCCCACCAAGCAGGCACGACAAAGGAGAACAACAAATGCAAGACCTAGACCGAATAGACCTGAAGATCCTGGAAAGCCTGCAACAAGACGGCCGCATCTCCAACCTCAAATTGGCCGAAGCCGTAGCCCTGTCACCCACGGCAGTCTTGGCAAGGGTGCAGAGACTCACCAAAGACGGCTACATCGTCGGTTACGAGGCGCGGTTGAACCCATTGAAGCTGGGCGCAGGAATGATGGTGTTTGTGGAAGTGCTGCTGGACCGTACGACGCCCAATGTGTTTGAGGCGTTCAAGGCGGCCGTGCAGGTGCGCGGCGAAATCATGGAGTGCCACATGGTGGCCGGTGGCTTTGACTACCTGCTTAAAACCCGCATGGCCGATATGGCGGCGTACCGCGACTTTGCGGGCACCGTGCTATGGCAATTACCGGGCGTGCGCGAAACGCGCACCTACCCGGTAATGGAAGAAGTCAAGAACACGCAGCAGCTCAAGCTGGGCTAAAGCGTGTTTCTCGGGCTGGCGAATTTAGCTGACCTTGGTCAGGCCAGAGACGTCAACGCTGTTCACGCCCTTGACCTTTTCGGCAATCATTTTCACCAGGTCAATCGAGTCTTGCGTAGGCAGTTCGCCCTTCAGGTGAACCACGCCGCTCTTGGTCGTGACTTGCACCTTGAAGGCTTTGGACACGCTGTTGGCCAGGATTTCGGATTTCACCTTGGTAGTGATCCAGCTGTCGGAAACGGCCTTCTCGACCTTCTTCTCGGTTTTCTCCAACTTATCCTTGGTGTCTTCGGCAGACGCATTTGCGACGGCACCAAAGGCCATGAAAGCGGCTACGGCCAAAGCGACGCCGTGGCGGAATGAAGTGCGAGAGGTAGTGGTGTTTGACATAAATGCGCTCCTGTGAAAGTTGAGCCTTCAGAATGCCGCGTGGGGCTAGATGCGTCCGTGCGCCTTCACACACAGGTTTGTAAATTTATGTAGGCGGCTGCGGACAGATCGGTGGCCTTCAGAAACCGGTGCACAAAGTGCAGCTTCGTGATGGAGCGCTTGCTCAGCACGAACGGATAAAAGTCCGGCTGGCCCATGCCCAGAGAAAACTCGTTGAGCACGCTGGTCAGCCCCGCCCACGCGTTAAAGAATGCCAGAAATTCCTCGTCTGCTTCTGTTTCGCCTTCCAGGGCGTACAGCACATCTGCGTCGAACGGGTCCTTCAGCAGCCCGCTGCGTTTGCTGCTGATGCCAGAGCCCATCGCCGTATCCATCGTGTCCAGCATGTGCAGGTAATGCGCCCAGGTTTCAGCCCAGTCTTCCCACGGATGCGCGCTGGCATAGGCGCTGACGCAGTTGTCGGCCCATGCAGGGTCGGGACCATTGATGTAATAGCTTTGCAGGGCAGACACATAGTCCTGCCGCTCGTCGCCAAACAGCGCACGAAACGGCTCATGCCAGGCGCTGTTCTCCAACAGGCGGCTCCAGTAATAGTGGCCCGACTCATGCCGCACATGCCCGAGCACCGTGCGGTACGGCTCATGCAGTTCGGAGCGCATTGCCTCGCGTGCCACGTCATCCGCTTCGCTCAGGTTGATCGTGATGATGCCGTTGTGGTGACCGGTGGTCACGGGCACCGGCTCTACATCCGCCAACATATCGAACGCCAAGCCAGACTGTGTGTCTTCGGTGATGCGCGAAGCCACCGGCAGCCCCAGCGCGATCAGCGAAGAGACCAGCCTGCGTTTGGCCTGTTCCACCTTGTGCCAGCGCTCCACGTTCGAGACATAACTGAGGTCCGGGATCATGCGGTTGAGTCGGCAGCAGCGGCACAGCGCATTGCTCTCGCTATCCGCTTCCGACAGCAACCAGTTGCATTGCGGCGCCTCAGAAAAGTTGGCACAGCGGCGGTACACCGCGCCCCCGGCAGACGCCCCGGCCTTGCGCCATTCGCCGTCGTTGTCGGCCGCGTCCAGAGAAAAAATCGCCGCCTTCTCCGGGTCATACCCCAGTGCTCGGCCGCAATGCAGGCACAGGTGGTTGCGAAAGAAGATCGGGTAACCGCATTGGCACTTGCCGATCCGGCTCACCAAAATCTGCCCGCGCCGATGTGTCTGTGTTGCTTGCAATCTGTCCATGCTTTTCCCGGTCACGGTGATGCCGCGCGTGTGGTGGCAACTAGGGCTGTGAGGTTATTTGGACGCGAGGAATTCATCCGTGCGTTCGCGCACGTTGGCGCAGAGGGCGCGAGTGGGCATCTTGGCCAAGTCCGAGATGCTACAAATTTAATAGCTTCTCACGCCTTCACCACGCGCCCTGCGGCCCGATTTCTTACAAATTTGAAGGCGGGGCTATACGCCCCAGATGCCGGAGTTCTTGCCCGCCAGATGCGGATAGATCAGGTCATGGTCTGTTTCCAGCTCATGCAGCGCAAACAGAATTTCCGGTGGAAAGCCCGCACGCGGCCGATCGCCCAAGTCATGCTGAAGATCTTGCATCAGCGTGACAAATTCCGGGTGCCCCCAGAACAACTTGATTTTCTGGCCGATTCTGGGGAATTCGGCATCCACGACTTTGAAGTATGGGTTGTCTTCAATCATCCTGCCACTCCAATCCAACGATTGTCCCCAGCACAGCTGAGGACCATTTCCCCCTGGTGCATACGGCTAGTTTTTTAACTTTGCGTCTGCGTCGTTGGTCTATTAGGTAGGGAAATTCCAAAGAGGTCTGTGCGATGTTGCACCATGCGGTTTCTCCCGAAACCTGCAAGGCGTCCGCAGCAAACAAGGTAACCCGCGCGCCGACAAAGGCGCGCAGGTCCAGCCTTCCAGGGGTCAGGCCAATTTCAACGGCAACCCTCGCGGCGTCTTGCCGGTGATCTTCGCGACCGCATTCGCAAACGCTGGCGCCAACGGTGGCAGGCCGGGTTCGCCCATGCCGGTGGGTGGGTCTGCACTGGGCACGACATGCACGGTGATCTTGGGCATATCGGTGATGCGGGCCACGACGTAATCCCCAAAATTGCTTTGCTCGACCACGCCGTCCTTGAAGGTGATGGCCGCGCCGGGCAGGCAAGTGCCCAGGCCCATCAGCGCCGCGCCTTGCACTTGCGCCTCAATGGTCTTGGGGTTGACCGCCAGGTTGCAATGCACGGCTGCAGTCACTGCATGCAACTTGGGCACGCCCTTGGTGACGGAGGCTTCGGCTACATAGGCGACGATGGTGTTGAACGACTCGTGCACCGCTACGCCCCAGGCCTGGCCTTTGGGCAGCTTGCGCTTGCCATAGCCGGATTGCTCGACCGCCAGCATCAGCGCGGCCTTGTGGCGCGGGTGCTTGTCACCCATCAGTTCCAGGCGGTACGCGACCGGGTCTTGCTTGGTCGCGCGGGCGATTTCATCGACCAGCGTTTCCATCACATAGGCGGTGTGCGTGGAGCCCACGCTGCGCCACCACAGCACTGGCACGTTGTCCTTCGGGTGATGCACAGACAAACGCATGGGCACTTCGTACGGATCGCGCATGCCCTCGGTGATGGTGCCGTCGATGCCATCTTTGAGCATCATCCCTTCGAACGGTGTGCCCGCGGCAATGCTCTGGCCGACGACCACGTGGTCCCACGCCAGCACTTTGCCCTTTGCATCAAAACCGATCTCGGCGCGGTGCACATGCGCGGGCCGGTAGTAGCCGCCCTTGATGTCATCTTCGCGGCTCCACAACACGCGCACGGGTGCGGTGATGCCAGCGGCATTTGCCAGTTTCGCAATCGTGCAGGCCTCGACCACATAGTCCGCCGTGGGCACGGCGCGACGGCCAAAACCACCACCTGCCATCTGCACATTGATCTTAACGTTTTGCGGCGCGACGCCCAGCACCTTGCTGGCGGCCATCGCGTCAAAGCCGGGCATTTGCGTGCCTAGCCACAGGTTGGCTTTGGCGTCCGCGCCCTGACCGGTGATTTGCACGGTGCAGTTCAGCGGCTCCATTGGCGCGTGGGCCAGGTAGGGGAAGGTGAACTCGGCGGTGATCTTCTTTGGCGCCTTGGCCAGCGGGGTCATATCGGCGTTGAACTTCACCGCGCCCGTTTTCTTCGCCAGCGCCTTGTAGGTGGCAAGTTGTTTGACACTGTCGACTTTCTCAACGCCCGAGGTGTCCCATTCCAGCTTGAGCGCATCGCGGCCTTGTTTCGCGGCCCAGTAGCCAACGGCGACCACCGCGACGCCTTCGCCACCACGGTCGGTCGGCATGCGCAGCACGGCCTTGACGCCGGGGATGGCTTTGGCGGCGCTGTCGTCCACCGATTTCAACTTCGCGCCAAACACTGGCGGATGCGCCAGCACGGCGGTCAGCATACCCGGCAGCTTCATGTCGATACCAAAGCTTTGCATGCCGGTGGATTTGGCCTTGGCATCTATACGCCCGGTGGCCTTGCCGATGATCTTGAAATCTTTCGGCTCCTTGAGCGTGACCTTTTGTGGCACGGGCATCTTCATCGCCGCTTCGGCCAGCTCACCGTAGCCCAGCGTCTTGCCGCCGGGGCCGATGACTTTGCCGTTTTCTGTGCGCAGGGTCGATGCGTCTACACCCCATTGCGCAGCGGCGGCAGACACCAGCATCGCGCGGGAGCGGGCGCCGAGTTCGCGGTATTGCATGTAGGAGCGGGCGATGGAGCCGGAGCCGCCGGTCAGGTGGATGCCATAGGCGGGATCGATATAGGCGGGGTCCGCATCGCCGTGTACACCGCGCACCTTGCTCCAGTCGGCGTCCAGCTCTTCGGCCAGCGCCATCGGCAGCGCGGTCAGCACGCCTTGGCCGAATTCGAGCCGGTTGATGGTGACGGTGGTGATGCCGTCCTTGTCGATGGCGAGGAAGGCGCCGGGTTGCTGAAAGGGCTTGAGGCCATCGGCTGCGGCCGGCGCACCTTGCGCGCCCGCGATCAGCGGGTAGGCACCGAGCGCAAAGCCGGAGGCGACGCTGAGCTTCAGGAAGGTGCGGCGCGGCAGCGCGCTGCCCGCTATTGATTCAGGAGCTGCTTGCGCATTCTCCATGCGGGCTACGAGCCCTTTTGGCAGTTGGTCTGCGAGGCTACCGAATGCTGGATTGAAATGCATGATGGGTACCTCTTTGTTTAAGCTAGGGTCTGGGCGGCGGCGTGGATCGCGCTGCGTACGCGGGCGTAGGTGCCACAGCGGCAGATGTTGCCGGCCATCGCCGCGTCAATATCGGCGTCGGTAGGTTTCTTGTTGGTCTTGAGCAACGCGGTGGCGCTCATGACCTGGCCGCTTTGGCAGTAGCCGCATTGCGCCACGTCGTGCGCAACCCAGGCGGCCTGCACCGCCAGGCCGACCTTGTCGTTGCCAACGGCTTCGATGGTGGTGATCTTTTTGCCGGCCGCGGCCGAAATCGGGGTAACGCAGGAGCGGATGGCCGCGCCATCCAGATGCACAGTGCAGGCGCCGCACAAGGCGGCGCCGCAACCGAACTTGGTGCCGGTCATGCCCAGCGTATCGCGCAAGGCCCAGAGGATGGGGGTGGAGGGATCGGCGTCGACTGCAGTGTCTTTTCCGTTGATGTTCAAGCTTGGCATGGGCGTGTCCTTGAGCTGGTGATCGAGGGGTTGGGTCGCAAAAATGTACTCCTATTTGCCAATTCGTGCTGCCGTCCCCTCGGTGCGCGCCATGGCCCCCTGGTTCTTCCCCATTCCCAAAACTGTCCGCTTTAGCCACAATGGCGTTTTTAGGAATCGTCCATGCCAAAACCACTGTCGTCGCTGCGTCATCTTCTAGGTCTGTGTCTGCTTATCTGCAGTGCTGCTCTCCATGCACAAAACCTGCAAGCAGGCCTGTGGGAAATCACCAGCCAGATGGAGGGCGGCCAGGCTGACAAGATCGCGGCATCGATGCAGAAGATGGAAAAGGAAATGGCCAAAATGTCGCCCGAGCAGCGCAAGATGATGCAGGACATGATGGCCAAGCAGGGTGTGCAGATGGGCGCTGGCGGTGGCACCAGCGTCACGGCCAAGATTTGCATGTCCCAGGAAATGGTGGGGCGCAACGACTTCAGCGGCCAGCGCGGCGAATGCAGCCACACCACCTCGCCCCGCATGGGCAACACGATCAAGTACTCCTTCATCTGCACCAAACCCGCCAGCAGCGGCGAGGGCGAGATCAGCTTCCAGGGACGCGAGGCCTATACGCAGAAGATGACAGTGACCACCACCGTCAAGGGCAAGCCCGAAAAGATGGACATGCACAGCCGCGGCAAGTGGCTGGGCAACGACTGCGGCAATATCAAACCGATTGCACTGCCAAAGCAGTAACCCGCAGCCGGCCCCCAAAGGCGGGTTAGCCCCTCGGGGGCATTGGCGGAGCGTGGGGCCTAAGTTCTTTTTCCAAAAATAGCGCTGCCCACGCGCACCATGGTGCTGCCGCTTTGAATGGCGGCTTCCAGATCGCTGCTCATGCCCATAGACAGCGTATCCAGCCCCAGCCCCTCTTGGTTTAACTGCTCGAACAGGGCTCTGGCGCCCGCCAACACTGCGCAAGCAGCTGCAAAATTCGTAGCGGGTTCGGGAATACACATCAGCCCACGCAGGCGCAGCCGGGGCAATGCAGCGACTTCTTTCGCCAACGCCAACGCGTCATCAGGCACCACGCCCGACTTGGTTTCACCACCGTCGATGTTGACCTGTATGCAGACCTGCAACCGCGCCAAACCTGAAGGCCGCTGCTCACTCAGACGCTGGGCAATTTTCAAGCGGTCCACCGTGTGCACCCAGTCAAAGTGCTCGGCCACGAGCCGGGTCTTGTTGCTCTGGATCGGGCCAATGCAGTGCCAAACCAGCGGCAAGGGCCGCAGCGCGGTGATTTTCTCCACCGCTTCCTGAATGTAGTTCTCGCCAAAGTCCGTTTGGCCCGCCGCATGGGCCTCGCGCACGGAGTCGGCACCGAAGGTCTTGGAGACAGCCAGCAGATGCACCGCTTCGGGGCTGCGTCCGGCCTGCTGACACGCCTGCAACATCCGTGTGCGGACATGCTGGAGATTGTCGGCAATCATGGTCATAATCAGCCTAGCGTACCAAAACCAATGCATTGCGGGACAGACCTTCAGCTCTGTCCCCAACTGATCAAGAAGGGGAATTCGTGGATATCACCCAATTGCTTGCTTTCAGCGTCAAGAACAAGGCGTCCGACTTGCATCTCTCCGCCGGCCTGCCGCCGATGATCCGGGTCCACGGCGATGTGCGCCGCATCAACGTCGAGGCGCTGGACCACAAGCAGGTCCACGGCATGGTGTACGACATCATGAACGACACGCAGCGCAAGCACTACGAAGAGTTCCTGGAAATCGATTACTCGTTCGAGATTGACGGTCTGGCGCGTTTCCGCGTCAACGCCTTCAACCACAACCGCGGCGCCGGCGCCGTGTTCCGGACCATTCCTTCCAAAATCTTGTCTCTGGAGCAGCTCAACGCACCGAAGATTTTTGGCGACCTAGCACTCAAACCCCGCGGCATGGTGCTGGTGACTGGCCCCACGGGCTCCGGAAAATCCACCACGCTGGCTGCGATGGTCAACTTTTTGAACGAAACCGAATTCGGCCACATCCTGACGGTGGAAGACCCGATCGAGTTTGTCCACGAATCCAAGAAGTGCCTGATCAACCAGCGTGAAGTCGGCCCGCACACGCTGTCGTTTGCCGCCGCGCTGAAGTCTGCGTTGCGCGAAGATCCGGACGCGATCCTGGTGGGCGAAATGCGCGATCTGGAAACCATCCGCCTGGCGATGACCGCGGCAGAAACCGGCCACTTGGTGTTCGGAACGCTGCACACCTCCAGCGCCGCCAAGACGATTGACCGGATCATTGACGTGTTCCCGGCTGATGAAAAGGAAATGGTGCGCGCGATGTTGTCCGAATCGCTGCAGGCCGTGATTTCGCAAACACTGTGCAAGACCAAGGATGGCCAGGGCCGTATCGCCGCGCACGAGATCATGCTGGGCACCCCGGCGATCCGCAATTTGATCCGCGAGGCCAAGGTCGCGCAGATGTATTCGTCGATCCAGACCGGCAACAGCGTGGGTATGCAGACGCTGGACCAGAATTTGACCGACCTGGTCAAGCGCAACCTGATCAGCCCCGCAGAAGCGCGCGGCAAAGCAAAAATCCCCGAAAACTTCCCTGGCTAATATGGCCCCCACGCTCCGCCGTTCCACGGGTCGCTGCCCCCCAAAGGGGCTAATTTGCCTTGGGGCGGCCCGGCGGCAAATTGCCCTCATTACCGACTACTCGTATTCAGAAAGGTAGGTGCTCTCATGGAGCGCGATCAAGCCACCAAGTTTATTAACGACCTGTTGAAGCTGATGGTCAGCCGCAATGGCAGCGACTTGTTCATCACGGGCGACTTCCCCCCGGCCATCAAGGTCGACGGCAAGGTCACCAAGGTGTCGCCGCAACCGCTGAACGCCGCGCACACGATGGCGCTGGCGCGTTCCATCATGAACGACAAGCAGATCGCCGAATTTGAGCGCACCAAGGAAAGCAACTTTGCAATTGCGCCTACGGGCGTCGGGCGCTTTCGGGTCAACGCGTTCATCCAGCAGGGCAAGGTCGGCATGGTGCTGCGGGTGATTCCGCAAATCCTGCCGACGATTGACGGCTTGGGCGTGCCGCAGATCCTGAAGGAAATCGTGCTGTCCAAGCGCGGGTTGACCATCATGGTGGGCGCTACCGGCTCCGGTAAGTCGACCACGCTGGCTGCGATGGTGGACCACCGCAACGAGAACTCCTGGGGCCACATCATCACGATTGAAGACCCGGTGGAGTTCGTGCACATGCACAAGAACTGTGTGGTCACGCAGCGTGAAGTCGGGCTGGACACTGACAGCTGGGAAGCCGCGCTGAAGAACACCTTGCGCCAAGCGCCCGATGTGATCTTGATGGGCGAAATCCGCGACCGCGAAACCATGGAACACGCGGTAGCCTTTGCCGAAACCGGCCACTTGTGCCTGGCCACCTTGCACGCCAACAGCGCCAACCAGGCGCTGGACCGCATCATCAACTTCTTCCCCGAAGAGCGTCGCCAGCAACTGCTAATGGACTTGTCGCTGAACCTGAAGGCGCTGGTCTCGCAGCGACTGATCCCCAAGCAGGACGGCAAAGGCCGCGTCGCCGCAGTCGAGATCATGATCAATTCACCGCTGATTTCCGACCTGATCTTCAAGGGAGAAGTCTCCGAAGTGAAGGAAATCATGAAGAAGAGCCGCCAGGCCGGCATGCAGACCTTCGACCAGGCGTTGTTTGATTTGTATGAAGCCAACGCGATCACCTACGAAGACGCGCTGCGCAACGCCGACTCGCTGAACGACCTGCGCCTGCAGATCAAGCTCAACAGCGCGCGCGGCAAGTCCACCGACCTCTCCGCCGGTACCGAAAGTTTCGCGATAGTCTGAGACCTTGGGGTCAGACTATCGCGAAGCGATGTGCACTGACCCCAACTGGCAAAACGCACCGGACCACTCGC
Source organism: Rhodoferax sp. P2_H8_2 (assembly GCF_056403235.1). Lineage (NCBI taxonomy): Bacteria > Pseudomonadati > Pseudomonadota > Betaproteobacteria > Burkholderiales > Comamonadaceae > Rhodoferax > Rhodoferax sp. P2_H8_2. The sequence goes on from NZ_JBFUFW010000008.1 coordinate 146,024, forward strand.
TTGAGCGCGTGTTCTGCCCCCAACTGATTGAGTTCCCATGCCCACCACCAACCCCAAAACCTACGAACCCGCTTCTCCTGTATCTGTCGCATTCTTGGGGCTAGGCGTGATGGGCGGCCCGATGGCTGGCCACCTGGCGCAAGCCGGGCACCAGGTCACGGTCTACAACCGCACCGCCAGCAAAGCGGCCCAATGGGTTGCTGAGTTTCAGGCGTTCCCCAGCACCAAAGGTGCGCATGCCCATGCAGCCACACCCGCGCTCGCTGTCGCATCTGCTGATATCGTCTTTAGCTGTGTTGGCAACGACGATGATTTGCGCGCCGTCACCATCGGGCCCGACGGCGCCTTTCAGGCCATGAAGCCCGGCGCCGTATTCGTAGACCACACCACCGCATCGGCCAGCGTGGCGCGCGAACTGCATGCGGCGGCCAAGGCCAAAGGTTTGCACTTCATTGACGCCCCTGTCTCCGGCGGCCAGGCCGGCGCGCAAAACGGCATGCTGACCGTGATGTGTGGTGGTGACGCCGCCGCGTTTGAAACGACCAAACCCGTGGCGATGGCGTTCTCCCGTGCGTTCACGTTGTTGGGCGACAGCGGCGCGGGCCAACTTGCGAAGATGGTCAACCAGATCTGCATTGCTGGCCTGGTACAGGGCCTCTCGGAAGCCATCGCCTTTGGCCAGAAGGCGGGCTTGGACATGAACCAGGTGCTGGACGTGATCGGCAAGGGCGCGGCGCAGAGTTGGCAGCTTGATAACCGTGGCAAAACCATGGTGGCCGACAAGTTTGACTTTGGCTTTGCCGTCGACTGGATGCGCAAGGACCTGGGCCTAGTGCTGGACGAAGCCAAGCGCAATGGCGCGCGCTTGCCGGTGACCGCGCTGGTCGATCAGTTCTACGCCGACGTGCAGCAAATGGGCGGTCAGCGCTGGGACACCTCCAGCCTGATCAAACGGCTAAGGTAATAGCTTTGCGGGACAGATCTTCAGCGCTGTCCCCAACTGACTAGACGCTCCCGGGCATCCTGCCAGGAGCTGTCTCTTTAAGCCGCCTTGCCCAGTTTCAGTTGGGTTGCCTCGCCCGTGAGGTAGCCCACAGCGGCACCAAACTTGTCCTTGTAGTTGGCCTTCACCAGCGGGTCCAGCGTCGCCTGCACCTTGCTGTGGATCGCCAGCCATTCACCTGCATGCTGGAAGTTGCTCATGATGTAGGTCCAGCCATTGATCTCATCCACTGCATGCAGCCCGGTGGATTCACCGCCTGACGGAATGGACATGATGCGCGAGAGTTGCTTGGTATCAATGTTGTACGCCCACAGGAAGTTGTTGACGTGCTGCCCACTGTCTTCGCCGATGAACAGCGTGCGCATTTTTTCCGAGAACTTCAGGTTGTCGGGGTTGGCAATCTTGTCCGGGTTGGCGGTGTTGCCCAAGGTGTCGGAGGCAATATCTTCGCCCACCAGCAATGCCTTGGTGTCCACCGGCATCCATTCACTGTTGATGGCCGCGCCTTTGTCGTCTTTGACACCGCCCGTGAGGTTCAGCGCCATCACGGCACCGGCCAGCAGTTGTTTGGGGATAGAGACGCCGTTGCCGATGGTATTGAGCGCGTTGCCTGCGACCATGGAACTCTGGCAATTCTGCAAGGCGGAGTAGGCAATCTTGTCCTTGGCGTTGGCGGTCGTGCCCTCCATTTTGGTAAAGCCCATCGATGCGCCCACCAGCGTGGCGTAACGGTGCGTTTCCAGGAAGGCCGCTGCCTTTTCCATGCCCGGCACCAGCTTGATCCACTCGGTGCGGCCGTTGGCGTTGACTTTGGTGTAGGTCGCATCCAGCGGGTCGCTGGTCTTGACGTTCATGATGTCGGTGGCCTTCAGCGTCTTGGCCAGGTTCTCGATTTCTGCGCTGGTTGCCGAACCCAGTTTGATCCAGGTCAGAGCGGCGGCCGAAGCGGCGGGGTCCAGGCTGAAACCGGTGCCGACCTTGGCCACATACAGGCTGCCGGCGGACAGGTCTTTCTCCTTGTCGGCCACGAAAACGAAGTAACCGCTGTTGGTTGCGTCGTCCCCCATGAAAACGGTGCGGTTGTCAGGCATGACCTGCACCAACTCATGCGAAATGCGGCCCAGACAGTAGTGCTTCTTGATGGAGGCCGTGCCGTCCGCGTTTACGGTGACTTCCGGCAAATGGCCGTAGTTGTAGGGGTTGGCCGTGGCTTCGTTGCCGTACAGGTTTTTGCTGAAGGCCTTGAACTGCGCTTCGCCCCCGGCAGTGAATGCGTTGGGCTCGTACTCTTCGCTGGACAGGTGCGTGCCCCAGGGCGAAAGGCTTGCGCCGCAGGTAATCCACAGACCGTTGACCGAGGTAGTGTCCACGTTGTGGTACTTCACCAGCGACAGCTTGCCCGTGGCTGGGTCCTGGTCCAGGCTCAGCACGGCAATGGGCGACGGCAGGGTTCCGTAGGCGCTGACACCATTTTGCGACGCAGTGGTGTATTCGAACTGCACCACGGCAAACACCGTGTTGCCCTTGACGCCGGTGACTTTCGCATTCGGCACTGTCAGCAAGGACGTGCCGTCTGGAGAGTCCGAGTAGTACTGGCGCTCTTTGCCGGGCACCGTGGCATCGATGATGGGTTGGCGGTTGATGTCCACATAGCCGCCCGCCAGAATCTTGCCGCCATTGCCGTCCGGCACCAGGTCGCCGGTAATGAAGAACGGCTGGTACGCCAGCTTGTAGTCCTGCGTGGTGAGGTCGCTGAAGTTGACTGTCATCGTCGACGCGACAGACGTGGTGGCCATGGCGGCTGCATTGGCCAGCGTGGGTGCGGCCATGGACTTGAAGGTCACGCTGCTGAAGGTTGCAGCGGCTGCGGAGCCGCCGCAGGCCGCCAAAAACAGGCTGCTGCCAGCCAAAGGCAGCAAGGGGGCGCCACCCATCAGTTTCAAAAGATTGCGGCGGGAAAATTCGCGGGGGGCGTTCATGGGCACAGTGCTCCGAAGAAAAGGGTTCATGGATCCGCAGACGTGTCGCTGCGAAAAGGCAGAAGCCGGATCTTGGTGACTTGATGTGAAAGTGTGATGACAGACACACGGCCACGAACGCAAGTCGAAAAAAAGGCCCCGCAGGGCCTTTTTCTTGGTGGTGTTGCGTTATTTCGCTTTGGTCGGAGGCACCAAACGCGCCAACTCGTCTTCACTGATGACTTCCAGCACGCGCACCAGGCGCTGCACGCCAGACTGTGCGGTGATCACTTCGGTCGCACGGTTGGCTTCGCGCTGTGTCACGCGGCCCATGACGTAGGTAGTGCCACGCTCCGTGACGATTTTGAACGAGTTGGCAAACAAGTCTTTGGCATCCAGTAGCGCCGCCTTGACGCGGCCCGTCACGATGGAGTCGGAGGAGCGCTGCGTCAGCGTGGAGTTGCCCAGAATGGCCAGCTCGTTGACGATATTACGCACGTTGTCCACGTTGGCCACCACCTGCTCGACCAACTGGCGATCCGCCGCGCTGGACGCCTCACCAGTCAACAGCACCTGGCGGTTGTAGCTGGTCACGTTAACGTGCACGCGGTCGCCCAGGTTTTCGCGGATACGTATGGCCGCCTTGATTTCAATGCCCTCGTCCTCCACCACAGTGCCAGAAGTGCGGCGATCCGACGCCACCATGCCCGTCATCACAACGCCGCCCATCATCAGCGGAACGCAGCCACCAAGGCCAGCGAGTGAGGTTGCAAGCAGCAATAGGTTGACGCCGTAAGAGAATTTGATTTTCATGGGTTGGTTTCCTGGTCGCCCAACAACTGGGCATCGACTGCATCGCACAAGCAATGCAGGGTTAAAAGATGAACTTCCTGGATACGGGCCGTGCGGTCATGTGGCACACAAATATGCACATCCGTATCGCGCAACAGTTGCGCCATCTTGCCACCGCCTTTGCCGGTCAGGCCAATGACGACCATTTCGCGCTCGTGCGCAGCTTCGATCGCTGCAATCACATTCGCTGAATTGCCGCTGGTCGAAATCGCCAACAGCACATCGCCGGGCGAACCCAGACCGCGCACCTGGCGCGAGAAGATCACGTTGAAATCGTAGTCGTTGGCGATGGCGGTGATGATGGAGGTGTCAGTGGTCAGCGCAATCGCCGCCAGCTCGGGGCGTTCCCGCTCAAAGCGACCAATGAACTCGGCCGCAAAGTGCTGCGCGTCGGCAGCCGAACCGCCGTTGCCACAGGCCAGCACCTTGCCACCACTGGTGACACAGGCCAGCAGTGCTTCCGCAGCGTCCCCGATGGGCTTGCTCAGCACCTGCGCAGACTGGTACTTCAGATCGGCGCTGTCGATGAAGTGTTGTTGAATCCGTTGTTCCAGCATGGGCCGGATGATACCCCCACGCTCCGCCGCGTTACGTGCCACAGCCCACAAAGGGCACACTCCGCTTGCGGTGTATCGGCGCAGCCATCAGGACGCGTCAAACGCGGCCTGCAACCATTGCAGCCCTTCCGGCTCCACCAGCACCACGTCGAAGCGGCACGGAGGCTGCGTCCGCAATCGCAGCAGGTAATGGCGCGCCGCAAAAATGATACGCCGCTGCTTCACGCCGACGACGCTGGCGGCAGCGCCACCATGGCTTTGTGAAGTCCGGCGCCGCACTTCGACAAAAACGCAAGTGCCGTCACGGGTTTGCATGATCAAATCGATCTCGCCACCGCCACGTCCGGGGGTCCGATAATTGCGCTGCACCAGCTTCAGGCCTTCGCCCTGCAAAAAGTGCAAGGCCTGGTCCTCGGCGGCGTCTCCCAGCGCCTTGGTCGTGGGCTTAGCTATTGGCTTGAAAGCTGATCTGGAAGGAAGGAAACCCATTGTGAGCGCGTCTTTTACCTCTGCCTTGGCAGCCGCCCATGCGGCCGCTGCTGACCAGCATTATCCGCAGGGCGCGCTGTATGTGGTCGCCACGCCGATTGGCAACCTTGCCGATATCAGCTTACGGGCCTTGCATGTGTTGCAGATCGCAGATCGCGTCGCCTGCGAAGACACGCGTCACACACAGTCCTTGCTGCGCGCTTATGGCATCGACAAAAGCGGTGCGCAGTTGCTGGCCCTGCACCAGCACAACGAAGAGGAAGCCGCGCAAGGCGTCGTCGCGCTGCTGCGCGAAGGCTTGCGTGTGGCCTATGTCAGCGACGCAGGCACGCCTGGCGTTAGCGACCCCGGAGCAAGATTGGTGGCCGCGGTGCATGCACAGGGCTTGCGCGCAATCCCCCTGCCCGGCTCCAGCAGCGTGACCAGCGCGATCTCAGTGGCTGGTGTGACCGGTGAAGCAGGCCACGGCTTCGTGTTCGCCGGTTTTCTCCCCAACAAGAGCGGCGAGCGCACGGTAGCTGTACAAGCTCTGGCCGAGGAGGCCCGCGCCATCGTGCTGCTGGAGGCCCCCCACCGCATTGAAGCTATGGCGCAAGCGCTGGCTGTTCTGGGCGAGCGCAAGGTGACCGTGGGGCGCGAATTGACGAAGCAGTTTGAAGACGTGGTCACAGTGAGCTGCGAGGGTTTGACCGCGTGGCTTGCCGCAGATGCGAACCGTCTGCGCGGCGAATTTGCGTTGGTGTTGCATCCCATGCCCGTTGCAGCAGCTGCGGGCGGCGATACGCGTATTCTCAAACTGCTGATGGCAGAGTTGCCGCTAAAAACAGCCGTCAAACTGGCAGCAGAAATCACCGGCGAGCCGCGCAACGCGCTGTACGAACTAGCCTTGAGCCTGAAAGGGAATGGAAGCGAAGGCGGGTAAGCGCCAATTCAGCAGTTCGGCCAAGCGGCAAACCACCCACTGGGCTTCCTTGGCGTCAACCACGGAGGTTTCACCGGTCAGCCCCAGATGACAGCGCTGCAGCACGTCGGATTCATCGATTCCCAGTGAAAACTGCATGTCCTGCGCGGTTTGCGTCAACATATTTGCCAGGTCTTCACACAGCTCATAGCGGGCGGCCACATGCTCACGCGGTGCATTGGGTTTGGACCGCCCGGGGTCCGTGAACAGCGCCATGAAGGATGGCGGAATTTCCATTTGGTAGTCGTCGGACACGGTAGAGGGGGAGGTGGTGCGGCTGGCGGGGATCGAACCCACGACCCTTGGCTTCGGAGGCCAATACTCTATCCACTGAGCTACAGCCGCAAACCGAAGGCTGCATTGTAGGTGGTTTCCCAAGGGGGCCCGCTATAATTGCCCGCTGATTCCACGCCCGAACCATTTGAGGACACCATGAGCGATCACTCTGCCGCCAACGTTCACGATGAGGACCACACCGGCCCCATCAAAAACCCCAAGCAACTGCTGCTGGCGGTATTTTTCTCCTTTGTGATTCCGATTTTCGCGATCATTGGTCTGGTGTATTTCGTCACCACGCAAAACAAGCCTGCCGCTGGCGCAGTGAATGTGGAACAGGCCACGGCCGAACGCATCCAAAAGGTCGGCATGGTCGAGATCCGCGACGCCAACCGTGAAATGAAGTCCGGCAAACAAGTGTTTGACGCCCAATGCACCGCCTGCCATACCTCTGGCGCGGCTGGCGCACCCAAGTTTGGTGACGCTGGCGCCTGGGGCTCGCGCATCAAGACCGGTTTTAGTTCACTGCTGAATTCCGCTTTGCATGGCAAGGGTGCGATGGGCGCCCAAGCGGGCGGCGATTTTGACGACTTTGAAATTGCACGCGCCGTGGTCTACATGGCCAATGCAGGCGGCGGCAAGTTCGACGAGCCCAAGAAGGCCGAAGCAGCCAAGTAAGTCATAGGCGGGGCGGCCAGCCCCTCTACAAAAAAGCCGACTACACCGTCGGCTTTTTTTGTTGCTGCTCTGGACTGGTCAGGTAATGAAAGCGCCCCGTCAGGTCGGCACGCATAACGGCGTCTGGAACCCACAGCGACTGCTCGATCGCATTGGCGGCGTAACCCATGTCCTGCGTATGCACCAGCCCAAAGCCCAGGCTGGTTTCCAGGTACAGCCAGCCGTGCTCGTCCAGATAGGCGGCACGATAGTCTGCAGGCAGCCCAGAGTGGCTGTGGATGGCGAAGTTGGCATCGACGCGCCAGACCCAGGGCGTGGCCTCCAGCTCCACATAGACCCGCTGCGGCCCGTTCTGGAAGAACCATTGCCCACCCTCATCCACGCCGTAATTGCGCTGGATAAAGTCGATCAGCTTTTCGTGCTGCAGCAGACTGCCTTTAGCGCCCTTGTTGCCGCTGGAGAATCTGCCCGCGGCCTGCGACGGGTCATCGCGCATGTACCAATTGCCACGCGCGTCCAAGCCCAGCCAGCCGTAGCAGTGCGGCACATTGGGCCACTTGGCCATCGCCTGGCGGACGATGTCATCCATGTGCTGTTTCCTTGGGCAGATGCTGCGCCAACCAGCCGCCGACGACGTCCGGCATGGTCCGCACGTGGCCAGGAATCGGGCCTTGGGGGAAGCCTACATGCCCGCCATGGGCGGGTTGCCACAGCGTGACGTGCTTGCCCACCTCGGTTTGCGAGGGCAGACACCATGCCGGTACGAATGGGTCGTTACGCGCGTTCACCACCAGCGCAGGCACGCGGATGCGGTGCAAATGCGGCTTGGCCGAAGCGCGCGCCCAATAGTCTTCCGTGCTCTTGAAGCCGTGCAGTGGCGCAGTAAATACATTGTCAAATTCATAGAGGTCGCGAGCGCCCACCAGTGCTTCACGGTCGAACAGGCCAGGGTGTTGCTCCAGCTTGCGCAGCGCTTTGGGCTTCATGGTGTTGAGGAACATGCGCGTGTATACCAGCCGATTGAAACCTCGGCCAATCGCATAACCACCTGCCGCGAGGTCTATGGGCGAGCACACGGCCGCGACGCTATGCACTGTCTTGCTCGCTTCATCACCCATTTCTTCGGCCCAGCGCAGCAGAGCATTGCCGCCCAGCGATACGCCGACGGCAATGATGGGGCCAGTATGTTGGACGCGGAAGCGCTGCAGGACCCAACCGATCTCTTCAAAGTCACCCGAGTGGTAGGCGCGCGGTGCCAGGTTGATCTCGCCGCTGCATCCACGAAAGTGCGGAACTGCGTAGCGCATGCCGTGCGTCTGCGCGTAGTCAGCAAACGCTTCCGAGTAATGGCTACGTGAGGTGCCTTCCAGGCCGTGAAATAACACCAGCAAAGGACCCTGCGTTTCGGTGTCGGCTTTGTCTTGCAGCCAGTCGACATCGATGAAGTCGTTGTCGGGCGTAGCCCAGCGTTCACGCAGGTACTGCGGGTGCGGACCAAACACGCGCTTGGCATATAGCGCGGGCCAAATGGTTTGAAGGTTGCCGCCAGGCAGCCAGCGAGGCGCTACATAATTCATAGCTGCTTACGCACAATCGGTGCGCGTTTCAGGGTCATTTGTCAATGTAATGTTTGCGGTGCGTGTTGCTGGGCATCGACCTCGCCCAGCGTGCCCGGGCTGGTGTGGTGCACCACCATGCGCCAACCTTGCGCGGTCTTGTGGTACACGTTGGTCGCGAGCACAGTGGCTTGGACCGGGCCTTCGGGTGACAAAATCTCGACGCGTTCCAGAACGCTATGCACCGCGCTGGCCAGTGAGTCGACACGGCGGATGTGTTCTGGCTTCGCGTTGATAGCGCCGCCGTGCGAGAACATCCCGTCAAACGCTGCGCGGATCGCCCCCGCTCCCACCAGCCGCGGTCCACCGGGGTGGATGCACACAATGTCATCCTCATCCGCCCAGCATGCCATCAGCTTCTCAATGTCTCCGGCTTGCAAGGCTTCGTAAAACGCAGTCTCGATTTCGTCGGGCGTTCCGCCCAGGGTGGCTTGCATCGTGGCTTTGTGGCGTGGCATGGGGTGATTTTGCGCTAACTTGGCTACTTCGCGCTTAGCCACTCCTTCACAAGTGGCAGCACTGGCGTCTGACTGCAACGCCAGACCAGTTCTGGCGAAGCGATATGGATGCCCGGCGGCAAGTGGCGCAGTGCCACATCGACCAGTTCGGCGACCTTGCTGGCCCGCACGGGCATCTGCGAATTGGGGACTAAATACGTCAGCGACGACAACACCCCATTGGCAATCCGCTGCAGCAAACTCGATGCCTTCTGCGGCGCCGGCTTGACGGCCGAGCGTACGATCAGCAAGCGCTCAAAGCCCAATGCGGCAACAGCCTGTTCATCCAGATTTGCCAAACCCTGCTGCAAGGCCAGCGGCAAGCGGCCCTGATCGTGCGGCAGCACCACCGCCAGTGTCTGCACACCGCAGCGCCGCATCCATGCCGCCAGCTCCGGCAAATGCGCTGGTGTGGGCGTCCACAGCGCTCGCTCGCGCTGGTAGTGCAGACGCGGTGGGTCGAACATCACGACGCCAGTGTAAGCGTGGCACAGCGGCCAGTTCGTTATGGTTTCGCTGGTGCACATGGAAATTTCCACGCTGGCAAGCGCAGGCTTGATGGTTTCTTTGGCCAACACCCGCACCAGCGGATGGCGCGCGCTTCCGGCGAGGCGCTGCAATACCGCATTGCCTAGGCTACCGGTGGCACCGGCCATCAACATCACCGATTGTGCTGCCTTGCCAGAGGGCGCTTGTCGGTGGCCGCGCAACGCATGCAGGATATCCATTCATCCCTTTCGCTTTACGCCACAAGTATCGGCAGAAACAATAAAGCCGCCTCAAGGGCGGCTTTATCTGGGCAAACACCGAGGTGTTTACTTCTTGTGCAGGAACTTGCGTGCCGCAGCAATCTCGGCCGCCATGATGGCGATTTCGGATTGGATCTTCGCAATGTCGAGTTCGCTCTTGGCGTTCTTCAAAGCTTCTTCCGCAGCCTGCTTGGCTTCGTTGGCTTTCTCTTCGTCCAGGTCTTTGCCGCGGATCGCGGTGTCGGACAGCACGGTCACGCCGTGGGGTTGGACTTCCAGAATGCCACCGGCGACGAACACGAATTCCTCGCTGCCATCAGCCTTTTCAATGCGCACCGAGCCAGGCTTGATGCGCGTGATCAGGGGAGTGTGGCGGGGATAGATTCCCAACTCGCCCGCTTCACCAGGAAGTGCAACAAAGCGCGCTTCACCGGAGAAGATGGACTCTTCTGCACTGACCACATCAACGTGGATGGTGTTCATTTAGGCAACCTTTTTGGCTTTTTCGAAGGCTTCGTCGATGGTGCCGACCATGTAGAACGCTTGTTCCGGCAAGTGATCGCACTCGCCAGCCACAATCATCTTGAAACCACGGATGGTTTCAGCCAGTGTGACGTACTTGCCGGGCGAACCGGTAAACACTTCAGCAACGTGGAACGGTTGCGAGAAGAAGCGCTGAATCTTGCGTGCGCGGGCCACGACCAGCTTGTCATCAGGTGCCAGCTCGTCCATACCCAGAATCGCAATAATGTCGCGCAGTTCCTTGTAGCGCTGCAACATACCTTGCACGGCGCGAGCCGTGTTGTAGTGCTCTTCGCCAACCACTTTGGGGTCCAGCTGGCGGCTGGTGGAGTCCAGCGGATCCACAGCGGGGTAGATACCCAGAGAAGCGATGTCACGCGACAGAGCCACAGTGGAATCCAAGTGGGCAAAAGTAGTTGCAGGCGATGGATCGGTGTAATCATCCGCAGGAACGTAAACGGCCTGGATGGATGTGATGGAGCCAACCTTGGTGGAGGTAATACGCTCTTGCAGACGGCCCATTTCTTCGGCCAGCGTAGGCTGGTAGCCCACGGCGGAAGGCATACGGCCCAGCAGCGCGGACACTTCGGTACCGGCCAGTGTGTAGCGGTAGATGTTGTCCACGAAGAACAGAACGTCCTTGCCTTCGTCACGGAAAGATTCCGCAATGGTCAGACCGGTCAACGCAACGCGCAGACGGTTTCCTGGGGGTTCGTTCATCTGGCCGTACACCATCGCCACTTTGGACTTGGGCAGGTCTTCCAGATTCACAACGCCGGAGTCGGCCATCTCGTGGTAGAAGTCGTTACCTTCACGGGTACGCTCACCCACACCAGCGAACACGGACACGCCGCTGTGCGCCTTGGCGATGTTGTTGATCAGTTCCATCATGTTCACGGTCTTGCCCACACCGGCACCACCGAACAGACCGACCTTACCGCCCTTGGCGAACGGGCAAACCAGGTCAATCACCTTGATGCCGGTTTCCAGCAGTTCTTGCGATGGGCTCAATTCGTCGTATGTAGGAGGCTTGCGGTGAATAGACATGTGCATCGCTGCGTCCACAGGACCACGCTCGTCGATGGGCGCGCCGAGCACGTCCATGATGCGTCCCAGAGTCGCTTGACCCACGGGCACCATGATCGGCTTGTCGGTATTGAACACCATCATGCCGCGGCGCAGGCCGTCGGAAGAACCCAAAGCGATGGTACGGACGATGCCGTCACCCAGTTGCTGCTGAACTTCCAATGTCAGGGTCGAACCCTCCATCTTCAGCGCGTCATAGATGCCGGGCATCTTGTCACGGGGGAACTCGACGTCCACCACCGCGCCAATACACTGAACAATTTTTCCCTGAACTTGGGAGTTAGCTTGAGCCATTTTTCGCTCCAAAAATAAAATCTAAAACTATGTACTTGACCAATGCCCGCGCGGTTAAACCGCCGCCGCACCCGCCACGATTTCGGACAACTCTTTGGTGATCGCTGCCTGGCGGGTCTTGTTGTAGACCAGCTTCAGTTCGCCAATCACGCTACCGGCGTTGTCGGTTGCGGCCTTCATGGCCACCATGCGGGCCGATTGCTCGGACGCCATGTTTTCTGCAACCGCCTGGTACACCAGCGCTTCCACGTAACGGGTCAGCAACTCATCAATCACCGTCTGTGCATCGGGCTCATAGATGTAGTCCCACGCGTGGTTGGTGCCACTGGCTTGCGCTTCGGCTTCCATCACTGCGGCCGACAGGGGCAGCAGTTGCTGAATCACGGGCTCTTGCTTCATCGTGTTGATGAACTTGGTGTAGCACAGGTACACCGCGTTCACTTCACCCTTGACGTAGGCATCGAGCAGCACCTTGACGGGGCCAATCAGCTTGTCCAGATGCGGCGTATCGCCCAACTGGGTTGCATGCGATACGACCTTGGCGCCGACGCGATTCAGGAAGCCCAGGCCCTTGTTGCCAATCGCCACAGCTTGCGCCGAAACGCCTGCCGTTTGCAGATCACGCAACTTGCCGGTGACACCGCGCAGCACGTTGGTATTCATGCCGCCGCACAGACCCTTGTCTGTGGTGACGACGATGAAACCAGCCGACTTGGCGTCGTTGGTCTGCATGAAAGCATGCGTGTACTCGGGATTGGCTTTGCCAAGGTTGGCGGCGATATTGCGAATTTTTTCGCTATATGGCCGGGCAGCGCGCATCCGTTCCTGCGCCTTGCGCATTTTGGAGGCGGCCACCATTTCCATGGCCTTGGTGATCTTCTTGGTGTTTTCCACCGATTTGATCTTGCCGCGTATTTCCTTACCTGCTGCCATCGAGGACTCCTGGTCTGGTCAGAGGGATTTAAGCGAAAGTCTTCTTGAAAGCCGTGATAGCGGCATTCAATTCGGCTTCAGCATCCTTGTCCATGGCCTTGTCGGCTTCCAGCTTGGCCAGCAGGGCTGCGTGCTTGTCTTTGAGGTAAGCGTGCAGGCCGTGCTCGAAGGCCAGAACCTTCTTGACTTCGATGTCGTCCATGAAGCCCTTGTTCACTGCGAACAGGGTGGCACCCATCAGGCTGATGGTCAGCGGGCTGTACTGGGCTTGCTTCAGCAACTCGGTCACACGGGCACCGCGGTCCAGCTGCTTGCGGGTCGCTTCGTCCAGATCGGATGCGAACTGCGCGAACGCAGCCAATTCACGGTACTGCGCCAAGTCGGTACGGATACCGCCAGACAGGTTCTTCACCAGCTTCGTCTGCGCTGCACCGCCGACGCGGGACACCGAGATACCGGCGTTGATCGCAGGACGGATACCGGCGTTGAACAACGAGGTTTCCAGGAAGATCTGGCCGTCGGTGATCGAGATCACGTTGGTTGGCACGAAAGCGGACACGTCACCGGCTTGGGTTTCGATGATTGGCAGAGCGGTTAAAGAACCGGTCTTGCCCTTCACGGCGCCCTTGGTGAAGTCTTCCACGTACTTGGCGTTCACGCGCGCGGCGCGTTCCAGCAAGCGGCTGTGGAGATAGAACACGTCGCCAGGGTAGGCTTCACGGCCTGGTGGGCGGCGCAACAGCAGCGACACTTGGCGGTAGGCAACGGCTTGCTTGGACAGATCGTCATACACGATCAGCGCGTCTTCGCCGCGGTCGCGGAAGTATTCGCCCATGGTGCAACCGGAGTACGCAGACACGTACTGCATCGCAGCCGATTCAGAAGCGGTAGCCGCCACCACGATGGTGTACTCCATCGCGCCGGCTTGTTCCAGCGCGCGCACCACGTTCTTGACAGAAGAAGCCTTCTGACCGATCGCTACGTACACGCAGGTCATGTTCTGACCCTTCTGGTTGATGATCGCGTCGATAGCCACGGCAGTCTTGCCGGTCTGACGGTCACCAATGATCAGTTCGCGCTGGCCGCGGCCGACGGGAACCATGGAGTCGATGGACTTCAGGCCGGTCTGCATAGGCTGGCTAACGGATTCGCGGGCGATAACGCCTGGAGCGACCTTTTCGATCACGTCGGTCATCTTGGCGTTGATAGGACCCTTGCCGTCGATAGGCTGGCCCAGTGCATTGACCACGCGGCCTTTGAGCTCGGGGCCTACGGGCACTTCCAGAATGCGGCCGGTGCACTTGACCGTGTCGCCTTCGGAGATGTGCTCGTACTCACCCAAGATCACGGAACCAACCGAGTCACGCTCGAGGTTCAGTGCCAGACCGTAGGTGGGCAGACCGTCGGAACCTGCGGGGAATTCCAGCATTTCGCCGGCCATCACGTCGGACAAACCGTGGATGCGGCAAATACCGTCGGTCACCGAAACAACGGTGCCCTGATTACGGACGTCGCTGCTTGCGGTCAGGCCTTCAATACGGCTCTTGATCAGTTCAGAAATTTCTGCGGGATTGAGTTGCATGACTCTTTCCTTCTTTCTTTAGTTGGGCTTCACGACACAAGGCAAACGCCTCATGCGGAGAGAGCCACTTTCATTTGTTCCAGACGGGCCTTGACGGAGGTGTCAAGAACTTCGTCGCCTACCACCACACGAATGCCGCCAATCAGCGTTTCGTCAATTTCAACCGTTGCATTGAGCTTGCGACCAAAGCGTTTTTCCAGCGTGGCTGCCACATCGGCAACCGCAGCTGCGTCCATCGCGAAGGCGCTATAAATCACTGCGTCGCTGGAGCCGCTCTGGGAATTTTTCAATGCCCGGAACTGCGCAGCGATTTCGGGCAACGCGCTCAGACGGCCGTTGTCGATCACGGTGCGCAGGAAGTTCTTGGCCTGCTCCGACAGCGTGGACTTGGCCACACCAGAGAAGAGGTCAAACACCTGTGCGGAAGACACGTTGGGGTTGCCCGCAAACTGCTGCAGCTGGGCATTGCCGGCAATCGCTGCCAGCTCATCCACCCAAACCGCGGTAGCAGCCAAGTCCTTGGCAGATGCCTTGAACAGGGCTTCGGCGTAAGGGCGCGCAATCGTAGCGAGTTCAGCCATGACGTCCTCTTACAGCTCGGTCTTCAAGCGACCCAACAGGTCGGCATGAACGCTGGCGTTGACTTCCTTGCGGAGAATCTGCTCAGCGCCCTTGACGGCCAGTGCGGCGACCTGCTCACGCAGGGATTCGCGGGCCTTGACGGTTTGCTGTTCGGCTTCCACCTTGGCGGCAGCAACGATCTTGTTGCCCTCTTCGGTGGCTTTGGCCTTGGCTTCTTCAACGATGGCTTGGGCGCGGCGCTCGGCATCTGCCAGGCGTGCGGCTGTTTCGTTGCGCGACTTGGCCAGCTCGTCTTCTACACGCTTGTTGGCGTTGGAGAGTTCCGCTTTGGCCTTGTCGGCGGCAGCGAGGCCGTCGGCGATTTTGGATGCCCGTTCGTCCAGCGCAGCGGCAATGGGAGGCCACACGAATTTCATCGTGAACCACACCAGAATCGCAAATACGAGGATTTGAACGAACAGGGTTGACGTGATACTCACAGCAACGCCCTTTCAGTCAGTTGAGGGTTTGAGTGCTTACTTCAGCACGAAGGGGTTGGCGAACGCAAACATCATTGCGATACCAACGCCGATCAGGAAGGACGCGTCGATCAGACCGGCCAAAACGAACATCTTGCCTTGCAATTCGTTCATCAGTTCAGGCTGGCGAGCAGCAGCTTCGAGGTACTTGCTACCCATGATGCCGATACCGATACAGGCGCCGATAGCACCCAGACCAATGATCAAACCAGCTGCCAAAGCGACAAAACCAAGCACGTGTTCCATTTAGAGCTCCTATGGATTTAAGTTAACAAACAAGAAAAAGAAAAACTACCGACAAACTTTTAGTGGTGTTCGTGGGCTTGTCCCACATACACCAGCGTCAACATCATGAACACGAAGGCTTGCAGACCCACGATCAGAATGTGGAAAATGGACCAGACGGTACCGGCCAAAATATGGGCGATTGGCAGCATGATGCCGCTGGCCGACGCAGCCAGTGCGCTACCCATCAGGGCAATCAGCATGAACAGCAGTTCGCCTGCGTACATATTGCCGAACAACCGCATGCCGTGGGACACGGTCTTGGCGACGAACTCAATCATCTGGAAAATGAAATTGAAGGGCCACAGCACGGGGTGCGCGCCAAAGGGAGCAGTCACCAACTCATGCGCCCAGCCGCCCAGGCCCTTGATCTTGATGTTGTAGAAAATACAGACCAGCAGCACCGAGATCGACAGACCCAGCGTGATGGACAGATCAGCCGTAGGCACGACACGCTGATAAGCGTGGTGGTCACCGGACACGAATTGCCAGATCACGGGGATCAGGTCAACCGGCAAGAAGTCCATGGAGTTCAGCAGGAAAATCCAGACAAACACGGTCAGCGCAAAAGGCGCGACCAGCTTGCGGCTTTCGGCGTTGTGCACGATGCCCTTGGCCTGGGTGTCAACAAACTCGACCAGGAATTCAACCGCTGCCTGGAAACGGCCAGGAACGCCAGAAGTGGCATTTTTGGCAGCACGCCACAGAACGAAGCAACCCAGAACACCCAACAGGATGGACCACAGCAGCGAGTCGTAATGGATCACACCAAAATCGACCACGCCCGTGGCGGGGCGGTTTTGCCAATGCGTCAAATGGTGCGCAATGTATTCGCCGGCGTTGGGGCCTTGTTGTACAGCGTGTTCTTCAGCAGCCATCAGTTACTCGTATCAGTTACTTTTGCCGTTAAGCGTTACGTTTTGCACCGGGAGCGATTTGCGACCAAAGCGCAACGCCACCCAATACACCTTCATCGTTACCACCAGGCCCACCAGCATTGCCGGCCAGCTCAGGTTTTCTACTACGCGGTAGGCCGTGAACATCACGGCCACCGTCACCACAATCTTGACCAGCTCCCATACAAAGAAGCTCATTACCGCGCTGCCTGCGTTGGCCGAGGCAAACCGCCCCGTCACTCCACGGGCAAACAATGCTCCCGGAATAACCACCGCCAAGGCGCCGAATCCTGTAGACCAGGCGACTGTCGACTTGCCCGTAATCCCCCAGGCTGCCAGAGTTACCAGAACCCCGACCAGAATCTGACCCGCAACCACCCACCAAGGGGATACGGAGGGGTTTTGCTCTCGCAGCGCTTGCGCCTGCTCGGCCGTCAAAGGAACAAAATCCGAAGATTCTTTCGATGCGTCGTCTTCCGGCTCTGCAATGGGCGCAAGTATGGACATATCTGATTACACCCAGTTTACAGGCCGGTTACAAAGCACAGCCCACGATTATACGTAGAAACCCACCCCGGCCCAAGCCCCTTCGGGCAAAATTTGCACCTTGACAGTGCCAATCGGGCGCAACTGCGATAATTTGGGCATGCCAGATTTACCCACACCGCCCGCGATGCCGGAAATTCCACCGCAAGAGTCCCTGATCCAGTATCCATCGCAATTCCCGATCAAAGTGATGGGGCAAAAGGTCGACGGCCTGGTGCACGCGATCACCCAGATAGCGCTGGCATTTGATCCAGCTTTCGATGCGTCCACCATCGAGCTGCGCGAAAGCAAGGGCGGCAACTATCTGGGCGTGACCATCACCATCACCGCCACCAGCCGCGAGCAGCTCGACGAGCTGTATCGCACGCTCAGCACCCACCCGATGGTCAAGGTGGTGCTCTAGTTTGGAAACCCCGGAAATTCGGCATCTCGGCTGCGTGGACTACCTGCCCACCTACGCCGCGATGCAGGAATTTACCAGCCAAAGAGGTCCGCAAGGCGCACAGGATTTGCGTGACCAGCTATGGATTTGTGAGCATCCGCCGGTCTATACCCAAGGCCTGGCCGGCAAACCCGAGCACATCTTCCTGCCTGGCGACATTCCCGTGGTGCAGACCAACCGCGGTGGCCAGGTGACGTACCACGGCCCCGGACAGGTGGTGGCCTACCCGCTGATCGACCTGAAGCGCGCCGGCTATTTCGTCAAGGAATACGTCTACCGGATTGAAGAAGCCGTCATCAAGACGCTTTTTCACTTTGGCATCACAGGCCACCGCGTAGCAGGCGCGCCGGGTATCTATATAAGACTGGACGACCCGGCCGGCCACACGCCGCTCGCGCAGAGGCCCCAAAAAGGTGCGACTGGCGCCAACACCCCCGACTTCACGGGCCTGGGCAAGATTGCTGCGTTGGGCATCAAGGTCAGCCGCAACTGCACTTACCACGGCGTCGCGCTCAACGTCGCGATGGACCTGGAACCCTTCTCGCGTATCAACCCTTGCGGCTATACCGGGCTGCAAACCGTGGACCTTTCTACAATCGGTGTAAATGTTGGCTGGCAAGAAGCGGCTGACGTGTTGGGCCACAAGCTCGCAACCTACCTCGCGCCCTGACGGCGCACGCCCCATGAGCCACGAAGACACCACCGTTCAATCCGCCACCAACGCCACCGTGCGTGAAGTGCAGTCGCTGGACGACTACAAGGCCACTGACAAGCAAAAGGCCGCGGCCAAGCTGTCGCGCATTCCGGTCAAAGTGGTGCAGGGCGAGATTCTGAAAAAGCCTGAGTGGATCCGCGTCAAGGCCGGCAGCCCCACTACCCGCTTCTATGAAATCAAGGACGTATTGCGCGCCAACAAACTGGTGACGGTGTGCGAGGAAGCCAGTTGCCCCAACATCGGTGAATGCTTTGGCAAGGGCACTGCCACCTTCATGATCATGGGCGACAAGTGCACGCGCCGCTGCCCGTTTTGCGATGTCGGCCATGGCCGCCCCGACCCGCTGGATGTGAACGAGCCCGACAACCTGGCCAAGACCATCGCCCAGCTCAAGCTCAACTACGTGGTTATTACCAGCGTGGACCGCGACGACCTGCGCGACGGCGGCGCCGGCCACTTTGTCGAATGCATACGCAAGACGCGCGAACTCTCGCCGCGCACGCAGATTGAAGTGCTGGTGCCCGACTTCCGCGGTCGCGACGACCGCGCACTCGAAATCCTGAAAGCCGCGCCGCCGGACGTGATGAACCACAACCTGGAAACCATCCCGCGCCTCTACAAGGAAGCGCGCCCGGGATCGGACTACCAGTTCTCGTTGAACCTGCTGAAGAAGTTCAAGGCGTTGTTCCCCGATGTGCCGACCAAGAGCGGCCTGATGGTGGGTCTGGGTGAAACCGACGAAGAAATTCTGGAAGTGATGCGCGACATGCGCGCCCACAACATCGAGATGCTGACGATTGGCCAGTACCTTTCGCCGTCGACATCCCACCTGCCGGTGCGCCGCTATGTGCACCCCGACACCTTCAAGATGTTTGAGGCTGAGGCGTACAAAATGGGATTCAAGCACGCCGCGGTCGGTGCGATGGTGCGTAGTTCGTACCACGCTGATCAGCAAGCCGGGCACGCAATGGGGCTCTGAGCCACCCAGGAGGAGAGCATGAAGAAGTCAGACGCAGGCGAAAGCTTGCCCGCATCGGAACTCATCTCGGAAAAAATTGCCACGCTCGGAGGCTGGCGCGGCGACACCCTTGCAAGGATGCGCAAACTGATCCAGCAGGCAGACGCGGACGTCGTCGAAACCTGGAAATGGATGGGCACACCGGTCTGGGAGCACGACGGCATCATTTGCACCGGCGAATCTTACAAAGACAAGATCAAGCTCACCTTCATCAAGGGTGCTTCGCTGAAAGACCCAACCAGTCTCTTCAACTCCAGCCTGGACGGGAACGCACGCCGGGCGCTGGACATCTTTGAAGGCGATGACGTGGATGCGACAGCCTTCAAGGCGCTGATTCGCGAAGCGGTTGCGCTCAACAGCGCTGGCAAGACCAAGCCTGTGAAAAAAGCCAAGGCCTGAGCCCGTAGGCGCCGTCCTACGGACAAAGCCAGCCTGCGCCTATGGCAACCATGCCCTACCGCACGCACGATAGCCTTCTTACCTCGAAAGGAGCGCAGCATGCAAACTTCCAGCAAAACACTTGTCGATCTGGAGACAAAGTTCTGGCAATCCATGGTTGATCAGGATACTGATACGGCCCTTGAATTACTGCATGAACCCGCATTGATGGTCAGCGCCCACGGCGCCATGAAGTTTGACCACGCGGGTTATCGCAAGATGGCTGAGCAAGGCTCGAGCACCGTGACCGCCTTTTCGCTGAGCGACATGGAGGTCGTGTTCCCCGACGATACGACGGCGATCCTGACGTACCACGTCAAACAGAAAATCTCGCCACGCGGAAATGGCAAGGCCGTCACGCAGGAGATGAACGACACATCGACTTGGATTCAGAAGGGCGCTAACTGGCAGTGCGTGATGCACACCGAAACGCCGGTTGACACCAAGAAGGTCGCGCACTGACGCAGCCGTTCAGACGGGTTTGCGAAACCCGCCCTCCGCCCAGGCCACAGCGCTGTTGCGGTTCAGCTTGAACGATGGCGTTACGCGCACTTCCGCCAACAAGTCATCACCTTCGTCCCGGGCGCTGAGTACCGCTGAAGGGTTGTCTTCATCGGGCTCGATGTCCAGATACACCGTGATGCGGACGTTGCCTGCCGTCACAGCAATGCTCTGGTGCAGCGATGCATGCAGTTGCTGCTCACTACGGCGCACGAACTCAGACGCAGTTTTGACCAGCGTGCTGAACGCATTGCCATCCAGCGGTTTGGGGTTCTTCTTGTCGCGGCCCATGGTCCAGGGGCCAACCAATGCGGGTTCGGCCTGGCCGTCTCTGGTCATCGCGACGGCCCAACCGTCGTCATCGTCGTTTTTGATGACCTGCGCGGTCCAACCGTCGCTGACCCATCTGCGGGGTTCCTGAATTTTTTCTGGGGTATCTGTCACGGGAATCCGTCGTTAAAAAGGCACGTACTATCGTGCGAATGAAGTCTGCATCCATTCTCGCACTGGGCGCGATTGCGCTATGGGCCACTTTGGCGCCGCTAGGCGTATCGCTGCAACATGTGCCACCGTTTTTGCTGACCGGGCTGGGTCTGCTGGTGGGCAGCCTGATTGGCTTGCCGCTGTCGGGCTTCAAACTCTCCGCATGGCGGGTACCACCCGCAACCCTGGCCCTCGGCGTCTACGGCCTGTTTGGCTTTCACTTCCTGCTGTTCATTGCACTGCGCCACGCGCCGCCCGTACAGGCCAATCTGGTGAACTACCTGTGGCCCTTGGGCATTGTGTTGATGGCTCCACTGTTCTTGCCCGGCATGCGCTTGCGTGGCCTGCACATTGCGGCGGCGCTGCTCGGCTTTGCTGGCGCCGCACTGGCGATTCTCGGCGGACGCGATCTGCAAAGTGGCTTTGCCTGGGGCTACTTGCCTGCGCTGGCTTCGGCTTTCGTATGGGCCAGCTACTCGCTGTTGACCCAGCGCGTAACGCCCTTTCCTACCGCAGCCATTGGCTTGTTTGGCTTGGTGTCGGGCATGCTGTCGCTGCTGTGCCATGCGCTGCTGGAAGCGCCCGTGCATTTGATCGGAACGGATTGGATGCTGATTCTGGCAATGGGTCTGGGCCCGCTGGGTACGGCGTTCTATCTGTGGGACGCAGCGCTCAAGCGCGGCGACGCGCGGCAGATTGGTGTGCTGTCATTTCTGACGCCGCTGCTGTCCACGCTGGCGCTGCTGTGGGTGCGATCCGAGTCGCCCAGTCTGTCGGTAGCAATTGCCGCGGCGATGATTGTGGGCGCAGCGGTACTTGGGTCTCGCGCTGGTAAATAGGTGCCAAATAGGCCCCTAGGGCGCATGGGATGTGCGTGAGCAGCTACTCTTTTAGTAGCGCCCGGAAAAACTAAGGCGACGTCATCGCCAATGCCGGGTCTTCGGCATCGCGTACGCGCTGTGCCCAGGCCGCCAGCTTGGTCGTATCGGCGCGCAAGACCTCCTGCTTGACGGCCAGAATTTGCGCCGGATGCATGGAAAAACTGCGCAGACCCAGACCCAACAGCAAACGCGTCAGCGTCACATCGCCCGCCATCTCGCCACACACGGCAACATCTTTGCCCTGCGCCCGCCCTTGCGCAATCGTGTCGGCCACCAACCGCAACACAGCCGGATGCAGCGGGTCATACAAATGCGCGACCGATTCATCGGCACGGTCGATCGCCAGCGTGTACTGGATCAGATCGTTGGTGCCAATCGACAGGAAATCAAAGTACTTCAAAAACAGCGGCAGGCTCAGTGCCGCTGCCGGAATTTCAATCATGGCGCCCAGCTTGACCGCGCCATAAGGAATGCCGCGGTTGTCGAGCGTGGCACGGGCATGGTCGATGTGCGCCAGCGTCTGGCGGATCTCGCGCGCATGCGCCAGCATCGGCACCAGCAGGTGCACTTGCCCGTGGGCGGCAGCGCGCAGGATGGCGCGCAGCTGCGTCAAAAACATCGCCGGATCGGCCAGGCACCAGCGGATCGCACGCAGGCCCAGTGCCGGGTTCAGGTGTGCATCGTCGCGTAGCGAGCTGTCCAGCGGTTTGTCGGCGCCCACGTCCACCGTGCGAATCGTGACCGGCAGGCCGCGCATGCCTTCGACGGCTTTTTTGTAGGCCTGGTACTGCTCTTCTTCATCAGGCAACTGGCCCTGGCGACCCATGAACAGGAACTCGCTGCGAAACAGGCCCACGCCCAAAGCGCCGGCCTTGAGTGCCAACGCCGCATCGTCCGGCATTTCGATGTTGGCCAGCAACTGCACCTTCTCGCCGTCCATCGTGACCGCGGGGGTGTGCAACAGACGCTGCAAGCGGCCGCGCTCCAGCTCGCCCTGGCGCTGTTTGAAACCGTACTCGGCCAGGATGATGGGAGAAGGGTCGACGATGACCACACCAGCATCGCCGTCGATGATGATCCAGTCGTCCTGGCGCACCAACTGGCTCGATGTGCGCGCGCCGACCACAGCCGGGATGTCCATGCTGCGCGCAACGATCGCGGTGTGCGAAGTCTTGCCGCCGACATCCGTAATGAAACCGGCGAACACGCTTTGCTTGAACTGCAGCATGTCGGCGGGTGACAGATCGTGCGCGATCAGCACCAGTGGCACGTCCACCGTATCGTCCAGCAGCAAGTCCTGCTGTGACGCTTTGCGCGGGCCATGCGGGTGCACGGTGAGGGGCGAGGCACTGCCCTTCATCGCCCGCAGGATGCGCTCTGCAATCTGTTCCAGATCGGCCTTGCGCTCGCGCAGGTATTCGTCTTCCATTTCGTCGAACTGGCGCGCGATGATTTCTAGTTGGGTGGTCAGCGCCCACTCGGCGTTGTACAGGCGCTCGGTGATCCAGCGTTTGACGCCACCGACCAGCTCTGCGTCCTGCAGCAGCATCAGGTGCACATCCAGGAGCGCGCCCAACTCGTGCGGCGCTTCCTTGGGGCCCATGTGCGTGATGGTTTCTTGCAGCCGGTGGATCTCGTCGACCACCGCATCGCGCCCGATGCGTACCCGGTCAATCTCGGCGTCGACCTGGTCTGCAGCAATGAAGTAGTGCGCCACATCCACACGGCTGGACGCCACCAGCACCGCGCGCCCGATGGCAACGCCGCGCGATACCGTCAGACCCTGGATCGCAAAGGTCACTCGCCCTCTCCGAAGCGGTCCGCAATCAAAGCCAGGAGCGCCTCCATCGCCTCTTCTTCGCGATCACCAGACGTCTCCAGGCTGACTTCTGAGCCAATGCCTGCGGCCAGCATCATCACGCCCATGATGCTCTTGGCGTTGACCTTGCGGTCGCCACGCGCCATCCAGACTTCACACGGGAAGCTGCCCGCCATCTTGGTGAGTTTGGCGGAGGCGCGGGCGTGCAGGCCCAGCTTATTGACTATGGTCGTGTTGCGATTGATCATGGGGATTTCTTGCCTGATTCTGGGGTGCGGTGACGGCCACTTGCATGATGCCCTGGGTGCCACCGGCTTGCGCGCGGGCGACCAGGATATCCAGCGCTTCGTGCCGGTAATTGATGGTGCGCAACAGCATGGGCAGATTGACGCCTGCGACCAGCCGGGCGCTGATGCCGTCCACCACCTTTTGCGCAACGTTGCACGGCGTTGCACCAAACACGTCTGTCAGCACCAGCGTTTGTGGCGTGTTCAGTTGTGCCAGCAACGCCTGGGCCTGGGCCTGCGTAGCCTGCGTGGAAGACTCGGGCGCCACGTCCAGCGCAAGCACACCCACTGCCGCATCCGGGAACACATGCAACACACAGGCACGCAGGGCACTTGCCAGCGGTGCGTGCGCAATGATGAGGATGCCGGTGTTCATGGGATGGGTAGGGGTGGTTGTCGCTGATTATGGCGTCTTTGCCCGTAGAAAATGCAAGTATGCCGCGATGCAACACAAGCCGAAGATGCCCATTGCACCTTGATACGCCACTACTTCTGCGCAACCGAGCGCGCGGAATGCGTCGATCAGCAGACCTACGCCCCACTGCACACAGAAGATGCCGCTGAAAATCATCAGATTAAACGCCGACAGTGCGCGCCCGGCCAGCGCCGCCGGAAATGCCATACCCACCGCAGGCTGTGCCAACGCAACCACGGTACAACTCACACAATACAAGATCAAAACGGCTGCAGTGCCCGCAGGGAAAGCGTGAGCAGCTCCTATAAGAATAGCAAGCAGAGTGAGCGACAAAGGGGTTCCCCAGGCGATTAGCCGCTCCGCCTTGAGCCCACGGCGCTCCAGCCAGGGGTTGGCCCAACCCCACAGCAGATAAGACACCAGCATGGCGATGTTGATCCAGAACAAACCCGTCGCTGCCTGCAGTGCGCTATAGCCACCCACCTTCACCATCCACGGCGCGGCCCACAAGGTCTGCACCGCAACCAGACCGCCGTAGTTGAAAAAGCCCAGCGGCGCCATTTTCCGGAAGTAGGGGTTGGCCCAGACTTCTGCATAACCGCGTGATGGCGCAGCGCCTGTTTGCGGTGTGGCGGACGCCCATGTTGGGATCTGCCACGCAATCAACAGCGCAGCAGCCGCCAACAGAACAGCCAGCCCTACGAATATCGGCCGCCAGCCGTATAGCGGCAGCAGCCACTGCACCGGCAAGGTCGACGCCACAAAACCCAGCGCACCGGCCGTCAGCATCCATGAGTTCGCGCGCAGTTGCTGGCTGGGCTCCAGCCAACGCCGGTAGCCCGTCAGCGGCGCCATCAGGCAGGCGCCGACACCTACACCCGTCAGCATTCGCGCGGCCAACAGCCCCCAAAAACTGGTTGCCCAGGCAAAGGCCAAACAGGCCAGTGCCGCGATGCTGAGCAGCGCACACTGCACGCGCCGCGGGCCAAAGCGATCCAACCAGTTACCCAATGGCAATTGGGTTGCGGCAAAGCCCAGAAAATACCCGCCAGCCAACAAACCGAGATCGCGTGCGTTCAGTTGCAACTCGGCCACCAGCGTAGGCGCCAGCGTCGCCGTGATCGCGCGGATCAGGGTTGATAAAAAGTAGGCGCAGGCGAAGACTGCAAATACGACCATCGATTTGCGCCAGGGCAACGGCTCGCTCATTGCAGCTTCAGGTCAATCAGGAACGGCTCTGTCATGTCGTTGCCTATGCGCGGCGCATAGACCGCCAACAGAATCACCTCGTGGCTGCCGGTCTGCCAGAGAAAGTGCGCCTGCATCGCACTGCCGTCCCGGGCCTTGCCCTGCCCCGTCGCTGCCAGTGATTTGCCCTTGGGTGGCGGCGCCGCAGCCTGGCTTTGCATCGCATCGCCCAGGCTTGCCATGCTGGCGCGGTACCAGTTTTCCAGCGTGGCTTGCTGCTCAGCAGGCGGAATTTCCACTCGGCTGGCAGCAAACAAGGCGCCAGCTGCTTCGCAACCCACCATTTCCATGTTCATTTGCTTTGCGCCCAACTGCACCGGCCGTTGCGCGCGATCAGGTTTGCAAGGCAGCATCACCTTGGCGCTGCCCAGCGGCACTTCACGCCAGTTCAACGCGGGGGAACAGCCCAACGTGAGCAGCGCAGCAGATGCCGCCAGCGCTGAAACGAGGCTACTGCAACGCACCAAAAACCTTGCTCAACAACGCACTGCCGTACTTGCCAGGGTTTTGGCGCAATTCCCGCTCTTCCTGGCCAATCATGTAGTAGAGCCCGTCCAGCGCCTTGTCGGTCACGTACTTCTGGATGTTGGCGTCTTCCCTTTTCACCAAGCCCATGTCGGCGCCCTTACCCGCCAACTGGTTGTACTTTTGCGCGAGCCCCACTTTCTCGGTGGCCTTGGTGACCACAGGCAGAAACTGCACCGTCAAATCACCGCGCGTCTTTTGCGCAAAGAACTGCGTCGCACCCGTGTCGCCACCCGACAGGATGGCTTTGGCGTCCTGAATGCTCATGCTTTTGACAGCCTTGACCAACAGCGGCTGCGCCATCGGCACGGCGGCTTCTGCGCCGCGGTTCATGGAGGTAATCAGCGCGTCGATCTGCTCGCCCTGACCCAGCGTACGCAATAGCTTGGCGGCATTTTCCAGTGCCGGAGGCAGCTGGATTTGAACCTTGGGGTTGCCCAGAAAGCCGTCCTTTGCGCCCAGCGTCTTGACCGCTTGGGCCGCGCCTTTTTCCAGTGCAGTGCGCAATCCGGCACTGGCGTCCGCATTGCTCAGGCTGGCCAGATCCAGCGCATCAGCGCGCATGTGGGTCAGCGCCAATAGCGCGCCCAAAGAAACGGAAAGGCCTGTGAATTCACGTCGTTGCATGGCACATCTCCTCGATGTCATTTTTTCCCAATCCGCATGGTAGCCGCTCACACCAGATCCACGTCCCCAAAACAGGTCGTCTGGCCGTGTAATATTTCACATGTGCCAACCCCTACCTCCATCGCCTCCCCCACCGTTGTAGTGCGCGCTGCCTCGGGCCCAGTTGATCTGGACGGCGTGCGCATGCTGTTTCGCGAATATGCAAACTCGCTGAAGGTGGATCTGTGCTTCCAGAACTTTGAAGACGAACTGCGCGACTTACCAGGCGAATATGCGATGCCACACGGCACGCTACTGCTGGCTACCGTCAATGGTGAGTTTGCTGGCTGTTGCGCGGTGCGCCCATTACATACGGTGGACTACGCCAACGCCTGCGAGATGAAGCGGCTCTATGTGCGCCCACAATTCCGGGGCCTGGGCCTGGGGCGCCAATTGTCCGAGGCCGTGCTGGACAGCGCGACCGCCAGCGGCTTTGATTGCATCTTGCTGGACACGCTGGACGACATGGAGTCGGCCCGTGCGCTGTACCAGGAGTTGGGCTTTGCGGAGATCCCCCCGTACTACTACAACCCGATAGCAGGCGCCCACTACCTGAAAGCAGACTTGGGTACACGCCGAGGTTGATTTCGGCGTATCCTTTTGGAATGTTCCGCCTTGGCGATCACTTTCACATTGGGAATCTGCGTAGTCCCCAGCTTTTGCTCGTATCCGTGCTGAGCGCATGTGGCGGCGGCGGTGGCGTGGGCCCGCCCGTGTCAACGACCGTCCCAGACCCTCCCTATGTCTCAGTTTCAGCACCTGATTGCGTCACGCCAACCAATTTGATCGCCGAGGCCGCCGACGCGCCTAAGAATGCTACGTTCATGCGCGTGCAACATATGGGAGATTTAGGCACAGACGAGCTCTCTGGCCAGATATCAAACGTTATAACCTGGCCGGTAGGCGATTTCACTGGCTTCTATCCCCCTGGCACACTAGTGCCCGAGGCACAGCGTGGCTATCGCAATGCGCCTCCCCCAGTTGCAGCCAGTGCATTTCAGCTCTCATGTGGGAGTGCCGGGTTTCTGATCAACACTTTTCAATTCAGCCACACTTTGCCGCTGGTGGGCGAAGGCCCCAGCATCAGCATCGCGCGCGAGTTGCAGCCTGAAGCCGGCCTGTTTCGCAATGCCACATCCACGATGATGTTTGAGGCGAACATCAATCTGAAGCATGTGCAATATCAAGCCCCTCACACTGGAGATGGCACCGCGCAGTTGAGTTTCTTCTATTACGCACGCGATACGACGACCAATACCCTGATTGCGCACTTGATTGAACTCTTTGACAGTCGCGCAATAGGGGTGAACGGGGTGGGCGGTGAGTCGGTGGGTTTCGACGAGCAGGTCTTCTTCGTCGCCAGCCCGATGCGCGCGACCGATGCCGCTGGCAATCCGGTCCGCTATGTGGTGGTCGGCCCGGGCTCCGACACGATGCATAATGTGGAAGCTTGGTCGCGACCAATTCTGTTCCGAGCACAAGTGCCGTACGAAAATTTCCGCCAAATGCTTCTACGGCTGAAAAGCGGGCCGCTTTCCAATATTTCTACGCGCCCTGAAGACTATCGGATCTTCGCGTTCGGAGTGCTCGGCGAGGTCTTCCCAGGCACCGGCACCGAGCACAACGTGGTTTTCGGTGCAAGCGTTACCGACCTTCGCCTTTCTCTTTCTAGCAATTAGCCGATTCGAAGTCCGACATCGAAGTCCGATAGAAACTTAGCGTCTTATGACCTACGCCTTGGCTTGCGCCAAAAGCGTTGCAGCATCGCTCACTTCGAACTTGCCCGGGCCTTCAACGTTCAGCGCCGTGACCTTACCGTCCTTCACCAACATCGAGTAGCGATTGCTGCGCAGACCCATGCCGCGGCCCGTCAGGTCCAGCGTCAGGCCAGTAGCTTGCGCAAAGGCAGCGCTGCCGTCAGCCAGCATGCGAACCTTGCCGTCGGTCTTCTGGTCACGTGCCCAGGCACCCATCACAAACGCGTCGTTGACGCTGACGCACCAGATTTCATCCACGCCAGCGGCCTTGAACTCTTCGACAGCGGCAACATAGCCCGGCACGTGCTTGGCGGAGCAGGTCGGCGTGAAAGCACCAGGCAAAGCAAACAGCGCAATGGTCTTGCCCGCGGTGGCTTTGGTCACGTCAATGGCGTTCGGCCCAATGCTGCAACCCTCGCCTTCAACTTCTGAATACTCCATCAATGTTGCGGATGGAAGGGTGTCACCAACTTTGATCATGTCTGCTCCTTGAGATTGGGTTTGTTAAAAGGTATTTGCACAAAGCAAAACGGCCCACATTGTGGGCCGTTTTTAGGTTCTCCGCAGAGAGTGCTGCAACAGTAATTAAACCGCTGCTGCTTTCTCTACCAAACGGGTAGCAACCCAGTTCTTGGTCTTGGAGATAGGACGGCTTTCGGTGATTTCAATCACGTCGCCCATGTGGTACTCGCCCTTTTCGTCATGGGCGTGGTACTTGCTCGACTTGGCAACAATCTTGCCATAGAGAGCGTGTTTTACACGGCGTTCGATCAAAACCGTAACGGTCTTGGAACGCTTGTCGCTGACCACCTTGCCAACCAAGGTGCGCTTGAGGGATTTTTTAGCTTCCGTCATTTATCGCTCCTTATTTGGCGGATTTGTCGGCGGATTGCTTTTGCACAAGAATGGTCTTGGCGCGAGCAATGTCGCGGCGCGCAATGCGCAGCGTACCGGTGTTGGTGAGTTGTTGCGTGGCTTTTTGCATACGCAGGCCAAAGTGGGCTTTTTGCAGCTCTTTGACTTCCGTTTTCAAGCCGGCAACGTCCTTGGTGCGCAGTTCAGCAGCTTTCGTCATTTCGATATCTCCTGAATTACTGGCCAATCATGCGTGCCACGAAAGTGGTACGCAGAGGCAGCTTGGCCGCAGCCAAACGGAATGCCTCGCGTGCCAGTTCTTCAGGCACACCGACGATTTCAAACACGATCTTGCCGGGCTGAATTTCAGCCACGTAGTATTCGGGGTTACCTTTACCGTTACCCATACGCACTTCAGCAGGCTTCTGGGAGATCGGCTTGTCAGGGAACACGCGAATCCAGATACGACCGCCACGCTTTACGTGACGGGAAATTGCACGACGTGCAGCTTCGATCTGGCGAGCCGTCAGACGGCCGCGATCAGTACATTTCAGACCAAAGTCACCGAATGCGACCGAGCTGCCTCGTGTCGCGATGCCGGTGTTACGGCCCTTCTGCTCTTTGCGGTATTTCCGGCGAGCGGGTTGCAACATGGTTATTCTCCTTTACCGTCAGCTGTTGCAGCTGGCGCGGCGACTTTGCGAACGCGCTTAACGGCGGGTTTGGTAGCGTCGACGCCAGAGGCCTCGACGGGCTTGTCGCTGCCATCAGCCGGTGCGGTGTTGCCACCGACAGGACGACGGGGAGCAGCACCGCGAGGCGCCGGACGGTCAGAACCAGGGCGTGCACCGCCACGGTCATCACGACGCGGGCCACGTGGGCGACGTTCTTCTTCGGCGCGGGGCTCAACGGCAGCCGGCAGGTCGTTACGACCCAGCGTGTCACCCTTGTAGACCCAGACCTTCACACCGATCACACCGTAGGTGGTCTTGGCTTCAGAAGTGCCGTAGTCGATATCAGCGCGCAGAGTGTGCAAAGGCACGCGGCCTTCACGGTACCACTCGGTACGTGCGATTTCGATGCCGTTCAGACGACCGGCAGACATGATCTTGATGCCCAAGGCGCCCAAACGCATGGCGTTTTGCATGGCGCGCTTCATGGCACGGCGGAACATGATGCGTTTTTCGAGCTGCTGCGTAATGCTGTCAGCGATCAGCTTGGCATCGATTTCGGGCTTGCGCACTTCTTCGATGTTCACTGCCACTGGCACACCGAGCTGCTTGCCCAGTTCGCGCTTCAGGTTTTCGATGTCTTCACCCTTCTTGCCGATCACCACGCCCGGACGGGACGAGAAGATCGTGATACGGGCGTTCTTTGCAGGACGCTCGATCAGGATGCGAGACACCGAAGCGTTCTTCAGTTTCAGCTTCAGGTACTCACGTACCTTGATGTCTTCAGCCAGCATGCCGGCGAAGTCACGGTTGTTCGCGTACCAGCGAGAGGACCAGTTACGGCTGATCGCCAGGCGAAAGCCGGTGGGGTGTATTTTTTGTCCCATATGTTCCTGGCCTCTTAGTTACCAACCGTCACGTACACATGGCACGTGGGTTTGCGAATTTGGTTACCGCGGCCTTTGGCGCGGGCCGTGAAGCGACGCAATGAAGCACCTTGTTCGACGTAGATGGTCTTGACCTTCAGTTCGTCGATGTCGGCACCGTCATTGTGTTCAGCGTTGGCGATCGCGGACTCCAGAACCTTCTTGATGATCACAGCAGCTTTTTTCTGCGTGAATTGCAAGATGTTCAGGGCTTGGTCCACTTTCTTGCCGCGAATCAGATCCGCGACCAGACGACCTTTGTCCACAGACAAACGGACGCCACGGAGGGTTGCACGTGTTTCCATGGTCAATCCTTATTTCTTCTGGACTTTTTTGTCCGCAGGGTGACCCTTGAAAGTACGGGTCAGAGCGAACTCACCCAACTTGTGGCCAACCATTTGATCGGTGATATAGACCGGGACGTGCTGCTTGCCGTTATGAACGGCGATCGTCAGACCGATGAAATCGGGCAGGATCATGGAGCGGCGCGACCAAGTCTTAATCGGCTTCTTGTCCTTGGTAGCAACAGCCTTTTCAGTCTTGGCTACCAGGTGGTGGTCCACAAAGGGACCTTTTTTGAGAGAACGAGTCATTTACCTACCCCTTACTTCTTGCGACGCGACACGATCATGACCTGCGTGCGCTTGTTGTTACGGGTACGGTAACCCTTGGTCAGATTACCCCAAGGATCGACTGCATGACGGCCTTCGCCAGTCTTGCCTTCGCCACCACCGTGTGGGTGGTCGACCGGGTTCATCACCACACCGCGAACGGTCGGGCGAATACCCATCCAGCGCTTGACACCGGCTTTACCCAGGCGACGCAGGCTGTGTTCTTCGTTGGCCACTTGGCCGATCGTTGCGCGGCAGTCGATGTGGACCTTGCGGACTTCACCGGAACGCATGCGAACCTGAGCGTAAGTACCTTCACGGGCCAGCAGGGTGGCAGATGTACCCGCGGAGCGGATGATCTGTGCGCCCTTACCAACTTGCAACTCTACGCAGTGGATGATGGAACCCACGGGAATGTTGCGAATCGGCAGCGTGTTGCCAACGCGGATAGGAGCTTCGGAACCATTCATGATGGTTGCGCCGACTTCCAGACCACGTGGAGCAATGATGTACGCGCGCTCGCCGTCTGCGTAACACACCAGAGCGATGTGCGCGGAACGGTTTGGATCGTATTCAATACGCTCGACCTTGGCAGGAATAGCATCCTTGTTGCGGACAAAGTCGACAACGCGGTAATGGTGCTTGTGCCCACCGCCCTTGTGACGGGTGGTGATGTGACCGTTGTTGTTACGGCCCGCTTTTTGGAACTGAGGTTCCAGCAAAGCAGCGTGCGGAGCACCCTTGTACAGGTGGTCACGCGAAATCTTCACCACGCCACGACGGCCTGGGGAAGTAGGTTTCATTTTAATGACAGCCATGATTACGCAGCCTCCCCACCGAGGTTGAGCTCTTGACCGGCCTTGAGCATGACGTAGGCTTTGCGAACATTGTCGCGACGGCCAACAGACTTGCCAAAACGCTTGGTCTTGCCTTTGGTGTTCACCACAGAGACGCCTTGCACCTCAACCTTGAACATCAATTCCACAGCGGCCTTGATTTCGGGTTTGGTAGCGTCTTGCAGTACTTTGAATGTCACGGCATTGGATTTTTCAGCAACCATGGTGGCCTTTTCGGACACGATGGGGGCAACCAGAACCTGCATCAAACGACCTTCGTCGTACTTGACTTTCGACGTGTTGTTCATACGGGCGCTCATGCGAACATCTCCTTGAGTGTGTCCATGGCAGCCTTGGTAACCAGCACCTTGCGGTAGTGCACCAGAGACACCGGATCGGCGTAACGGGGCTCAACCACCAGGATGTTGACCAGATTGCGGGAGGCCAGGTACAGGTTTTCGTCGACTTCATCGGCGATCACCAACACGGATTCCAGATTCATCGCCTTGAACTTGGCAGCCAGTGCCTTGGTCTTGGGAGAATCAACAGTCAGCGAATCAACCACTGCCAGACGACCTTCGCGGGCCAGCTGGGACAGGATGGAAGCCATACCAGCGCGGTACATCTTCTTGTTGATCTTCTGAGCGAAGTTTTCATCAGGCATGTTCGGGAAAATACGACCGCCTCCGCGCCACAGAGGCGAGGACGTCATACCAGCGCGAGCGCGACCGGTTCCCTTTTGCTTGAAAGGCTTCTTGGTGCTGTGATGGACTTGTTCGCGATCCTTCTGGGCACGGGTGCCCTGACGCGCGTTGGCCTGGAAGGCCACCACCACCTGGTGCACCAGGTCTTCGTTGTATGCGCGACCGAAAACAGTCTCTGGCGCTTCGTATTTGGAAGTAGCCTGACCTTGGTCATTCAGGAGTTCGAGCTGCATCAGTTCGCTCCTTTCGCTGTTGTGGACTTGGCTTTGACAGCCGGGCGAACGGTCACAAAACCGCCAGCAGATCCGGGGATAGCACCCTTGATGAGCAGCAATTGACGGGCTTCGTCAATGCGGAAGACATCGAGGTTCTGGGTTGTGACAATGTCATCACCGAGGTGACCTGTCATGCGCTTGCCAGGAAACACGCGGCCTGGATCTTGCGCCATACCGATAGAACCGGGCACGTTGTGCGAACGGCTGTTACCGTGCGACGCGCGCTGCGAGCTCATGTGGTGACGCTTGATGGTACCGGCGTAGCCCTTACCGATGGTTGTGCCTTGCACGTCCACCTTCTGGCCCACTGCGAACACATCTGCCACGGGGACAGTTGCGCCAGCTGCATATTTGGCAGCTGCATCAGCAGTAACGCGGAATTCTTGAATGATTTCACCAGCTTCAACGCCTGCTTTCGCAAGGTGGCCGGCAATGGGCTTGGTCACACGCGAAGCTTTGCGTGCGCCGAACGTTACCTGCAAGGCAACGTAGCCATCGTTCTCCTGGGTTTTCACCTGTGTCACGCGATTGTTGGACACGTCTACCACCGTAACAGGAACAGCGTCCCCGTCTTCGGTGAATAGGCGCATCATGCCAACCTTGCGACCCAGCAACCCTAAGTGATTGCTAAGACTCATTGTTTTCTCCGTAACTTCCACCGGTGCGACTGCAATTGGCAGCACCGTTTTTGCGTGAAAGACTGTTAATAAAACCCGAAGGACAGGTCATAGCCTGTCCAAGCGAGCCTGCGAGTATAACCCGCTCCTCAAAGTAGCGCAAGCCTGGATTTTCATCCAGACCTGCGCCGACCTATTACTGCAGCTTGATTTCTACGTCGACGCCAGCAGGCAGGTCGAGCTTCATCAAGGCGTCCACAGTCTTGTCCGTGGGATCCACAATGTCCATCAGACGTTGGTGGGTACGGATTTCGAACTGGTCACGACTGGCCTTGTTCACGTGGGGTGAACGCAGGATGTCGAAGCGCTTCATGCGGGTTGGCAGAGGCACGGGGCCCTTGACAATCGCGCCGGTGCGCTTGGCGGTGTCCACAATTTCAGCGGCCGACTGGTCGATGAGCTTGTAATCAAACGCCTTCAGACGGATACGGATTTTTTGCTTGGTAGCCATGATTGTTCCTTTGCTTACGCAATGATCTTGGCAACGACACCGGCGCCGACAGTACGACCGCCTTCGCGGATCGCGAAGCGCAGGCCTTCTTCCATGGCGATGGGGTTGATCAGCTTCACAGTGATCGACACGTTGTCACCAGGCATGACCATTTCCTTGCCTTCTGGCAACTCGATCGCACCGGTCACGTCCGTTGTACGGAAGTAGAACTGGGGGCGGTAGTTGTTGAAGAAAGGTGTGTGGCGGCCGCCTTCGTCCTTGGACAAGACATAGATCTCGCCAGTGAAGTGGGTGTGTGGCTTGATGGAGCCGGGCTTGCACAGCACTTGGCCGCGCTGCACGTCTTCACGCTTGGTGCCGCGCAGCAGGATACCGACGTTGTCGCCAGCTTGRCCYTGGTCCAGCAGCTTGCGGAACATTTCCACGCCAGTGCAGGTGGTCTTTTGGGTGTCAGCAATACCGACGATTTCGATTTCTTCGCCGACCTTGACRATACCGCGCTCAACACGGCCAGTCACCACGGTGCCACGGCCAGAGATGGAGAACACGTCTTCYACRGGCATCAGGAACGCGCCGTCAACAGCACGCTCTGGCAGGGGGATGTAGGTGTCCAGTGCGTCAGCCAGCTTCATGATGGCTTCTTCGCCCAGAGGACCCTTGTCGCCTTCCATGGCGAGCTTGGCAGAGCCGTGGATGATAGGAGTCTTGTCGCCTGGGAAGTCGTACTTGTCCAGGAGTTCGCGAACTTCCATTTCGACCAGTTCCAGCAGTTCAGCGTCATCCACCATGTCGCATTTGTTCAGGAACACGATGATGTAAGGAACGCCAACCTGGCGGGCCAGCAGGATGTGCTCGCGGGTCTGAGGCATTGGGCCGTCAGCTGCGGAGCAAACCAGGATCGCGCCGTCCATTTGGGCTGCGCCAGTGATCATGTTCTTCACATAGTCAGCGTGGCCGGGGCAGTCAACGTGGGCGTA
>NZ_JBFUFW010000009.1:0-186793 GCF_056403235.1 Rhodoferax sp. P2_H8_2
GATTGACGTCATTTTCGGGACGCAAGGATTGACGTCATTTTCGGGACGCAAGAAATCAGTGTCTACGAACTGACTCAAGCGGGATTGAAGCCCAGCGAATTCAGTATAGGTAAACCAATCTACTCGCGTGGTATTTGGCTTGCAGGGAATCTGGCAATGCCCGATGCTGAGATTGCCCAGTGGCGCCGCGCCTTTGATCAGGTCTCTCAAGATGGCACTTATAGAAAAACTTTGCGTAAGTACCAAATCACTGAACGAACGTGTCAGTAAAGCCGTCCGTCTGATACTCGCACTTTGATGTCAGCTCAGGGGCTATCCGCCGGAGCAACCGCTAGACAGCTTTGTCTCGAATCCGGTCCCCGCGAATTGCATCAATCTCGCAGAAAGTTAGCTCAATGCTCTTCCGCCGGCGTATCCGGCAGCGCCCGTGACCGCAACACGGTCGCCAAAATCCCGCTGGTCACGATGACGGCGATACCGGCCCAGCCCATGGGCGCGATGTGGTCGCCGAACAGCACCAGGCTGAACCCCACGGCAAACACGATGCCCGCGTACTGCATGCTGGCCACCACCAGCGTTGCGCCCTGGCTGTAGGCGCGGGTCATGCACCATTGGCCTAGCGACGCGAGGATGCCAATCGGGATGACCCAAGCGGCGTCTTGCCAGCGGACTGCAGACCAAGGCGTGAATTGGGTGGTCAACATGCCGACGGCGCCGACTACGGCACTGCCCACCGAGAAATAGAACACTGTGCGCTCTTCGGGCTCGCCGACTCTGCCTAGTGCGGTGACCTGCATGTACGCGAGCGCAGCGCCCATGCCGGAGAGCAGGCCTACGACACCGGCGAACAACTGGTTCTGGTCGATGGTGGGTTGCAAGGTCATCACCACGCCGGTGAAGCCCATGAACACCGTGCCCAAGAGCGCGCCTTGCGGTTGCTGTTTTCCGTAGAGCAACGCGCCACCGACGACAAAGGCGGCAACCCAGACGCCACTCATGTAGTTCAGCGTCATTGCAGTGGCCAGCGGCAAGTGCGCGATGGCGTAGAACCAGGAGCTGAGCGACACGACGCCGATGAAACTGCGCCAGACATGCATCATCGGTACCGGCGTGCGCAGGCTGGCGCCGCGTGCGCGCACGACGATGGCCATAAAGATCACGCTGACGATGCCGCGGTAGAACACCAGCTCCATCGTGCCAAAGCTGGCGGACGCGAACTTGATGCCCACGGCCATCAAGGCAAACCAGAACGAAGCCAACACCATCCACAAGGCTTGCATGATTTTTAGGAGGAAAAAGTGCCTGAAAGGCGCGTGGAATGTGCGTAAGCAGCTACTGAAACTATAGCGACGCCAACGACTGCGGTCCGACCTGGCGGCGGTACCACTCGTGGAAGTGCTGCATGCCGTCTTCCATCGGGCTTTGATAAGGGCCGGTTTCGTTGTCGCCGCGCGCAAACAGT
Organism: Rhodoferax sp. P2_H8_2; assembly: GCF_056403235.1. Classification (NCBI taxonomy): domain Bacteria; kingdom Pseudomonadati; phylum Pseudomonadota; class Betaproteobacteria; order Burkholderiales; family Comamonadaceae; genus Rhodoferax; species Rhodoferax sp. P2_H8_2. The sequence goes on from NZ_JBFUFW010000009.1 coordinate 1,463, forward strand.
GCGGCGCGGCCGGCATCCATGCGCTCGGCGATTTCGTCGTCTTCGATGCAGGTTTCCATGTAGGCCGCCTGCTGGGCTTCGACAAACTCGCGCTCGAATGCGGCGATCTCTTCGGGGTAGTAGAACTCGACCATGTTCATGGTCTTGTTCGGTCCCATTGGGTGCAGCGTGGAGACGGTCAGCACATGCGGGTACCACTCGACCATGATGTGCGGGTAGTAGGTCAGCCAGATCGCGCCAAACTTGGGCGGCACGCCGCCGGTGTAGTTCAGCAACGCCTTTTGCCAGCGCTCGTAGGTCGGTGAGCCGCCGGAGGCGTCGGCCTTGCCGAGGCGGTTGGCCACGCCCACGGTTTGCACCGAGTAGTGGTCCTTGAACTCCCAGCGCAGGTCTTCGCAGCTGACGAACTGGCCCAGGCCCGGGTGGAACGGACCTACGTGGTAGTCCTCCAGATAGACCTCGATGAAGGTCTTCCAGTTGTAGTTGCACTCATGCATTTCCACGCGGTCCAGCACATAGCCGTCAAAGCTCAGGTCGGCGCGCGGGCCCATATTGGCTAGCTGGCTGGCAACGTCGATGCCGTTGGATTCGAACAGCAGGCCGTTCCATTCCTGCAGCTTGTAGTTGTTCAGGTTCAGGCAGGGGTCTTGGGCGAAATGGGGTGCGCCGATCAGCGTGCCGCTCTGGGTTCCGTTGTCACCTGCGTGCGCGCCGCTGTAGGTCCAGCGGTGCAGCGGGCACACGATGTTGCCGCCTGTACCGCTGGGGATACCTTTGTCGTTGTGCGTCAGCGAACCGCGGCCCTTGAGCATCACGGCCTGGCGGTGGCGGCAGACGTTGGAGATCAGCTCCACACCACCGGCGTTACGCACCAGCGCGCGGCCTTCTTTTTCCTGGGGCAGGGCGTAGTAGTCCCCGACATTGGGAACGGCCAGCGAATGGCCCACGTAGCGGGGGCCGTGCTGAAAAATGCGCTGCATTTCGAGCGCATAGAGCGCCGGGTCGAAATAGCTGGATACGGGTAGTTGTGGCTGAGTCGAATGAACTTTCGCCGGAGCCCGCATGGTTACTACGTTTGCGGGCTGCTTCCACTCTTGCGGGAAGCTGTTTTCGCGCAGATTTTGCACAATCTCGGTCCTTAAGGATGCAAAAAACCCCCGATGCGGGGGCTTAGAGGGCAGCTACCTTGAGAGCTGCCGGGGCTGTGGATTGTAGCCGCAGCCCGACGCTGGGCGCACAAACTAAGGGCTTTCAAGGCCTAAAATCACCGGATTGCGCTTTCTCGCGCCCTATTTTCGAAAACTCAATACGCATGCCCAAGGCTTCTCCCGCATCCCCCACCTCTGCCCAAGCAGACCCGGCCAGCTTTGAAGCTGGCATGCAAGAGCTGGAATCCCTGGTCGCCAAGCTGGAGTCCGGCGAGATGCCACTGGAGCAGTTACTGTCGGGTTACCAACGCGGCGCGGCGCTCTTGGAGTTTTGCCGCGGCAAGCTGCAGGCTGTGGAAGACCAGATCAAGGTGTTGGACGATGGCGTACTCAAACCCTGGAAAGCCTCGTGAGTAGCAGTACGGCAATGCTGGCCGAACGGCCCGACGTGTTTGACTTAGCCTCATGGAGCAAGGCACAACTGGCGCGCGTCGAACGCGCGCTGGAGCAGTGGGTCACGGCGGACACCCCACAGGGCGGTGAACATGGCGCACCCGCAGAGTTGGTGGAAGCAATGCGCTACGCCGTGCTGGACGGCGGCAAACGTCTGCGGCCCTTGCTGGTGCTGGCCGCGCACGAAGCGTTGTCTGCCGGTTCGGCAGGTGATGCCGCTGCACTGAGGGCGGCTTGTGCCGTAGAACTGATCCACGCCTACTCGTTGGTACACGATGACATGCCCTGCATGGACAACGATGTGCTGCGCCGCGGCAAGCCCACCGTGCATGTGAAATTTGGTGAAGCCGGCGCACTGTTGGCGGGTGACGCCTTGCAGGCGCTGGCGTTTGAGTTGCTGACGCCCGTTGATGACTCGGTCGAGCTGGCCACGCAGGCGCGCCTGTGCAGCCTGCTGGCGCGCGCGGCGGGCAGCGCCGGCATGGCGGGCGGACAGGCGATTGACCTGGCCAGCGTAGGCTTGCCGTTGAACGAAAGCCAGTTGCGTGAGATGCATGAGCTGAAGACCGGTGCGCTGTTGCAGGGCAGCGTGGTGATGGGTGCGCACTGCGCGCATCCCAGCGCCGAAGCGCTCGCATCGCTGAACACGTACGGCGCCGCGATTGGTCTGGCATTTCAGGTGGTGGACGATATTCTGGATGTCACCGCCGACTCCGCCACACTGGGCAAGACCGCGGGCAAAGACGCAGAGAACGACAAGCCGACCTACGTGTCGCTGCTGGGTCTGGAGCGCAGTCGCGCTTATGCGCAGGAACTGCTGCAACAGGCGTTGCATGCACTGGATTGCCCCACATTGAAAAATGCCCACGCTTTGCGCGCACTGGCCGATATGGTAGTCAACCGCGCCAGCTGATCGACATCCCATCAAATTATTCAATAAATAGGCCTCTAGACCGCATAAAACATGCGTAAGCAGCTACCAAATTAATAGCATGTCCAATACCCCGTACCCTCTGTTGCAAACCATCAACGCGCCCGAAGACCTGCGCCAGGTGCCGCGTGCGGATCTGCATGCGCTGGCCGACGAGTTGCGTGGCTACCTGTTGGACAGCGTCTCCAAAACCGGCGGCCACCTGAGCTCGAATCTGGGCACGGTAGAGCTGACGCTGGCGCTGCACTATGTGTTCAACACGCCCGACGATCGTTTGGTGTGGGACGTAGGTCACCAGACCTATCCGCACAAGATCCTGACCGGCCGACGCGACCGTATGCACACGCTGCGCCAGCTCGGCGGCCTGTCCGGCTTTCCGCAGCGCGCCGAGAGCGAGTTCGATACCTTTGGCACCGCGCACTCCAGCACGTCGATCTCCGCCGCGCTGGGCATGGCATTGGCCGCGCGCATTCAGGGCAAAGACAACCATTCTGTGGCCATCATTGGTGACGGCGCGCTGACGGCGGGCATGGCGTTTGAGGCGCTGAACAATGCCGGCGTCGAAGACTGCAAGCTGCTGGTGATCCTGAACGACAACGACATGAGCATCAGCCCGCCCGTAGGTGCGCTGAACCGGTATCTGGCGCAATTGATGAGCGGCAAGTTTTACGCCGCTGCCAAGAGCGTCAGCAAGACCGTGCTCAAGGGCGCGCCGCCGCTGTTCGAGCTGGCCAAGCGCATCGAGGAGCATGCCAAGGGCATGGTCGTGCCCGCCACGCTGTTCGAGCAATTCGGCTTCAACTACATCGGCCCCATCGATGGACATGATCTGGATTCGCTGATCCCCACACTGGAAAACATCAAGAACCTCAAGGGTCCGCAGTTCCTGCACGTGGTCACCAAAAAAGGCCAGGGCTACAAGCTGGCCGAGGCCGACCCGGTGGCCTACCACGGCCCCGGCAAGTTCGACCCGGCGGTCGGTTTGGTCAAGTCCAGTGCGCCCACCAAACAGACGTTCACGCAAGTGTTTGGTCAATGGCTGTGTGATATGGCCGAGCAGGACACGCGCCTGGTTGGCATCACGCCGGCGATGCGCGAAGGCTCGGGCATGGTCGAGTTTGAACAAAAGTTTCCCGACCGTTATTTCGACGTGGGCATTGCCGAACAGCACGCGGTTACCTTTGCTGGTGGTTTGGCGACCGAAGGCTTGAAGCCGGTGGTGGCGATCTACTCCACCTTTCTGCAGCGCGCGTATGACCAGTTGATCCACGACGTGGCGATCCAGAACCTGCCGGTGGTGTTTGCATTGGATCGCGCGGGCCTGGTGGGTGCCGATGGCGCGACCCACGCTGGTGCGTACGACATCCCCTATCTGCGCTGCATCCCGAACATCAGCGTGGCGTGCCCGGCCGATGAAAACGAATGCCGCCAGTTGCTCAGCAGCGCGTTTGAGCAAGACCACCCGGTGGCCGTGCGCTATCCGCGCGGCGCGGGTGCCGGTGTGGCGACCCAGCCGGGGCTGGAGCCACTGCCGTTCGGCAAAGCCGAGCTGCGCCGCCAAGGCACAGGCATTGCGATTTTGGCCTTCGGCACATTGCTGTACCCGGCGCTGCAAGCGGCAGAGGCCTTGAATGCGACCGTGGTCAACATGCGCTGGGCCAAGCCACTGGATACCGAGATGCTGCTGCAAGTGGCGCGCAGCCATAAAGCCATCGTCACGCTGGAAGAAGGCGCGGTGATGGGCGGTGCAGGCAGTGCGGTGCTGGAAGCGCTGCATGCGGCCGATGTATCGCTGCCAGTACTGCAACTGGGCTTGCCCGACACGTTTATCGAGCATGGTGACCCGGCCAAGTTGCTGGCCCTGCAGGGGCTGGATGCCGCAGGCATACAGCAGTCGATTCGCAAGCGGTTTGCTGCGCTGTTGCAGCCGATGGCGCGCGCGGCTTAATACCCACAAGCAGGCTCTTGCCTTTCAGATAGCTTACGCTGATCCCCGGGGTAAACCCGCAGCGTTTCGCGAGCGTGTGTTCCTACAATTCCGGGTGACGCAACACAACCGGAGAACATCGCATGGATCGTCGTTCAATACTTAAAAACGCAGGCATTGCTGGCGTACTGGCCGCAGGTGCGGCACCCGCGGTACACGCGCAGGCAGCAGTCCGCTGGCGCCTGGCCTCCAGCTTCCCGAAGGCGCTGGATACCATTTTTGGCACGGCCGAAATCTTCGCCAAGCACGTCAAGGAAATGTCGGGCGGCAAGTTCGAAATCTCGGTGCATGCAGCCGGTGAAATCGCCCCCGCCTTTGGCGTGGTCGACGCGGTGCAGCAGGGCTCATTGGAGTGCTGCCACACGGCGCCGTATTACTTCTTTGGCAAGAACGAAGCCTTTGCTTTGGGCTGCGCAATCCCCTTCGGCCTGAACAGCCGCCAGATGACCGCATGGATGTACCAGGGCAATGGCCTGACGCTGATGCGCGAGTTCTATGCCAAGTACAGCATCATCAATTTCCCGATGGGCAACACAGGCGCACAAATGGGCGGCTGGTTCCGCAAGGAAATCAAGACCGTGGCTGACTTGAAGGGTCTGAAGTTCCGCACCGGTGGCTTCCCCGGCAAGGCGATTGAACGTCTGGGCGTGATTCCACAAAACATCCCCGGTGGCGAAATCTATACTGCGCTGGAAAAGGGCACGATTGATGCGGCCGAATGGATCGGACCGTACGATGACCAGAAGCTGGGCTTCAACAAGGTTGCGCCGTACTACTACTACCCCGGCTGGTGGGAAGGCGGTCCTCAGCTGGACCTGTTCATCAACCAGAAGGCCTACGACGCACTGTCGGCCGAGAACAAGGCGATTGTCGAAAACGCTGCGGCCTACGCACACACCGACATGCAGGCCAAGTACGATGCCAAGAACCCCGCCGCGCTGAAGCAGCTGGTGGGCTCGGGCACCAAGCTGCGCCAGTTCCCCAAGGAAATCATGCTGGAAGCGTTCAAGGAAGCGATGGCGCTGTACAGCGAGCTCAACGCAAAGAACGAAGACTGGAAGAAAATCTACGCCGACTACTCCAAGTTCCGCGCTGATTCCAACCTGTGGTTCCGCTTCACTGAAGCGACGTTCGACAAGTTCATGCAAGACCAGAAGCTCTGATCTGGTTGAAAACAAAAAACCGCGCTCGTGTAGCGCGGTTTTTTTATGTCTGCTGTCGAAACTTCGGCCAGAGCAGATTGATCGCCAGCCCGCTCATCACCAGTGCAGCGGCAATGATCTTCCAGGACGGAAGCGACTCGTGCAGGAACCACGCGGAGGCACCCATGCCGAACACAGGCACCAGCAGGGCCATCGGTGTGATCGTGGCGGCAGGGTGGCGTGCCAGCAGCCAACCCCAAGCGGCGTAGCCAAACAGTGTGTTACCCCAACCTTGCCATGCGACTGCGGCCCAGGTTGCCAGATCGGCGTTTTGTACGCCATGAGAGATGCTGTCCCAGCCTTCCATCATGAAGGACAGTGCGAAAAGCGGTGGCACGGCAAATGCGCTGGACCAGACCACGTAAGCCAGCATGTTGGAAGGTGCGCCCTGTTTGGAGGCGATATTGCCGCCCGCCCAGGACATCGCGGCCAACAGTATCAAAGCCAAGCCCAGTACGGTGGTGGTGCCATCCGTATGCAGGCCAATGGTGGCGATGCCTGCGGTCGCCATCAAGAGCGCAAACCACTGGAACATCTGCACACGCTCGCCGTTCAGCCGCATTGACAAACCGATGGTGAAAAACACCTGGACCTGAATCACCAGCGATGCGATGCCGGGAGAGATATGGCCGTTCATGGCCACGTACAACAGGCCGAACTGGCCCATACCAATCAGCAAGCCATAGGCCGCGAGATTGCCGATGCGCACATTGGGTTTGGGCAGGAAGAACATCGCCGGCAACAGCGCGAACGTGAAGCGCAGCGCCGCAAACAGCAAGGGCGGGAGATGGCCCAAGGCGATCTTGATAACGACGAAGTTGGTGCCCCAGACGGCGACCACCGCCAAGGCCAGCAGGAAGTGGCGAAGTGAGAGAGTGGATCGCATGGGTTGATTGTGCCGATTGACTGCCGATTACCGGCGCTGTGCGGCTTGCACATGCTGTTCGAGTCGCTGCATTTCCGCGAGCATGGCCGGGCCGGTCACGTAGAGCACGGCCAGCTTGTTGCCAAAGGTCTTGGTGTACAGGCGCGGCGCAATCAGCCAGTCCAGGCCGGGGACACGGACCAATTTGGCATAGGCCAGTTCATTCAGCGCTACACGTTTGCGCCACACCCAGCTTTGCTCCAGTGTGTCCGCAGTGAGTCGTGTCTTGCCGCGCAGGATGTGCCACTCGGTGAAGAACATCATGGCCAATGCCGCGACGATCCAACCGCTGGATTGCAGGTTTGCCTGCAACACGCCTTGCGACCACATTTGCCAGGCCCACAGCGCGGCCAGCGTCACGATGGCAACGGCCAAAAATTTGAAACTGGCCGAGAACGAAGCGCACTCGAGCAGAGGCTGCTGGGGCCTGAATCCCGTTGCAACGGGCTGGGGCAAAGCAGCAGCGTCGGCGCTACTTCTTGAAGAGGTCGTCAATTTTTTTCTGCTCGTCGTCTGCAGCTTTGTCAGAGGCGGCGCTGCTGGCGGCGGCATCGGGTTGCTGTGCTGGCAATTCGCCGGGCTTCAGTTCAACCGCGGGCGGAGCTTCTTCGGTGGGCATTTCGATCTTGACCTTGTCCAGATCTACTTCCACTTTTTCGTCCAGAAACATGGTGACCGATTGCGGTACAAAAATGACGACCAATACCAGAATGACCTGCATGATCACCCAGGGAATGGCGCCCATGTAGATGTCATTGGACTTGACGGGCACCGGGATGCGCTTGTCCTTCCACAGCGAGTCTGCAATCCCGCGCAGATAGAACAGTGCAAAACCGAACGGCGGATGCATGAAGCTGGTTTGCAGGTTGACGCACAGCAGCACGCCAAACCAGATCAGGTTGATGCCCATTTTCTCGGCCACCGGGGCCAGCATGGGCACGATGATGAATGCTATCTCGAAGAAGTCCAGAAAGAACGCGAGGAAGAACACAAACAGGTTTACGACGATCAGAAAGCCGATCTGGCCGCCTGGCAAGCCGGTCAACAGATGCTCGACCCACTTGGCGCCGTCCACGCCCTGGAATACCTGGCTGAATACGCGCGAGCCAATCAGGATGAAGACCACCATGGCGGTGATGCGCATCGTGCCGGACATCGCTTCCCAGATCAGAGCCTTGGTCAGGCGGCGAGACATCGCCGCCAAAATCAGCGCGCCAACCACGCCCATCGCGCCCGCTTCAGTGGGTGTGGCGATAGCGGTGTTCTGAAACGGCAGGCCGCCCATGGAGCCCAGCACGGTGAAGATCAACACCGCGGAAGGAATGATGCCGCGCAGGCACTTCTTCCACAGCGCCCAGCCATCCAGCGTCCGGTCGGTGACCGGGATACCCGGCAGGTGATCGGGCTTGATGCGGCTCAGTGCGAACGTGTACGCGGCAAACATCAGCACTTGCAGGATGGAAGGACCCCACGCGCCCTTGTACATATCACCCACGGGCTGGCCCATCTGGTCGGCCAGTACCACCAGCACCAGCGAGGGCGGCACCAGTTGGGTGATGGTGCCGGAGGCTGCCAACACGCCCGTGGCGTAGCGCATGTTGTAGTTGTATTTCATCATCACCGGCAGTGAGATCAGAGCCATCGCAATGACCTGGCCTGCGACGGTGCCGGTGATAGCACCGAGGATGAAGCCGACAATGATGACCGAGTAGCCCACACCGCCACGCACCGGGCCGAACAGTTGGCCCATCGAGTCCAGCATGTCTTCGGCGAGGCCACACTTCTCCAGAATCGTGCCCATGAAGGTGAAGAACGGAATCGCCAGCAGCAGTTCGTTGTTCAGGATGGAGAACAGCGAGATCGGCAGATTGCCCATGAAGGCGGCCGGGAACCAGCCCATTTCAATTGCGAAGAATCCGCTGGCAAGCCCTAGTGCGGCCAGTGAGAACGCCACCGGGAAGCCGATCAGCATGATCAGTACCAGCCCGGCGAACATGATGGGGGGGAAGTTTTCCATTTGCATACGCGATACCTGTATTTTTCTTGTTGTTGCGACCGATTACTGCAACGGCTTTTCGTAGTGGGTGTCCATCTCGAACTTGCCTTGCAGGTAGGCCACACGCTTGATGATTTCGGCCAAGCCTTGCAGCAAGACCAACGCAAAGCCCAGCGGCATCGCCAAGGTCACGGGCCATCGAATCAGGCCACCGGCGTTTTGTGACATTTCACCCGAGTTATAGGTGCCCAGGAAGTAGCCCCAGCTTAAGTAGGTCAGTAGGGTAATGACGGGCAGCAGAAAGAAGACCAGACCGAACAGGTCGACATAGACCGGGGCGTTGCGTTTGAGTTTTCCGTAGATCAGGTCAACACGGACGTGTTCGTTCAACTTGAGTACATGGGGTGCGCCCACCATCACCATGTAGGCGAACAGGTACCACTGAATCTCAATCATGGAGTTGGAGCTCCAGCCGATGCCGTAGCGTATAAAGGCATTGCCCGCGCTGATCAGCGCTGCCAATAGCACTGTCCAGGAGGCCAGCACGCCAAATTTCTGGCTGATCCAGTCCATGGCCAATGCAAGTTTCAATAGGACAGACACGTGAGCTCCAAGGTTTGAACGACCCGTGGATGGTGCCTGAATCCACTGTAGAAAACCTGACGAAGGGACTTGGTGTTTACCCTAGCTTCACCTCAGGTTTTGCAAGCGAAGTTACGTGCCAAATAGGCTTCCAAGGCGCATGAATCAGGCGTGAGCAGCTATAAAAAAGCTAGCGGAGCGGATGCCTGCAATGGTCAAAACCAGTGAACCCAATACGTGCACGCTTGCAGTGCCGAGTGCCAGCGCATAGCGCTGTTGGCCCAGCATAGCGACCACTTCTGCCGAGAAGCTGGAGAAAGTGGTCAAGCCGCCCAGAAAGCCCGTGATGATGGCCAGCCTCCACGCCGGGTCCAGATTGGGCATGGCCTGAAAAATGGCGACGCATATGCCGATCAAATAGCCGCCAATCAGGTTGGCCGCCAACGTGCCCATCGGCAGGGCTGTGCCCGCCGTCACGTTGGGGTTGAGCCAAAGCCCGAGTTGCCAGCGTGCCAGTGCACCCAAGCTCGAACCAATGCAAATGGCGACAATGGCAAGCATTACTTTTTGTCCTCGCTCTTATCCTGTGCATAGGCTTGTCCGTTGACGGTCAGCCCGGCGTCCGACAGGCGCTTGGCAACCGCGGGCTTGATGCCTTTGACGCGTTGCATGAAGTCGGCCCAGTCTTTGAACGGACCTTTTTCACGCGCCTTCAGAATGCGCGCGGTACTGGCCGGGCCCAGGCCTTTAACACTGTCCAGCTCCGCTTCGTTGGCTTTGTTGACATCGGTGGCCCAGGCCAGCAAGGGCAGGCACAAAGCCAGGCAGATGACGAGTGATTTCAGCATCGCAAACTCCTGGTGGATTGGGTTTAAGCCTTGCGGCTGGCCAGCCAGTTCACATATTTGCCCACGCCGGTTTGCACATCGACAAACGCGTGGTCGCACCCGGTGGCGCGCAGCGCGGTCAGGTCCGCCTGGGTATAGCACTGGTACTTGCCACGCAGCGCGTCGGGGAAGGGGATGTATTCGACCAGACCCTTGGCAGCCACATCGGCCAGTGGCAAGGCGGCGTCGCCTTTGATGGCACGCAGCGCATTGACGACTGAGCTTGCCACGTCATTGAATGGCTGCGCCCGGCCCGAGCCCAGATTGAAGATGCCGCTTTGTGCCGGATGGTCAAAGAACCACAGGTTCACTGCGACCACGTCATCGACGAACACGAAGTCGCGCATCTGGCCACCGCCGGGATAGCCACCGTATTCACCAAACAGCTTCACTTTTCCTTCGGCCTGGAACTGGTGGTACTGGTGAAACGCGACGCTGGCCATGCGCCCCTTGTGCTGCTCACGCGGGCCGTAGACATTGAAGTAACGAAAGCCAACGACCTGGTTGGTGCGGCCGGCCTTGGTGCGCTCGAAGTTGGCGCCGCATTCGCGGCGCATGCGCTGGTCGAACAGCAGCTTGGAATAACCGTAGACATTCAGCGGCGCTTCAAACGCTGGGTCTTCCCGGAAGGTGTCCGAGCCGCCATAGGTGGCTGCCGAAGAGGCGTAGAGCAACCGCGCGCCGCGCTTCTGGCAGGCCTGAAACAAGTGCCACGACAACGTGTAGTTGTTGGCCATCATGTACTTGCCGTCCTGCTCCATCGTGTCGCTGCAAGCGCCTTCGTGGAACACGGCTTCCACCTGTCCGTAACTACCTGCGGCAAACGCGTCGTAAAAGGTATCGGCGTCTACATAGTCCGCAATCCTCAGGTCGGCCAGATTGCGAAACTTGTCGCCTTGCTTCAAATCATCGACGGCAATGATGTCGTCAATGCCGCGGGCATTCAGGCCCTGGATGATGTTGCTGCCAATAAAACCGGCAGCGCCAGTAACTACGACTCGGGTCATACAAATAGCTCCTCGTACGACACGGTGGCCGTACCAAATTTACCGACCACAATGCCACCCGCCCGATTGGCTAGCGGCATGGCCTCGCGCAGCGACAGGCCAGCACCAACCAGCGCCGCCATCGTGGCAATCACCGTGTCACCTGCACCGGTCACATCAAACACTTCGCGCGCCATCGCAGCGACGCTGAGTTCGCCTTCGTCGTCGTACAGCGTCATGCCTTCTTCACTGCGGGTCAACAGCAGGGCGCTCAATTGAAGCTGCTTGCGGAGATTTTGCGCCTTGCTGCGCAGCTCGTCTTCGTCGCGCCAGCCGCCCACGGCCTGTTGCAGTTCAGCGCGGTTGGGCGTGATGACGGTGGCACCGGCGTAGCGTGAATAGTCCGAGCCCTTGGGGTCGATCAGCACGGGTTTGCCTGCAGCGCGCGCATGGTCGATCATGTGGTGGACGTGGTCCAGCCCGCCCTTGCCGTAATCGGAAAACAGGATGGCCTGTTGCTGCGGCAACAGCTCCAGAAACGAGGCGGTTTGCGATGCCAACACCTCGCTCTTGGGCGTGTTCTCAAAGTCCAGACGAATCAGCTGCTGCTGGCGACCGATGATGCGCAGCTTGACGGTGGTCTGCAGCGCCGCATCACGGCCAAATCGGGGCGTGATGCCGGTCTGTGCGACCAGGGCTTCCAGCTTGTGGCTGGCGTCGTCATCGCCCACCACGGTCAGCAAGGTCGCTTGCGCGCCCAATGACACCACGTTGCTGGCCACGTTGGCGGCACCGCCAATGCGTTCTTCTTCACGCGTGATGCGCACCACCGGGACGGGTGCTTCGGGGCTGATGCGGTCTACGGCGCCGTACCAGTAGCGGTCGATCATTGCGTCACCCACGACGAGGACGCGCGATTTCGCCAACGTGCTTTTTTCGATCTTCATTGTCATAGTTCTTCTACGCGCTTGGGGGGATAGCTGTCCCACGCCTGGCAGCCGGGACATTGCCAGAAGTGTTGTTTGGCCTCAAAGCCGCACGCCGCACAGCGGTACCGGGTCAGCGGCTTGACGGCATGGTCCAGCGCGCGCTGGACCTGGGGGTGGAATTGTTCGTGCTCCAGCTTTTCACCGGCGATCCATTTGCTCGCTGCCACCAGCGAGGGTTCGGTTTCCAGATGGTGCGCATACCAGTCGCGTGCGGTGAGCGCCGCGTCAGGTTTTTGCGCTTCCAGCGCGACGATGGCATCCAACACATCCAGCGAATGGGTGTCGGCGTAGACGGCCTTCAGGCGCTCCAGTGCCGTGGTTTCCTGGCCGCAGGCGATTGCGTATTGCGCCAACAAAGGGGCCAGAAGCGGGATGGCGACGGGTGTATCGCTGAGTGCCTGCAGCAACGTGGCGCAAGCTTCTTTGGTGTGACCCTGCGAGGCCTGCAGTTGCGCCCAGGCCATGCGCGGGCGTGGCGCTTCGGGCGCAGTGGCCATCGCGCGTTGGTACAGGGCTTGCGCTTGCGAGACATCGCCGCCGTTTTGCAGTGCGGCCGCCTGTTCGCACAGGTAATGCGCCAGTCGGCCTTTGAAACTGCCTTGGCCGCTGTTCTCCAGCTTTTGAGCGACCTCTGCAGCATGTTCCCAGTCGCGCGAACGTTCGTAATTGGCGAGCAGTGCCAGACGGGCTTGCGCTTCAAAGCGTGTGCCTTCCAGCTTCAGCAACGCTTCCTCGGCGCGATCCAGCAGGCCAGCCTTCAGATAGTCCAGTGCCAGCGCATGTTGCGCACGGTGCAGGTCATCCGCCACCAGATCGCCGCGCGACAGCAGGTGCTGGTGCACGCGCACGGCGCGCTCGTATTCGCCGCGGCGGCGGAACAGGTTGCCCAAAGCGAAATGCAGCTCCGAGGTGTCCGGGTCGCTTTGCACGGCTTCGATGAAGGCATCAATCGCCTGGTCTTGCTGTTCGTTGAGCAGGAAGTTCAGACCCTTGAAATAAGCCTTGGGCGCTTGGCGGTTTTCCATGCGCAACTGGCGCAAATCCAGGCGCGATGCCAGCCAGCCCAGCACAAAGGCGATGGGCAGGCCCAGCAGTATCCAGGTCAGATCAAAGTCCATGCGGTGCCGGGTTAATGTTCTTATCAGAAGGAGAGGCCGTGGCAGCGATCTGGCGGGCCAGTGCGGCGGCTCGGCGGTGTTGCCACCAGCGTGGCACCATGCCAAGAATGCCAATCACCAGACCCAGCGTGAAGGCGGTGAGAACAATCAGCACCATCGGTACTGTCCATTGGTGGCCGAAGAAAAAGCGCACCGTGGCATCGCCCTGGTTATTCAGGGCAAACGCGAACAGGGTAAAAAAAATGGCCGCTTTAAGTAACCACTTAAAGAGCCATGCGACTTGTTTCATTCATCTCCTCGGTGTCGAGGGGATTCTACCGTTCCAGACCCATCTTGCAGATCAGGTTTTGGTCTTGGATACCAGCTCGGCAGTACGGGTGTCCACAGCCTCACGCAGGGCCTTGCCTGGCTTGAAGTGGGGAACGCGTTTTTCGGGGATCGCAACACTTTCGCCACTGCGCGGATTGCGGCCCATGCGGGGCGGGCGACGGTTGATGGAGAAGCTTCCAAAACCACGGATCTCGATGCGGTGTCCACGTACCAGTGCGTCGTTCATGGCGTCCAGAATGGCCTTGACGGCAAATTCTGCATCGCGATGGGTCAGCTGACTGAAACGGTTGGCCAGTTCTTCAACGAGGTCGGAGCGGGTCATGGTGTGAAAAATCCAAAGATGAAAAAACGACCGGTACCCAAAGAACTCTTGGGGCGGCCGGTCGTTAGATCAGAACAGAATCTAATCAGTTGGGGACAGAGCTAAAGATCTGTCCCGCAAACTTATTAGTTATTGTCCAGCTTCGCGCGCAGCAGGGCGCCCAGGCTGGTGGTACCAGCGTTTTCACGGGCGGAAGACTGGCTCAGAGCAGCCATGGCTTCGCCTTGGTCAGCAGCGTCCTTGGCCTTGATGGACAACTGGATGTTGCGGGTCTTGCGATCCACGTTGACAACCACAGCCGTCACTTCGTCGCCTTCTTTCAGCACATTGCGAGCGTCTTCAACGCGGTCGCGGCTGATTTCGGAAGCGCGCAGGTAACCAATGATGTCTTCACCCAGGTCGATTTCAGCGCCCTTGGCATCCACGGTCTTGACCTTACCGGTCACAACCTGGCCCTTGTCGTTGATCGACACGAAGGTGGTGAAAGGATCGGAGTCGAGTTGCTTGATACCCAGGGAGATGCGTTCGCGGTCCACGTCGACGGCCAAAACGATGGCTTCGACTTCTTGGCCCTTCTTGAACTCACGCACAGCGGCTTCGCCGGTTTCGTTCCAGGACAGGTCGGACAGGTGCACCAGACCGTCGATACCAGCAGCCAGACCGACGAAAACGCCGAAGTCGGTGATGGATTTGATCGGGCCCTTGACGCGGTCACCGCGCTTGGTGTTCTGAGCGAACTCTTGCCATGGGTTGGCCTTGCACTGCTTCATGCCCAGGGAGATGCGACGCTTGTCTTCGTCGATTTCCAGAACCATGACTTCGACTTCGTCACCCAGGGCAACGATCTTCGAAGGAGCAACGTTCTTGTTGGTCCAGTCCATTTCGGACACGTGCACCAGACCTTCGATTCCGGGTTCCAGTTCCACAAACGCGCCGTAATCGGCGATGTTGGTGATCTTGCCGAACATGCGGGTACCTTGGGGGTAACGGCGATTCACGCCCATCCATGGGTCGTCGCCCATTTGCTTCAGACCCAGAGACACGCGGTTCTTTTCGGTGTCGAACTTCAGGATCTTGGCAGTGATCTCTTGACCAGCAGTCACCACTTCGGAAGGGTGACGTACACGGCGCCATGCCATGTCGGTGATGTGCAACAGGCCGTCGATACCGCCCAGGTCAACGAACGCACCGTATTCGGTGATGTTCTTGACCACGCCTTGCACCACAGAACCTTCTTTGAGGGTGTGCATCAGCTTGGCGCGCTCTTCGCCCATGGACGCTTCCACCACAGCGCGGCGGCTCAGCACCACGTTGTTGCGCTTGCGGTCCAGCTTGATGACCTTGAATTCCATGGTCTTGTTTTCCCAAGGAGACAGATCCTTGGTAGGGCGTGTGTCGACCAGCGAGCCGGGCAGGAATGCGCGGATGCCGTTGACCAGAACGGTCAGACCGCCCTTGACCTTGCCGGAAGTGGTACCAGTGACGAATTCGCCGGATTCCAGGGCCTTTTCCAGGCTCATCCAGGAAGCCAGACGCTTGGCCTTGTCGCGGGACAGGATGGTGTCGCCATAACCGTTTTCAACGGAGTCGATGGCCACGGAAACGAAGTCGCCAACTTGCACTTCGAGTTCGCCCTTGTCGCTCTTGAATTCTTCGATTGGCACGTAGGCTTCGGACTTGAGGCCAGCGTTGACAACAACGAAGCTGTGCTCGATGCGTACGACTTCAGCGGTGATAACTTCACCGGTGCGCATTTCCGAGCGTTGCAGAGATTCTTCAAATAGGGCTGCGAAAGATTCAGACATTTGTGTTGCAGTTTGCACTGCGGGGTTAAGTTATCGAACCCCAAGGCCGGTGCGCATGCAGCGCGAAAGGAGCCGTGGGGACCAAAAACCTTTTAAGCGGACTTAAAAGGCTGCTTGCTTTGCCACCAGTCCAGCACGGCCTTGATCGATGTTTCCACCGTCAAATCCGAGTTGTCCAGCAACTGGGCGTCTACAGCGGGCTTCAAAGGGGCGACAGGCCGGGAGGCATCCCGGGCGTCGCGGGCCTCGAGGTCCGCGCGTAAGTATGGGAGTATAGCTGGAATTCCCTTTGAAATCAACTGCTTATAGCGTCTTTCTGCGCGGCAGGCGGCGCTGGCGGTCAAATAGACCTTCAGCGGCGCATCCGGGAAGATGACGGTGCCCATGTCGCGCCCATCGGCCACCAGGCCGGGGAGCTGGCGAAAGCTACGCTGAAACTCGATCAAAGCCGCCCGTACCTTAGGGAAAGCCGAGACTTTGGAGGCGTTCATGCCCGCTTCTTCGGTGCGGATGGCGTCGCTCACGTCTTCGCCGTCCAGCAGTATTTTGGCGCCCCGGAATTTGATCGACAGGCTGTCCAGCAAGGCGACAATGGCCCCTTCGTTGGCCAGATCCAGCGCAATGCCATCCCGGGTCGCGGCCAGACCGGTCAGACGGTAGAGCGAACCAGAGTCCAGAAAGTGGTACCCCAGCTTTTGCGCCAATTCGGCAGCCAGCGTGCCTTTGCCCGAGGCTGTGGGGCCGTCCACGCAGATTACGGGAATGGCTTCCGGCTCGGTCTGGGCGACCGAAAACAGGGCTTCAAAGTAGTCGGGAAAGGTCTTGGCGACACACTTGGGGTCTTCGATGCGGATCGGCAGTTTCGCGGGGTTGAACGCCGCCAACGAGAAGCACATTGCAACGCGGTGGTCGTCGTAGGTATGGATGCTGCCGGTGGTCCAAGCGTCTTTTGTGGCCGGCGGCGTGACCTGGATGAAATCCGCCCCTTCGACGACCGCAGCACCCAGCTTGCGAAGTTCAGTCGCCATTGCGGCAATGCGATCGGTTTCCTTGACGCGCCAGCTGGCAATGTTGCGCAGTGTGGTCGTGCCCTCGGCGTACAGCGCCATCACAGCCAGCGTCATTGCGGCGTCGGGGATGTGGTTGCAGTCCAGATCAATCGCCTTCAGGGGCCAGGCGCCACGCTCAATATGCAGCCAGTTGGGCCCACTCTGGATAGTGGCACCCATCATCTGTGCCGCTTCCATGAAGCGGATATCGCCCTGAATGGAGTCCGCGCCCACGCCCTGAACCCGAATGCCATTTTGGCCGCCAGTGCCTGTCGCAATTGCGCCAAGTGCTATGAAATAGCTAGCAGACGAAGCATCGGCTTCGACGTGCAGCGAGCCTGGCGAGCGCATTTGGGCACCCGCAGGAATCGTGAAGCGTTGCCAGCCGTCGCGTTGGACAGTGACACCAAATCGCGCCAGCAAATTGAGCGTGATTTCAATGTAGGGACGCGAAATCAGTTCGCCGACGACCTCGATCACGATGTCCTGTTTTGCAACCAATGGCAACGCCATCAACAATGCAGTCAGGAATTGGCTGGACACATCGCCGCGTACCTGGATGGGCGCTTCCAGCTTTAACGAAGGCGCGCCAATGTGCAAGGGAGGAAAGCCGTCGTTGCCCAAGTAGTCAATGGAGCAGCCCAGCTGGCGCAGCGCGTCGACCAGGTCGCCAATCGGGCGCTCGTGCATGCGTGGCACACCCGAGAGTTCAAAGTCGCCACCCAGCACGGCCAGGGCCGCAGTCAGCGGGCGCATCGCGGTGCCTGCATTGCCCAGAAACAACTTGGCGGCAGGGTTGGGCAGGTGGCCGCCCAGACCGGTGATATGGACTGTTGCCCCGTCTTCCCGGACCTTGCAACCCAGCGCCCGCAGCGCGATCAGCATCACACGGGTGTCGTCCGAGTCCAGCAGGTCGTGAATGGCGGTTGTGCCTTCGCTCATTGCCGCAAGCAGCAGCACGCGGTTGGAGATACTTTTGGAGCCGGGGAGGGTGACCGTGCCAGAGGCGCCCTGCAGCGGCGGCAGGTCCAGAAACGGAATAGCAAACATGGATCTAAAGTGTTGAGGACAGAGCTAAAGATCTGTCCCGCAAGGTTATTTATTCATCTTGGACGTCATGGTCCAGTTGGCGCGGGTTTCGCTGGCTTGCTCCAGCAGGCCCTCCAGCGCTTCGGCGTTGCCGCTGGAAATCATCAGCTCCAGGGCTTGCAGGTTGCGTTGAAAAATCTTGCTTTGGGCCAGCAGCTCTTCGCGGTTGGAAACCAGAATGTCGCGCCAGACCTTGGGATCGCTGGCGGCGATGCGGGTGAAATCCCGAAAACCGGGACCTGCCAGAGAAAGGTAATCCTGACCCTGGGGCTGACCCGAGATGGCATTCATCAACGCGAAAGAGATCAGATGGGGCAGGTGGCTGACGGCGGCAAATGCGGCATCGTGCTGCTCGGGCGACATCTTCAGAACCCGGCAACCCAGCGCGGTCCACAGGTCCACTGCTTTTTGCAATTGGGCGGTCAGTGTGCGCTCAATCGGCGTCAGGATGATCTGGCGACCTGCGTACAAATCCACATCCGCGTGCTCCACGCCCGACACTTCCTTGCCAGTGATGGGGTGGGCGGGCACAAACGAGCCGATATGTTCGCGCAGTGCGCGGCGGCCCGCGTCAATGACATCGCGTTTGGTCGAGCCGACGTCCATGATCAGCATTTGCGGCGTGACCAGGTGTTTGATTGCCTTGAAAGTGGCCTCGGTGGCAGCGACCGGAACCGCAATCAGAACGATGTCTGCACCAGAGACTGCCAAAAGCGCGGAAGGCGCCTCAATGTCGATCACGCCCATCAGGCGCGCGCGCTCGGTGGTGCTGGGTGACTTGCTGTAGCCAACGACCCGCTTGACCAGGCCGGCACGCTTCATTGCCAGCGCAAACGAGCCGCCCATCAGGCCGCATCCGATCAAACCGAGTTGTTCAAACATAAGGGCCCAGGTTATTCAGTGACGGGATAGGCGCCCAGAACTTTGTAGAAAGCGCACAGGCCTCTCAGCTCGTCCAGGGCAGCGGCGACATGCGGCTGCGATGGGTGTCCCGCAATGTCGATATAAAAGTAATACTCCCATTGCCCGGATTTTGCCGGACGTGACTCGAAACGGGTCATGGAAACGCCATTATTTTTCAGCGGCACCAGCAAATCGTGCAACGCCCCGGGCCGATTCGGCACGGACACCACAAGGCTGGTGCAGTCCTTGGCCGAGGCGGGTGGCATGGCCAGCGTTTGCGGCAGGCAGATCACGGCGAATCGGGTGCGGTTGTAGGCCTCATCCTGGATTGCGTGGGCGACGATGTGCAGGCCAAACTGTGCGGCCGCACGGGGGCTGGCCAACGCTGCCCAGGTCGGGTTTGTAGCGGCCAGGCGGGCACCCTCGGCATTGCTGGAAACGGCGCGGCGTTCAGCATTGGGCAGATGTTGCGACAGCCAGCCCTGGCATTGCGCCAGCGCCTGTGGATGGGCCAACACCACATCAATGTCTTCCAGTGAATTGGTCTGGCGCAGCAGGTTGTGGCGGATCAACAGGCTGATCTCGCCGACGACGTGAACCGGCGAACGCAAAAACAAATCCAGCGAGCGCGTGACCACACCCTCGGTCGAGTTCTCCATTCCGACAACGCCATACTGGGCGGTGCCTGCGGATGTGGCGTGGAACACCTCGTCAAAGCTGGAGCAATAAATCAGGTCGGCAGCACTGCCGAAGAACTCGATGGCCGCTTGTTCGCAGAAGGTCCCTTGCGGACCCAGCACGGCGACGCGCTGAGGCGCTTCGAGCGCCAGGCATGCCGACATGATTTCGCGCCAGATCGATGCGACATGCTGGTTCAGCAATGGGCCTGGGTTGGCGTCCTGGATTTTTTCAATGACCTGGGCCACGCGGTCCGGGCGAAAAAAAGGCGAACCTTCTTTGCGTTTGAGTTCACCGACTTTCTCTGCCACGTGGGCACGCTGATTGACCAAGGAGAGCAGTTGCTGATCGAGGGAGTCGATCTGGGTGCGCAGTGACGCCAGTTCTTCGGTCTGCAGGGGTTGGCTCATGGATTAGTGTTCTCAGACGTGCGGATTCAGGCGTGTTTTCGTTCGAATTCTCGCATGTATGCCACCAGTGCCTGCACTCCTGCCAGTGGCAACGCGTTGTACAGGCTGGCGCGCATGCCGCCCACGGATTTATGCCCCTTGATCTGGAGCAGTCCCGCCTCTTTGGCGCCTGCGACGAAGGCATCGTTGCGCGATTCGTCGCGTAAAAAGAAAGGCACGTTCATCCGAGACCGGGCATTGCGGGCCACGCCGTTCATATAGAAATCCGAAGCATCAATCGCTTCATATAGCAGCTCGGCTTTGGCGATGTTGCGTGCTTCCATCGCCGCGACGCCACCTTGGCGCTTGAGCCACTGGAACACCAGTCCGGCCATGTAGATGGCGTAGGTGGGCGGCGTGTTGAACATCGAGCCGTTGTCGGCGACAACCTTGTAATCGAACGCACTGGGGCAAATGGACAGCGCGTGGCCGAGCAGGTCTTCGCGCACCACGACCAGCGTCAAACCGGCTGGGCCCAGGTTTTTTTGGGCACCGCCGAACGCCAAGCCGACTTTGCTCCAGTCCACTGGACGCGAAGCTACATGGGAAGAGAAGTCGATCACCAGCTCGGCATTGGAGCCAAGGGCTTTCAGATCGGGCAGGGTCTGGAATTCGATGCCGTTGATGGTCTCATTGGTGCACAGGTGTACGTAGCTTGCATCGCTTTGCAGCTCCCATTTCGCGACAGGTGGAATGGCAGTAAAGCCATCGGCCTTGCCGGAAGCGGCAATATGCGTTTCGCAGTATTTGGCGGCCTCTTTGTGGGACTTCTCGCTCCAGCTGCCGGTCACAACGAAGTCAACCTTGCCGGGCTGGCCGGCCGCAGCGCGCAGCGCGCTGAGGTTCATCGGCACGATGGCGTTTTCTGCCAGTCCGCCGCCTTGCATGAACAGGATCTTGAAGTTTGCCGGCACCGCCAGCAGCTCGCGCAGGTCGCTTTCCGTCTGTGCATAGATAGACTGAAACTCCTTGCCGCGATGGCTCATCTCCATCACGCCCATTCCACTGCCATGCCAGTCCAACATCTCGCACGCGGCTTGCTCCAGTACCTCTTGCGGCATGGTGGCCGGGCCGGCCGAGAAGTTGTAAGGTCTTTGCATCAGGCGGAATTTATGTCAAATCGGGCTGCAACGCCCGTACTAAAGGCGTGAGCAGCTATCAAAAACAGAGCGGTCAGGCGTCGTCACTGACGTCGTTGATATCGCCCACAGCATCCGGGTCAGCCACATTGGCGTCGTTTTCCACAATGCGTTGCAGGCCGCCGAGCTTGGAGCCCTCGTCCAGACCGATCAGTGTCACGCCCTGCGTCGCACGGCCCAGTTCGCGGATTTCGGAAACGCGGGTACGCACCAGAACGCCCTTGTCCGTGATCAGCATGATCTCGTCGTCCACATGCACCAGCGTGGCGGCAACTACCTTGCCGTTGCGCTCGGATTGCTGGATCGCGATCATGCCCTTGGTACCGCGGCCGTGGCGGGTGTATTCGGTGATGTTGGTGCGCTTGCCGTAGCCGTTCTCGGTTGCGGTAAGCACCGACTGCTGTTCATCTTCGGCGACCAGCATCGCAATCACGCTTTGCGTGTCGTCCAGCATCATGCCGCGCACACCACGCGCATTGCGGCCCATCGGGCGCACATCGTTTTCGTCAAAGCGCACGGCCTTGCCGCCATCGGAGAACAGCATCACGTCGTGCTTGCCGTCGGTCAGCGCCGCGCCAATCAGGAAGTCGCCTTCGTCCAGGTCCACGGCAATGATGCCGGCCTTGCGCGGGTTGCTGAATTCGTCCAGTGCAGTTTTCTTGACCGTGCCCATGCGGGTCGCCATGAACACGTATTGGTCTGCCGGGAAGGTGCGTTTCTCGCCGGTCAGGGCCAGCACCACAGTGATCTTTTCGCCTTCTTGCAGCGGGAACATGTTCACGATGGGGCGGCCGCGTGAACCGCGTGAGCCAGCAGGCACTTCCCAGACCTTGAGCCAGTACAGGCGGCCGCGATTCGAGAAGCACAGCAGGTAATCGTGTGTATTCGCCACAAAGAGTTGGTCGACCCAGTCGTCTTCCTTGGTGGCTGTGGCCTGTTTGCCGCGGCCACCGCGCTTTTGGGCGCGGTATTCGTGCAAAGGCTGGCTCTTGATGTAGCCGCTGTGGCTCATCGTCACCACCATATCGGTCGGCGTGATCAGGTCTTCGGTAGACAGGTCAAACGAGGAGTGCTCGACCAGCGAACGGCGTGCGCCCAGCTTGGTCTGGCCGAATTCCTGTTTTACATGGCCCAGCTCTTCGCCAATGATGGTGGAGACGCGTTCGGGCTTGGAGAGGATGTCCAGCAGATCTTCGATCTCGGCCATGACTTCCTTGTACTCGGCGATGACTTTGTCCTGCTCCAGACCCGTCAGGCGTTGCAGACGCATTTGCAGGATTTCCTGCGCCTGCGTGTCGGACAGGCGGTATAGACCGTCGTTGCCCATGCCAAATTCTTTTTCGAGGCCGTCCGGGCGATAGTCATCGGCGTTGACCACGCCGCCATCGGCGCGCGTGCGGGTGAGCATCTCGCGCACCAGCTTGCTATCCCAGGGGCGGTTCATCAACTCGACCTTGGCCACCGGTGGCGTCGGTGATTCGCGAATGATGCGGATGAACTCGTCGATGTTGGCCATGGCCACGGCCAAGCCTTCCAGCACGTGGCCGCGTTCGCGGGCCTTGCGCAGGTTGAACACCGTACGGCGTGTCACCACTTCACGGCGGTGCTGCAGGAATACCTCGATCAGGTCCTTCAGGTTGCACAGCTTGGGCTGGCCATTCACCAGCGCCACCATATTGATACCGAAGGTGTCCTGCAACTGCGTTTGCTTGTACAGGTTGTTCAGCACCACTTCAGGCACTTCGCCACGCTTGAGTTCGATCACCAGGCGCATGCCGGATTTGTCCGACTCGTCCTGGATGTGGCTGATGCCTTCGATCTTTTTCTCGTGTACCAGCTCAGCCATGCGCTCTTGCAGGGTCTTTTTGTTGACCTGGTAGGGCAGCTCGTCAACGATGATGGCCTGGCGCTGGCCCTTGTCGATGTCTTCAAAGTGGCACTTGGCGCGCATCACGACGCGGCCACGGCCGGTGCGGTAGCCGTCCTTCACGCCATTGATGCCATAAATAATGCCGGCGGTAGGGAAATCCGGCGCCGGGATGATTTCCATCAAGTCGTCGATGGAGGCTTCCGGGTTGCGCAGCATGTGCAGGCATGCGTCCACCACTTCATTCAGGTTGTGCGGCGGGATATTGGTAGCCATACCCACGGCGATACCGCCAGAGCCGTTAACCAGCAGATTGGGGATGCGGGTGGGTAGAACCAAAGGCTCTTTTTCAGAGCCGTCATAGTTAGGCCCGAAGTCGACCGTTTCCTTGTCCAGATCGGCCAGCAGTTCGTGGGCCATCTTGGAAAGGCGGATTTCGGTGTAACGCATCGCCGCTGCGTTGTCGCCGTCGACCGAGCCGAAGTTGCCCTGGCCGTCGACCAGCATGTGGCGCATCGAAAAATCCTGCGCCATGCGAACGATGGTGTCGTACACCGACTGGTCACCGTGCGGGTGGTACTTACCGATCACATCCCCCACGATACGTGCGGACTTTTTATAGGCGCGGTTCCAGTCGTTGTTCAGCTCGTGCATCGCAAACAACACCCGGCGGTGCACCGGCTTCAAGCCGTCACGCGCATCGGGGAGGGCGCGGCCCACAATCACGCTCATGGCGTAATCGAGGTAGCTCCGGCGCATTTCCTCTTCTAGGCTGATGGGCAGGGTTTCTTTGGCGAACTGGGTCATGGAAGGGAAATCGCTATGTCAGGGACAACCTGCCATTCTACGGCCCAGGGCGCTGTCGCAAACCCGCAACATCCTGGTGCGCATATCCCTTCCTTGGTGCCCTGTGTGCGGCAGAACACCGAAAGTTGTAACAGCTATGGCACAATCGTCCGAACGTCTTAAGTGGTGCTTGTGCCATAGAGACGTCTAACCAAGATTCGCAGCGCCGCTGCAGTTTGCTTCGCTCAAAAGGAAAGTCATGAAATCAATGAATAAAGTAGCCCTCCTGATTGCAACCGCGGCACTCGCAACTGCTGCTGGCGCCCAAGAAATCCACAACTGGAAGAGCGCTTCCGGCGACGTCTGGAAAGACTCGATTGGCCGTTGCTGGCGTGATTCCATGTGGACGCCTGCTACCGCAGCCCCTGGCTGCGATGGCTATATTGAGCCAAAGAAGCCTGAGCCAGTGGTTGCTGCCCCCGCACCAGTTGCTGCTCCAGCACCTGCTCCAGCACCTGCACCAGCTCCTGCCCCCGCACCAGCTCCAGTGGCCAGCAAGGTAACCTATGCTGCTGATGCATTCTTTGACTTCGACAAATCCGTTCTGAAGCCAGAAGGCAAAGCCAAGCTGGACGATCTGGTGGGCAAGGTCAAGGCCATCAATCTGGAAGTCATCATCGCTGTGGGCCACACTGACTCCACAGGTACTGATTCCTATAACCAGAAGCTGTCCGTCAAGCGTGCAGACGCTGTGAAGGAATACCTGGTTGGCAAGGGAATCGAAAAGAACCGTGTCTACACAGAAGGCAAGGGCGAACTGCAACCCGTGGCTGACAACAAGACCAAAGAAGGTCAAGCCAAGAACCGCCGCGTAGAGATCGAAGTAGTCGGTACCCGCGTCAACAAGTAATCAGATTCTCTGATTCTCCAGAAAGCCCGCTTTGGCGGGCTTTCTGCTTTTTGGGAGCATATTTCTTTGGTCGATAATCGCGCCATGACTGAAACTGTGAATGCAGACCCGGCTGAACTGGCCAAGTTTTCTGATTTGGCCCACCGCTGGTGGGACCCGCAAAGTGAATTTCGCCCTTTGCACCAGATTAACCCGTTGCGTCTGGAGTGGATCAATAGCCAATGCCCCCTGAATGGCAAGAAGGTACTGGATATCGGTTGTGGAGGCGGGATTCTGTCGGACTCAATGGCGCGCAAGGGCGCAACGGTGCTGGGCATAGACCTGTCGACCAAGGCCCTGCGCGTGGCACAAATGCATGCGCTGGAAGCGCAAACCCCCAATATTAGCTACCGCGAAGTCAGCGCCGAGAACCTAGCGGAACAGGAACCCGGTACGTATGACGCGGTCACCTGCATGGAAATGCTGGAACACGTGCCCGACCCTTCGTCGGTGGTGCGTGCCTGCGCAGCGCTGGTCAAGCCGGGAGGCTGGGTGTTTTTCTCGACCATCAATCGCAATGCCAAATCCTTTCTGTTTGCGATCGTCGGTGCCGAATATGTGCTGAACATGTTGCCGCGCGGTACGCACGAGTACGCCAAGATGATTCGCCCCAGTGAGTTGACGTCTTACAGCCGCAGCGCAGGCCTGGAAACCGTAGGACTGCGTGGTCTGGAACACAACCCGTTGACAGCGCGTTACTGGCTCAGCGACAACACTTCAGTCAACTACATGGTGGCCACGCAAAAGCCGCTGGGGCTGGCGGCGTGAGGATGTTTGCCGGCGTTGCCGCCATCCTGTTTGATCTGGACGGAACCTTGATAGACAGTGCACCTGATTTGGGTGCGGCGGCAGATCAGATGCGCGTCAAGCGCGGGATGACCTCGCTGTCTCAGGAGTCTTACCGGCCGCACGCCGGGGCAGGTGCGCGCGGTATGTTGGGAGTAGCGTTTGGAATTACTCCGGACCATGCGGACTTCCCGGATATGCGCGAAGAGTTTTTTCGCAACTACGAGCAGCGTATGACGCACAACACGCGCGAGTTCGATGGTGTGGCCGATTTGATCGCAACGTTGCAAGCCAACGCGCTCCCATGGGGTGTAGTGACCAACAAATCTTCCCGATTTACCGACCCGCTGACCCGCGCCATGCCGCTGTTTGCCAGCGCCGGAACGATTGTGAGTGGAGACACTACGCCGCACGCGAAGCCGCACCCGGAGCCCTTGCTGGAAGCTGCGCGACGTCTTGGCGTGGCACCAGAGCGCTGCGTCTATGTGGGTGATGATGAACGGGACATCGTGGCCGGCTTGGCGGCAGGCATGCGCACCGTCGCCGCTACCTACGGCTATTTGGGCGCCAAGTCCGATACCCAGAGCTGGGGAGCCCATGCGCAGATAAATTCTCCGCAAGGGCTCTTGCAATTGCTGATGAAGGACTAAAATACGTTCTGAGGGCCTGCACTGGTTTCGACACGGGTTCGGACGCGCAGCAGGGCATGTCGAGCTGAATGTGCTCGTAAAACTGATTCAAAAAAACTAACTGCAAACGACGAACGTTTCGCACTCGCTGCTTAATCGCACGTGAGCCTCACAACAGTCAGCCGATAGGCTGGGCAAGGGCAACGCAAGTTGTCCCGGCTGTGGGGTAATTTAATTCGGCTGGGCTTGCCTTGGGTAACTTAGGGTGGGTCGAGAAAATAGGTTGCTGGCGATTTGCATAGCGTGCCACTGCGCGATGTGAAAAGCGAGATCCAAATCAGACGGCTACACATGTAGAACTGTTCGAAGAAGGCTTGTGGACGCGGGTTCAAATCCCGCCAGGTCCACCAATTCCCTCTGACAAGAGCCACCGATCCGCAAGGGTTGGTGGCTTTTTTCTTATCCGCTCAATCTGTTACTTTCCCTCGCGTGGCCTTCAGCGTCGACCGCTGGCTCTTGCCTTCCAGTCGCCGCTGGCGTGAGGCCCTGGTTGGCTTGGTGGGTTTGCGCGGAACCGGTGGAGTTGCCACGCTTTGCACCAATTCATGGAGGCGCGCAAACGCGTCCAGCCGGTTCTGATCTTGGGTGCGGTAGCGCTGGGCCTTGAGGACCAGCACGCCCTCGCCGGTGATGCGACTGTCGCGTAGAGCAAGGAGCCTCTCCTTCACATCGTCAGGCAGGCTGGAGGCTGCAATGTCAAAGCGCAAATGAATAGCGCTGGACACTTTATTGACATTCTGGCCACCCGCGCCTTGTGCGCGAATCGCAGTGATGTGGACTTCAGATTCCTGAACGACAAGCAAAGTTTGCACGCTGCATTTTTCTGTTGTGAGGGAGGGGGCGCCAGATGCAAAGACGATGGATTTTCGCCTTACACTGGACGCATCCTACTTTAACCATTGACGGAGGAAGACATGGCCAAAGGTCAGCAAAAATCGAACAAGGAATCCAAGAAACCGAAGAAGGATTCTTCGCCACCCAAGCCGATGACGATGTCTGGCGAACCGGTACGCGCGACCATCGTGACCGCAGTGATGCCCAAGGGCAAGGAAAAGAAAAAGGCGCTCTAAGCCCTCCCAAGCCCGGTCCGCCGGGCTAATGGTTCAGTTCACTTGAGCGGCTGTCCAGCGGGGTGATGAAGGAGTTGTGGTCCCAGCCCGAGGGCAGGCGACTCTCAGGGCTATCGCTGGTCTGGCTCATCTCTGCATCGAGACGGGCAAAGCCGCTGCTCTTTTCGCCAGCGGTGCTTTGGCTGCGTTGCCGTGTGACGGCGGCCTGCAGGTTTTCACGCACGTTTCTGAATCGCATTTCCAGATCATCGCGCCCGACGCCCTTGACGGCGTGTTCACCCAGGAAAGCGGTGCGAATCTGCGCCAGATGCGGCAGATTCTCTGGGTCTACGACCCAGTAGCGCACGCCGCATTGCGCCAGAAGCGTGTGCTTGAGTGTCTGGTTGGACATCGACAGGCCTTGCGGCCCCGGCACATCGACGCAACCAATGACCCGGCCTTCGGCATCGCACACAGTGAAGCTGCAATACAGGCCGTTGAGAATCTTGTACCAGTGGATGGCTTCGGTGGGGACTGCCGGAGTGGTGAAGCGGGTGACGGGCAGCTTGATCAGGATTTGCTGGTCAAACATGACCTTGGTCAGCCAGATCCAGACGCGGCGCTCGCGGCTATTGACCAGCAAACGCAGTTTGAGAGGCCATTCGCGAGGAATCCGCCGTTGTTCCCTGAGCGTCAACTTCTGCCGCCAGAAGACGAGTCCAGCACCCAAGGCGATGCCTGACAGTGCACCGACCAGAAACCATATGAGCATTTTCACCACCCTGAAGTAAGCCCTCTGACGGGGCTTCTTATTGGTGAAACAGTTTACCTGCGCTTCGGTTTTGAAGCTAGTTGTAAATCCTGTCGATCTCCGGCGTGCATTCCAGCAACAGGGCAATCAGCGCAGGGTCAAACTGACTTCCCGCATGGTCGCGCAGGTACTGCAGCGCATCGGCCATGGGCCAGGCCTTTTTGTAGCAACTGGCGCTGAGCAGCGAATCCAGCACATCTGCCACCGCAACGATGCGCCCAGCCTGGCTGATCGCATCGCCGCGCAAGCCCTTAGGGTAGCCCGAGCCGTCCCAGCGTTCGTGGTGCTCCAGCGCGATGGTGGCGCCGAGTGCATGTACAGGCGATGCCGATTGCGAGAGCAGCGCGTGGCCTTCTTGTGCATGGGTCTTCATCAATTCCCATTCCTGCGCATCCAGCGGGCCGGGCTTGACGACGATGCTGTCGGGCACGCAAGCTTTACCGACATCGTGCAGTGAGGCTGCAATCTCCAGCAACTCCACCTCACGCTCCGGTTGTCCCAGTTTGGCAGCCAACAACCCTGCAATAAGGCCGACGCGATGCAGATGCAGTGAGGGCTGGCTGTTGCGCTTCTCGATTGCGCCACCCAGGATCGAGATCGTGGCACGGCGTGCGCGCTCGGTACTGGCGCGAAGCAGTAGCGCGTCGTAGGAAATCGCCACATTGCTGGAGAAAATTTCCAGCAGCTCGCGCGCCATGTCGTTGATGGGCTCGGGGAATTGCATGTAGATCATGCTTTCGCTGCCGGCCTTAGTGCGGAAGTAGCCCGCGTAGTAATACTCGCCGTGGTGGCTGCGCTTATCCCGCAAGGTTTGCTGCAGCGCGTCCTGCACTTCCGGGGGCAGGTTGCTGACCTGTTCATCTTCCATCAACTGCGAGTACGCCTGCGTCGCTGCCAATACCTTGATGCGCCCATTGGCGGAGTTGGCGGTGTAGGCTGTCAAGTGGCTGGCGCACAGGCCCTCACCATTGAGGTTCAGCAGGAAGTTCACCTGCTCCAGCACGGCAGACGCAAAGCTACGCAAATTGTGCGAGTCATAGACCTCAGCGATGGCTTCGATAGAGCGGCGCAGGCCCTGGCGGGCGTGCTCAATGCGCATCAGGTCGCGGTAGGCGCGCAGACCGGCGTAGAAGACCGTTATCAGCTTGCGTCGGGTCAGGTCGGTCTTTTCCTTGTAATCGTTGATGTCATAGTCTTTGATGACCTGCTCTTCCGGCGCCTGGCCGGGCTGGCCGGTACGCAACACGATGCGCACGTTCAGGTTGCCGATGTCTTCGCGGATATACCGTGCCAGCTCCAGTCCGGCATGTTCGGTTTCCATCACCACGTCCAGCAGGATCAGCGCAAAGTCGTTAGGGGCTGCCAGTACGGTGCGCGCCTCTTTGGCGCTATAGCAATGGGTGAATTCCAACCCACGGCCATCCATTTCGAAGCCCCCCATGACCAGCTTGGTCACTTCGTGCACGGCTGGTTCGTCGTCCACCACCAGGACCTGCCAGGCTTGCACCCCAAGGCGCAGCGTGGGCGCAGACTGCTCGTCGGTAAACACCAGATCGTCTGACATGCGGACAACGTGCCTCGTGTGATTGGGGGAGTCCGCCAGTCTACCGGATAACTGCATGAACGAGGCGATACTAGCGGCATGCAATTGCAGGACATTCTTTATTCCCAGGGCTTCGGCACACGGCGTGTTTGCGCCGGTTTGATCCAGCAGGGCCTGGTACAGGTTTATGAATCAAATGAGGCCGAAACGCCCGTCCCCTGTGCGCAAGCAGCTACTGAATTTGTAGCAGAAGGCCTGCGCTTCCGGGTACAGGGCGTGGACTGGCCGTACTTTGACAAGGCCTATCTGGTCCTGAACAAACCGACTGCGACCGAATGCTCGCAAAAGCCGTCGACCTACCCCAGCATCTACACGCTGCTGCCGTCCCCCTTGCGGCTGCGCCCGCAAAAGGCAGCAGTGCAAGGCGTGCAGGCGGTTGGTCGGCTGGACCAGGACACCACCGGAATGCTGCTGTTGACCGACGACGGCAAGTTCATTCACCGCATGAGCTCGCCAAGGCACCATGTGCCCAAGGTCTATGAGGTAACAGTCAAGCACCCGCTGGACGACAAGCAGGTGCAAAAGCTGCTGAGTGGTGTGGTTCTGGATGACGACCCCAAGCCGGTGAAGGCGGCGGCGTGCGAGGCGGTCAGTGAATTCCATTTGCGCCTGACGTTGACGGAGGGCAAGTACCACCAGGTCAAGCGGATGGTGGCTGCTGTTAGCAACCGGGTGGAGGGTTTGCATCGGTCGCAAATTGGCGGATTGCGGCTTCCTGACGACCTAGGGCCAGGCCAGTGGCGATGGCTCAGCGCGGACGATTTGGCTCTGATTTCCGCCTGAAGGGGCATTTTTGCGGGGCGGTACACTAGCTGCCTCTTGCAAAGTGACTCCCTGTGACTATTTTTTCCCGTTTTCTGGCGGCTTTGGCGGCTACTCTGGTGTGGCTGGCTCAGGCGAATGCCCAGGCTCCGTCTCCTCCCGTTTTCGTACTCAACTCGCAGGACGCCAGCGTCAGCGTGATTGATCCTGCCACCTGGAAGGAGCAGCAGCGTATTCCGACGGGCAAGGAGCCGCACCATCTGTACCTGACGCCAGATGAAAAGTCGCTGATCATTGCCAACGCGTTGGGCGATTCTCTGCTGTTTCTCGACCCGAAAACGGCCGCCGTTCAGCGCACCGTGCGCGGCATTCTGGACCCCTACCAGTTGCGTTTTTCTCCCGATATGCAGTGGTTCGTCACGGCGGCGAACCGGTTGAACCACGTGGACATTTACCGCTGGAACGGCAGCGAGCTGACGTTGGCCAAGCGCATCGCTACCGGCAAAACGCCCAGCCACTTGTGGATCGACAGCAAGAGCACCACCATCTACACCACCATGCAGGACAGCGATGAACTGGTGGTGATCGATTTGCCGACACAAACTCTGAAGTGGCGCGGCAAGACGGGCGCGTTGCCCGCTGACGTGTTTGGCACTGCGGATGACAAATTCATCCTGATTGGCCTGACCGGTGGTAAGGGCGTGGAAGTCTATGACGTGACCGGCCCCTCGCCCAAATTGGTCAAAACCATTCCTACCGGTGCTGGCGCGCACGCGTTTCGCAGTGCGGGTGACAAGCGCCATGTATTCGTCAGCAACCGTGTGGCCAACACCATCAGCAAGATCGACACCGCCACGATGACCGTGGTCGACAACTACCCCGCGCCTGGCGGGCCGGACTGCATGGACCTGTCGCCCGATGGCCGCATTCTCTATGTCAGCTCGCGTTGGATTGGCAAGATGACCATGATTGACACCACCACCCGAGCCATTGTTCGGCAGGTTAAAGTGGGGAAATCGCCCCATGGCGTCTGGACACTGGACCATGCTGCACGCTGAACCTCTGCCTTCCGCATTCCGATTTGCTACTGTTTTAGTAGCTGCTTACGCAATATCTGCGGGCGCTGTAGCCCAATCGCGCTGTGAAAAACCGGTGTACCTGACGTTGGATACGGGCCATATGGAAGTCGCGCCACTGGTGGCCGATGTACTGAAGCGCAATCAGGTCCGCGTCACTTTTTTTGCAGCCAATGAGCGCACGGTGACGGGCGACGGAAGCTTGGGCAATTACTGGGGGCTGTGGTGGAAAGCGCGGGGCGCCGAGGGCCACGAATTCGCATCGCATACCTATGACCACGTCTACTGGCGCGGCGACATCAAGGGCGTCAAGCCAAGCTTCCGGATGCGGCCATCGGCTGGCGCATTCGAAGGCCGCGAGTTCACCTGGGACGCCGCCAAATACTGCGCGCAGATTGACCAGGCCGCGCAGCGTCTGGCCGATTTCACGGGCCGAAAAGCTTTGCCGCTATTCCGTGCACCTGGCGGTTTTACGTCACCGCGTCTTTTGGAAGTTGCTAAGGCGTGTGGTTATGCGCATGTGGGTTGGTCTGCCGCGGGCTTCCTCGGCGATGAACTCCCCAGCGAAAAGTTCAGCAACGATGTGCTGCTGAAAAAGGCGCTGCGCGATATCAAACCCGGCGACATCCTGATGGGCCACCTGGGCATTTGGTCGCGCAAGGACCCGTACATGCCGGCCAATCTCGAGCCCTTGATCGTAGGCCTGAAGGAACGCGGTTTCTGCTTTGAGACCTTGCGCGAGCACCCGGCCTACAAAGACTGGATTGCAGCGCATCCTTGACATGGATACGCTGACTGGACTGTTCTCGGACGCGCAGGCGTGGGCTTTTGAAACCCTGCTGCAGCCCTTGATGTTTGCGCTGGGGCTTGGCGGATTTCTGGAGGACGGCTACAGCGCCACAGGCTGGGTGCTGGTGGGGCTGCTGCAATTGCTGGTCATGGTGGTGCTGATCGCACCGCTGCAGCGCTGGCGTCCGGCAGAGCCTACGAGCGACCGCGCGGCTATCCGCGTGGATGTGCTCTACACCTTGATCCACCGCCTGGGACTGTTTCGTCTGGCCATGTTTTTCTCGCTGGACCCGCTGCTCGACGATCTGTTCGGCTGGGGTCGGGTAGAGGGCCTGTCGACTTTCCATCTGGATGATCTTTGGCCCGGCGTGACGGATGGACCTTGGGTTAGCTTCGCGCTGTACCTAGTCGTTTTCGACCTGGTGAACTATTGGATCCACCGCGCGCAGCATGGCTTCAACTGGTGGTGGAAGCTGCATGCGCTGCACCATTCGCAGCAGCAGATGACGATGTGGAGCGACAACCGCAACCACTTGCTGGACGATGTATTGCGCGACGTGATCATCGCAGTCGTTGCATTGGCCATCGGCATCGCCCCGGGGCAGTTTGTGGCCGTCGTTGCCATCACCCAGCTGTTTGAAAATCTGCAACATGCAAATGTGCGCATGTGGTTTGGCAAGCTCGGCGAGCGGCTGTGGATCAGCCCGCGTTTTCACCGGGTGCACCACAGTGTGGAGGCAGACAAACAAGGCGCCAATTTCGGCGTCTTGCTGCCCTGGTGGGACATGCTGTTTCGCACGGCCGACTTCGAACTCAAATACGAACCCACCGGCGTGCGTGACCAGGTGGAGCAGGGTGTCGATTACGGGCGCGGCTTCTGGTCGCAGCAGTGGCTTGGCCTGAAACGGTTGGTGAAGCGATGAATGCAGTGATCGATGCCTTCTGGCGCGCCGCAGCCTATTGCCTGCGCCCGCGCATTGTCTTTTTCTCGCTGGCCCCGCTGGTACTGATGGTGGGCGCGACCGTTCTGCTGGGCAACTTCTTTTGGGAGCCCGCGCTGGAGGCCATGCGCGGTTTGCTCGAATCCACCGCGATGCTGCGCAATATGTGGGACTGGATGGCGCGCGCCGGTATGGGGCCAGCCAAAACAGTGTTGGCCCACTTGCTGTTGATCTTCGGTATCACGCCGTTGATCGTGATGGTCTCACTGCTTCTGGTGACCTTGCTGATGACACCGATGATGGTTCGGCTGGTAGCGCGTCGGCGTTTTGCGGATTTGCAGGTGCTGGGCGATACCGGTTTTCTGAAGGGCCTGTGGTGGTCATTGGTCTCGCTGGCGCTGGCACTGATCGCGATGGTGGTGACGATTCCGCTGTGGCTGATTCCGCCACTGGTGTTTGTGTTGCCGCCGCTGATTTGGGGCTGGCTCACCTACCGCGTGATGGCGTTTGATGTGCTGGCTATTCACGCCACTACCGAAGAGCGGCAACTGCTTTTCAGGGAGCACCGTCTGCGCCTGCTGGCGATGGGCATATTTTGTGGCTACATGGGCGTAGCGCCCAGCATCGTCTGGGTGTCAGGGCCCATGATCGCGGCGATGTTTGTTGTCCTGGTGCCACTGGCGGTTTGGATTTACACGCTGGTCTTCATCTTTTCATCGTTGTGGTTTGCCCACTACTGCCTGACCGCGCTGCGTCAATTGCGCAACCGGCCGCCAGCGCCTCCGGCGACCGTGGTCGAACACACTCTGCGCGAGTTGCTGGAGCCATGAACTTCGGTCTCATCATCATTGGCGACGAAATCCTGTCCGGCAGGCGGGCCGACAAGCATTTGGCCAAGGCGATAGAACTGCTGGGTGCGCGCGGTTTGCAGGTCGCCTACGCAGACTATGTGGGCGATGCGCCTGAGCGCATCACGGCGACGCTGCAACGCGCGTTGGCGTCGGGCGACGTGGTGTTTTCCTTTGGCGGCATTGGTGCCACACCGGACGACCACACACGCCAGTGCGCGGCCAGGGCGTTGGGCGTTCCATTGCAATTGCATCCCGAGGCCAAGCGCCTGATTCTGGAGCGTATGCAGGATGTCGCGAAAGAGCAGGGCACACCTTATGAGCCCGAGCGCGCCGACAACCTGCATCGACTGAACATGGGCATGTTCCCCGCGGGCTGCGAGATCATCCCCAATCCGTACAACAAGATCCCGGGGTTTAGCTGCGTCGGTCAGAGAGACAATTCCCCGCAGGGCCGCCCCAAGGGGAATTCGCCCCCTCGGGGGGCAGCGACCCGCGAAGCGATGGAGCGTGGGGGCATACATTTCTTGCCCGGCTTTCCGGTGATGGCCTGGCCCATGGTGGAGTGGGTGCTGGACACGCACTACGCGCCCCTGTTCCATGCAAAGCCCCATGAGGAGCGTTCGATCATCGTATTTGGCGCAATGGAAGCGACGCTAACGCCGATGATGGAAGCGCTGGAGCAGCAATATGCAGTGAAAGTATTCAGCCTGCCCAGCGTAGACCACCCTGAATTTGGCAAGCACATCGAACTGGGCGTCAAAGGCGCGCCTGAAGCGGTAGCGACTGCATACCCCGCCATGCTGGGACAACTTCATGCCCTGCAGATCGGGCTTGGCCCTGAAATGGTGCGTTGAAAATATTGCACTAATTAGGTGCAAATTTGGTAATCCCGATTTGGTGCATCGCAAGATAGGTGGGCCTGTTACAGAGCCGAATCAAGGTGACAGAACTGCCAAAAATCCGCGCCAACTCAGGGCAGAATGGTGCGCTGCAGTCAAATTGAAAGCGGTCCATTTTTTGGCACAAAAGCTGCATTGAGACTGATGTCCTTGTTTCTACAACCCGTGTGATTTTTTTGTACTAGGAGTATTTGATGGCCAAGACCGTCGCAGACGTGATGAATATGGTGAAAGAAAACGAAGTCAAGTTTGTTGACTTCCGTTTCACCGATACCCGCGGTAAAGAACAGCACGTGACCGTGCCCGTGTCCGCTTTTGGTGAAGACAAGTTCACTGGCGGCCACGCTTTCGACGGCTCTTCGATCGCCGGCTGGAAGGGCATTGAAGCCTCCGACATGCAACTGATGCCTGACCCGAACACGGCCAACATCGATCCCTTCTTCGAAGAAACCACACTGTTCCTGCAATGCGATGTGGTTGAGCCATCCGATGGCAAGGCCTATGACCGTGATCCACGTTCCATCGCCAAGCGCGCAGAAGCCTACTTGAAGGCCTCCGGCATGGGCGACACGGCCTACTTCGGTCCTGAGCCAGAATTTTTCATCTTCGACGGCGTGCGTTGGGCCAATGAACCCGGCAAGGTGTTCTTCGAGATCGACGAATACGAAGCGCCATGGAACTCCGGTACCAAGCTCGAAGGCGGCAACCGCGGCCACCGTCCCACCACCAAGGGCGGCTACTTTCCGGTTCCTCCAGTCGACAGCACGCAAGACATGCGCGCCGAAATGTCCCTGATCCTCGAATCGCTGGGCATTCCGGTTGAAGTGTTCCACCACGAAGTGGCGGGCGCTGGCCAGAACGAAATCGGCACCAAGTTCTCCACACTGGTAGAGCGCGCCGACTGGACGCAAAACCTGAAGTACGTGGTCTGGAACGTCGCCAATGCCTACGGCAAGACCGCGACCTTCATGCCCAAGCCTTACGCTGGTGACAACGGCTCCGGCATGCACGTGCACCAGTCCATCTGGAAAGACGGCAAGAACCTGTTCGCAGGCGACGGCTATGCAGGTCTGTCTGACTTCGCGCTGTACTACATCGGCGGCATCATCAAGCACGCCCGTGCACTGAACGCCATCACCAACCCTGGCACCAACAGCTACAAGCGCCTGGTTCCTGGTTTTGAAGCACCGGTCAAGCTGGCGTACAGCTCGCGCAACCGCTCTGCATCGATCCGCATTCCGTTTGTGGCCAACCCCAAGGGTCGCCGCATCGAAGCGCGTTTCCCCGATCCATCTTCCAACCCTTACCTGTGCTTCTCGGCACTGATGATGGCTGGTCTGGACGGTATCGAAAACAAGATCCATCCTGGCGAAGCTGCTACCAAGGACCTGTACCATCTGCCTCCCGAAGAAGATGCAAAGGTTCCAACCGTGTGCCACAGCCTGGATCAGGCGCTGGGCTATCTGGACCAGGACCGCGGCTTCCTGACCAAGGGTGGTGTGTTCTCCGACTCCATGCTCGATGCCTACATTGAGTTGAAGATGGCTGAAGTGACGCGCTTCCGTATGGCGCCTCACCCTGTCGAATACGACATGTACTACTCGCTGTAAAGCGTGGAGGGTGGCGACGGCTTACAGGCCGTTACAAATCAAAAAGGACTGCGCAAGCAGTCCTTTTTTTACGTCTAAAGTGCCCGAATTGCTTTTGAATAGACCCCGGCCTGCTATGTTTTTTGATGTTTGTCGATTTTTGGAGCATACTGCCCCTCCCTGCGCGCAGTGGAACAATCGAAAGTAAATGAAACCTTTTGCCATTCTTCTTTTATTGGTAGCCACCGGGGCGAATAGTGCCCAGGCGCAGGATCGCATTTACCGTTGTGGCAACGAGTACACCAACACCGTGTCAGAAGCACAGGCGAAGACCTGCAAGCTGATCTCCAGTGCGTCAGTGACCGTGGTGCCCGCGATCAAACCCGGTCCTGCCACACGCCTCGCATCTGCCGGGCAGCGCAGTGATGCGCTGGACCAGCGTGCCAAGGACTCCGACGCGCGCATGATTCTCGAAGCTGAATTGCGCAAGGCGGAGTTGCGCCAGGAAGACCTGCTGAAGGAATACAACCGCGGCGAACCTGAAAAAACGCCACAAGACCTGCGCGAGCCGCGCAAGTACCAGGAACGTGTGGCGGAACTCAAGGCAAGCATCAGCCGCAATGAAAGCGATATTGCCGGCATCCGCCGCGAACTCACACGCGCATTGAACGCGTCCACAAGCTCTGCGGCAAAATAGCAGGCTTGAGCCCTACCGATTCCCACCTGTCGGCGCCTTCCACGGCGCAGTTCCAGTCGTTTGACCTGCTTGCCACGCTGGTGGCGGTGGTCCGTAGCGATGCGACGGTCATCTTCTCCAACTCTGCGCTTGAAGACATCCTGGGCATGTCAAGGCGGCTCATGGCAGGCACCTCGTTTGCCGAGGTGTTCACCGAACCATCCCAATTGCAAAACGCGCTGGAAGGCGCACGCGATAACGAATTTGCTGCGCTGCGCTACGACGCGATGCTGAAGCGCCCGGGTCAGGACTCCATGCCCGTGCATGTGATCATCACCCGCACCGAAGCCGCAGACGAGACCATCGTGGAGATGGTGCCGCAGGAGCAGCAAACCCGCCAGGACCGCGAAGAGCGCCTCGCCGAGCAGGCACAGACTAACAAGGAACTGATCCGCAATCTCGCGCATGAGATCAAGAATCCACTAGGCGGGATTCGCGGTGCGGCGCAGTTGCTGGAAATGGAGATGGAGTCGCCGGAGCTCAACGAGTACACGCAGGTCATCATCCACGAGGCGGACCGCTTGCAGAGCCTGGTAGACCGCTTGCTGGCACCGCACCGGCGGCCGCATCTGGTGGGCGATGTCAACATCCATGAAGTGTGTGAGCGGGTGCGCTCGCTGATATCTGCCGAGTTTCCCAAAGGGTTGGAGGTCGTGCGTGACTTTGATACCTCCATTCCCGAGTTTCGGGGTGACCGTGAACAACTGATTCAGGCGCTGCTGAACATCGCGCACAACGCGTGCCAGGCGCTGACGGAGCGTATAGCTGCCGGTGATGCACACCTCACTTTTAGGACGCGGATCGCGCGACAGGTTACGTTTGGTAAGCAGCGTTATCGGTTGGCACTGGAATTGCATGTCATAGACAACGGACCTGGCGTGCCAGATTCGATCAGGGACCGCATTTTCTATCCGCTGGTGTCGGGAAGGGAAGGTGGTTCTGGCTTGGGGCTGACATTGGCACAAACCTTTGTGCAGCAGCACCATGGCCTGATCGAAGTGGACAGCGTGCCAGGCCGCACGGATTTCAAAATTCTGATTCCGTTACCGTAATGCATTGCTAGCAGAGGACCGCAAACACATGAAGCCGATTTGGATAGTGGACGACGACCAGTCCATTCGCTTCGTTCTGGAAAAGGCGTTGCTGCGTGAGCAACTTCCCACGCGCAGTTTTTCCAATCCGCGTGATGTACTCGCCGCTCTGAGCACTGCGGCCGACGACGAGGGCCCGCAGATTCTGGTCAGCGACATCCGCATGCCAGGCGGCTCAGGCCTCGATCTGCTGGAGAAAATCAAGGCCAAGCATCCCGGTTTGCCAGTGATCATCATGACGGCGTTCTCCGATCTGGACAGCGCGGTCAGCGCGTTCCAGGGCGGTGCTTTCGAATATTTGCCCAAGCCGTTTGATTTGCCCAAAGCCGTGGAGCTGATTCGCCGTGCTGTCGAAGAAAGCCTGCGCGAAGAAGTGGCCGAAGAACGCATGGGTGAGACGCCCGAAATGCTGGGCCAGGCGCCCGCGATGCAGGACGTGTTCCGTGCGATTGGCCGCTTGAGTCAGAGCAATGTCACGGTGATGATTACCGGCGAGTCTGGCTCTGGCAAGGAGCTTGTGGCACGCGCGCTGCACAAACATTCGCCGCGCGCCGGTGGGCCGTTTGTCGCGATCAACACCGCAGCGATTCCGAAGGACTTGCTGGAGAGCGAACTGTTTGGCCATGAGCGAGGCGCGTTCACCGGCGCGCAGACCATGCGCCGTGGCCGCTTCGAGCAGGCCGATGGCGGCACGCTTTTCCTCGATGAAATCGGCGACATGCCCTACGAGCTGCAAACGCGTTTGCTGCGCGTCTTGTCCGATGGCCATTTCTACCGTGTAGGTGGGCACAGTGCCGTCAAATCCAATGTGCGCGTGATTGCCGCAACGCACCAGGACTTGGAACAACGCGTCAAGGACGGCGTGTTCCGTGAAGACCTGTTCCACCGCCTGAACGTGATCCGTTTGCGTTTACCCGCACTGCGCGAGCGAAAAGAAGATGTGGCGATGTTGACGCGCCACTTCTTGCAAGTGAGTGCCAAACAACTCGGTGTGGAACCCAAGCGTATTTCCGATGCGGCCTTGGCATGGTTGGAAGCGTTTGCGTTCCCAGGCAATGTGCGCCAACTGGAAAACATCTGCCACTGGCTCACCGTGATGGCACCTGCGCAGCTGGTCGAACCCAAGGACTTGCCACCGGAAGTGGGCGTGACGG
This sequence comes from Rhodoferax sp. P2_H8_2, assembly GCF_056403235.1. NCBI lineage: Bacteria > Pseudomonadati > Pseudomonadota > Betaproteobacteria > Burkholderiales > Comamonadaceae > Rhodoferax > Rhodoferax sp. P2_H8_2. Next base: position 40,859 of record NZ_JBFUFW010000009.1, read on the forward strand.
GTGGTGTTGCTACGCCAGCGACGGTTACTGCACCAGTTGCCGCAACCAGTGAGTCCAATGCGGCTGCGTCGATTGTCACTCCTGTGACGCGTGCTACCGATGACACCAGTTGGGAAGGCGTGCTGGAGCAGGAAGCGGTAGCGCTACTGCTGTCGGGTCAGCCTGATGTCTGGGATGTGTTGACGCGCCGGTTTGAGTCGCGTCTGATTCATGCCGCGCTGGCCAACACCAAGGGTCGCCGTATCGAAGCGGCGCAAAAGCTCGGCATTGGTCGCAACACGATTACGCGCAAGATTCAGGAGTTGGGGCTGGACGACGCCTAGCATGTGGCCCCCACGCTCCGCCGCTGCGCGGGTCGCTGCCCCCCAAGGGGCTAATGTGCCTTGGGGCGGCCCGGCGGCAAATTGCCGGCGCTTATAGAGCCAGCGTCAGCACGACCGGCGCGTGGTCGCTGGGCCGCTCATTCTTGCGCGGCACCACATCAATCACGCAACCTGTCACAGATGACTTGAGTGCTTCGCTGACCAGAATATGGTCAATGCGCAGACCTTGATTGCGCCGGAAACCTCCATTGCGGTAGTCCCACCAGCTGAAGCTCTTGGGCGGCTGTGGGAACATGCGATGGCTGTCGGTGAGGCCCAGTGACACCAGCGCACGCAGGTGGTAGCGCTCTTCTTCGGTGCAATGTATCGTGCCTTCCAGGCCAATCGGGTCCCACACGTCGGCGTCGTCAAACGTGATGTTGTAGTCGCCCATCACGACCAGCTTGGGGTGGCGCGTCAGTTCTTCCTTCAGCCAGCGGCGCATACCGCTGAGCCATTCCATCTTGTATTCAAATTTCTCGCTACCGGGCTCTTGGCCATTGGGGAAATAGGCCCCCACGACGCGGATGCCATCGACCGTGCCGGTGATCACGCGTGCCATGTCATCGTCGAAGCCGGGGATGTTTTTCACGACGTCTGTTGCGGGCAATTTGGACAGCAGCGCGACACCGTTGTAAGTCTTTTGACCAAACCATTGCGCTTGGTAGCCCGCTTGCGCAAACAGATCCGCCGGGAACTTGTCATCCGTCATCTTCAGTTCCTGCAGCACCAATACGTCGACGGGGTTGGCGGCCAGCCATTCAATCACTTGCGGCAGACGGACACTGAGGGAGTTGATGTTCCAGGTGGCGAGTTGCATGAAAATACTAGGAAAAAAGGGCTGCAGAGCGCATGGAATGTGCGTAAGCAGCTATCACATATGTAGCAGAGCGGCGAGACCAACAGCCAGTCCGGCAGCGCCGGCGCCAAACATGGCGTACTCGACCCACTTCTTTTTGGTCAACAGCGCAATGGCTGCCAGTGCGATCGCAACCTGCAGAACGGTGGTGGCTTGGGCCCAGCGATGGTGCTGGTGCATCTGCTGTTCACTCTTATGGTCCCAATCGCTGGCTTCGGCTTCCAGCTTTTCGGCAGCAGTCTTGATCTCCGCCTTTTCCTTCTCGTAGCGCTCGACTTTGGCGGCGTACTTGGCCTTGTCATCTTCCTTGGGCGCGAGCGTCAAAGCCAATTCGGTCAAGGATTGTTTTGTGCTCTTGGCCTGGTAGAAGTTCCATTGATTGGACGCTTCGGTCTTCTTGATGGCAGCATCGTTTTTGTACAGGCCTGCGTTGGCCTGTGTCGCACCGCCCATATACGAGAAGATCGCGCCAATGGTGGCAATGATCGCGGTGAACATCGCGATCTGGTTGATCATGCCGCCCGTGCCGTGGTCGCCGTGGCCACCCTGGGTTGCGTGCTCCAACTCGTGATCGTGTGGGCCGTGAACGTGAAAACTACCACCTGACATGCATACTCCTTTTGAATAACTTGCGGGACAGATCTTCAGCTCTGTCCCCAACTGATTAGCTCTTGTAGGTCACAAAACTGTAGTTGAGGCCGGTGGCAGAAGTGTGACTCTCGCGGCTGACTTCTTTCCAGCCCGGACCAAATTTGGGCGCCAGCGTGTCGCCTTCAAACTCCGCATCGATTTCGGTCACCACAGCCGACACCGCCAGCGGCATCGCCAGCTTGTAAATTTCTGCTCCGCCCATGACCCAGGCATTGCCGTCCAGTGGGCACATGCCCATCGCGTCAAACAGCGAGTTTGCGGTCTTGGCACCCGGCGCCTGCCAGTCCTTTTGCCGCGTGATGACGATGTTGAGCCGCTCCGGCAAGGGACGGTACTTTTCCGGTAGCGAGTCCCAGGTCTTGCGACCCATGATCACGGGTTTGCCCAATGTCACCTTCTTGAAATTGGCAAGGTCCTCGGGCAGATGCCAGGGCATCTTGCCGTCCTTGCCGATCACGCCATTGGCAGAACGTGCCAGTATCAGGTGCAGCTTCATGGGACCTCCGGGAAGTAGTTTGATCCGGTTTTAGACAGCCACCGGCGCCTTGATCGCGCCGTGGCTTTCGTAGCCTTGAACTTCAAAGTCTTCAAATGCGTAGTCGAAGATTGAATCCGGTTTGCGCTTGATGTGCAAGGTGGGATACGCGAACGGCGTGCGGCTCAGTTGCAGCTCGACCTGTTCGTGGTGGTTGCTGTAGATATGGCAATCGCCACCAGTCCAGATGAAGTCGCCCACATCGAGATCGCACTGCTGCGCGACCATATGCGTCAGGAGCGCGTATGACGCAATGTTGAACGGCACGCCCAGAAAAATATCGGCGCTGCGCTGGTACAGCTGGCAGCTCAGTTTGCCTTTACCGCCCTCGGTGTCTGCAGGGGCCACATAGAACTGGAAGAAAGCATGGCAAGGCATCAGTGCCATTTTGTTCAGCTCGGCGACGTTCCAGGCGCTGACGATGATGCGGCGCGAATCTGGGTTGCTCTTCAGCGTCTTGATGACGTCGGCAATCTGGTCGATGTGGCCGCCATCGGGTGTTGGCCAGCTGCGCCATTGCACGCCGTAGACCGGGCCCAGATCACCATCGGGCTTGGCCCATTCGTCCCAGATGGAGACGCCGCGCTCTTTGAGCCAATTGTTATTGCTTGAGCCGGTCAGGAACCACAGCAGCTCCTGGATGATGGAGCGTAAATGGACTTTTTTGGTTGTGACCAGAGGAAAGCCTTCGTTCAGGTCAAAGCGCATCTGGTAGCCAAACACGCTCTTGGTGCCCGTGCCCGTGCGGTCGGATTTGGCAACGCCCGTGGTGTACACATGGCGCATGAAGTCTTCGTATTGGGAACGGATGGGGCGTGTCATGGGAGGTGCAAAAGAATTGGGGTTCTGGGCGAACAGACGGGATTTTAGGCCTTGCAGGCGGCTCAGGTCATACCATCGAGCATGCTGGTGACAACCAGCAGCGCCAGCAGCACGACGACGACCACCGGCATGATGGCGCCCAGGCCTGCCCAGGTCGCCAGCAGGCCAAACGCCCCCGGAATGATGGCGCCACCGGCATAGGCCAGGCTCATCTGTCGGCCAATCACCATGCGCGCGACATCGTCCGGGAAACGGCGTGCGGTTTCGTGCATCAGCGACGGGAAAATCGGCGCGCAGCCCAGACCCATCAGTACCAGTCCGGCCATGGACAGCGGTGCGGGCAAATCGGGAAATGCAAACAGCGTGGCACCCGCGGCGGCGACACAAATTCCCAGTTGCACCAGTTTGCGGTTGCCCAATTTGTTGGCGATCAGGCCCACACCAAAGCGGCCTGCGGTGATGGCGCCGAAGTACAGCGACACCCATACTCCCGCCATGGTCTGCGTCACACCGCGGCTGCCCACCAGAATGCTGGCAGCCCACAGGCCGGTGCCCATCTCAGCGGCTACATAAAACAGGAAGGTCAGCGGTGCCAGCCACAGGGCCAGCGGATTGATGGGTTTGAACTCCACAGGCTTGGCATGTGTGGCATCGTCGCTGGGGGGTGTCGCGTTCTCTTTCGACCATAGCGAGAGCGTGAGCCACAGCACAATCGCCAGCACTATTTGCACCATTCCTATGCTGCGCGCGCCCACGGTCCAGCCGCCGCTACTTGCCAGCGCTGCGCCCATGATCAGCGGCCCGGCAGTCGCGCCGATGCCCCAGAAACCATGCAACCAGTTCATGTGGCGCGACGAGTAATGCGCGGCGGCAAAGTGGTTCAGGCTGGCATCGACCGCACCGGCACCCAGACCCAAAGGAATGCCCAGTGCGACGAGCCAGATAAACGACGGTGCGTAGGAGAACCCAATCAGCGCCAGCGCCGTCATCAGGCAACTGGCGGCGACAACGACGCCCGTGCCTATGCGCTTGGTGATCGCCGCAGACAGGAAGCTGGCACTGGCGGAGCACACCGTCATGGTCAGCGTGATGAAGCCCATGGCAGCCAGCGGCTGGCCCATATCGGCGCGAATCGCGGGCCACGCGACGCCCAGCACTGCGTCCGGCAAGCCCAGACTGACAAACGACAGATACACCAAGGCCAGTAGGAGCCAATGCGCCATGAAAGAGTCCTGTTAAACCCGGACCACGCGGCCAGGGTTCATCGTGTTGTTCGGATCCAGCGCCTTCTTGATCTCGCGCATCAGCGCCAGCGCGACCGGCGATTTGTGCTGCTCCAGCTTGTCGCGCTTCAAGCTGCCAATGCCATGCTCAGCCGAGATCGAGCCGTTGTAGCGGTCCACGACGTCGTAAACCAGGGAGTTGATGGGTTTCTCCTGGTTGCGCAAAAAGGCTTCGGCATCGGCGCGTGCCGGGGCTTGCACGTTGTAGTGCAGATTGCCGTCTCCCAAGTGGCCGTAGTTCACCAGGCGCACGCCGGGAAACGCTTGCGCCAGTGCGGTATCGGTCTCGGCGACAAAGGCCGGGATGCGCGATACGGCAATGGATATGTCGTGCTTGATGTTCAGGCCTTCCTGGGCCTGGGCCAGCGGAATGCTCTCGCGGATATGCCACAGCGCATGCGCCTGCGCGATGTTTTCGGCGACCACGGCGTCGGTCACGCAGCCCGTTTCCAATGCGGCCTCCAGCAGGCGCTCCAGTTGTTCGCGGGCATGGGCTTCCGAGACGTTGTCCGAATGCTCCAGCACGACACAGTAGGGCGATTCGCCAAATGGCACGCGCTGCTGTGGGAAGTGTTTGACGACCAGGCTCAGCGCAAACTGGCCCATCACCTCAAAGCCGGTCAGGCCGGAGCTCAGCACCTTGTGCGCAATGCCCAGCAACTCCACCGCAGCGTCCAGCGAAGGCACGGCCGCCAGCGCGGTGAGTTGCGCGGCGGGTAAGGGGTACAGCTTCATCGTTGCAGCAGTGATCACACCCAGCGTGCCTTCAGAGCCAATGAACAAATGGCGCAGGTCGTAGCCGGTGTTGTCCTTGCGCAGGCCGGTCAGGCCGCTCCAAATTTCGCCTAGCGCGGTAACCACTTCCAAACCCAGGCACAGCTCGCGCGTATTGCCATAGCGAACCACCTGCGTGCCCCCCGCGTTGGTGGCGAGGTTGCCGCCAATCGTGCAACTGCCTTCAGCCGCCAGGCTCAGCGGAAACAGAAAACCCGTTTCTTCGCAGGCTTCCTGCAATGTCTGCAATATGCAGCCGGCTTCTACGGTCACCGTCAGATTGGCCGCGTCCACCAAGCGGATGCGGTTCATGCGCGCCAGGCTCAACACAATTTGTGTGCCGCTGGCATCGGGCGTGGAGCCGACCACCATGCCGGTGTTGCCGCCTTGCGGCACGATGCTGACGCCTGCTTGTACACAGGCTTTGACGACGGCTGCTACTTCTTCGGTAGTCGCGGGGCGCACCACGCCCAAGGCCTTGCCGCGCTCGCGCTGGCGCCAATCCACTTCCCAGGCCGACAAATCGCCTTCGCTCAATACATTGGGGGCGCCAACAATCGCGCGCAGCGCGTCTAGCAGAGCAGAAGTACTCATGGTGCAACGGTCTCCACGTCAGCAGTTGCCATCAACCGCGCGTTGCGTTGGCGCAGCCGCACATGCAATGTGCAGGCCACAAACAGCGTGAGGCACAGCAGGATTTCTATCCCGGCCAACAAGTTGCCGGGCCATTTGTCGCTCCAGGCGCGCACCACGCCTTCAATGAAATACAACCAGACCACCAGACTGACCCAGCGGTAGGTGTACATGCGGTTTTTCAGCAGACCGGCCAGCGGAATGCACAGGGGTACGACTTTGAGCGCGAGCAAGGTGCCACCGGGGCGAATCGGCGCGAGCACCAGTTCCCACGCCACGCCGAGCAGGATCAGCCCCAGCACGCTGCCGACGGCCATCCATCGGGTGAATTCAACGGAAGTTTGCGTGGTGGGTGTGGAGTGAGTGGTAGACATCAGGCGCATAGCTTAAATGATCGCCCGGACACAGGTGTTCCCCTCTTGTCAGCGCTGCGCGAAGGTTATAGGCTGGTTCAGACCTAATCGAAGTCTGGAGCCTGTGCTATGACTTTCTCGATGCAACTGCGAAACGCCGTCGGCCTGGGTCTGGTCTTGGCCAGTCTTGCACTGAACGTTCGCGCGCAATGCAATCGGGTGGTCTTGACCTCCGACCCGGCGTATCCACCCCTGCACTGGTACGACGGCGAGACCCTGCAAGGGGCCAGCATTGAGATCGCCAAGCGGGTGTTGGAAGATCTGAAAATCCCCTACGAAGTCCGCTATGTCGGCCCCTTTCCGCGTGTGTTGGCACTTGCAGAGCGTGGTGAAGTGGACATGATTGCCACGCTCAAAAAGACACCAGAGCGCGAGGCGTTTTTGCTTTACCCCACGACACCTGCGCTATCGAATCCGGTGTCGGTATTCAGCTTTCAGGAGCATCCCTTCGAATTCAAAGGGCGGCAGGATTTGATCGGGCGCCGTGGCGGGATTACCCGCGGCAATCTCTTTGGAAACGGGCTGGACGAGTTTTTGAAAGAAAAGTTGAATGTGGAGGAAGCCAACAGCCCCGAAGCCAATTTCAACAAGCTGGCGCTGGGTCGCATCGATTACTTCATTACCGGCTACTACACCGGCATGGCGCTGCTGCTCAAGCGCGGCGACGAGGAGCGCTTCATTGCCAATGCGCCGTTTTTGGTGGACACGCCCAATTTCGTGGTGTTGACCCGCCACGGAAAATGCGCCAGCAAGCTCGAGCAGGTGGAGGCCCGTATGGCGCTGCTGAAGAAAACCGGCGTGCTGGAAGAACTGATCCGCAAGAGCTTTCAAAAATGGAAAACCCGTCCGGTCATGGCAGACAAGTAGGCGGCGATTGGCCCGGTGCGGGATGGCATGATGGCGGGATGCATTTGACGAATTGGATTGAGCGGTTCAGAAACTGGCTGCAGGATGTCGCCCGCTTGCCGTGGCTGGAGGCGGCACACACACTGCGCGAGCGTTTCCGCGAAGACCGCCTCAGCTTGACGGCCAGCAGCCTGACCTTTACCACCACGATCGCACTGGTGCCTTTCATCACCGTGGCACTGGCGGTGTTCACCGCGTTCCCGATGTTTGCGAAGTTCCAGGACGTATTGCAGAAGTGGCTGATCGAAAGTCTGGTGCCCGAAAACATCGCGCGCCAGGTGCTGGGTTATTTGACCCAATTTGCAGGCAAAGCCAGCAAGCTGGGCGCTGTAGGTCTGGTCGCGCTGCTGGGCTCAGCGCTGGCGCTTATTTTCACGATTGACCGCACACTCAACAGCATCTGGCGCGTGCGCAAGCCGCGTCCGTTTGCGCAGCGGGTCCTGATCTACTGGGCTGCGATCACGCTGGGGCCGCTGGTGCTGGGCGCCAGCCTGAGCATGACCTCGTATGCGGTGTCAGAGTCCAAAGGCCTGGTGGCCTCGCTGCCGGGCGGCTTTACGCTGCTCTTGGACCTGTTGCAGTTCATGTTGGTTGCGGGCGGCACGGCGGCCATGTTCCGCTACGTGCCCAACACCCATGTGCGCTGGGGCCATGCGTGGATGGGCGGCGTGTTTGTGTCGATGGGCGTTGAAGTAGCGCGTCGCGTGCTGGCCTTCTATTTGGCCAAGGTGCCTACCTATTCGGTGGTCTACGGCGCGTTTGCGACCGTGCCCATTCTGCTGGTCTGGATTTATGTGGCCTGGGTCATCGTATTGCTGGGTGCGGCGCTGACGGCCTATGTGCCCAGCCTGCTGGCGGGCCTGCCGCGCAAGCGCTCCAGCGCAGGCTGGCAGTTTCAGTTGGCGCTGGAGGTATTGCGCATGCTTGATAGCGCGCGCCATACCGGTCAGCGGGGCTGCACCTTGGCGCAGCTGAGCAACGATCTGCGGGCTGAGGCCCAATGGCTGGAGCCCGTGCTGGAGGCGCTCACAAAGCTGGACTGGATAGCACTGCTGAACGAATCGGACGCCGCAGACGCTGGTGCGCGATGGGTGTTGCTGACCGATCCAGAAGCGACTGAGCTGGCGCCGCTGATGCGTGCGCTGCTGTTGCCCAACAACGAGGCTACTGAAAAACTATGGGAAAACGGCCGCTGGAGCGCATCCAGCTTGCGTGAGGTACTATAAAAAGCAGAGCGCTTAGCCCCAACGCGCGCCGCTAGATTTTGACCTTGCCAATCAGGATGTCCTTGTACATCACCCAGTCGCCCATGAAGCTCCACAGCGGGCGCTTGAAACTGGCAGGCTTGTTTTTCTCAAAGCCAAAGTGCCCGATCCACGCAAAGCCGTAGCCCCACAGTGGGGCGGTAATCAGAAAGATCCACGCGCCGGTCGTGAAGAATAAGGCGATGCTGGACAGCACCAGCGACGAGCCCACAAAGTGCAGTCGGCGGCAGGTCAGGTTGCTGTGTTCAGTCAGGTAGAACGGATAGAACTCGGCGAACGAGGTCATCTGCTTTGGGTCTACGCTGCTTGCGGTTTCCACGGCGGTGTTCATGGTCATGTCTCCTCTGATGTTCAGTATTGTGCCGTTGGGTAAGGTTTAGTCCAGCTTGGCACCGGACTTGGCCACAGCGTCGGCCCAGCGTGGCATTTCAGACGCCAGAAACTTCGAAAAATCCTCTGCGCCCAGAAACGCCGGGTCCGCGCCCTGGCTCAGCATACGGGTCCGCACGTCCGGCATAGCCATCACCTGTTTGAACGCGTCGCTGAGTTTGGCGACGACGTCTTTGGGCGTTCCGGCGGGTGCGAGGAACCCGTAGAAGCCGACGACCTCAAAGTTCTTGATGCCGGACTCGATCACCGTAGGCACATCGGGCAGCGCCGGATTGCGCTCGCGGCTGGTCACGGCCAGCGCGCGCACTTTGCCCTGCTTGTGGTAATTCGCCGCCTGCGGGATGGACTCGGCCATGAACTCGACCTGACCGCCCATCAGGTCGGTAAACGCAGGCGCGCTGCCGCGGTAGGGGATGTGCACCATGAACAAACCGGTGGCTGACTTGAACATCTCGGGTACCAGATGGCTGATGCCGCCGTTGCCCGCCGAGCCGTAGTTGATCTGGCCGGGGCGACTCTTGGCGTAGGCCACAAATTCCTTCAGCGTATTCGCAGGTACCTTCGGGTTGACCAAGAGCGCCAGCGGTTGCATCGCGGTGCGCGCAATCGGCGTGAAGTCACGCAGCGTCGCGTAGGGCAGCTTGGTGTACAGGCCGGGGTTGATCACCATCACGCCAGTATTGGCCAGCATCAGCGTGTAGCCATCAGCGGGCGCCTTCATCACCTCTTGCGCACCCACCGTGCCGCCCGCGCCTGATTTGTAGTCCACCAAAATCGGTTGCCCAAGCACGGTTTGCAACTTGTCGGTCAACAGCCGCGCATGCTGGTCCAGCGGACCGCCTGCCGGGAAGCCGATGATGATCTTGATCGGCTTATCGGGGAAGGCGGCGAAAGCGAAGCCTGTGCTGGCCATCAATGCAGCAGAGATCAGCGTGCGGCGAAAGAGGGAAGGGGTCATGGAGACTCCGGTTAGCGATTCAGGAATTCTTTCAATGCAGACAACGTGGCCTCAGGTGCTTCGGTCATCTGATGGTGGCCTACGGCAAGGCTAACCACCGAATGCATTTTTCCACTGGATTGCGCTTTGGCTATCAGGGTTTGTGCGGCCTTCGGGATTGTCATCTGGTCCACCGCACCCAGCAGGAACAGCACGGGGCAGTTGACTTGCTCCATCGCCTGTTCGCCATTCGCATAGTTATTGCAGGCACTGAACCCGCGGTGGAACAGGTTGACCTCGGTATTGCTGGCAATCACCCGGCGGCCCAGCGCGAGGCTGCTGCCAAAAATCCAGGTGCCGGGCGCCACGGGCGGTGCCAGCGAACTGCGTGAAAACACATTGACCATATGCAATGCCTTCTCAGGCTCGTTCAGCGCCGCGTCCAGCAACGGTTGTGAGACTTTCATCGGGTAGGCAGTACCCACCAGCGCTAGGTGGCTGATGCGATCCTTCAGATGTCCGGCGGTTTCCAGTGCAATCAGCGAGCCCCAGCTGTGGCCCACTAGCGCCGCCTTCTGCACACCCGCCGCATCGAGCAGTGCAGTAATGAACGTTGCTGCGTCTTCCACGCTCGCAGGCGCTTGGCCTTCACTGCGGCAATGGCCGGGCAGATCGACCGCGAGGACGTTCCAGCCATGGTTGGCAAAGTAGCGGCTCTGCAAGATCCAGACGCTGTGGTCATTGATCACGCCGTGGATGAATACGACGGTGGGCTGTGCGGGATTGAAGGCTTTGCCACCGGTGTAGCAGTAGGCGGTTGCGCCGTTGACGGTGAGCTTCATGCGATGCCTTTCGACGAGCCGCCTCTAGAAAGGCATGCGCCCCCTTCGGGGGGCAGTGAACGTAAGTGAACGTGGGGGCTCATATCTTCTCCGCCGCCTTCAGGGCGCGCTTCAAGTCATCAAGCAAGTCCGCGCTGTCTTCCAATCCAATCGACAGCCGAATCGTTCCCTGTGTGATGCCCCCTTTGGCCAATGCTTCGTCGTCCATGCGGAAATGCGTGGTGCTGGCCGGGTGGATCACCAGGCTGCGGCAGTCGCCCACGTTGGCAAGGTGGCTGAATACCTTCAGCGCTTCGACAAACGCCTTGCCTTGCGCGCGTGAGCCTTTCAAATCAAAGCTGAACACGGAGCCCGCGCCCTTGGGCAACAGTTTTTGCGCCAGCGCATGGCTGGAGTGGCTCTCCAGCATCGGATGACCGACGCGCGACACGAATGGATGCGACGCCAGCAGTTCAACGACCTTCGCGGTATTGGTCATGTGCCGCTCCATGCGCAGCGATAGCGTTTCTATGCCTTGCAAAATCAGCCAGGCCGAATGCGGACTCATGCAGGCGCCGAAGTCACGCAGGCCCTCGCGCCGCGCGCGCAGCAGGAAGGCGCCGACGGTGGACTCTTCGGTGAACACCATGTTGTGGAAACCCGCGTAGGGCTCGGTCAGCTCAGGGAACTTGCCCGACTTGTCCCAGTCAAACGATCCGCCATCGACGACGATGCCGCCTATCACCGTGCCGTGGCCGCTCAAGAATTTAGTGGCCGAGTGGTAGACCAGATCCGCGCCTTGCGTGAAGGGTTGGACCAGCCAGGGCGAGGTGAGGGTGGAATCCACCAACAGCGGCACACCGGCGTCGTGCGCGATCTGGGATACGGTCGGTGTGTCCAGCACGTCCAGCCCAGGGTTGCCCACGGTTTCGCCAAAGAACAGCTTGGTATTGGGTTGCACGGCCTTGCGCCAGCCGTCGATATCGCCGGGCTGCACAAAGGTCGTATCAATACCAAAACGGCGCAGCGTGTAATGCAACAGGTTTTGCGAGCCGCCGTACAGCGCGGTGCTGGCGACGATATGGCCGCCCGCGCCCATCAGCGTGGCAATCGCCAGATGCAACGCGGCCTGGCCGCTGGCGGTGGTTATCGCGCCAATGCCGCCTTCCAGCGCCGAAACGCGCTGCTCCAGCACCGCGTTGGTTGGGTTGCTGATGCGCGAATAGACGTGTCCCGCACGTTCCAGATTGAACAGCGAAGCGGCGTGTTCGCTCGACTCGAAAACGAAAGACGTGGTCAGGTGAATCGGCACGGCGCGCGCGCCCGTGGCGTCGGGCGTGGCGCCTGCGTGCAGGGCAAGCGTGTCAAATCCGGGGTCGGAATAGCCGGGCATCATGCCTCCCGACGAGCCGCCTCTAGGGAGGCATGCGCCCCCATGGGGGGCTGCGAACGAATGTGAGCTTGGGGGTTCATACTGTCTCCAAGGTTTTTTATTGGGCTTAAGTCTGCGGGATTGTGGGCTATATTTCGGCGATACGGCGAATTCCAGCGCCCCACCGGAAGCACCATCTAGGAAGCACCATGAAAGTCAGCGACATCCTGCGCGTCAAGGGCGGCGGCACGCTCTACACCACCACTCCGGAAGACAGTCTGGCTGATGCCGCCAAGCTGATGGCGGAAAACGACATTGGTTCACTGGTGGTTTTGTCACACGGCCGCGTCGTGGGCATGTTGACCTTTCGCGAAGTGATCAAGGCCACTGTCAAGAACGGTGGCGCATTTGGCACGACTACGGTCTACCGCGCCATGGATTCGGGTCCGTTGATTTGCACCATGGAAACCGAAATGGACGAGGTGCGCCGCATGATGCTGGACCGCCACGCGCGCTACATGCCAGTGATTGACAACAGCATGCTGATGGGTGTGATCAGCTTCTACGACGTGGCCAAGACGGTGGTGGATAGCCAGAACTTCGAGAACAAGATGCTGAAAGCCTACATCCGCGACTGGCCTGAAGGCAAGGACCCGGCTGAAGCGTCGTCCTGAGTGACCCCGACCACCCGCAAAGTCGTACAGGCCGTCCTGTACGAAAGCGTCGCCATCGCCGTCGTCACACCTGTTCTGGCGCTGGCTTTTTCACATCCTCCGGGTTCGGCCTTTGTTCTATCGGCGGTGATGTCCACCATCGCGCTAGCATGGAACTATTTGTTCAACAGCCTGTTCGAACGCTGGGAAGCCCGTCAAACGGTTAAGGGCCGTTCGCTGGCCCGTCGCATTGCGCATGGCGTCGGCTTTGAAGGCGGACTGGCGCTGATCCTGTTGCCAGTGATGGCCTGGTGGTTGGATGTCTCGCTGCTCGAAGCGCTCATCGCCGATATGGGTTTGCTGGCGTTTTTCTTTTTCTACACCGTGACGTTTACCTGGGCGTTTGACAAGGTATTTGGCTTGCCGGATTCGGCGAAATAGGCCCCCGATTCAGCCCATGCTGGCGTGAATCATCTCCCGCACCCGGGGATAAATCTGTGCGTTCCACTTCTTGCCGCTGAACACGCCGTAGTGCCCCACACCAGCCTGGACATGGTGGGTCTTCATGTAGGGGCGGATGCTGCTGCACAGGTCTTGCGCGGCCACGGTCTGGCCAACAGCGCAGATGTCATCGCGCTCGCCTTCGACGGTCATCAACGCAGTACGGCGGATGGCAGCGGGGTTGACGATGCGGTCCTTGTAGGTGAGCTTGCCCAGCGGTAAGTCGTAGGTCTGGAAGACCTTTTCCACCGTCTCCAGATAGAACTCTGCGGGCAAATCGTTGACCGCCAGATATTCGTCGTAGAACACCTTGATGATGTTGGCCTTTTCCAGATCGCCGTCAACCAGATGCTGGTACATGTCCTTGAAGGACTGTTTGTGGCGGTCCAGGTTCATGCTCATGAAGGCGCTGACCTGCACAAAACCGGGGTAGACGCGGCGCATGTAGCCCGCGTGCGGCAGCGGCACATGGCTGATCAGATTTTTCTCAAACCACTCGATAGGCTTGCTGGTGGCCAGTGTGTTGACGCCGGTGGGGTTCACGCGGCAATCCACTGGGCCAGCCATCAGCGTCAGGCTGCTGGGCTGCGCGGGGTTGTCGTCTTCAGCCATGATGGCCACGGCCGCCAGCGCCGCCACACAGGGCTGGCAGACTGCGACCACATGGGTGCCGGGGCCAATCGCCTCGGTGAAGCGGATCATGTGGTCGATGTAATCGTCCAGCCCGAACGGGCCGTGCTTCAGCGCGACGTCGCGGGCGTTATGCCAATCGGTGATGTAGACGTCGTGGTCTTGCAGTAGCGTGCGCAGCGTTTCGCGCAGCAGCGTGGCGAAGTGGCCCGACAGGGGCGCGACCAGCAAGACAGGGGGCTGGTGCGGCAGGTCGGAAGGAGTGTCTTTTTTGAAATGCAGCAGGGTGCCGAAAGGCAGGGTCAATGCGCTTTCTTCGGTGACTGCCAGATCGCGCTCGCCGACCTTGACGGACGTGATGCCGTAGGCCGGGCGCGAGTGCGTCAGCCGCATGCGGGAGAACACCTCCATTGACGCGGACAGTTTGCGCAACACGCCGCCTTCGGAGTTGCCGAACCACATGGCCGCGCTGCCGCCCTGTGCCATCAGCCGGAATGGGGACATCAGGTCGGACTGGGTCTGGTAAGCCTGGTAGAGCATGGTGTTCCTGCGAAGAGTCGGACTTGTGGCCCGGAAGCCTAAATGCAGGCAAGTAACGGGCCAGTTCGGGCGTAGAACTTACAAGTGGCTGTCAGGGTTGGCACAGGGCTTGCGACGCATTTGCACCTTTAAGGAGCATTGCCATGGCCAAGGCCGTACTGACGATCAGCAGCAAAAACTACGGTGCCTGGTCCTTGCGCGGCTGGCTGCTGGCCAAGCTGTCGGGGCTGGAGTTCACCGAGAAGGTGATCCCGGCGGACGATCCGGCGATGAAGGCCGAGATGCTGCTCTTGGCGCCGAGCATGCTGGTTCCTTCGTTGCAACACAACGGCATCAAGGTCTGGGACACACTGGCGATTGCCGAATACCTCAATGAAATCAAGCCCAAAGCCGCTCTGCTTCCGGCCGACGGCAAAGCGCGTGCGCATTGCCGTGCGATCTGCGGCGAGATGCATTCGGGCTTTTCGTCCATGCGCGGCGCGCTGCCGATGAACATCAAAGGCCACTTCCCCAAATTCAAAATCTGGTCACGCGCGCAGGCCGATATCGACCGCGTGCTGAAGATCTGGAAAGAGTGCCTCAAGACCTATGGCGGGCCTTACCTGTTTGGCAAAACACCCACGGTGGCGGACGCAATGTACGCGCCTGTAGTGACGCGCTTTCTGACCTATGACGTGACGCTGGATAAGGCTTGTGCAGCCTATGCCAAGCGCATCATGGATTTGCCCGCGATGAAGGAATGGATCGCTGGTGCCCAGGAAGAACCCGAAGAACTCGAAGAGTTGTCAGCAGACTTCTAAACTGGCTACTTCCAGGGCGTGCAAGGCGGAATGTCGCAAACCGGCTCCACGTCGATGGTCTTGAAATCCGCAGGCGAGACGATCTCCAGGTATTCCATGTCGGGCGAATAGTCGAACAGGTAGTGGCGAATGCCGGGGCGTTGGTGCACCACATCGCCGGCCTGCACCAGCGTTTCCTTGTCCTCGTACATGAACTTGGCCCAGCCCTTGGTCATGATCACGATCTGGAAATCCGCCTCATGCCGATGCCAACCCGTGCCTGTTTCTGGTGCCATATTGGCCTTCACCAGGTGCGCGATCACCTTGCCGTGCGTGGCTTCGGCAATCCCGAGGTCGCGGTACAGGAAGAAATCACGCAAACCACCCGGAGCGAAAGAGGTGTCTTCGGGTTTGACATGGGAGAACTGCGTGGTGTTGGTGCGGTCCAGCATGGATGCTCCTTCCAAAAGTGGGCAAGAATCTAATAAAGACACTGAAATGGTGCGGTGCAACAACATGCATAAACCGTTCCAGTTGCCCGGGCATTGCGCTACGGGCGTGGCCATTCGCCTCTAGACTCAGCCCGTGATCGCATTACTTCGCAAGATCGTCAAGCCCTTGGTGGCCGTCCTGGCCCTGCTCCTTGTTTTTGAGGAATGGCTGTGGGAGCGTCTCAAAGCGTTCATGCGCCGCGTGGCCGATCACCCCTGGGTGCATCGCCTGGAAGCGCATCTGCGGCAGATTCCACCTTGGGCCGCTTTGCTCGTGTTGCTGCTGCCCGGTGCGCTTCTGCTGCCTTTTAAGGTTGCGGGTCTGTGGGCGATTGCGCACGGCTATCCGGTGTTGGGCCTGGTCATCTTTGTGTTGGCCAAAATCAGTGGCACCGCGCTCGCCGCCTACCTCTTCGATCTGGTTCGGGAGAACGCGCGCAAGCTTGCGTGGTTCAACTGGCTTTATCTGTGGATCAACGGTTGGCTGCAGCGCGCACGCGCTTGGCTGGCAGCGCAGCCTGCCTATGTGGCCGCAAAGGCTTGGGCCCGACGCGTCAAGGAACAGGTCAAGGCGTGGTTCGCTTAGAAGGAAAGCTGGATTTCGTTGGGTAAGATGCGCAGCGCCAACTCTTACCAAGGTTTGAAATGCGTTTTTCTTTGCAACCGGCCTTCGCGCTTACTCTGCTCGGAAGTCTCTTTGCCGCCAACATCACTCTGGCCGCACCCGCTGAACCCAACGTCGCCAAATTCCGGGCGGCGCTGATCCCCAAACATGAGATCGCTGCCGATGCCTTTGTGAAGGCGCACCCCACATGGGATGGGCGTGGCGTGGTGATCGCCATTTTTGACACCGGTGTGGATCCCGCTGCGGCGGGCCTTGCGACCACGTCGACTGGCGAGCGCAAGATCATGGACATGCTGGACGCTTCGGGCTCCGGCGATGTGGATACCACTACCAAGCGCAAGGCAGATGCCACAGGCAAGCTCACGGGTTTGAGCGGTCGCACGCTGGTGTTGCCTGCTGGCATCGTGAACCCATCCGGCGAATTCCGCCTGGGGCTCAAGCCAGCATCTGAATTGTTTTACGGCGATGTGCTCAAACGCGTGACCGACCGCCGTGCCGCGCAGCGCGCCGCCGCTGCAACCGTGCGCCTGGCCGCGCGCGACCGCGGCGATGACGCCGCCAAACTCAAAGCCGCGCGCGCCAAAGCCCCTGATGAACGCAGCCGCACCGAGCGCGACCTGATTGCGCGCGATGTTGCGCTTGCCGCATTGGAAGATGACAAGTCCTCTGACAGCACCGGCCCACTGTACGACTGCGTGCTGTGGAACGACGGCAAGACCTGGCATGTGCTGGTCGATACCGACGAAGACGCTGACTTGCGCAACGAGAAGGCATTGCGCCCCTACGGTGTGGCCGGCGAGTACGGCTCGTTTGGCGGCATTGCCAACACCACCTTTGGCGTGCAGGTGTACGAGAAGGGTGATTTGCTGTCCATCGTCACTGTCAGCGGCGCCCACGGCACGCACGTGGCCTCTATCGCTGCAAGCCACTTCGCCAATGAACCGGCCCGCAACGGCATTGCACCTGGCGCGCGCATCGTGTCGATCAAGATTGGCGACATCCGCGCCCGGGGCAGCTCGTATGGCACCAGCGAGCTGCGCGCGTCTGCACTGGCTGCGCAGTACAAGGTCGACATCGTCAATGCCAGCTGGGGCGGCCGCTCCAAGCTGCAAGACGGCCGCAACCGCAACAGCCTGGTCTACGACATGATGATGGAGCGCTACAACATGCTGGCCGTCATCTCCGCCGGCAACAACGGCCCTGCGCTCGGCACCGCCGGCAGCGCTGGTGCCGAAGCCAGCCGCGTGCTGGGCGTGGGCGCCTACATGTCGCCTGAAATGGGTCAGGTTCTCTACAACACCCTCGCAGACAGTGCCGAAGCAGCACAGCAGTTCACCAGCCGCGGCCCCACCAAAGATGGCGATTTCGGTGTGGACCTGATGGCGCCCGGAGCCGCTTATGCATCCGTCTCTGCAGAAACCCGCCAAAGCGCCGACATGTACAACGGCACCTCGATGGCCTCGCCATCTGCTGCGGGTGTGGCGGCGCTGGTTCTCAGCGCTGCGCGCCAGAACAAGCTCGATGCCAATCCGGCTCTGTTGCGTTCTGCATTGATTCTTGGGACCACACCGCTGCCCAAAGAAGATGTGTTCACGCGCGGCTCCGGCCTGATCAACGCGCCTGGCGCCTGGAAAAAGCTGAATGAGTTGCAAGGTGTCAGCGCCTTCAGCACGTTCTATGACCTGGAAGTGGACCAGGGCACATTCACCAACAAGGGCCGCGGCTTCTTGTTGCGCGAAGCGGTCACCGAGCCGCGCCGCCGTGTTGCGGTCAAGATCACACCGGCTTGGACCGAGTCCACGCCCGTCGCTGCGCGCACCGCGTTTGAGAGCGATGTGATTCTGAAGTCTTCCGCCTCTTGGGTTACAACGCCGCAGTATGTGCACCTGACTGGCGGCCCGCGCACCGTCAGCATGGTGGTGGATGTGCCGCCGGTGCCTGCCGGTGCGATTGGCTCCGTCAACGTGGCGCAGGTGGATGCTGTGTTGGCGTCCAAGCCATCCTTGGGTCCGGTGTTCTCTATCCCGGTCTCCATCATCCAGCCCGCACCCGCCAGTGCGTTTGTCGACAACAAGCTGGAAACTTCGCTGGCGTTCAAGCCTTCGGAAACCAAGCGCCTGTTTGTCAAAGCCCCGCTCGAAGCTTCGGTGCTGCGCATCTGGGTCAAACACCAGACCCGCGATTCGATGAACCGGCGCTTCGGCGTGCAGGCTGTTGCCTATTCTGCTCAGCGCGGGATTGCCGAGATGGAGACCGTGCGCACGCTGAACCTGGACCCTGGTGCGGAGCAGTCGTTTGACCTGCGCCTAAAGCCAGGCAGCGTGGCCGAGATCGCGTACACGCTGCATTTCGCTGCCTTGGGTGACGCGACATTGCAGACGCGCCTCGAATGGGTTGGCGCTGGCGTGGACACGGCGCCCTTGGTGATGCCTGCCAACTCAGGTTGGACCACGACTGAGCTGAACCCTTTGAGTGATCGCACCGTGAAAGTCGATGCCAAGATCGACCGCGCCGTGCATATCTTCCTGCCGCAAAGCACGACCGCGCTGAAGATGGACGAGCGCGCCGAGTTGCCCGCATCCGCATTGACTCCCGGACCTACGCGCGTCCACATGCTGCGCCAGCGCTTTGTGCTGGACCTCAAGGAGGCTATGACGGCCCACGTGCTGGAGCCTTCGGACTACGACCTGGAAGATGCGGTGGGAGGAGGGCGCGTAACGCTGGTGCATGAATCCGGAGAAGTGTTGTTTGACTCGACAGGCGCCAATGTGTTTACCCGTCCTGCGGTGAAATTCCCCAAGGGCAAAACCACCGGTATCCGCGAGTTCACCGCGCCCGACAGCGAACTGCTGGCCAGCATCAGCACCGCGCCCCTGCGCCTGTCAGAAGCCCTGAAGACAGCCAGCCCACTGCCGTTGCGCGCGAGTTTGCGTGATCGCCTCACTGGCAAGGACACCACGGAATTGCGCCTGAAGGCTGGCCGCGAGGAAGAGCTGTTTCTGCAGGACAAGCCGGTGGACGACCTCGCCAAGCACGAACCCAAACCGGCGCATTTCACCGGTGAACTGACCGTGCGCGACACCGAGAATCGCGAGCTTGGCAAAAAACCCATCGTCTATATGCCCGGAGCATCCCCGGCCAAGACCACCAACGTGGACCCCAAGGCCAAGCCGGTCAAGGACCCGCGTACCGAGGTGGAGAAGTTGGCCGATACCCAGTTCGACAGCCGCCTGGCCTTTGTCCGCGATCAGCGCGGCACGACCGATGCTGCGACCAAGGCGCGCCGAACAGAAGTGCTCACTGCCTTGCACAGCGAACGCCCCGCAGATGCTGCCGTAGTGTTTGAGCAGGCGCTGGATGCAGCCTTGGCCGCCGGGTTGGCGGGCGATAGCTGGCCCAAAGCCAAACCGTCTGCTGAGGGTGACGCCGACAAGGCAAAAGACAAAGACGAAGCTGCAACCAAGAGCGCTGCTGTGATCAAGCCTGTTGCCGGCGCTGAAAAATCGGTGATCGCCTTGCTGGACGAAGCCCACAAACTGGCCAAGCCCGATGCGGTAGCGCAGTACTTTGGTGCGCCACCTGCCGTCGTAGCGGGTGACCTGACGTCCAAGCCCGCGCAAGAGCGCGAGAAGAAGCTGATGACTGCACAGCGCGAAACCTTGGCCAGGATCGAACGCCTGCGCGCCGATGTGTTGCGCGCGACCGGCCAGTGGGATGCGGCTTGGAAAGCCTTCGCGCAGATCAAGCGCTGGGAACCTGAAGCCGACAAGCAGACCCGTGCCGTGGAGTCCGCGATGCTGGAACAAAACGGTTACCTGGGCTTGGCGCTGGATGCCATGAACGCCCGCATCAAGGACGAACCGGGCAGCACCAAGCTGCGCACGGAGCGCTTGGCGTTGTACGAAAAGCTGGGCTGGAGCGACATGGCGGCCCGCGAGAAACTGCGACTGGCGCAGTTTGCGCAGCAAAAGAAGGCGACCGATAAGCTTTGATGCAAATGAATGCGAAGCGGCGTCAGAGATAATGCCTCTCCATGAGCGGCAATACCTTCGGACACCTCTTCGCAGTCACCAACTTTGGTGAATCCCACGGCCCGGCCATTGGCTGCGTGATTGACGGTTGCCCCCCGGGCATGGAACTGAGCGAGGCCGACATCCAGGGTGACCTGGACCGCCGCCGCCCCGGCACCAGCCGCCACGTGACCCAGCGCAACGAGCCCGATGCCGTGCAGATCCTCAGCGGCGTCTACCAGGGCAAGACCACCGGCACGCCGATTGCGCTGTTGATCCAGAACACAGATCAGCGCAGCAAGGACTACGGCAACATTCTCGAAACCTTCCGCCCTGGCCACGCCGACTACACATACCTCCAGAAATACGGCATTCGCGACCCGCGCGGCGGTGGCCGCTCCAGCGCGCGCCTGACTGCGCCCATGGTCGCCGCAGGCGCAGTGGCCAAGAAGTGGCTCAAGGAAAAATACGGTACCGAGTTTCGTGGCTGCATGACGCAGATCGGCGAGATGTCGATTGCGTTTGAATCCTGGGAGCACGTACCCAACAACCCGTTCTTCGCCCCGATTGCCGATGTGCAGGCGCTGGAGGACTACATGGACGCACTGCGCAAAGCCGGTGACTCCTGCGGTGCACGCATCCGCGTCAGCGCGTCCAACGTGCCCGTGGGGCTGGGCGAGCCGCTGTTCGACAAGATGGATTCCGACATTGCCTACGCAATGATGGGCATCAACGCCGTCAAAGGCGTGGAGATTGGCGCCGGGTTTGCCAGCGTGTCGCAGCGCGGCACGACGCATGGCGACAGCTTGACCCCGCAAGGCTTTGCGACCAACAACGCCGGTGGCGTACTGGGCGGCATCAGCACAGGGCAGGACCTGGAAGTCAGCATTGCGATCAAGCCGACCAGCTCCATCATCACGCCGCGTGATTCGATTGACGTGCAGGGCAACGCCACGCAAGTAGTGACCAAGGGCCGCCACGACCCCTGCGTGGGCATACGCGCGACGCCGATTGCTGAAGCGATGCTGGCATTGGTGGTGATGGAGCACGCGCTGCGCAACCGCGCGCAATGTGGTGATGTGGAGAAAATTCTTGCTCCAATTGCTGCCAAAAAGGCCTAGAGCGCCCGTAGAATGTGCGTAAGCAGCTACTAAATCAATAGCATTTCACTCTGGCACCGCACCCCATGAAAACAGCTCTGATCCTCAACGGCCCGAATCTCAACCTGCTCGGCACGCGGGAGCCACAGGTCTACGGCTCGCAAACGCTGGCTGACGTAGAGGCGCTGTGCGAGCGCGCCTGCGCGGCGAATGGGTTTGCGCTGGACTTTCGCCAGACCAACCACGAAGGCGCGCTGGTGGACTGGATCCATGAGGCCGGCAAGCTGCACGCCAAGGGCAAGTTGGCCGGTGTGATCCTGAACGCTGGCGCCTACACCCACACCAGCATCGCGTTGCTCGACGCGATCAAGGGCACGGGTATTTCGCTGATCGAGCTGCACATCAGCAACGTCCACGCCCGCGAAGAATTCCGCCACCATTCGTTTATCTCGCCCGCTGCGAAGGCGGTGATGGCCGGGTTTGGCGTCAACGGCTATGCATTGGCCATTGCCGGACTGGCAGGATTTGTGGCCGCCTGAGAGGCGAACTTGCCAGTAAACTTTGCGTTCATCGTTTCAATTCGGAGAGAAAAATGAAAAAATTCGCCCTGTCCCTCGGTTTGCTGCTCAGCTTTGGTCTGGCCCATGCAGGCAAGTCCTGTGAAGAACTCAAGACGGAAATCACTGCCAAGATGGAAGCCAAGGGCGTCAAAAGCCCCAAGCTGGAAATCGTAGATAACGATAAAGCCGGCGATGCCAAGGTCGTCGGCAGCTGCGACGGCGGCACCAAGAAGATCACTTACGCAAAAAAGTAAGCGCTGATCCAGGCCTTCCCAACTAAGGCCTGCGAAAGGCCACTTGCTGCTGCGACCAGTATTTCGATTTCAACTGGTCCAGCCGCACCTCACCCCCGGTCGATGGTGCGTGCACAAAGCGCCCGTCGCCCACATAAATCCCCGCATGCGTCGCGTTGCCGCCTTGGCTGAAGATCACCAGGTCGCCCGTGCGAACACTGTCCGTTGGGACGGGCGAACCCCACTTCACCAGGGATGACACGGAGCGCGGCGCCAGCACGCCGCCCCGTGCCTTGTAAACATAGCCAATCAGCCCGCTGCAATCGAAGCCACTGGCGGGCGTATTGCCGCCGTAGCGGTACGGCGTGCCGACCAAGCCAATGGCCATCACCGTGACCTCATCGGCCTGGTCAACAGTAAGGCGGGCTGCAATGGGTTTCGGAGGAGGCTGGGGCGGAGGCGCGGTCGCACACCCGGCCACCAGCACCGTGCTGACGAATGCCATAGCCAGACGCGCCATCAGTTCCATTTGAAGTACACCCAAGCTGTCAGCAGCGCGCCGATCACCCACAGCATCCAGGTCTCGGACACTGCATAGGGATAGAACATCAAGGCGCCTCCTGCAAACATCAACTCCGTTCTTTGCGACTTCCGCCCGCGCCTAAAGCTTAGGTAGCCGACGATGCTGAAAACCAGGCAGCCCAACAGGTAGGCCGGGCTTGGTAAAGTCAGGCCCATGGACTGCAGGGTTTTCAATTCATTCATGCGCCATCGTAACGTCGAACGGTAAACCACCATGAGCCATCCAGCGACACCGACCATTACCGCCTTTGAACGCTCGCCCGATGGCGGCAAGGGGCTGGCGCGAGACACGCGCGTGCGCTGGGCGCTGGAAGAGGCGGGGCTGGCCTACGAAGTGCGGCCGGTGTCGTTCGCTGCGATGAAGGAGCCCGCGCACCGTGCTCTGCATCCGTTTGGTCAGATTCCGACCTACCAGGAGGGCGATCTGGTGCTGTTCGAATCGGGCGCCATCGTGCTGCATGTTGCGCAGCACCACGCAGGCTTGTTGCCCGACGATGCAAACGCTCGGGCGCGCGCGATCAGCTGGATGTTTGCCGCGGTCAATACGGTGGAGCCACCCATTCTGGATCTGACCACGGTCAAGCTGTTCGAGGGCGACAAACCCTGGCGCGACCAGCGGCTGCCCCTGGTGCTGGAGCGCCTGCGGGTTCGGCTGGGTGATCTGTCTGTGCGCCTGGGCAATGCCGACTGGCTAGATGGCGCATTCAGCGCGGGCGATCTGATGATGGTGTCGGTGCTGCTGCGCTCCAGGCCATCGGGCATGCTGACTGAATACCCCAACCTTGCCGCCTATGTGGCCCGTGGTGAAGCGCGGCCTGCGTATCAGAGGGCTTTTGACGCGCAATTTGCGTTCAATAACAAGCAAGGCTAAAACTTGTATCTCGCAAAACCATCGCCATATACGTTGCATCCCCGCCTTTGAGATATCGCCATGACTGCCACTGCTTTGCCCTCGCTGTTCGTTTCCCACGGTGCTCCCTTGTTTGCCATTGAGGCGGGCAACAGCGGCCCGGCGCTGGCAGCGTGGGGCGCGAACCTGCCAGCGGACCTGCGTGGCGTGGTCGTGATGTCGCCGCACTGGATGGCGCGCATGCCTGCGGTGATGACCAATCCGCAGCCCAAGACCTGGCATGACTTTGGTGGCTTTCCAGACGAGCTCTACAAACTGCAATACCCCGCACCCGGCAGCCCGGCGTTGGGCCAGCAAGTGATTGATTTGCTCAAGGCGGCTGGCATTGACGCGCCGGGCGATGCGAACCGGCCTATGGACCATGGCACCTGGGTGCCGCTGATGCATCTGTTGCCCAAGGCGAATGTGCCGGTGGTGCAGGTGGCTTTGCCTGCGGGCTTCGGTCCGCGCGAGGTGTTTGCGATGGGCGCAGCGCTGCGCCCCCTGCGCGAGCAGGGCATTTTGGTGATGGGCTCGGGTTCGATGACGCACAACCTGGGCGAGTTCTTTGGCGGCGGTGCGCCGGTTTCGCCCTATGTCACTGAGTTCTGCCGCTGGATTGAAGACCGATTGAACGAAGGCAATCTGGACGCGCTTTTCGACTACCGCACCCAGGCACCCAACGCTGTGCGTGCGCACCCGACCGATGACCATTTCCTTCCGCTGTTCTTTGCGCTGGGCGCCGCGAGCAGCGATGCGCGGCCCACCTACCTGACCCGCGAAGTGATGTACAGCATGTTGGCAATGGACAGCCTGTATTTGCAATAAAAAGTGCCCGTAACCCGCATGTAACTTGCGTGAGCAGCTACTGAAAATATAGCGCTAAGACCGGGTACGATGGCGGACGATTTCTTCGTCCCTCCAACCCCGGAGTCTTTTGATGCGCGCATTGCTTCTCGGCCTGCTGGCCGCTAGTCTGGTCACTTCCACCCACGCGGCGCCAGCCGCAGGCAACAAGGTGGTGGGCTACTACATTGCCTGGGCGCGCGACGCCCGCAGCTTCCCACCCGAGAAGATCGACGCAAAGAAACTCACCCACATCAACTACGCCTTCGCCAACATCGTGGACGGCAAAGTGGCGGTGGGTTACCCCGATGTGGACGCCAAGAACTTCGAAGGCCTGCGCGCGTTGAAGAAAGCCAACCCGAAGCTGAAACTGCTGGTGTCGGTCGGCGGCTGGGCCTGGTCCAAACACTTCTCGGATATCGCGCTGACGGACGCAAGCCGCACGCTGTTTGCGAACAGCGCAGTCGACTACATGCGCAGCTTCCAGTTGGACGGTGTCGACATCGACTGGGAATTTCCGGTCAGCGGCGGCGACCCTGGCAACAGCGCGCGGCCCGAAGACAAGCGCAACTTCACCTTGCTGCTGCAATCCCTGCGCAAAGCCTTGGATGCCGCTGGCAAGAAAACCAAAACGCATTACCTGCTGACGATTGCCACCAACCCCGGCCCCGACTACCTGCGCAACACCGAGCTTGGCGACGTTGCCAAGACGGTGGACTGGATCAACGTGATGGGCTACGACTACCACGGCCCCTGGGGCAAGCGCGCTGGCCCTCTGGCGCCGCTGTGGGCGGATGGCAAGGACGACACGCAGACCAGCACGTCGGGCAAGTTTGTTGCCGCAGGCATAGACGGCCACATCAAGGCCGGCGTACCGCTGAAGAAGATCGTGCTGGGTGTGCCTTTCTATGGCTATGTCTGGAAGGGTTGCCCCGACGCGATGCACGGCGAATACCAGACATGTACAGGCCCGGCCAAGGGCACGTGGGAGGAGGGCAGTCTGGAGTACGCGGACATCGTGGCCAACTACCTGAACAAACCCGGCTTCACACGCTATTGGAACGACGCCACCAAAACACCGTCGCTGTACAACCCCGAAAGCGGCACCTACATCACCTACGACGACGCCGAGTCCATGGCCCATAAGCTGGATTACGTGGTGCAGAAGAAGTTGGGCGGCGTGATGATCTGGGAGCTGACTACTGACCGCCAACGCGCTTTGCTGACACCAATTGCCAAGAAGCTGTTGCCGTGAGGTAATTGCGGCATGAAATATTTCCTCAATACCGCGTTAGCCCTGTCTCTGGTGCTTCTGCACGGCCCGTCCTGGGCGCAAACCCCGCCGTTGCACGCCACGCAAGAGCTGGTCCGCAGCAATGGCACCGAGCCCGAGTCGCTGGACCCGGCGCTGTCGGAGACAGTCAATTCCACCATCATCGTCTGCGACATCTTCGAGGGCCTGACCGCGATTGACCGCGACGGCAAGGTCGTGCCCGGTGTCGCGCAGTCGTGGAAGCAGACCAACCCGACGACCTGGGTGTTCACCCTACGCAAGAACAGCACGTTCTCGAATGGGGACCCTGTCACCGCCAACGACTTTGTATACGCCTGGCGCCGCTTTCTGGACCCCAAGACGGCGTCCACCTATGCCAACACCTATGGTGTATTCCTGGTGAATGGCGCTGACATCGCCGCTGGCAAGAAGCCGCCCACCGAGCTAGGCGTCAAGGCGCTGGACGCCAACACGCTGGAGGTCAAGACCACCGTGCCTTTGCCGTTCATGCTGAGCCTGGTCGCCAACCAGCAGTTCGCGCCCATCAACAAGGCCGCCATCGACAAATATGGCCGCGAATGGACCAAGCCCGGCAACCTGATTGGCAATGGCCCCTTTGTGCTGCAAGAGGCAGTGGTCAACAACAAGATCGTGCTGGCCAAAAACCCGCGCTACTGGGACGCCGCCGCCGTCAAGCTGACCAAGGTGACCTACCTGCCGATTGAAGATGGCAACGCCGATGTGCAGCTCTACAAGTCCGGCGAGACCGACATGGTTTACCAGACACCCCCGGGTAGCTACCCCGCGCTGAAGAGCGCGTACCCGCAAGAGATACGCAACACGCCGCTTTTGGCGATCCGCTATTACGCGTTCAACACCAAGGACCCGGTGGTCAAGGACGTGCGCGTGCGCAAGGCCCTGTCCATGGTGCTCGACCGCGACATCCTCGCGCAGAAGATCACCGCAGACGGGCAGCTTCCACTGTACGGGCTGATGGTCAAAGGCATTGAGGGCGCGAGCGTGGGCAATTACGACTGGGCTACCTGGCCCATGGCGCAAAAGGTCGAGGAGGCGAAGAAGCTTTTGGCCCAGGCGGGCGTCAAGCCCGGCACCAAACTCAAGCTGATGTACAACACCAGCGACTACCACAAGAAGATGGCGATCTTCGCCGCCAGCGAATGGAAGACCAAGCTGGGTCTTGAGGTGGAGATGGACAGCCTGGAGTTCAAGGTCATGGTCAAGCGCCTGCATGACCAGAGCTACCAGATCGGCCGCTACGGCTGGACCGCCGACTACAACGATGCCACCTCGTTTCTGTCCATCGTGCAATGCGACAGCGAACAGAACATGACAGCAAGCTGCAGCCGCCCGGCCGATGCGTTGGCCGACAAAGGCAATCAGGAAACCGACCCCGCCAAACGCAGCGCGCTGCTAAGCCAGGCCGCCAACCTGGCAATGGAAGACTACCCGCTGATCCCACTACTGCAACGCACGATGCCGCGGCTGGTCAAGACATGGGTGGGCGGCTACAGCGACCGCAATGCGCTGGACCGGATTCGTAGCCGGGATCTGTTTATCCTGAAGCATTGATATTTAGTCGGCAGCCGCAGGCGGTACCTACTCCAGCCGGAAGTTGAAATCCTGCGTGGCGGTCATATCCGCTGCGCCGTCATTGCTGCAGCGGTATTGCAGCATCGCGGCCCTGACCGCATCGTGAAAGATGCGCGGGCCGGACAGTATGGTCACGCTGCGAACCCGGCCGTTCTGGATCACCGCCAGGGCGCGCACCACGCCAATCGTGCCGTCCTGCAAGGCCTTGCGTGGCATCTGCGGAGCGACTTGGGTCGGGCAGGCTACGCGCATGTCGGTCTGTGTATTGCTGGTTTGCGCCAGCACGGGTTCAGCGGCGGGCGCCGGCGCGGACTCTATCGTCACGCTACTGGGCTCGGTGGGCGCGACATCCGGCACGGGCACAAACGTGTCCTGCGGCACTGGCGGTGCTTCCGATTTGGGTGGTTGCTTGACTGGCGGCTTGGGCGGCTCCGGCGGCAGCAGTTGCTCAATTTGCACGATCACCGGCGGCCTCTTGGGTGTCGGCAATACCGTTACCCCCATGCCTGCGATCAAGACCCAGGCAAGCAGCGCATGCGCGACCACCACCACGGCCATGCCCTTGTAGCGGCGTGACGGGTCGCGCTCCTGATAGTTGTATTCCATGCCGAATGTGTTCATGAGACAGGCCTCCATGGTGGTTCGATCACACTTCCAGTAGAGCACCCCGAAGGTCGCTTTGTTAGTGCGTTGACATACAGAAGGCTGCAAATTCTGCAGGCCACGCCATTCGTGGGCGGGGGCGTCAGTCGAACTACAAATCCATCTGATTTCCGGGTATCAGATGTATGGTTTGGGCGACGGATTTGGATAGGCAGCTGCTTGAAGGCCCATATCGCCAAATAGTCTGGTCTTTGCAGTGCCCAACCGGTGTATGCTTTCAGCGGCTTCAGCACATGATCCTAGGGAGAAAAGATTGGCGCACACACTGGATTTCACCGAAAAACCTACGGTCCTGGTAGTCGACGACACGCCCGACAATTTGACATTGATGTCCGGGCTTCTGAAGAGCCAATACCGGGTGCTCCTCGCCAACAACGGCGAAAAGGCGATTCAACTGGCGCGGGCAGAGGCGGAGCCGGACCTGATCTTGCTGGACATCATGATGCCGGGCTTGTCCGGCTACGAGGTCTGCAAGATCCTCAAGGACGATCCGGCGACTGCTCATATCCCCATCATCTTCCTCACTGCCATGACGGCGACCGAAGAGGAAAAGAAAGGGCTGGAGCTTGGCGCCGTGGATTTCATCACCAAGCCGGTCAATCCGCCAGTCGTCCTGGCACGGGTGGGCACCCAGTTGCAGGTCAAGGCCGCCGCCGATTTTCTGCGCGACAAGAACGAATTTCTGGATGCCGAAGTGCAGCGCCGCGGACAGGAGCTTGCGGCTATTCAGGATGTGACGATTCTGGCCATGGCTTCGCTGGCTGAAACGCGCGATAACGATACCGGCAACCACATTCGCAGAACCCAGCACTACCTGCGCTTGCTGGCTGATCAGTTGCGCGATCATCCGCGTTTTAGCCGCTTTCTGGATGAGCGCACGATAGATATTCTGTTCAAATCGGCGCCGCTGCATGACATCGGCAAGGTCGGGATTCCAGACCGGATTTTGCTCAAACCGGGCCGCTTCGAGCCGCACGAGTTTGAAATCATGAAGACCCACTGCAAGCTGGGCCGCGATGCAATCCAGCACGCAGAGGACCAGTTGGGTCTGCAAGTGGAGTTTCTGAAATACGCCAAGGAAATTGCGTACGGGCACCAGGAAAAATGGGACGGCAGCGGCTACCCCGAGGGCCTGTCGGGCGATTTCATTCCGATATCGGCACGCCTGATGGCGGTGGCGGATGTTTACGATGCGCTGATCAGCCGACGCGTCTACAAAGAAGGTATGCCGCACGAAAAGGCGGTCTCCATCATTGCCGAAGGACGCGGCACACACTTTGACCCCGACATGGTCGATGCCTTTCTGGTGATTGCGGAGCAGTTCCGGGCAGTGGCTCAAAGATTTGCGGACACGGACCAGGACCTTGTCGATAAAGAGCAGGCCTTGAACACCATTCGGGGCTAACGGTCTGTGATCCGCCCAGCCACTTATTTGGCGCAACACCGGCGGGTGGCGTGGGGGCTGATTGTCTGCATTGCAGCTGTCGCAGCGGTACTGGTGTTCTGGCTTGATTTGGCGATACGCGCTGACCAGCGCCAGACACAGTTGCAGCACGAAGCCCAGCGTAGCGGGCTGGAGATCGTGTCATCCACGCTCAACGGCAATCTGATGGGTTCAATCACGCTATTGGGCCTGCTCGATGGTGACATCAAGCAGGAGGCCACCAACGGGCTGATCAACGATGACGCCAGCGTCCAGTCCACGATGTCCATCGTGGGCAATGCTTTTGGCGCTGAGGGCGCATTTGTGGTCGGTGAAGACGGCGTTGTGAAGTCGTCATGGGACCGCGTCAACAAACCTTCTACCGGGTTGGATGTGCGCTTCCGACCCTATTACAAGACCGCTGTGCGTGGCCAATCCAGTGTGTACGCGGCGGTCAGCATGGCGCGCGGTGACCGTTCGCTGTATTTTTCGGCGCCCGTGTTTTCCGAGCGCGCACGTTCCAGCTCGGGCGTAGGTGCTGTTGTGGCCCGCACTACGCTGGATCGGGTCGACGGACTGCTGCAAGGCAAGTACGACATTGCGCTGCTGCTGTCGCCACAGGGCGTGGTGTTCGCAGGCAACCGCGTCGATTGGGTGGGACGACTGGCAGGTGAGGCCACGCCCGAACGCCTCAAGGCGATTCGCGAGCTCAAGCAGTTTGGCGCCATGTTCGAGACTGCGGTGCCGCAGGCTTTGCCTATTATCCCTGCCGCTGGCACACAGACACTGGACGGCCAGTCCTACGCGGTGGCAACAGCGTTGGTGAACTGGAACGATCCGGCCGGAGACTGGACGCTGGTGGTGATGGAAGACCTGAGTCGCACAGTGCCCCTGGCCCCAACCGCCTGGCGCGCCACTGCACTGGCGGTACTGGTGTTGCTATTGGGCTGGTTGTGGCTGCGTTTGCTGCGCGTGCGTTACGCGCAGAGCCGGGCATCAGAGCAACTGCAGGCCTATGCGCACGAACAGGAGGCGCAGGCCCGTTACCGGACGCAACTCGGTGCCTTGTCGTTGCGACTACAGCATTGCGAAGATTGGGAGCAGTTCGCCATGGCGTTCTTTCAGGGCGCGCGCGAGATGGTGGGCGCAACCCAGGGCGTGCTTTACGTGGCCACAGGTGAGCGCACGGGCGACGCGTTGAGGCTGGCGGGCTGCGCTGCCTGCGCCGAGCCGCCGGAGGCTTTGCTGCAGCCAGGTGATGGCCTGTTGGGGCAATGTGCACTGGAGCGGGAGAAGCGGGTGATCGCCACGCCGCCGGACGGAATCTGGAACATCCGCTCGGGGCTTGGAGGCGGACGCGTGGCCGCATTGTTGTTGGCGCCGCTGGTGATGCAGGATCGCCTGATTGGTGTGGTTGAACTGGCCTTGCCAGAGTTGCCAGATACACAGAATCAGGTGCAGCTCGATGAACTGGTGTCTCTGCTGGAAAACCATCTTGAAATCCACCGGCGGACATCGCAATTGAAGGCGCTTTCGCAAGCCAGGGAATTTGTTGAGGAATCTGCATGAACCGACTCACACGTGCACTGGAGCAATGGACGCTTGGCAAAAAGCTGACGGCAGGCTTCTCCCTGCTGATGCTGTTTGCTATTGGCGTGGGGCTCATCAATCTGCAGGCGCAGCGAACCCTGATTGCCCAGATCAAACAGCTCAACGACAAGGAGTTGCTGGGCGTGTCCGCTGCGCGTGCGGCGCAAGTCCAGTACGCCGTAATCGGGCGGGAAATACGCCAGGCATTGTTGGCCGGCTCCGGGCCCGAACGGGTCATCGCGTTGAAGGTGATCAGCGATGCCGAGGTGGAACTGAACAACAACATTAGTGAGCTGCGCGGCCTGATCAATCAGGACGTCAACAGGCGGCGCCTGCAAACTTTTGAGTCGGAGCTGGCCTCCTACAAGGCGCATCGGGAGAAAGTGCTGGAACTGATGCGTACGGGGCAGGATGAAGCGGCGCGTGTCTATCTGGCATCGGCCACTTTCCGTGCCCCCGGAGTCGCCGCCAACAATGCCATTGCCGAACTGGCCGAAGCCAAGGAGGCTCAGGCGCGCGCGGGAGTGGACCATGCGATTGCCGAAGCCGCCCATACGGTACGCATCGCTGTGGTGCTGCTGATCTTCGGTACGCTGCTCAGTGCGCTGATTGCGTTGCTGGTTGCGCGCTCGATTCGTAAACCGATTTCCAGTATCCGCAACGCAGTGCAAAAACTGGCGGACGGTGACTTGAGCGCCGAAGTGCCTTGCGCAGACTACAGCAACGAAATTGGCGAGGTCGCCCGCTCGGTCCTGGTGCTGCAGCAAGGTGCAACTGCAATGGACAGCATGAGCTGGGTCAAGGGAAACCTGGCGGAAATATCCAACGCATTGCAAACCGCGGGCAGCTTTGCCGAGCTGTCTCAGGTGCTGTTCTCGCGGCTGGCGCCGCTGGTGCACATAGGACACGGTGCTTTCTATATCCACGATGAAGAGGGGCACCGGCTGCGATTGTTGGGCGGTTATGCGCTGCGCGAGCGCAAGGAGCTGAATCAGTATTTTGCTATTGGGCAAGGGCTCGTCGGCCAATGCGCGATGGAGCGGGCGCCGATTGTATTGACCCAGCCACCGCCCGACTATGTGCGCATAGGCTCAAGCCTGGGCGATGCGGCGCCGGTGATGATTGCGGTGCTGCCCGTGCTGCGCAGCGAGCGGCTGTTGGGGGTGCTGGAGTTGGCCACCTTTGAGCCTCTGTCAGAACGCCAGCAGTCTTTGCTGGACGGCGTTATGCCAAATCTGGCGATGAACCTGGAAATTCTGGAGCGCAGCGTGCGCACCAACAAGCTGCTGGAGGAGACGCAGCGCCAGGCGCAGGCAATGCAGCAGCAAGCCGCAACGCTGGAAGAACAGGCGGTTGAGCTTGAAGCGCAAAAGGATTCCATTGCCGCTACTGAGGCTTGGTACCGAGGCATCATCGAGTCCGCGCCAGACGGCATGCTGGTTGCCGATGCGGATGGCACGGTGACCATGGTCAACCCGCGCCTGGTAGATCTTTTTGGCTATACCGAGGCGGAAATCGTGGGCCAGAAGGTAGAAATGCTGGTACCGATGTCCATACGCGGCCGACATCCTTCACTGCGCGAGGGATTCATGCAGATCGGGGTCTCTCGCAACATGGGTAGCACCGACGGGTCCTTGAGAGGTGTCCGCAAGGATGGCAGTGAATTCGCGGTCGAGGTTGGCTTGTCCCGCCTTCCCGCCATTGGTGGCCGTGGCGTATGCGTGTGCGCCTCGGTGCGCGATGTTACCGAACGCAACCGCGTTGAACAGGAAGTCCGAAACAGCCAGCGCCAGATTCGCACCATGGTCGACAGTATCGGGTCCATCATCACCCTGAAGGATCGCGAGGGCCGGTACCAGTTGCTGAATGCCACTTACGCGAAATTCGTTGGCATTAGCGAGAAAGATCTTCTCGGAAAAAGCGCACACGACCTGTTGCCCCAAGAAGTGGCAGAAAA
This sequence comes from Rhodoferax sp. P2_H8_2, assembly GCF_056403235.1. Lineage (NCBI taxonomy): Bacteria > Pseudomonadati > Pseudomonadota > Betaproteobacteria > Burkholderiales > Comamonadaceae > Rhodoferax > Rhodoferax sp. P2_H8_2. The sequence continues at coordinate 73,838 of NZ_JBFUFW010000009.1, forward strand.
AATTGGGGTGATTGAACGCCAGGTGCTGGAGACCGGAGAACCTGTCACCTATGAGGAATACATCCCCACCGTGGACCGGTCGGAAATGCGCTCATTCATGACAACAAAGACGCCACTCATCAACGAGGCTGGCGAGATTTACGGCATCTGCAGCATTGCGACCGACATTACTGAACAACAAAAGGCCCGGGAAGCCATGCGCGTTGCCAATGCCGAGCAAACCGCGATGTTCGAGGCAACCACACTGGGTATCGCCTTTATTCGCAACCGCACCATCGTGCGCAGCAACAGCCAGTTGGATGCGCTGTTCGGTATGTCCGAGGGCAGCCAAATCGGCCACTCCACGCGCATCTGGTACGCCAATGACGCGGATTACAACGTCGGAGGCGATGGCGTCTACGACCAACTCGCGCGCGGTGAAATGCACCAGCGCGAACAGGAGCTAGTGCGTGCCGACGGCTCGCGCTTCTGGTGCCAACTGAGCGGCGCGGCGATTGACCGCAACGATCTGGGCAAGGGCACGGTGTGGATGCTGCAGGACATCACCGAGCGCCGCGAGAGTCAGGCAGAGCTTGAAGAGCGCATGCGGGATCTGGAGCGCTTCAACCGACTGACCATAGACCGAGAAGACAGAATGATTTCATTGAAGCTTGAAATCAACGATTTTCTCGCCCGGTCTGGACAGCCGCAAAAATACAAGATCGTGGAGTGATGGTGATGCACAGTGATCCCAACCCCGGTGGCGACCTTCAGGTACTCAACGAACGCGCCTGGTTAATGCAGGCCGAGGACACCGTTGCGTCCAATGCACTAGCCTTGCAGGCGCTGGCGCGTGCGCAGGCGCAAACCGATAGAAAGGCCGAACTGCAGGCGCAGCTCACCAGCTTTTGCTGTGCGTCGCGACTAGGTCAGCAAGGCCCCAATGACGCAGACCGGCGAGCACTCAAGACCGCCTGCGCCGAAACGGGCGATGCACAGTTGCTACTACGTGCCAGCTTCTGCGTAGCACAATGGTCTGCCTATGCACGGGCGTCCAACACTGCGGTGGCCGAATTGGCCGAATACATGGATTCTCTGGCGGATGCGCAAGACATCGACCGGTTCCTGATCTATATCCTGCTCGGTGTCAGCAAACACGAACTCGGGGAACTGGAAGAGGGGCTGCGCCTGTTTTACCGAGCCGCTGATGCCGCGCGCCGCACAGGACTGCCCACCACTCTGGCGCGTGTGCTGAGCAATATCGGCGAAGCGCAGTTGGCCCAGGGCAATCAGGATGAAGCGCTCCGGGTGCTGTCCGAAGTGGACACCATGCTGGGCAAGCAACCCATGACCGATGCCAGCCTGCAGGTTCGGGCCAATTTGATCGATACGCATCTGGGACTGGGGCACAACGACGTTGCCATGCGGCTGGCCCGCCAGTTTGAGGATTTCGTGCAACGAGTTCCCAACGTTCTGCCGCGAGTGGTCTTCGTCATGCATTGCACCATTGCACACGCGTTTGCTGCGTGTGCCGAATGGGAGCTTGCCCGCAAGCATCTCACACTGGCCAGCGCATTTCTGGCGTCCGATCCGGACAAATCCAGGCTGCTGCGCTTCTCCGCGATTATGGCTCTGGTAGAGCGAAACACCTCCAATCCACAGGAGGCGTTGCGCTTGCTAACGGAGGCAGAACCCCATGCCGACGACTCGAGCAAGCTGCAACTGCTGCTACCCGTTGCGCAGCAGCGCATGCTCACACATGCGGCGCTGGAGCAATGGAAAGACGCCTATGCCTGGAGCGGCCGCTATTTCGCGTTGTTTCGGCAGTTACAGGACAGCGCCGCGCGCTCACGCGCCAATATGCTCAAGGTCGAGGATGAGATGTCACGGAGCCACCATGCAGTGGAAAGCCTGCAGGATCAGATCAAGCAGTCAGACCGCGCCCGTCGGGCCATGCTGAATATGCTGGAGGACCTGGACGAAGCCAGGCAAAAGGCTGATATCGCGACCCAGGCCAAGAGCGATTTCCTGGCCAATATGAGTCATGAAATACGCACCCCGATGAACGCCATCATTGGCATGAGCCATCTGGCACTGCAAACCAATCTGGACAAGAAGCAGCGCAACTACGTCGAGAAGGTGCACCGCTCCGGTGAAAACCTGCTGGGCATCATCAATGACATCCTCGATTTCTCCAAAATTGAGGCCGGCAAGATGGGCATGGAGACCATTGATTTCCGCCTCGAAGATGTGATGGACAACCTGGCGAATCTGGTGGGGCTGAAGGCCGATGACAAGGGCCTGGAGCTGCTGTTCAATGCTTCGCTTGATGTGCCCACTGCGCTGCGCGGTGACCCGCTGCGGCTTGGGCAGGTGCTCATCAACCTGGGCAACAACGCCGTCAAGTTCACGGACAAGGGTGAAGTGGTTGTCGGCATTGAGAAAACTTTCGAAGACGCAGATTCGGTGGAGCTGCATTTCTGGGTGCGCGACTCGGGCATAGGTATGACCCCGGAGCAGTGCGGCAAGATGTTCCAGAGCTTCAGCCAGGCAGATGCCTCCACCACCCGAAAATACGGTGGTACCGGGCTGGGACTGGCGATATCCAAAAATCTGGTGGAGTTGATGCAAGGCCGTATCTGGGTGGAAAGCGAGCCTGGCAAAGGGTCTGTCTTCCATTTCAGTGCGAAGTTTGGAGTGCAGGACACACCCCAGCCACGGCGCATGTTCCGGGCCGACGAACTGCTGGGTGTGCGCGTTCTTGTTGTCGATGACAACGCGACTGCGCGTGAAATCCTTTCTTCCATGGCGAAGTCGTTTGGGCTGGAAGTTGACGCCGCCTGGGATGGGCCAGAAGCCCTGCGCATGATGTCGGTTGCAGACCGCAAGCAGTTGCCGTATGACCTGGTGCTGATGGACTGGAAGATGCCCGTGATGGATGGCATAGAAACCATCCATCAGCTGCGCAGCCAGGACTTGCAGCATGTGCCCACCGTGATCATGGTCACGGCCTATGGTCGGGAAGAAGCCATGGGTGCGGCAGAACAGCGCGGGGTGCGACTTCAATACGTGCTGACCAAGCCGGTCACCGCTTCCACGCTGCTGGAGGCCTTGGGCGAGGCTCTGGGCAAGGGTGCGCTGGTTGAAACCCGCGCAACGACCAAGTCCGAAACACAGACCGAAACCGTTGCGCATCTGGCCGGTGCCCGGCTCTTGCTGGTGGAAGACAACGACATGAACCAGGAACTGGCCATGGAGTTGCTGCGCAGCGCCCAGATCGATGTGGTGCTGGCAAACCACGGCCAGGAAGCGCTGGACATTCTGGCGCGTGACGCAGATTTTGATGGCGTACTGATGGACTGCCAGATGCCGGTGATGGATGGCTACACAGCCACCCGCGAAATCCGCAAGAACCCGGCCTTCAAGGAACTTCCCATCATCGCGATGACAGCCAATGCCATGGCGGGTGACCGTGAAAAAGTCATTGATGCTGGCATGTGGGACCATATCGCCAAGCCGCTGAATGTGGAAAACATGTTCAGCACGATTGCCAAGTGGGTCAAGCCCAAGGTCAGGGCGGCCGGTATCGCGGCGCAACCTGAAACGGTTTCGATCGCTGCGCAACGGTTCCATGGTTTGCCTGACCTGCCGGGCATTGATGTGCGCGCCGGCTTGTCCACCTCTATGCAGAACGTCAAGCTCTATACCCGTCTTCTGGAGAAATTCCGTGACAGCCAAGGCCCATTTGCGGGCCTGTTTGAAGCGGCCCTACAGGACTCGGACGCTAGCGCAGCGGCAAGAGCCGCCCACACGCTCAAGGGCACTGCAGGGAATATTGGCGCACTGGAGGTGCAAGCGGCGGCGGGCGCATTGGAGAAGGCCTGCCTGGAAGATGCGGGTGAAGCAACACGCAACGCCCTTCTGCAAGCTGTGTTGCGGGCCCTGGAGCCAGTCATCGCGGGTCTGCAAAATCTGGCAGGCCCTGCGATCGAGCCTAGCCAAACGGCCTCAGCAGCCGAGTCTGGCTATGATCCCCAGCCCGCGCTGCAACAATTGGGACAGCTCCTGGCCGGCAGCGATGCTGACGCAGCCGATGTGCTGGAAGAAATCCAGATTCAAACCAAGGGGACGGCGCTTGCAAAGGAGTTGGTGGCCGTGGACCGAGCGCTGAGTGCTTTTGACTTCGACGAAGCTCTGGCGCAACTCAAACGAATACTTGCCAAATGAAAATTATGACCCGGGAGCGAAGAGATGTCTTTTGCTGAGGAACAAGGCGCTTTCCAGCTAGACAGTCGCAAGGCCTATCTGGTGGTGGATGACTTTGACACCATGCGGCGTGTGACGGTGAACCAGCTCAAGTTGCTGGGGGCATCGAACATCATCACCGCCAATGATGGCGCGGAGGCGCTACGCATTTTGCACAACCAGCGCGTCGACATGATCCTGTCCGACTGGAACATGCCGGTGATGACCGGGATAGATTTGCTCAGGGCAGTGCGCGCAGACGAGAAACTGTTCACGCTGCCCTTTGTGATGATTACCGCCGAGGCCGAGCGCCACCATGTGCAAACCGCAGTGTCCTGCGGCGTCAGCGCAATGCTGCTCAAACCCTATTCACCGAATCAGCTGGGCCAACGACTGGCAAAGGCACTTGCTGTCAGACACCGCCGGATGGTGCCCGAGCCAAAACCAGAATTGGAAGTTGCCCCCGCGTCAGACGGTATGACGGAGGGTTTCCACGGCGTAATGGTGCAGGTGCCGCCCCAGGGTGATGGGCGCATGACCGTGCTGGTCGTGGACGATACGCCGGACAACCTCACCTTGCTGGGACACCTTCTCAAGGACGAGTACCGTGTGCGACTGGCCTCCAGTGGCGCCAAGGCGCTGGAAATCTGCTGGTCTGATGACCCGCCCGATCTGGTTCTGCTTGACGTGATGATGCCGGAGATGGATGGCTTCGAAGTCGCCAAACGTATGCGTGGGCACCCCAATTCCGAAGCCACTCCGGTGATATTCGTGACTGCTCTTACCACCGCCGATGCCCACACCAAGGGCATGGCGTTGGGTGCGGTGGACTTCATCACCAAACCCATTGACCCGGAATTGCTAAAGCCCCGCGTGCGCAACTTCATGCGCTACGTCCAAATGCGCAAATCCATGCAAGCCGACTTTGATGGCATTGTCGAATCGGCACGCTTGCGTGAACAGGTCGAACACATCACGCGACACGACATCAAGGGCCCATTGGCTGGGGCTTTGGGCCTATTGCAAAGCATGGTGGCAGACGACAACACCACACACCGCCAGGCCGAGCAGCTCAATTTGATTGAAGAGACGGTCATGACCATCATGAACATCGTCAACCTGTCGTCTGAGCTACTGAAGATGGAGACCGGCACATTCCAATTGCGCGCCACGCCAGTGGACCTGCCTTCGGTATTGCGCCGCATTGCGGAACTGAATCGCCAGGCCTACGCGAGCAAACACCTGTCCATTTCGGTGGATGTGGATGTCCCGGTCGGTACCGAACTGCCCCGCGCAATGGGCGATGCCACGCTGTGCTACTCGTTGTTTCAGAACCTGGTGAAAAACGCCTGCGAAGCGGCGCCGGAGGGCAGCAAGATCACCATCACGATGTACGACGAAGAGCCGCTGCGCACGGTGGTGCACAACACCGGTGCGGTTCCTGCTTCCATTCGCGAGAATTTCTTCGAAAAATACGTGACCTCGGGAAAGCAGGGCGGCACGGGACTGGGCACCTATTCGGCAAAGCTGCTCAGCGAGGCCCAGAAAGGCGAGATCAGCCTGGAGGTGGATGATGGTGCCAACACCACGTCGGTCACCGTGCGGCTGCCCCGAAGTGGAGACTCCAGTCAAGCATGACTGCTGTGGGGCGTTTGCGGTAGCCGCAGTTAACGTCCCACATCCCAAGGCGGCGTATCTCCTAGTCTGACCGCCAGAAAGTCCACGAACGCCCGCACGCGCGGTGGCACCAATCGCCTCTGCGGCATTACGGCCCAGATGCCGGTGGCGGAGAGCGGGTAGTCCGGCAACAGCAGTTGCAAACGCCCGGCCTTCAAGTCGTCGGCCACGTGCCAGGTGGAATGCAGCGCAATGCCGCTGCCGGCCACGGCCGCATCGCGCAGCAGTTCGCCGAAATTGCTCTCCAGTCGGCCGCGCACCTGCACGGTGGTTTCACCGCCCTGGCCATCGCCCATCGTCCAACGGTCTTGTCTGCCCTGTGCGCCGGTGAGTACCAAGCAATCATGCTGTGCCAAGTCGGCAGGCACTTGCGGCGTGCCGCGTTGCGCGAGGTAATGTGGTGAAGCCACCAGCACACGCTTGTTGGGCGCAAGCCGCCTGGCGACGAGCGTCGAGTCATCCAGCGCGCCTATGCGCACGGCCACGTCGAAGCCGGCCGTCACCAGGTCCACCATGCGGTCGGTCAGATCTACATTGACGCGCACTTGTGGGTGTAGCGCCATGAACTCCAGCAGCAGCGGTGACAGATGCAGCAGCCCGAAGGTTGCGGAGGTGGTGACGGTCAGCGTGCCGCTGACTTGTTCGCCGGACTGGCGCAGACTCCCCACCAATGCGTCCAGATCCTCCACCAAGCCGCGCCCCTGCTCGGCCAGCGCCAGGCCCTCTGGCGTGGGGTGCAGTCGGCGGGTCGTGCGGTGCAACAGGCGCACGCCCAGCTCTTTCTCTAGCCGCGCCAGCCGCTGGCTGGCTACGGCCGGACTCAGGTCCAGGCTGCGGGCGGCGGCGCTGATGGAGCCCTGGTCCAGCACGCGCAGGAATAGGGCTAGGTCGTCCAAGCGTTCCATTTATAAGAATCTATTGAGAGTGATTCATCATTTTGCTGCTTTATTTAAAAACTGCAAACCGCGACCATAGCGTCAATCTTTTTTGGAACCCCAGCATGAACGCCACCGCACCCTCCAACCGCCTGCCACCAGCGCTATTCGCGCTGACCGCCGGTGCCTTCGGCATAGGCACCACCGAATTTGTCATCATGGGTCTGCTGATACAGGTGTCCAGCGACCTGGGTGTATCCATCGCTGCCGCCGGGTTGCTGATCTCTGGTTATGCGCTGGGCGTGTTCGCTGGCGCTCCGTTGCTGACCGCGCTGACCGGCCGCTGGCCGCGCAAGACGGTGCTGCTGGCGCTGATGGCCGTGTTCACGCTGGGCAACCTGGCCTGCGCGCTGGCGCCCAATTACGAGCTGCTGATGGCCGCGCGCGTGTTGACCTCGCTGGCGCATGGCACCTTCTTCGGTGTCGGCTCGGTGGTGGCCACCAGCTTGGTGGCACCTGAGCGCAAAGCCAGTGCGATCTCCATCATGTTCACCGGCCTGACCGCGGCCACGTTGCTGGGTGTGCCGGCGGGTGCCTGGCTGGGCCTGCACTTCGGCTGGCGCGCGACCTTCTGGGCCGTGGCCGTTTTGGGCGTGCTGGCGCTGGCGGTGATTGCTGCGCTGGTGCCCAAGGACGAGGCTGCGGCGCAAGGCACTTCGTTCCGTGAAGAGATCCAGGTGCTGGCCCGACCCCAGGTATTGCTGGGTCTGGCGATGACGGTGTTTGGCTTTGCCGGTGTGTTCGCACTGTTCACCTACATCCAGCCACTGCTGACGCAGATCAGTGGTTTCAGTGCGGCAGCGGTGTCGCCCATCCTGCTCGTATTTGGCGCGGGTTTCATTGGCGGCAACCTGTTGGGCGGAAAACTCGCCGACAAGCACCTGGTGCGCACGTTGCTGGGCACGCTGGTGGCACTGGCCGCTGTGCTGGGCGCGATGACGTTTGCGCTGCACACCCCATGGGCCGCCATTCTGTTCACCGGCCTGTTGGGCGCGGCCGGTTTTGCCACTGTGGCACCGCTGCAGTTGCGGGTGCTACAGCAGGCCGAAGGCGCGGGGCAAAACATGGCTTCCAGTCTGAACATCGCCGCTTTCAATCTCGGCAACGCGTTAGGCGCCTGGCTGGGGGCGAAAGTAGTGGCCAGCACACTGGGCCTTGGCGCATTGGGCTGGGTAGGGGCGTTGCTGACACTGGTGGGCCTGATGCTGGCCGGTGTGAGCGTGTGGCTGGAGCGGCGTCAGTTGGAGCCGGCTCGAAAATTCATGCAATTGAAACAGCAAGCAACGCGTTAAGTTGCTCGATAGCGCGAGAAAGTACAGGGGCTGAGGCCTGATTGGCCGCAGGCCGCTACCAGAAGTTGAAGCGCTTGCCGATCTGCATGAAGATGTTGCGGTTGTCGCCGCTGCCAGTGGCTACACCCAAATAGATGTCGCCGATCTTGCTGTCCAGCGCGAGGAACAGCGTGCCGCTGTATTTGGTGGTGCTGGTGTTGGAATGAATCCAGGCGTCGCCCGCCTCGGCCACCAGGCCCACATAGGTGGGGGAACGGAATATGCCGACGTTGACCAACTGGTACATGTAAGTGGCCTGCACATGGGCCAGGCGGTCACCGCTGAACTGGCCCAGCCGGAATGCTCCCATGCTCTGAAAACCGCCCAGGTACAGCGGGTACAGCAAGGTAGGCGCAATGCAACTTCCGCAGTTGTCGATGTAGTCTGCGCCCAGATTGGCGCCCACGTTGAAGACGTGCGGCCCGATGTGCCCGGCCCATTTGGCATTGATGCGCTCACTGGCGTTTTTGGTGCCTGATATTGAATGGTCCAGCGCCACATTCAGGAAGTAACCATCCGTCGGGAACGTGGGCGAGTCCAGCGAGTCTGCCGTGTACTGGGCTTTGAGACCGGTAAAGCTCAGTTGCAGGTCTTGCAGCGTGTACGTGGTGTTGATGCCACCCGGGTCTGTGAAGATCACCGTCTTGGCGGTGTCTATACCCAGTTGCGATTGGTTCGCCACCAGGCCCAGCCGGATGTTGGCGTTCTTGCTCAGGTTCCATGACACATTGGCGCCGAGCTCTTGTGTTTGCAATGTAGAGATCGCCAGTTTTTGAGCCAACAGTGTGTCAGGCCGGTAGATCGGCTGCACGCTGGCGTTGTACGAGGTATAGACATTGATACCCCAGTTCTCGCTCATGGGCTGGAACAGGCGCACCGCCAGCTCGGTCTGCGTGCCGCCGCGTGCGTCTATGCCCAGCTCCAGACCTGAGGGCGTGAGCCATGGCCTGCGGTAGCCCATGCCGATCGAGAACAGGTTGGTACCGCCGAACTCGGAGGAGAGCCCCAGGCTGGTCTTGAAGAAATGCGGCCCATAAGGTTTCTCGTTGACGTCAACCACCAGCTCGTAAAACTCGTCATTGACCTGGAGCAACTGGTAGTCGATGCGCTCAAAGTTGCCCGTGGTGTACAGGTCGTCAATCTGCGCGCCGACTTCCTTGGCGCGGTACTCCTTGTCCTTGAGCGCAGCCAGCCTCGCTTCGATGTAGTGGGCCGGAATATTGACGTTGCCAGTCACGCGGATGCTGCTGAGCTTGATCTCGCGCTGCTGGAAGTTGGGTGCCGGGCCATAGGCAGGCGGCTTGTTGCTGCCGGCGCTTTGCGCCAGTTGCTGGAACTGCGCATCGTGTTCGGCCACGGCGCTTTCGCCCACCATGATGACTTGCTTTGATTTGCCAAAATCCGCGAACGCGACATTGACCAGTTGCGGGTTCACCAGAATGTCTTGCGGGCGCAAGAGCGCAATGCTGCGGCGCTCGTTTTGTGTGATCAGCAGGTCCAGCATGCGGTTGGCGACCGTGAGCGCGTTGTCGGATGCGAGATACAGGTTCTCCGGCTCCTTGAGGCCCAGGTAAGACACGACAAGCACGTCCGCGCCTTCGCCCAGCGCCACCTCCACCGGTACGTTGGACACCAGCCCGCCATCCACATAGGTCTCGCCCTCAATCTCCACCGGCGCAAACACACCGGGCGCCGCCATGCTGGCGCGAATCGCCAGGTGCAGCGGCCCGCGGTCAAACACCTTCATGCCGCCGTCGCGGTAGCGCGTTGCCACCGCGCGAAACGGAATCTTCAGATCGTCAAAGCTGCCGTTGGGCGCTACGTTGCTGGTCAGCTCCTGCAGCAGCGTCAAAAACCGCTGTCCGTCGCTCACGCCGCGCGCAAACGTCAGGGCGCCATCCTTCAGGCCAAACTCGATGTTGACGGGGTACTTCTGCTGGTATGCGCGCACGCGGTTGGAGAGGTCTTTGCGCTCCACCTGGTCCAGCGCCACGCTCTCCGGGTCCAGGTTGCCTATGACTTTTTCAATCGCATCGGTAGACATGCCGCTGGCATACAGCCCGCCAATCACCGCGCCCATGCTGGTGCCGACCAGTCGGGAAATCTTCACGCCATCTTTCTCCAATCGACGCAGCACTGCCAGATGCGCGAACCCCTTCGCGCCGCCGCCCGCCAGCACGACGACGACTTTGGGCTTGTTGTCTGGCGGCGGCTTCTTGGCCGGTTGGGCGAAAGCGTGGGGACCGAGCAGGCTGGCAAGCAGGAAAAGGAGGAGGGCGCGAACTGGCATGGCCCAAGTCTAATCGGCAATCCAGTTCAGAGGCATTTCGGCCTCTGATGCGCATAGAACGTGCGTAAGCAGCTACTGAAACAATAGCATTCACTGGCCCGGACTACTTGCTCGTACCTGCCGACGCCGGTTGCTGGGGTGGGCTGGCCACTACTTCTGTGGTGACCAGCTCTCGCAGGATGCCGCCTCCGGCAACGCTACCGCTGACCGTGCCTGCGCCGCGGATTCTTGCAATGCAGGCGGTGCGCTCGTCACCTGCCAGGGCTTCGCAGCGCAGCAATGCATTGCGCTGGAGCTGCTCGGGGCTGAAGGTCGGGTTGGTGCCGGGCTTCTCGGCCAGCACGGCCTTGGCCTCCCGCATGCAGGATTCAAAGGCCTGCCCCGTGTTTCCGGTACGACAGGCTTTGATATCTGCTTCGTAGCGCCGCTGCTTTTCACCGCGGTCTTGTGCGGCAACGCCAATCGCTTGCCCGCAGAGCAGCGCCACCACGCCCACGCCCACTGCGCGGCGACAAAACTGAAAGGTGCTTGAGGTTAACTTCATCGGTACTCCTTTTGCATCGCAGAAGGCGACGCCAGGAATGCAGCGTGCCCACGCTTGCAGCGCGGGTCTGTTCGATGCCTAACGTAGGGGTAGCCAAGGGGCGCGGCAACTGCGCAACTGAGGGCAGGTGCGCGGAGCGAATCAACCGGGCGCTACGCGATAGCGTTGGCCACCATCATGTTTGGCCTGGTACATGGCGTTGTCGGCAGCAATTTGCATGGCGTGTGGTGATAGCAAGCCATCCCCCATGGCGATTCCGATGGAGGCACTGAGCGTGCGCGGCTGAGACTTCAGCATAAAGACGGGTTCCAGCGCGGCCAGGCATTTGGCGGCAACGGCCGTGGCGACTTGCAGCGCCACTTGTGGGTCTGCATCCAGATCGGCCAGCAGCAGGGCGAATTCGTCGCCGCCGACGCGCGCTAGCGTGTCGGACTCGCGCAGGATGTCCTTCCAGCGCTGCGCCACTTCGGCCAGCGCCTGATCGCCTGCCGCGTGCCCCAGTTGGTCGTTGATAGGCTTGAAATGGTCCAGATCCATGCACAGGAAGGCCACACGACTGCCTTGGCGATTCGCACGTGCCAGCGCTTGCGTCAGCCGGTCAGCCAGTAGCGCGCGGTTGGGCAAGCCGGTCAGCACATCGTGGTGTGCCATGTGCGCCATCTCCGATTGGCTGGAGCGCAACTTCTCCAGCAGGCGGTTGAAGGCTTCGGTCAGATGGCCCACTTCATCCTGGCGCACCACGGTCAAGGGCTCCAGCGGTATTTCGTCGCGCGTCATCCGGTCCGCCTGCTTGGCGGCCTGCAGCAGCGGGCGAATGACGTAGTACATCAGGATGCTGATGACCAGCAGAAATGCGATCAAGGTTAGCGTGCTGTTGATTGCCACAAACCGTTTGGTGCGTAAAACGACAACGAGGGCCTCATCAGTCGGAATGCGGGCCACGACAAACCACCCTGTGCTGGGCACCGCTGCCATCGCAGAAATTTCTTCAATACCGAAGGCGTTGACGGTAATGCCAGAGCCCCGGAAACCTTCCATCGCGCGATCGTGCAACAGGTTGACCCCGGGCGCGGGCGTGGGCTTGAGCACCATGTTGGGCACAGTGGACGCGATGAACAATTTGTCACGCGGAGAAATCAGCAGCATGCCGCCTTGTTTGCCGATGCGGTCCTGGTCGGTGAACGAGAGGAACCCTGGCGCTGCCAGAGCCGTGACACCCATCAACAGTGCGCGTACGGTGCCCGTGGCGTCCTTTACCGGCATCATCAAAGGCAGCACAGCCTGCTTGGTGGCACTGTCCCAAATCGGGCGACCGGTCACTAGCGTTCCATGCCGTGCCAGCTGAATCAAATCCTGATCACTGTCGGACAGCAAAGCCTGGTCACTCTGGCGGGCGTAGCCTGCAATGGTCTTGCCATCGGGCGTGCACAGCATCAGGCCTTCGGAAAACAGAGGCTGGTATTGGTGCCGCAAGGCTAGCCAGCTTTGCAACGCTGCGGGCTGTTGCAGCAAATCCAGCGGCAATGTGGCCGCCAGCTGCGTGAGCATGGTCTGGCGCTCCACCATCTTCTGGTCCACCTCTCGGGCCACATAGTTGGCCAACGTGAGCTGCTGTGCAGCCATCACTTCGGTGAGGTTCTCGCGCAGATAGTGGCTGAGGGTGAAGTAACGCACCACATTTCCTGCCACCAAAAGCAGGACGCCAATCAAGATGATGCGGGTGGCAATGCTGTTGGCAAAGCGGCGAAAATTCATGCCGCCATGATAAGGCCGCAAGAGGTCAGCATTCGACGATATTGACCGCCAAACCGCCCCTTGCTGTTTCCTTGTATTTGGTCTTCATGTCGGCACCGGTTTCGCGCATGGTTTTGATGACCTTGTCCAGACTCACATGGTGAATGCCGTCGCCATACAGCGCCATGCGCGCCGCGTTGATCGCCTTGACCGACGCAATCGCGTTGCGTTCGATGCAGGGGATTTGTACCAACCCGCCTACCGGGTCACAGGTTAGGCCCAGGTGGTGTTCCATGCCGATTTCGGCGGCGTTTTCCACCTGCTCGGGCGTGCCGCCCATCACGGCGCACAGTGCAGCGGCGGCCATCGAACAGGCCACGCCCACTTCGCCTTGGCAGCCGACTTCGGCACCGCTGATGGACGCGTTCTCTTTGTAGAGGATGCCAATCGCCGCAGCGGTCAGCAGGAAGTCGATCACGCCTTTGTCATTGGCGCCATAGACGAAGCGGCTGTAGTAGTGCAAGACGGCCGGGATGATGCCTGCAGCGCCGTTGGTGGGAGCAGTGACCACGCGGCCACCTGCGGCGTTTTCTTCGTTGACAGCCAGCGCGTAGAGGTTGACCCAGTCCATCACCTGCAGCGGATCACGCAGTGCGGCTTCGGGGTTGCTGGTGAGCGCCTGGTGCAGCGCCAGCGCGCGGCGCTTGACCTTGAACGGGCCGGGCAGAAAGCCCGGTGTTGCGCAGCCGCGCTTCACGCAGTCTTGCATGACCTGCCAGATGCGCAGCAGGCCCGCATCAATCTCGGCATCGGTGCGCCAGTGTTGCTCGTTGCGTCGCATGATTTGCGCAATGCTCAAGCCTTCGCGCTTTGCCAATACCAGCAATGCATCGCCACTGGTAAACGCCAGCGGCAACACTGTTGCGTCGGGCGCAATGACCTTGTGGCGCGCGCCATCGGCGGCCACTTCGTCCGTGACGATAAAGCCACCGCCTACCGAGTAATAAATGCGGTTCGCCAGCTCATCACCAGCCGCGTTGAACGCGGTAAAGCGCATGCCGTTGGCGTGGAAGGGCAGGGTTTCGTTGCGCAGAAAGAGGAGGTCGTCGCGCTCGTGGAATGCAATGGGGTGCGTGCCCAGTAGCGGCAGTTGTTTGGATTCGCGGATACCTGCGAGCAGGCCGGGTATCGCGTCGATCTCCACGACGTCCGGCTCATGGCCGCACAGGCCCAGCAAGATCGCGACATCGCTGGCGTGGCCCTTGCCAGTGGCACCGAGTGAGCCGTACAGACGGCACTCAATACGCGTGGTTTGCTTCAACAAGTCGCCATGCTCCAGCCGCAGCGCGAACTGCCGCGCAGCCCGCATCGGCCCCACGGTATGGGAGCTGCTGGGGCCTATGCCGATCTTGAACAGGTCAAATACTGATACAGCCACAGCAGTTCCTTAGAGAGAAGCCAATCAGGCTTCAGCGTATTCCGACAGCGGCACGCAAGAGCAGAACAGGTTGCGGTCACCATAGACGTTGTCCACGCGACCTACGGGCGGCCAGTACTTCACTTGCTTCAGCGTTGCCAAGGGGAATGCGCCCGTCTCACGTGGATAAGCGCGGTCCCACTCGGCGCCCAGCAAGCTGGCGGCAGTGTGTGGCGCATGCTTCAGCGGATTGCTGTCTTGCGGCCACTCGCCCTTTTCAACGCGGGCAATCTCGCCGCGGATCGCGATCATTGCATTGATGAAGCGGTCCAGCTCGGCCAGCGTTTCGCTTTCGGTGGGTTCCACCATCAGCGTGTTGGGTACCGGGAAGCTGAGTGTCGGCGCGTGAAAACCGTAGTCCATCAGGCGCTTGGCCACGTCTTCGGCCATCACGCCGCAGGTGTCCTTGAAACCGCGCAGATCCAGAATGCACTCGTGCGCCACGTGGCCGTTCTCGCTGGCGTACAGCGTGGGGTAGTGGTCTGCCAGGCGCGAGCTGATGTAGTTCGCTGCCAGGATGGCCGCTTCGGTCGCGTGCTTCAGGCCTTCAGCGCCCATCATGCGGCAGTACATCCAGCTGATAGGCAGCACGGCCGCGTTGCCCAGTGGTGCTGCGCTGACTGCGCCCACCTTGCTAGCAATACCGCTGGCAGCATGGCCGGGCAGGAACGGCACCAGATCTTCCACCACGCACACAGGGCCGACACCGGGGCCGCCGCCGCCGTGCGGAATGCAGAATGTCTTGTGCAGGTTCAGGTGGCTCACGTCGCCGCCAAACTCGCCGGGCGCAGCCACGCCCACCAGTGCATTCATGTTCGCACCGTCCACATAGACACGCCCGCCATGGCGGTGCACCAGTGCGCACAACTCCTTGACCGAGGTTTCAAACACGCCGTGCGTGCTGGGGTAAGTGATCATGATGCAAGACAGATTCGCACTGTGCTGTTCGCACTTGGCTTGCAGGTCCGCCATGTCCACGTTGCCCATGTCATCGCACTTGGTGACGACAACCGTCATGCCCACCATCTGCGCGGAGGCGGGGTTGGTGCCGTGCGCGCTGCTTGGGATCAGGCAGATATTGCGGTGTTTGTCGCCGCGCGACTCGTGCCAGCCCTTGATCGCCAGCAGACCCGCGTACTCGCCCTGGCTGCCCGCGTTGGGCTGCAGGCTGATGCCCGCGTAGCCGGTGGCGGCGCAGAGCCATGCGCGCAGTTGCTTGTCCAGCTCGGTATAACCCAGGCGCTGGTCGGCAGGCGCAAACGGGTGGATGTTCGCAAACTCGGGCCAGGTGATCGGAATCATCTCGCTGGTCGCGTTCAGCTTCATCGTGCACGAGCCCAGCGGGATCATGCTGCGGTCCAGCGCCAGATCTTTGTCCGACAGCATGCGGATATAGCGCAGCATGCCGGTCTCACTGTGGAAGGTGTTGAAGACCGGGTGCGTCATGAACTTTGATGTGCGGCGCAGCGCGGCCGGGATCAACGGCGCAGCGTCGGCTTCGAAGTCGGCAACCTTAGGAATCGCTTGACCGGGCTTGGCGAAGAAGCTCCAGATCAGCGCCACGTCGTCGCGCGTGGTCGTTTCGTCCAGCGACAGCAGGATGTATTCATCCCAGGCGATTTGCACGTTGGCGCCCATGGATACTGCGCGGGCAGCTATCTCTTTGGTAGCGCCGCCGGTTTTGATGGACAGCGTGTCGAACGCGCTGAGCAAGGTTTCGCGATGGCTCATCGTGTAGCCGAGTGCCTGCAAACCCTTGGCGGTGATCGCGGTCAACGTCGCCACGCGGGTGGCGATGCGCGTCAGGCCTTCGGGGCCGTGGTACACGGCGTACATGCTGGCAACAACGGCGGGCAATACCTGCGCGGTGCAGATATTGGACGTGGCCTTTTCACGGCGGATGTGCTGCTCGCGCGTTTGCAGCGCGAGGCGGTAGGCCGGGTTGCCATGCGTATCAATGCTGACGCCCACCAGACGGCCAGGCATCGAGCGCTTGTATTCGTCGCGGCAAGCCATATAGGCCGCGTGCGGGCCGCCGTTGCACAGCGGCATGCCAAAGCGCTGGGTTGTGCCGACCACGATGTCCACGTCCATTTCGCCGGGCGATTTCAGCAGCGTCAGCGCCAGCAAGTCGGCGGCCAGGATGAAGGCGGCGTTTTTCGCGTGCACCTTTTTCACTTCATCGCTGAAGTCACCAATTGCACCGCTGGTCGTGGGGTACTGGTCCATCACCGCGAAGTAGTCGCGGTTAGCGGTCCAGTCGTTCCAGTCTTCACCGCTCATCGCCACCAGCACTTCAATGCCCAGTGGCTCAGCGCGGGTCTTGATCACTTCAATGGTTTGCGGGTGGCAATCGCCGCTGACGATGAACACATTGCCCTTGCTCTTGACCGAGCGCTTGGCCAGTGTCATCGCTTCGGCGGCGGCAGTCGCTTCATCCAACATGGACGCGTTGGCGATGGGCATGCCAGTCAGGTCGCAAACCATGGTCTGGAAGTTCACCAGTGCTTCCATACGGCCTTGCGAAATCTCGGCCTGGTAGGGCGTGTAGGCGGTGTACCAAGCGGGGTTTTCCAGGATGTTGCGCAGGATCACGCCGGGCGTGTGCGTGCCGTAGTAGCCCTGGCCGATGAAGCTCTTGAACACCTTGTTCTTCGCCGCCATCGCCTTCAGCTCGGCCAGCGCAGCCGCCTCGGTAATCGCAGCGGGGATGTCCATCTTGGTCGTGCGCGCGATCGAGCGCGGCACGATGCTGTCGATCAGCGTGCGGCGAGACGTCTCGCCAATGGCCTTGAGCATCAGCGTTTCGTCTGCGACGGAAATGCCGATATGGCGCGCGACAAACTCGCTGGGGTTTTCGAGTTGTTTCAGAGTGGGTGTAGTGGACATGGCGGCAAACTATCAAACCGTTCGCCCTGAGCCTGTCGAAGGGCTGGCGAAACAGTGAAGAGAGAGGGCTTCGACAGGCTCAGCCCGAACGGAGCTTTTAAGCAGCCGCAGCGAAGCTGGTGTAGCTGGTTTCGTCCATCAGCTCGTCCAGCTCGGCAGCGTTGGAGAACTTCACCTTGAAGAACCAGCCTGTGCCCAGCGGGTCGGAGTTTGCCAGCGACGGATCAGCGCGCAGCGCTTCGTTCACTTCGGTGATCTCGCCGGTGACGGGCATGTACACGTCAGCCGCAGCCTTGACGGACTCGACCACACCGGCAATGTCTTTGGCGTTGAAGGTGGTGCCCACTGCAGGCAGGTCCACAAACACCACGTCGCCCAGTGCGTCCTGCGCGTGGACGGTAATGCCCACCGTGGCGGTGTCGCCATCAATCTTGAGCCATTCGTGTTCGGGTGTGTACTTGATCGTCATGGTGCGCTCCTGAAAAGTGAAGAGTAAAAATTAACCGCGGAAATAATTGGTGGGGACAAAGGGCATGCTGGATACCAACATCGGTACAGGCTTGCCGCGCACGATGGCGACGACTTGCGTGTCCAGCGCGCTGAACGCCGCGTCCACGTAGCCCATGGCCACGCACTTGTCGATGGTGGGGCCGAGCAGGCCGCTGGTGACTTCGCCGATCTTGTTGCCATTGCCGTCCTGCAACTCGGTGTGGTCACGCACTGGAATGCGCTCCTGTGCGATCAATCCAACACGTTTTCGGGCTCCAGGCCGCGCGGGGTCTGCGAGAGCAGCTAGGATTTTTGTAGCGCCGGGGAAGCCGCCTTCGCGCGCACCGCCTGCGCGGCGCACCTTTTGCATGGCCCACAACAGGCTGGCTTCGACCGGCGTGGTGGTCGTATCAATGTCGTTGCCATACAGGCACAAGCCTGCCTCCAGGCGCAGCGAGTTGCGCGCGCCCAGGCCAATCGGCTTGACTTCGGGTTGCGCCAGGAGTGCGCGGGCCAGCGCGTCTGCGTGGTCGTTGTGCACGGAGATTTCAAACCCGTCTTCGCCGGTGTAGCCGCTGCGGGTCAGGAATACATCGATCTTTTGCGTGTCCGTGTTGATCGTGAAATTGCCGCCGGTCATGAATACCAGCTTTTCAACGCCGGGAGCCAGACGGGAGAGGGCGGTCACGGCCTGCGGCCCCTGCAGCGCCAGCAGCGCGTATTCGGGCATGGTGATCACATCGCAGCGGCTGCCGATCTTGGCTTGGATGTGTGCAATGTCGCCCACCTTGCAGGCGCCGTTGACGATCACGAAAAGCTCATTGCCGCCCTTGTTGAAAAACATCAGGTCGTCAATGATGGTGCCTTCGTCGGTCAACAGCAGGCCGTAGCGCTGCTTGCCCACGGCCAGGTCGATCACGTCCACCGGCATCAGGCTCTCGAACGCAGCAGCAGCGTCGGGGCCGACCAGGCGCAACTGGCCCATGTGGGACACGTCAAACAGACCCGCGGCTTTGCGGGTGTGGTGGTGTTCGGCCATCAGGCCAGCGGGGTATTGCACCGGCATGGAGTAGCCGGCAAAGGGCACCATGCGGGCGCCCAGCTCAATGTGCAGCGCGTTCAGCGGTGTGGTCAACAGGGATTCAGCAGAGGGAGCGGACATGAAGTCTCCAGGGGCAGGGGCAACTCAAATCTCGGGGGGCGCACACGATGGTACGCCGCCTGAGGCTGCCCCCACTGTCCGCTTTACCTGAGAGATTCACCGGGCCTGCTGCATCAAGCGCAGACTGCGGTTTGCTCCTTCGGTGGGCTGCAACGCATGCAGCCTCTCTCCAGTGGGGAAACGTCAACTCCGGGTGAGGGATGTCAACGCTGGTCAGTCCTTTTGCCTGAGCGTTCAGACCGCTGCAATCAGCAATCCTGCGCCTTCGGCGGCTTCCTCACGGGAAACTCTCTCCTGACGGGTGTGAATTCTAAAGCAGATGTGATTCAGGGAGTAAACTCCTCGTGTTACTGCATTTTGCTTTCCTTTGCAGTATTTGTTGTCTGACACGGTTACGGCACCTCACACGCCGCTCCGCACCTCTTTGGCCGATAGTCTCGGCCTTCCCGGTCGTCAAACTCCCCCAGCGGCGAGCTTTACTCCGGAATTATTTCCTCCCCCCAGCTTCATACGGTTTACAAAAAACCGTGGTCGCTTTTTTGAAAGATCCCACCATGGGCAAGAAACTTTACGTCGGCAATCTCTCCTACTCGGTAGATGACCAATCCCTGAACCAGAACTTCTCCGAATTCGGCACCGTCTCGTCGGCCAAGGTCATGATGGACCGCGACAGCGGCCGCTCCAAGGGCTTCGGCTTTGTTGAAATGTCCAGCGACGCAGAAGCCCAAGCAGCCATCGAAGGCATGAACGGCAAGAACATCGGCGGCCGTGACATGGTCGTCAATGAAGCCCGCCCAATGGAGCCACGCACCGGCGGTGGTGGCGGCTTTGGTGGCGGTGGCGGTCGTCGCGAAGGCGGCGGTGGTGGTTACGGCGGTGGCGGTGGCGGTGGCTACGGTGGCGGTGGCAATCGCTACTAAGGTCTAGACCTCAGTGAAAAAAAACCGGCTCCAGGGCCGGTTTTTTTTCGTGCGACTGCTGCATGTCTAAACCAGTAATTACATGGCCTTGGGCGAAATCAGCAGCGTGAATTCGTGCGTGGGTTGCTGGTCCTTTTTGCCGATCCGAATTGTGGCGGGCGTTCCTAGCTTGGTCAGGATCTTGGGAGCGCCGGGAGCTTCTTCGCTGTCATTGCATTTGAATTGCAGTTCGGCAAAGGCCATGGCGGCACCCGTCTCACCCCGGTGCGGTTTGACATCCAGTTTGAAGGTGCATCCATACGGCTGGTCCACTCCCAGACCGAAAGAAACGGGCCGACCTGGAAGGACAGGCACATTGATCTTGGCGGTGTACCACTTGCTCCGTTCGTCGTACTCGTATTCCGTGGCCACGTGCGTGAATACCACTTCATAGCCATTCGCGGTAACCACCGGTTCTGGTGTTGCTGCTTCTTTTGCCAATTCGGCAATAGTAGGCGCCAGCGGTTCCGGTGCTTTGGCGGGGACTGGCTTCTTCATGGGCTTGGACGCAGTGCCCAGAGGCGCCGCTGCCAATGGCGTGACTGGAGCAGGCGCCTCTACTGCCGGCACAGCTTTCGGAACTTGCGGCGGGTTCAACACCGCAACAGGCTGTGTCTCGGTGTTGCTGACAGCCCACGCGCTGTAGCCACTGCATAGTGCCAGTGTCATCAAGATTACTTGCATGGTGGTGCGGCGAACGGGTGAGGTAACAGGGCGAGTCAATTGCATGATGCGGTCCTTGAGTGGGTGGTGGGCTTGCCAGTGGCAGCCCACGGGTAGGCGAGAAGCTGACATTTGGGTTTTGAGAATGGTGGCGGCGTAACTTTGGCGCTGGGTTGGGTATTGCTGGATAACGGCCATGTCGCAGGCCAGCTCCTGGTCAAACCGAAAACGGGCAGCGGCAAAGTAAACCAGCGGGTTAAACCAGAAGACGACTTGCACCAGCGCCGCAAAGGCATTGGCGAACAGATCGCCGCGCCGCAAGTGGACCTGCTCGTGCGCCAGGATCAGAGCCTGTTCCTGCGCGGTGTAGCGAGTCGCAAAGTCCACCGGCACAACGATCCTGGGGCGAAACAAGCCAATCAACAGCGGCCCCGCCGCGTTATGCGCGGCCCGGTAGACGCGCGCAACACCCACTGCTTGCAACGGGCCGAGCGTGGAACGAAATTGCAACTGTTGCCAGATCATCAAGGCGAATCCAATCACCGCTCCAGCCAGCCAGGTCGCCAGCCAAAGGCGCTGCTCAGAGATAAGGTCAGGTGCAGCCAGCACTGGGTTCCCGTAGGTGACAGTGACTGACGACAGGGAAACACCAAAGACAGGTAGCTCTGCTGCTGGATGCGGTAGCTGTGCCGCAGCCATTACGAGCGGTAGCATCAACCAGCTGGTGTAGGCCAGCATCGGGTTACCCATGCGCAAGAGCGCGATCCGCACACAAAGCACCAAAAGCAGGGTGGCTGTACAAATCACAGTCTGCGTCTGCAGTAGCTGCAGCAATGCGGAGTCGCTCATTTTTCCATCTCCTGAATTAGCCTCTTGAGTTCCGCGATGTCACGTTTGCTTAGCTTTTTGTGTTTGCTGAAGTGCGCTACCAGCGGGGCAACCCGACCGTCAAATAGCCGGTCCAGCAAACCCGTGCTTTGTGAGTGCAGCCAGTCCTCGCGTAGCAGAACTGGGGCGTAGAGATAGCGTCTTCCCTGTGACTCGGCACTGATCGCCCCCTTTTTTAGCAGCCGATTTATCAGCGTCTTGATCGTCGCCTCTTGCCATTCCTGCTGCTCGCCAAGTGCAGCGATGATGTCTTCGGCCGCCAGCGGGTGCCGGCCCCAGAGGACTTCCATCACCACGGATTCGGCTTCGCTGATTGAGATGCTACTGTCCATTGCGTTCTTTCAATTACATGTGTAATTGATGCCAATGTTTACGCATGTAAACAATGTTGTCAAGAACTTTCTGAGCTTTATTGCGGCAAGACCTTTGCCGCGCGCGTCTTTAGTCTTTAGTCAGGGCCTGACTCATTCCGCACCATCGCCAGTTCCCGTAGCGCCCTTAGCGTCTGATTCCGACTGCCTTGTTCCAGAGCCGCTTTCAACTGGATGGCGGATTTGAGGGCCGCCACTTGCAGCGGCAGGTCATCGGTCTTCTCTGCAATCTCCGATATCTGGAGCTCGATGCGCAGCGAGATGTGGGTGGCGTTGGCTTTGACCGCTGCTGCCTCGGCTTGCCGCGCTGACTGCAGGGCCGTTTTGAAATCGGTGCGCGCGGCCTGACAGCGAGCGCGCAGCAGGAACATGGTGGCCAGGCCCCAATGGTGGTGGCAGGCCTCCAAGGCGCGCTCTGCGGGCTCCAGCAATTCGAGGGCGCGCTTCGAGTCGCCTTTCTCGGCGGCAACCTCCGCGATGCGCACATCGCATTCGGCGGCGATGTCTTCCAGGCCTTGCGCGTGGGCCTGGGCGCGTGCGGCTTCAAACTTGCGCAAGGCGCTGTCATGCAGGCCCAGGCGCAGTTCGTTGACAGCCAAGTTGACGGTGTTGATAACCCGCAGCTCGCCCAGGCGCATCAGGAAGCGCGCGCGCTGGCTGACGGGCAGGCGGCGCTCCGAGCCATCGAGCGTGTCCAGCGATGCACCCAGCTCCGAGAACACCTGCACCGCGAGCGCAGTGGCATCCAGCGCGTCGCAGATCTGGCCGATGCCCAGCTTGCACCAGGCCCAGTTGATGTAGTCATCGCAGGCGCGGGCGATCTTCATGCCGCTGGCCCAGTGTTCCAGCGCCACGTGGTATTCGCCGCGCGAGTAGTAGGCCCGGCCAATCAGGTGCAACAGGTGCGCCTGCTCATCCGGCTCGGCCATGCGCTCGGCCCGGGCTTGCGCGTCCTTGAGCCATGCGATGGACTCTTCCGAGTAGCCCGCCTGGTCGATGACGAGGCCGAAGGTTTGCGCGATCAGGATGAAGGCGGCATCGTCGCCCATGGAATTGGCCAGCTCCATGGATTCGATGCATTCGTTGTACAGCTCGGCGCTGCGCTCCGTGCGGCTGGCATGCTGAAGATGGGCGACGACGGATTTGAATTTGGTATTGATGGCGTCAAAGAGAAGCATGTCGGATTTACCTGTACCTGAATTCAATATGATTGGGCGCAACAGCGACGGTTTTAGCAGGATTTCCTCTGCAAACTGCGATCGATTTTGCAAATGCTCCATTTTTTCCGACACATCCTGCTGGGACTCCACTTTCTCATCGCCAGTTGCCTCAACCTGTTGATTGGCATCTTCCGCCCCCGCAACCGCGACAACAGCCGCATCTTTGGCCGCGTCTATTCGCTGCCCGCGATACGCATCATGGGTTTGCAGCCGCATTGGGAGGTAGACGATCTGATGGCGATGCCCAATCCGTATGTGCTGGTGATCAACCACCAGTCCAACTACGACCTGTTCATCTTGGGCAGCATCGTGCCGCGGCGCACGGTGACGATTGGCAAGAAGAGCCTGAAGTGGATTCCGTTTTTCGGCCAGGTGTACTGGTTGGCGGGCAATGTGCTGCTGGACCGCGGCAATGCACAAAAGGCGAAAGAAGCGATGCTCAAGACCACCGATGTGATGCAGCACGAAGACACATCGATCCTGGTGTTCCCCGAAGGCACGCGCAATCTGGGCCAAGGCCTGCTGCCGTTCAAGAAGGGTGCGTTCCAGATGGCGATCAACGCGGGCGTGCCCATCGTGCCGCTGTGCACCAGCAACTACAAGCGCGACATGCGGCTGAACAGCTGGCACAGCGGCAAGCTGCGCATTCGCGCCTTGCCGCCCATCCCCACCGAGGGCCTGACGCTGGACGACATGCCCGCGCTGATGGAGCGTTGCCGGGCGCAGATGGTGGCGTGTATTGCGGAGCTGGACGCGCAGACGGCGTGAATGCCGTTTGCGGATTGCTATCGTTTCAGTAGCTGCTTACGCACATTCTGCGGGCATCAGAGGCCGATTTGGCCCCCAATCCTACTTGCCGAACAAGCCCTTGATGGCCGCGCCTGCTTTGTCCAGCATTTGACCGGTGGACTGCAGCATGCGCTCGAAACTGATGGAAGCGACGAGGCGCGAGCGGATCGCGTTGGCGACGATGCCGCCGAGCTCACCCGGCGTGACGCCGCCTTGCCCGCGGCCAATGTTTTTCAGCGTGATGTCGGGCAAGTCGACGTCCGCTGTCTTGCTGCTCCAGGCAGGCGCAATCGCGTGGGCGCGGGCGCCGCGGATGGTTAGGGAATCGACGATCAGCTTTCTGCCACTGCTCTTGCCAGAAACGGCTGGCGTGGTCTCGCCGATGTAGACCGAGATGTTGCGCAACAGCGCGTCGAAGTTGGTCAGGCTTTCGCCTTTTTCATAGACCACGTCGGGCGCTTCGATGGCGATGCGGCGGATAACAATGACTTTATCGGTGACGGTCGCGATGTCCACGTCCACCTCGATCTTGCCGACCTGCAGCGCGTGCGCCGTCTTGAAGCCCTTGGGATTGGCGACGCTCAGATCGTGGATGCTGCCTTTGCCGTCCGTCGGGGAGAGATGCACCGCGCCAACCTTGACCGTGGCATCGGTCATCGCGCTGCCGTAGTTCTGGATCGCGCTTTTGGCGATGTCGTCCAGGTTGCGCGAAAGCCACCACACCCCTGCCGCCACGGCCACAAAGACCAGCAGCGCGGCGACGAGTGCGATGCGCTTTAAATTCAATTACATCCCTGCGTAGTTCGGCCCACCGCCGCCTTCGGGCGTGACCCAGACGATGTTTTGCGTCGGGTCCTTGATGTCGCAGGTCTTGCAGTGCACGCAGTTTTGCGCATTGATCTGCAGACGGTCCGTGTTGTCTTCGTTCTTCACAAACTCGTACACACCGGCCGGACAGTAGCGCGCCTCAGGGCCGGCGTACTTGGCGAGGTTGATGGCAACGGGCACGGCCGCATCCTTCAGCGTCAAATGCGCGGGCTGCTGCTCTTCGTGGTTGGTGTTGCTGATGAACACGCTGGAGAGTTTGTCAAAGGTCAGCTTGCCATCGGGCTTGGGGTAAACGATGGGCGTGCACTCGGCTGCGGGCTTCAGGTACGCGTAATCGGGCTTGGTGCGGCGCAGGGTCCACGGGATGTGGCCGCGCAGCACGAACTGCTCAAAGCCGTTCATCAGCGTTGCAACGGTCAGGCCGTACTTGAACCAGTTCTTGAAATTGCGGTCCTTGTGCAGCTCTTTGCGCAACCAGCTCTTCTCAAAGGCTTCGGGGTAAGCGGTGAGTTCATCATGCTGACGACCAGCGAGCACAGCGTCGTAGGCGGCTTCAGCGGCCTGCATGCCGGTCTTGATCGCGGCGTGGCTGCCCTTGATGCGGCCCACGTTCAGGTAGCCCGCGTTGCAGCCAATCAGCGCGCCACCGGGGAACACGGTCTTGGGCAATGCATTGATGCCGCTGGCGTTGATCGCGCGTGCGCCATAGCCCAGGCGCTTCGCGGTCACTTCGCCCTTGTCGTTTTCAAAGTAGTAGCGCACGTTCGGGTGCGTCTTCCAGCGCTGGAATTCTTCAAACGGGCTGAGGTAGGGGTTGGAATAGCCCAGGCCAGTCACAAAGCCGAGCGCAATCTTGTTGCCTTCGAGGTGGTACAGGAAGGCGCCGCCGTAGGTGTCGGATTCCATGGGCCAGCCGGCGGTGTGCATCACAAAGCCTGGCTTGTGGCGCGAAGGGTCAATCTCCCACAGTTCCTTGATGCCAATGCCCCAGCTTTGCGGGTCGCGGCCTTCGTCGAGCTTGAACTTGGAAATCAGTTGCTTGCCCAGATGGCCGCGCGCGCCTTCGGCAAACACGGTGTATTTGCCCAGCAACTCCATGCCGAGCTGGAAGTTCTCGGTGGGTTCGCCGTCTTTGCCGATACCCAAGTTGCCAGTGGCAACGCCTTTGACAGAGCCGTTGTCGTTGTAGAGCACTTCGGCGGCGCTGAAGCCGGGGAAGATTTCCACGCCCAGCGCTTCGGCCTGTTCGGCCAGCCATTTGGTCAACGCGCCCAGGCTGATGATGTAGTTGCCATCGTTGTGCGCGAACGGAGGCAGGAAGATGTTGGGGACGCGGAAGGCCGCCTTTTCGCCGAGGAACACATAAGCATCGTCGACCACCGGCTGGTTCAGCGGGGCGCCCATTTCTTTCCAGTTGGGGAAGAGCTCGGTCAGCGCAATCGGGTCCATGATGGCGCCAGACAGGATGTGCGCGCCGGGCTCGGAGCCTTTTTCGAGCACGACGACGGAGACGTCGGTGCCCTTTTCGGCGGCGAGTTGTTTCAGGCGGATGGCGGTTGCCAAGCCACCGGGGCCTCCACCGACGACCACAACGTCGTATTCCATGGATTCACGGGGGCCGAATTGGGCCAGAATTTCCTGGTTGGTCATGCTGTGTCTCGCTTGATAATGGGCTGGGTCAATCGCTCGATTTTATTCGCGCTTTCTGCGAAAACGAACGGTCGTTCTTTTTGATAAGTAGAGGCACTCTAAATGGCTTACAGCATAGATCTTTCCGGCCGGGTAGCTTTCATCACGGGCGCCAGCAGCGGGCTTGGCTCGCAGTTCGCAAAAACACTGGCCAGCGCTGGCGCTGCGGTGGTTTTGGCGAGTCGCCGAGTGGACAAGCTCAAAGACTTGCGCGCAGCGATTGAAGGCGAGGGCGGCAGTGCCCATGTCTACGAGATGGACGTGAACAACTACGACGCGATCAAGTCGGCTGTGGCACACGCAGAGACCGAAGTCGGTTCCATCGACATCTTGGTCAATAACTCCGGCGTCAGCACCACGCAGCGCTTGCAGGATGTGTCACCCGATGACTACGACTATATGTTTGACACCAACGTCAAAGGCGCGTTCTTTGTGGCGCAGGAAGTGGGCAAGCGCATGCTGGCCCGCGCCAAGGGCGCCGCACCCGGCAGCTACACCGGCGGCCGCATCATCAACATTGCCTCAATGGCGGGCTTGCGCGTGCTGCCGCAGATTGGCGTGTATTGCATGAGCAAGGCGGCCGTGGTGCAGATGACCAAGGCAATGGCGCTGGAGTGGGGCAAGTACGGTATCAACGTGAATGCGATCTGCCCGGGCTATATCGACACCGAGATCAACCACAACCACTGGAAGACCGAGGCCGGCCAGAAGCTGATTCAGATGCTGCCGCGCAAGCGCATTGGTCACCCGAAAGACCTGGACGCGCTGCTGGTAATGCTGTGCTCCGACGAGAGCCATTTCATCAATGGTGCCGTCATCGCGGCGGATGACGGCTTCGGAGCTTAGGGTGAAAAACTGGCTACAAGGCGCATAGATATTGCGTGAGCAGCTATCGTTTGGATAGCGCCTTAAGGTTGGGCTTTGCCTTTCCAGACATCCATGATGGCGTCCGTGCCTTGGCTGCGGATGCCGTTGTCGGCGAGGATGTCATCGGTGGCGGCCAGCATTTCCTTGTGGTTAAACACCAGGGTCTCTGATCCGCGTGAATCCATTTCAAACACCGCGAAGTTGTCCTTCAAATCACGCAGCACGGCCACCAGATGGCGCAGGCTGCGAATCCGGGTGCCGTTGACCGACTGAATCACCATCGCTGTGGGGTTGGAGTAACCGGTAGAGAGCTTGTGCGGAAACAGCGGCGAGGAGATGATGACCAACTCTTCGGTATTGGCATCGGGTGCGTCGCCCCGGCGTGTCACCAGCGGGCTGCGCGCAGAGCCGAAGGCCGCCATCATGTTGCCGTTGTTCTGGATCGCGGCAGTGAATTGCCCAGTGGCCTTGGAAAACACCATGGGGCCATAGACAAAATAGGGCGGGTAGCCGTTTTGCAGATCCGGGATCAGCATGGGTCGGTCTGCGCTGACCGGCACCTGGATCTTCAATGGATTGCCATCCCGCACGACCGTTAGTGGTGTCAGGCCGTCTTTGGTGACACGGGGCACAAGGAAACGAAAGCGTACGCGCAAATCCGGTGTGAGCTGGACCATGCCCAGCGAATCGACAGGCGTATTGCCAATGTGGGTGATGACGTCCCATTGCTTGAGCGGATAGGCCGGGTCGTCGCGGAACGGGCGGCGCACGATGATGCCGCGCACGTCTTTGCCAATCTTGAGGAAGGGGCGCAGCGCCGGGTTTTCCAGCGTTTGCAGATCGTCGTACATATCGGGTTTGCCGTCGTAGCGGCCATCGGCGATGTCCGCCAGGAAGAGGTTGATCTCTTCATTGGGGATGATGTAGCCGATGCTCTGCGCACCATCCAGCCGGCTGAAGGCCAGGCCGATCATCTTGTTGTCTGCCACGGCGGGGCCGCCGCTGTTGCCAGCATTGATGGCGGCGTCGATCTGGATACGCAGGCCGGAGACAGGGAAGTTGTAGCTCGTGTATTCGATGCGTGACACGATGCCTTTGGTGATCGACAGAGACGTTCCACCTGTGGGGTAGCCGTAGGCGAGCACCGCGTCCTTGATTTCCGGCATCTTGCTGGCGCGGGGCAGCGGAGGGTGGGTCTTGAAGAAAGAGTCGTCCTCCAGTTGCAGCACGGCAAGGTCAATGCCCGGTGCAATCGCAACGACCTTGGCGTCCAGCTTGTCGCCGGACTGGTTGGCCTGCACCTGCACCTGGCTGGCGTGCAGCACGACATGGGCATTGGTCAGGATGCGGTTGCCTTCGATCACCACGCCTGTGCCAGAGGAGTCACGCGGGGATTGCTTGGTCCAGGGCTTGAACGGATCGGGTGAGCGGGATGTGGAAAAAATCTTGACGACTGCGTTCTCGACGGACGAGGTGTCTGCAGCGTCGGCTGCCCATAGAACGGTGGGCAGGGCGGCGAGAGAAGTCAGAACCAGGCGCAACACCAGAGTGCGCGTGCGAATCAGGGCCATGAAGATATCCAGAAATCAGCCAGAAGTGGCAACCGGATTCTTGCACGGCCCGACCGCGTGCGCTGCGGCACGCGGCTATTTACAGAGCTTTTACCGGGGTGCCAGGCGGATCGCGCCGTCCAGGCGAATCACTTCGCCGTTGAGCATGTCGTTCTCAAAAATATGCACAGCCAGCTTGGCGTAGTCCAGCGGCGTACCCAAGCGCGAAGGGAAGGGCACGCTGGCGGCCAGCGAGTCCTGCACTTCCTGGGGCATGCCAAACATCATGGGCGTGCCAAAAATGCCGGGGGCGATGGTCATGTTGCGGATGCCGTTGCGGGCCAAATCGCGCGCGATAGGCAGCGTCATGCCAACGATGCCACCCTTGGAGGCAGAGTAGGCGGCCTGGCCGATCTGGCCGTCATAGGCTGCGACGGAAGCGGTGGAAATCATTGCGCCGCGCTCGCCAGTGGCTTCGGGGTCGTTCTTGCACATCGCGTCAGCTGCCAGGCGGATCATGTTGAAGCTGCCGACCAGATTCACGGTAATGCATTTGGTGAACACGCCCAGGTTGTGCGAACCATTTTTGCCCACGGTTTTTTCGGCGGGCGCAATGCCTGCGCAATTCACCAGGCCCATCAGCTTGCCCAGGGAGACCGCTTTGGCGACCACAGTCTGGCCGTCCGCTTCATTGCTGACATCGCACTTCACAAAGGTGCCGCCAATTTCCTTGGCAATGGCTTCGCCCTTTTCGGCCTGCATGTCGGCAATGACGACTTTGCCGCCCTTGGCCGCCAGCATGCGCGCCGTGCCTTCACCCAGGCCCGATGCGCCGCCGGTAACGATGAATACTTTGCCTGCGATGTCCATGAAATGCTCCTGAAAAGAATTGACGTTTACGTAAACGTCAAATTATGGCGCAATGCGAACGCTTCTGAGTGTTTGTGTAGAAGGTATGCAAAACACTGCTATAATCTGAGGCTTCGACTTAGGCGCATAGCTCAGCTGGTTAGAGCACCACCTTGACATGGTGGGGGTCGTTGGTTCGAGTCCAATTGCGCCTACCAAGTTTTCTCCTTCTTGGTTCTCCTCCCCGTTTTTTGTATCTATAGGGTTACCCTGGTTACTCCTTTCGTGGGCGCTCTCTAGAATGTGCTGCACTGCAATACATTTTTGGCCTGTGTGGGCCAGCCACTTGCCATGACCAGCAAAACCACCAAAGAGAACAAAGATCCACAGCGGATCATCAAGAAGTACCCGAATCGCCGCCTGTACGACACCGACACGTCGACCTACATCACGTTGACCGAGATCAAGCAACTGGTGATGGACAGTGAGCCTTTTGTGGTGCGGGATGCGAAGACCAGTGAAGATTTGACCCGCAGCATCCTGCTGCAGATCATTCTGGAAGAAGAGGCGAACGGTAGCCCCATGTTTACGGCGCCGGTGCTCTCCAACATCATCCGCTTCTACGGCCACACCATGCAGGGATTCATGGGCGGATATCTGGAAAAGAACATGCAGGCGCTCATGGACCTGCAGTCACCCATGATGCAGGGTGTGATGAGCAATACGGTGTTCCAGCAAATGCAGGAACAGATGCAAAAACAGACGGAACAATTCCTGGGAACGTTTGGGCTGAAGCGCTAAGGCGCAGCGGCGACGGACGGACTCGGGGGACAATCGCACTATGAGTGAAACTATTTCTCCCGCACAACCTCCCGTAAAAGCCGCGCCCAAAGTCGGCTTTGTCAGCCTGGGCTGCCCTAAAGCCCTGACCGATTCCGAACTGATCCTGACGCAATTGAGCGCAGAGGGTTACGAGACTTCCAAAACGTTTGAAGGTGCCGATCTGGTGATCGTCAACACCTGCGGCTTCATTGACGACGCCGTCAAGGAAAGCCTGGACACGATTGGTGAAGCATTGGCCGCGAACGGCCGCGTTATCGTCACTGGCTGCTTGGGCGCCAAGACCGGCGAAGACGGCGGCAACATGGTGCGCCAGATGCACCCCAAAGTGTTGGCGGTGACTGGCCCGCACGCGACCCAAGAGGTGATGGATGCAGTGCACCTGAACCTGCCCAAGCCGCATGACCCGTTTACCGATTTGATCCCGGGCGCTTTTGGTGTTGCCGGTATCAAGCTGACGCCGCGCCATTACGCGTATTTGAAAATCAGCGAAGGCTGCAACCACCGTTGCACCTTCTGCATCATCCCCAGCATGCGCGGTGATCTGGTGTCGCGTCCAATTGGTGACGTGCTCAAGGAAGCCAAGGCATTGTTTGAAGGCGGCGTAAAAGAGTTGCTGGTGATCAGCCAGGACACGTCTGCTTACGGCGTGGATGTGAAGTACCGCACAGGCTTTTGGGACGGCAAGCCGGTCAAGACCCGCATGCTGGAGCTGGTGCAGACGCTGGGCGAAATTGCCGAGCCTTATGGCGCCTGGGTGCGTATGCACTATGTGTACCCGTATCCGAGCGTGGATGACATTCTTCCTTTGATGGCAACCGGCAAGGTGTTGCCGTATCTGGACGTGCCTTTGCAGCACAGCCATCCCGATGTGCTGCGTCGCATGAAGCGCCCTGCCAGTGGCGAAAAGAATCTGGACCGTATTCAGCAATGGCGCGCTGCTTGCCCTGAGCTGGTAATCCGCAGCACGTTCATTGCCGGATTCCCCGGTGAGACAGAAGCGGAGTTTGAGCACTTACTGGATTTCGTTCGCGAAGCGCAGATCGACCGGGCGGGTTGTTTTGCCTACAGCCCGGTGAATGGTGCGGCTGCGAATGAATTGCCGGGCATGTTGCCTGCCGAACTGCGCGAAGAGCGCAGGGCGCGCTTCATGGCTGTGGCGGAAGAGGTATCGATCCAGCGGCTGCAGCGTCGCGTGGGTTCGATCATGCAAGTTCTGGTTGATTCCGCGCCAGGCATGGGTAAGAAGGGTGGCGTGGGCCGCAGCTATGCCGATGCGCCTGAGATTGATGGCGTCGTACGGCTGTTGCCGCCAGAGAAAATCAGCAAGACGTTGAAAGTTGGCGAATTCACCAAGGCACGCATTGTCAGCGCACAAGGGCACGACCTGGTCGCACTGCCGATCTAAACAGGAAGTGGGGGGATGCTGCGCATTCCCCCAAAAGGGAATTTCAGACAAAGAAAAAGCCCTGTGATTTTCATCACAGGGCTTGTCTTGTTGGTGGTGCCCAGGAGAAGACTCGAACTTCCACGGTCGTGAAACCGCTAGCACCTGAAGCTAGTGCGTCTACCAATTTCGCCACCTGGGCAACGACTCAAATTATAGCACTGGTATTCGGACTCTTTTGGTTGGCAATGCAACTTTTTTGCTGCTACGGCAAAACAACATTGCCACAGCACTGCATGGTGCTTCAAGACAAATTCACAACATTTCTAGCGCATACTTATAAGCGTCTATCCAACTCTGCCTTTAGGGCGCCTCGGGAAAGAGAGAGGGTTTTATCAAAAACATTAGCCATTCCAGCGGACTGCTGGACGAAGTTGAAGGCGTCGTGCAAGGTCACCGCGATGGGCACGGTTTCGTAGCCCGTGACGATGGTGCTCCCGACATCTATTTGCCACCCAATGAAATGCGGGCGGTACTCCACAAAGACCGCGTCAAGGTGCGCATTGTGCGCAGCGACCGCAAAGGTCGGCCCGAAGGCCGCGTGGTGGAAATCACAGAGCGTTCCACCCAACCCATCATTGGACGTTTGCTACAGGAAAGCGGTGTCTGGTTGGTAGCGCCAGAAGACAAACGCTACGGCCAGGACGTATTGATCCCCAAGGGCGCTACGAGCGTTGCCAAGCCGGGCCAGGTGGTCGTGGTGGAGTTGGTAGAGCCTCCTGCATTGTTTGGCCAGCCGGTAGGCCGCATCAAGGAAGTGCTGGGTGAAGTGGACGACCCCGGCATGGAGATTGAAATTGCGGTACGCAAATACAGCGTGCCGCATGAGTTCTCCCAGGCTTGTATTGCTTTGGCCCGTACGCTACCAGACAAAGTACGCCCACAGGACCATGCCAACCGCGTGGACCTGACGGATGTTCCGCTGGTCACCATTGACGGTGAAGATGCCCGCGACTTTGATGATGCGGTGTATTGCGAACCCAGTACCAAGGGCAAGGGGAAGTCAGCACAAAAGGGCTGGCGCTTGCTGGTGGCAATTGCTGATGTGAGCCACTACGTGGAAACCGGCTCTGCGATTGATGTCGACGCCTACGACCGCGCGACCAGTGTGTATTTCCCGCGGCGCGTGATTCCTATGCTGCCGGAAAAGTTGTCCAACGGCTTGTGTTCACTGAACCCTGAAGTTGAGCGCCTGTGCATGGTGTGCGACATGTTTGTCACCGAAGATGGTGAAGTCGACGCTTACCAGTTCTACCCTGCAGTGATGTGGAGCCATGCCCGGTTTACCTATACCGAAGTAGCGGCGATTCTCGGCAACACCAAAGGACCAGAGGCCATCAAACGCAAAGCCTTGGTCGGCGATTTGCTGAATCTGCATGGGGTGTTTCAGGCGCTGTCCAAATCGCGCTTGAAGCGCGGCGCGGTGGACTTTGAGACCACCGAGACGCAGATCATTTGTGACGAAAACGGACGCATTGAAAAGATTGTTCCGCGCACACGCAACGTCGCGCACCGCGTCATTGAAGAAGCGATGCTGGCAGCCAACGTATGCAGTGCGGACTACATTGCGCAAAGCAAGCATTTGGGCCTGTTTCGGGTGCACGAAGGGCCAACGCCGGAGAAGAAGGAAATCCTGCGCAACTATTTGAAAGCAACGGGCCTTGGCATGACCATCAGCGACGATCCGTCGCCAGGTGAGTTCCAGGCGATTGCCAATGCCACCAAAGACCGGCCTGACGCGCAGCAGATTCATTCCATGTTGTTGCGTTCGATGCAACAGGCGATTTACACACCCATCAACAGCGGGCATTTCGGTCTGGCGTATGGGGCCTATACCCATTTCACCAGCCCCATTCGGCGCTACCCAGACTTGCTGGTGCACCGGGTCATCAAGGCGATTTTGGGTAAGACGCGCTACCAGTTACCAGACCTGCCAACGCCTGGTGAGGCGCACGCAAAGCTGACACGCCGATTGGAAAAGGGCATGGCATCCAAGGTGGCCGACGGTGGTGCAAAGCCTAAAAAGGCAAGCGCCGAAAACATGGCCTGGCAGGCTGCAGGATTGCATTGCAGTGCGAACGAGCGCCGTGCGGACGAAGCCAGTCGCGATGTGGAGGCTTGGCTCAAGTGCAAATACATGCGCGAGCATTTGGGCGAGGAATATGGTGGCGTAGTGACATCTGCGACCAGCTTCGGCTTGTTTGTGACGCTGGATGCGATGTATGTGGAAGGCTTGGTTCACATCACTGAACTGGGTGGCGAGTATTTCCGGTTTGACGAAATGCGTCAGGAGCTGCGTGGAGAACGCACGGGTACGCGCTATGCCATCGGGACGCGCGTACGCATTCAGGTCAGTCGTGTGGATCTCGATGGCCGCAAAATCGATTTCCGGTTGGTGCAGGAGGGCGAAGGCCTGGTTGGGCGTGCAATGGCTGACAAAGGCAATTCGCGCGAAGCCAAGTCGCGTCCCGTGGTGCTGGACCGGTCAGACAGCGATATGTTGGTGCGTCCAGCCTTCCGTAAAGAGAGCGGTCGCCCGCGTGCCGGGGCGGACAAGACTGCAAGGTCGTCCAAAGGCAGCGAGAAATCTGTGCCTTCCAAGAAATCGGGCAATCGCAAACGCCGTTAAGGGGGAATTCGCCGTTACAGGCTTTGCGCCAAGGCTGCCGCGGTCAGATGCTTGTCGGTGGGCCAGCGATCCGCTGCCTGTCCATGCACATGGACCGCGCAACTGGCAGCCTGGTGTGCTGTCAAGCCTGCGGCGAGGTACGCGCCCGTCAATCCTGCCAGCACGTCGCCGGTTCCCCCCGTCGCCAGTCGTGCGCTGCCACTGGTGTTGATCCTGGCTAACTCACCAGGGCTGGCAATGACGGTGCCCGAGCCCTTGAGCGCCACGGTGCAATGCAATTGATTTGACAGTGATTGCGCGGCTTGCAGGCGGTCCGCTTGTACAACGGCTGTTGTGGTTTTCAGCAAGCGCGCCGCTTCCAGCGGGTGCGGCGTGGCAACCGTCGTGTCGGGTTCGCGCAGCTGCAATAACGCGATGAGTTCGGTAGAGTCTGCCAGTGCGTTGAGCGCGTCGGCATCCAGGACCAAATGCCTTGCAGTGGTCAGCACTCGCTGCAACTGCGCATGAATAGCCAAGCCGCCGCCGCATCCAGCCACGACGGTGAGGGCGGGGTAATCCAGCGAGTCCGCATTGCGCAGCATCAACTCAGGATGGTCTGTTAGTGCATTGGGGGCCTGTTCGTCCAGCAAAGCGAGATAGATCCGGCCTGCGCCTCCATGCAAAGCACCAAGCGCAGCCAGGACCGCGGCACCCGTCATGCCTTGGCATCCGCCCACCACTGCGACATCGCCATAGCTGCCTTTATGGCTATTGTGGAGTCGCTCTCCTCTGGCCATTTGTGCGTTGAGCAGGGCGCAAGGTTCTTGCGCTGATTCAATGCCCAGTTGATGAAACCAGATATCGCCGCAGGCGTCGCGGCCATCCGCCGTAAACAAGCCTGCCTTGGCGCCGAGCAATGTCAGTGTGGAGTGGGCGCGAACGAAGATGGCGCCAGTGCTCCCGGTGAATGCATTCAGACCCGTGGGCACGTCTACTGCCAGCACCGGTACTTGGTGCGCGTTTATATGTTGCACCCATTGCGCGCAGTCCGTTTCAAGCGGGCGGTTGGAGCCGATGCCAAAGAGGGCGTCGATGCAGAAATCCCAGTCGGCAGGAATACCTTCTGCAAATGCTACGCCAGCCTGTTGGGCGCGTTGCAGTGATTGCGCGGCATCTGCAGGTAATGCAGTGCTTGGACGCAGCAGTGATACGACAGGCTCTTTTCCCCATTGGCGCAGATGCATTGCCGCTTCCAGTCCATCGCCCCCGTTGTTTCCCGGTCCGCACGGGATCCAGATTTTTCGGGCATGGGGTGCGAGCGCCATTGCACATTGGGCAATCGCCAATCCCGCTCTTTGCATCAGTACGTGCGCCCCAAGCGAAGCTTGAGCCGACTGTTCGATGCTGCGCAGCGCAGCTTGGTCGTAGAGGGGCAGACCCAGTGGATGGTCTGTGCCAGTGATACGTCTAAAACTCGTAGACATCACCTTCGCGCGCGAGGCGAATGTCCATCCCATTTGCTATTGCACTGTGGGTCTTCAGCGCATCGGCGAATACTTGTTCCAGTGCATCGTCGCTGCGTGTAGGTTCGTGGTGGGTGCAATACAAAACCTTGACGCCTGCGGCGTGGGCGCTCTTGATGCTGGTGCTGTACGTGCCATGTCCCCAACCCACTTTGGAGACGTACTCGGCGTCGGTGTAGGAGCTGTCTGCAATCAGTACATCGACGCCTTGCATGGCTTTGTGTATGGCTTGCGCCTTTTCATCGACGAAGACCTGGTATTCGCCATAGGCCTCGTCGCCAGGTTGGTAGATGTTGTACGGTGGCTCATGGTCACCGGTAAAGAAAACGGACTTTCCGTTGCACTCAATCTTGTAGCCGAAGTCGATCACGGGGTGGTTCAGCAGGCACGGTGTAACCGTTGCGGAACCGATCTGGACGGGTTGGTCCGGCATCAGTGTGACGTATTCCATGCGGGCTTTCATCTCCGCCTCGCGCACCGGGAAATAGCTGTACTGCAGTTGAACCGCCATTACGTGCTCTATGCCTTTGCCGGTTACGGGGTCGAAGGCTCCGTGCAGGCGCAGTGTGTTGCCGGGTATGAAGTTCGGAATGAACATCGGCAGACCCTGGATGTGGTCCCAATGGGAGTGCGTGATCAGCACATTGGCTGTTACCGGCAATTCAGCCAATAAGGTTTGCGACAGAGGGAATATGCCAGTGCCAGCATCGATGACGATCAGCTCGTTGTTATCCGTGCGGATTTCAATGCAGGTCGTATTGCCGCCATAGCGCACCGTCTTGGGTCCGGGCGATGCGATGGAGCCTCGTACACCCCAAAATTTAACTTTCATGCCTGCCTCTCACAGTTTGGCGAAGATTTGCGCCTCTTCAAACAATGCGTTCAGATCGCCCATGGATGCAATCACTTCGTCCATGGTGCCGCCCAGGCGCTTTTGAACGGAAGCGGGAAATTCGTCTATGCACGGATTGCCACCAAACCCGAACTTCAGTTTCTTGCTGATCTGGTTGGCCCCGAAGACGCAGGCAATCATGTCGGTGTCCCTGAAGTCAGAGACATGCTGATGCCGAATGGTCTCAACCAGATGGGGAGCAAAGCGCCATTTTTCGACCAGCATGGCGCCTACGATGACGTGATCTGCACCTATGGTCTGCTGAAGCGCCGCATGCAGCGAGGTTCCGTTGGTCTGGCTGATTGCAAGAGCTGCCCGGAATTCATTGGGCATGAATTGTGCAAAAACGACCTTGCCAAAATCGTGCAACAACCCGCCAATAAAGCAGTCCATGGGGTCGGCGTCTTTGACTTTGCCCGCAAGTTGTTTAGCCAGTCCAGCCGTGGCCAGGGAGTGCAGCAAATATTGCTGCACATCGAACCCAGATGCATTGTCCTTGGGTAGCATTCCAATCGCCGCAATGCTCAGAGCCAGATTCTTGATCGTGTTGAAACCCAGATAAACCACTGAGTGCCCAATGGAGGTAATTTGCTTGGGCAGACTGTAGTACGCCGAATTCACGACTTTCAGGATCTTGACTGTAACGACGGGATCCTTGTCGATGACCTCCACCAGATCCTTGGGCGTGCTGTTGACGTCGCGGGTCAGTTCCAGAATGCGTTGTACGCTTTTGGGAAACGCCGGCATGCCATCTACTGCGGCGGTGAGTTTTTGCGATAGTTCAGGGCTCATGGATTTGGAGGGCTGCAGATGAGGCATTGTGTCAGCACATTGCC
The DNA here is from genome assembly GCF_056403235.1 of Rhodoferax sp. P2_H8_2. NCBI lineage: Bacteria > Pseudomonadati > Pseudomonadota > Betaproteobacteria > Burkholderiales > Comamonadaceae > Rhodoferax > Rhodoferax sp. P2_H8_2. The sequence continues at coordinate 111,409 of NZ_JBFUFW010000009.1, forward strand.
GTGCCGAAAAGGGTTTTTTCAGCCCGCAAAGCGATCCGGTCGTAGCGATTCAATATCGACTTCGCACTGCTTGCCCTGGATTCGATCTGCCAGGATGCGTGCACAACCTTGTGCCAAGCCCCAGCCATTGGCGCCATGCCCAGCGTTGATCCATATGCCGGGTGTGGGCGTAGGGCCGACCACGGGCATGGAATCCGGCGTAAATACCCTTGCGCCGCGCCAACTCTGGACCCCCGTCGTCACATTGGCGGAGCCGGGGAAGTAGTGGTGCAATGCTCGGAAAAGACCATGCACGGTCTTGTCATTGGGTTGCCGGGACGCGCCCCCGATCTCGGCGCCGCCGGCCACCCGAACACGCATGCCCTGGCGTGAAAAGACAACCCCAGTATCCATGGTGATGACGGCGCTACGCGGGGCGTGCAACGGCTCTCTCAGTGCCGCACTTAATGTGTATCCGTGCACCTGGGTCACCGGCAGGCGCAGTTTGGTCGCCGCTGCCCAGCCCATGGCGTCCGAACCAGGACAAAGTACTACGGCATCAAAGCTGGGTTGCTCTGCCCAGTCGGAAATTTCCAGCGTGTGTTGCCGTGCCGCGTGCGCTTTCAGGACATGGGCATTGAAGTGGAACTGCGCTCCCAGCTCTGTGCAGGCAGTGCGCAGCAGCATTGCAAGCTGGCGGCAGTTGCCGACTTCATCGTTAGGGAAGTGCAGCGCGCCATGGAATGCAACCGCCTGACCCAAACCGGGTTCTACGAGCCTGGCCTGCTCGGGAGACAAATCCTTATAAACAACCCCGAGTTCTTTCAGGTGTGTCAGTCCTGTTTGCAGGGCTTGATGGTCTTTTTCGGTAGGCGCCAGAAGCATTGCGCCTTCACCACGTTCAAATTCCAGTCGGTGCTTGGCCACAATGGCTTGCATTTGCGACTGGCTCCAGGCCATCAACTTTTGGTAGCCGCTGAATGCAGGGGAGAGTTCGCCAGCTTTGGGTGTGCGGGACCAATTCCTCAGCCAGCGCAATTCGGCCAGCGAGGGAATTGCGCGCAGTTTGATGCGCGCACTGCCGGTCAACCTGCGGGTGGATGCGCCCGCGGGCCAGTCGGGCAGGGTCCAGGGGTTAATCAGACTGGCGCTGATCAGGCCGCCAGTGGCAAAGCTGTCGCAGCTGGCTGCTGCCCCGGCTTTGTCAAATACCTGCACAGCGTGGCCATCGCTGGCCAGCTCATAGGCGGTGGATATCCCGGTAATGCCGGCCCCGATAACAGCAATTTTCATGGGGTAGTGGCGTGGCAGGAGATTTGCCGGCTTGGGGTAAGGAACATGGGGCAGGGTGGTGGGCGGGCGTGTTATACTCTTTGGGTTTTGCTGACGGTACATTCTGTTCGTTGGCAATTCAATCGCAAACCAGCCCCGTCAAGGTGTTGCCCGGCCCGGAAATTCTAACTTCCTTGCCAGCAAATAGCGGACTGGATTTAAGACCTAACCTTTGGAGTATTTTTATGGCAGTTACTATGCGCGAAATGCTGGAAGCCGGCGTTCACTTTGGACACCAAACCCGCTTCTGGAACCCCAAGATGGCGCCGTTCATCTTCGGCCATCGCAACAAGATTCACATCATCAACCTGGAAAAATCCTTGCCGATGTTCCAGGAGGCTGCGAAGTTCGTTCGCCAGTTGTCCGCCAAGCGCGGCACCATCCTGATGGTGGGTACTAAGCGCCAAGCACGCGAAACCGTCGCTACCGAAGCGCAACGCGCAGGCGTTCCTTTCGTTGACCAGCGTTGGTTGGGCGGCATGCTGACCAACTTCAAGACCGTCAAGACCTCGATCAAGCGCTTGAAGGACATGAAGGTTCAGCAAGAAGCTGGCCTGGACGCCATGAGCAAGAAAGAACAGCTGATGTTCGCTCGCGAACTGGAAAAGCTGGAAAAGGACATTGGCGGTATTCAGGACATGAACACGCTGCCAGACGCAATTTTCGTGATCGACGTGGGTTACCACAAGATTGCGATCGCTGAAGCCAAGAAGCTGGGCATTCCTCTGATCGGTGTTGTTGATTCCAACCACTCGCCAGAAGGCATTGACTACGTGATCCCCGGTAACGATGACTCGGCCAAGGCTGTGACGTTGTATGCCCGCGGTATTGCAGATGCAATCCTGGAAGGCCGCGCCAATGCTGTTGACGATGTCGTCAAGGCGGTCGCTGCTGAAAGCGAAGACGAATTTGTGGAAGTGAACGAAGCTGCTGCGTAAGCCTCGTTGCACCCTAAAAAGGGGGCTTGTGTGCCCCTTTTTTTTAGCTCTTATTTAAATTATTGAACCGAATACGGAGAATCGAAATGGCAGCAATTACAGCAAGCATGGTCGCGGAACTGCGTGGCAAGACTGACGCCCCCATGATGGAATGCAAGAAGGCACTGACTGAAGCCGAAGGCGATATGGTCAAAGCAGAAGAGCTGCTGCGCGTCAAGCTGGGCAGCAAGGCTGGCAAGGCCGCAGCCCGCGTGACCGCTGAAGGCGTTATCACCACGGCTTTTGAAGGCAATGTTGGTGCAGTGCTGGAAACCAATTGCGAAACCGACTTCGTGACCAAGAATGACAGCTTCCTGGCGTTGGCCAATACTGCCGCCGCACTGGTGGCCAAGCACAATCCGGCCGATGTGGCTGCCTTGAGCGCTCTGGCCTACGAGCAAGACGGTTTCGGCCCGACACTGGAAGACGTACGCAAGGGTCTGATCGGCAAGATCGGTGAAAACATGACCTTCCGCCGCTTCAAGCGCTACGCTGGCACCAACAAACTGGCTTCTTACCTGCACGGCACCCGCATTGGTGTGGTCGTTGAATTCACAGGTGATGACGTCGCTGCCAAGGATGTTGCGATGCACGTGGCTGCGATGAAGCCTGTGTCGTTGACCAGCGCCGAAGTGCCAGCCGAACTGATCGAACGCGAGCGTTCTGTTGCGACCGCCAAGGCTGCGGAAGATGCTGCTGTGGCTACTGCTGCAGGCAAGCCCGTGCAATCCGCCGAAATCGTTGCCAAGCGCATCGAAGGCGGCGTGCAGAAGTACCTGAAAGAAGTATCCTTGGTGGACCAGGTCTTCGTTAAGGCTGCTGATGGCAAGCAAACCGTTGGCGCGATGCTGAAGGAGAAGGCTACGGACGTGAAGAGTTTCACGCTGTATGTGGTCGGCGAAGGCATTGAGAAGAAGGTAGACGACTTCGCAGCGGAAGTGGCCGCGCAAGTCGCTGCAGCCAAGCAAGCAGCCTGATTCGGATATAAAGACGCCCATTGAAACCACGCAACCCCGGGAGTTACCCATGAGCCAAGACAAGCCCGCCTACAAGCGCATATTGCTGAAGTTGTCGGGTGAGGCTTTGATGGGGGATGACCAGTTTGGCATCAATCGCGACACCATCGTACGGATGGTGGACGAGATAGCTGAAGTCACGCGAATGGGCGTGGAGGTTGCGGTGGTGATTGGTGGTGGCAATATTTTTCGTGGAGTAGCAGGTGGCTCGGTCGGCATGGACCGGGCGACTGCGGACTACATGGGTATGTTGGCCACTGTCATGAACGCGTTGGCACTGGGTGACACCATGAATAAGGCGGGTCTGATGGCCCGCGTCATGTCTGCGATCGGGATTGAACAGGTCGTGGAGCCGTATGTGCGACCCAAGGCTCTGCAATATCTGGAAGAGGGCAAGGTCGTTATCTTTGCCGCTGGCACCGGCAATCCTTTCTTTACGACGGATACCGCGGCAGCTTTGCGCGGTGCCGAGATCGGCGCAGAAATCGTGCTGAAGGCGACCAAGGTTGACGGTGTTTACTCCGCAGATCCAAAGCGCGATCCCAACGCGACGCGTTATTCCAAAATCACCTTTGATCAGGCCATGTCACAGAACCTGGGCATCATGGATGCGGCTGCCTTTGCGCTGTGCCGCGACCAGAAGTTACCGATCAAGGTGTTTTCCATTTTCAAGCACGGCGCGCTCAAGCGCGTGGTGATGGGCGAGGACGAGGGCACGCTGGTCCACGTGTAATGGGCACATCCAGCTGATTCGCGGGTCGATGCGTACTGCCCAGTATTGACCAATCCAGGAGAGAAGTATGTCGATTGCAGAAATCAAAAGCAGCATGGAAGGCAAGATGGACCAGTCCATCGCCTCGCTCAAAAACAATTTGACCAAGGTGCGCACCGGCCGCGCCAACCCGGCCTTGCTGGACACTGTTCAGGTGGACTATTACGGCTCCAACGTGCCGCTCAGCCAGGTTGCCAATCTTTCCCTCATAGACGCCCGGACTATCGGAATCCAGCCTTGGGAAAAAGGCATGGGTGCCAAGATTGAAAAGGCCATTCGCGAAAGCGATCTGGGCCTCAACCCGGCCAGCATGGGTGACCTGATCCGCGTGCCGATGCCGGCGATGACCGAAGAGCGCCGCAAGGAATTGACCAAGGTCGTACGTGGCGAGGGTGAGAACGCCAAAATCGCCGTGCGCAACCTGCGCCGCGACGCCAATGAGGCGGTCAAGAAACTGGTGAAGGACAAACTGGCGTCAGAAGATGACCAGAAGCGCTCTGAAGCAGAAATTCAAAAATTGACGGACAGGCACATCGCTGAAATCGACCATCTCGTTGCGTCCAAAGAACAGGACCTGATGGCGGTCTGACCCATGACGGTCCAGACTGCAGTTCCGCGCCACATTGCCATCGTGATGGATGGAAATGGGCGATGGGCGTCGCAGCGATTTCTGCCTCGCATAGCAGGCCACAAGCAGGGCGTCGACGCACTCAAACGCATGGTCACGGCCTGCGCCCAACGCGGCATTCAGGTACTAACCGTTTTTGCCTTCTCCTCCGAGAACTGGAAGCGCCCCGCTGACGAAGTGTCGGGGCTTATGGATCTACTCGCCATGGCATTGGCGCGAGAGGTCAACCAACTTCAACGCGATGGCGTTCGCCTGCACTTCGTGGGCGCACGGTCTGGGCTGTCTGAAAAAGTGGTGCAAGGTTTGCAGGAGGCAGAGCGCAAAACCGCGGACAACCAGCGCTTGGTGCTCAATGTCTGCTTCAATTACGGCGGACGCTGGGACATCGTGAACGCGGCAGCTCGACTGGTTGAGCAAGGTGCAACCGTTACCGAAAAAGCTTTGTCGCAAACCATGTCGCTGGCCCACGTTCCAGATCCTGATTTATTGATCCGCACGGGCGGAGAGATGCGCATCAGCAACTTCCTGCTGTGGCAGTGTGCTTATTCCGAACTGTATTTCTCTGACAAACTGTGGCCTGACTTCGACGAGGCGGCACTGGATGCAGCTTTGCAGGACTATGCTTCACGTCAGCGCCGCTTTGGCCTGACGTCGGAACAACTTTTACAGCCTAGCGCTTAGCGCGGCTAACCCGGATCCTCCTGATGCTCAAGCAAAGAATCATTACGGCGGTCGCGCTGTTGGCGGTCTTGCTACCGGCCGTTTTTTACCGTGATCCGTTGGCGTTCGCACTGGTTGCGACGGCGCTCATCGCAGCAGGCGCTTGGGAATGGGGTAATTTGAACCAAATTGCCGGTCGCTCTTCGATTGCTGTGGGTGTCCTGTGCGCGGCACTGTGTCTCGCATCCTGGCATTTCGGTCTGCAGTACGACGCGCTGCGTGCGCTGTGGATCGGTCTGGGCAGCTTCTGGGTGGCGTTGGGCGCCTGGTTGTTGGTGCGCGGATCTACCGCCTGGCAGCGTATTCCCAAATGGCTGCGGATCGCCGGTGGGGTACTGGCCTTGTGGGCGGCCTGGCTGGCGGTGGTGAAGGCCCGACTTATCGGTATCAACTTCCTTTTCTCAGTCCTGGTACTGGTCTGGGCCGCGGACATATTCGCCTATTTCGCTGGCAGGACCTTCGGCGGCAAGCTGTTCAAAAATAAACTCGCGCCGAGCATCAGCCCTGGCAAGACTTGGGAAGGCGTAGTGGGGGGGCTGTGCGGTGTATTGCTGTGCGCATTTGTTTGGCGTTGGGCGGATGCGCAGATGCCTGCTGAGCCTTCCAGCATCTACACCCGTTTGAGCGCCAATGGCACGAGCTTCATGCTGCTGGCCGTCGTCTTTCTGGGCGCCATGAGTGTGGTGGGTGATCTGGTGGAGTCGCTGTTCAAACGCAGCGCGGGCATCAAGGACAGCAGCAACCTGCTGCCCGGCCATGGTGGCGTGCTCGACCGTGTGGATGCACTGCTGCCGATACTCCCTCTGGCCATGATGTTTGCAAGCCTATGAGTTTCGCGAAGCAACGCGTCGTCATCCTCGGGTCTACCGGATCCATCGGCGTCAATACGCTGGATGTCATCGTCCGTCACCCTGAGCGCTTCGAAGTCTTTGCGTTGACAGCCTCAACCAGTGTGGACAAGCTGTATGCGCAGTGCGTCGCCTGCCGCCCCCGGTTCGCCGTGATGTCCAGTGCTGCGCACGCTGCTCAATTGGCCGACCTATGTCGCACTGCGGGTCTGAATACACAGGTGCTCTCCGGTTCGGCAGCCATTACGATGGTGGCATCCCACGAGCTGGCGGATAGCGTCATGGCAGCCATCGTCGGTGCTGCTGGCCTTGAGCCTTGCATGGCTGCTGCCCGAGCCGGTAAGCGGTTGTTGCTGGCAAACAAAGAGGCGCTAGTCGTTGGCGGTCAATTGTTCATGGATACGGTGACCGCTGGAAAAGCAATCTTGCTGCCCATCGACAGCGAGCACTCCGCGATTTTCCAGTCGCTTCCAGAGAATCCGCTGGACTGGCCAGCGCGCATCGACAAAATCATTTTGACAGCCTCTGGCGGTCCATTCCGGCGTAGGGATCCTGAGAGTCTGCATGCGGTGACACCCGAGGAGGCCTGCGCCCATCCCAACTGGGTGATGGGGCGCAAGATTTCGGTGGATTCCGCCACCATGATGAACAAGGCGCTGGAAGTGATTGAGGCCAAGTTTTTGTTTGGTTTGGTGCCCGAGCAGATCAGTGTGGTCATACACCCGCAAAGCGTCATTCACTCCATGGTGCAGTACGTAGATAACTCGGTGGTGGCCCAATTGGGAACGCCCGATATGCGGGGGCCGATTGCATATGGCCTGTCGTGGCCTGAGCGCATCACTTCGGGGGCGTCCGCGATCGATTTCGCGTCCCTGTCTGCGCTTACCTTCGAAACCTTTGATTCACCTGCGCACCAGAAGCGCTATCCGGGTCTTGCCCTTGTTTGGGATGTGTTGCGCGCGCCAGCGGGTACCACGGCGGTTTTGAATGCCGCCAACGAAATTGCCGTGGCTGCTTTCCTGGATCGCCGCATTCGCTACGACCAGATTCACCATGTGAATGCGGAACTGCTGGACACCATGTTGCCAGAAGCCCCTACATCGCTGGAAGACTTGCTGGCGATTGACCGCGAAGCCCGGGAAGCTGCCGAAGCAATCGTTCGGCGCTGGGCGCACTGAACTGACTCGGCAATTTCATGCAGGCATTCGCACAAGCAGGTTTGGGGTTTGTCGTTGCCATCGGCGTGCTGGTCACGCTGCATGAGCTGGGACATTTTGGGGTAGCACGCGCTTGTGGCGTGCGCGTGCTGCGCTTTGCGATTGGTTTTGGCCCAAGGCTTGTGGGCTGGACTTCGAAGCGCTCCGGCACGGAATATGTGATTGGCTTGTTGCCGTTGGGCGGCTACGTCAAGATGCTGGATGAGCGCGAGGCTCCCGTCGACGCAGCGGACCGCCATATGGCTTTCAATACCCAAGCCCTGGGCAAGCGCGCAGCGATTGTTGCGGCTGGCCCCTTGGTCAACCTGTTGCTGGCAGTGCTGCTGTTTGCGGCGGTAGGCTGGAACGGCCAACTGCAATCCGCAGCCGTATTGCCCAGTCCTTTTGCCGACTCCATGGCCGCGGCGCGTGGGATGCATGGCGGTGAACGCGTCACCGCTGCGGCTCTTGACGGTGATGAATTGGTCGAGGTGCGGTCATTCGAAGACTTGCGTTGGTGGATCATGCGGGCCGGTTTGTTTGGTCAGGACTTGCGCCTGGAGTACACGACCGAATCTGGGCGCCCTGGTCAAACAGTGATATTGCCCGTGAGTGCATCTGTCAATCGGCAACCGGATCCGGCCCTGTTTCGCGAGGTCGGGTGGATGGCTCCACGCTTTGCCGCTGTCATAGGGGATGTTGGTGCGGGTGGTGCCGCGCACGCTGCAGGGTTGCGGCGCGGTGATCACGTGCTCGCAGTGGATGGTCGGCCTGTGGTCGACGCTGCCCAATTGCGTGAATGGATACTCCAGTCGGGTCGTACGGGTGTGGCCGAACCGCAGACTTGGCGGATTGCGCGCGACGGTGTGGCGCGCGACGTGCTGATTCAGCCCAAAGTCATCACGGTTGCTGCAGGCAAGATCGGTCGGATAGATGCCGCGATTGGCGCACCACCAGAAACCCTCACGGTGCGCCATGGCGCCTGGGATGGACTGGTGATGGGATTCCAGCGCACATGGCAGATGTCGACCTTCAGCCTAACCATCCTCGGACGCATGCTGACGGGTGAAGCTTCGGTAAAGAATTTGAGTGGACCCATCGCAATCGCCGATTACGCCGGACAATCTGCAGCGCGTGGCCCTACAACGTTTTTGCTGTTTTTGGCTATGGTTAGCGTCAGTCTCGGTGTGCTGAACCTGTTACCGTTGCCGGTTCTGGATGGTGGGCACCTGATGTATTATCTTTGGGAGGGGCTTACGGGCCGACCGGTATCAGATTCCTGGATGAACAGACTGCAACCCGCTGGATTGGCTGTGCTGCTTTTGATGATGTTCGTTGCTGTTTTTAATGACTTGACGCGCTATTTGGGTTGACCGCGCTGTTTCTCGAATTTTTCCTACATGACACAAATGAATTTCAAGCTTGGCTATTTTCGCTCGCTCGGCTGCGTGCTTGCGTTGGGGGTAGCCACCCATGCGGCTTGGGCGCTAGAGCCTTTTGCAGTGAAAGACATCCGTCTGGAGGGATTGCAACGCATCGAACCAGGTACCGTGTTTGCCTCGCTTCCCGTGCGCATCGGTGACACCTACACAGACGAGAAAGCCGCTGCCTCGATTCGCGCGCTGTTCGGTCTGGGTCTGTTCAAGGACGTGCGGATTGATGTCAAGGACAACGTACTGGTCATCATCGTCGAAGAGCGCCCAACAATCGCCGCAGTGGATTTCACGGGCACCAAGGAATTCGACAAGGAAGCACTGACCAAAGCCCTGAAAGACATCGGTCTGACCGATGGCCGCCCCTTTGACAAGGCGCTGGTGGACCGTGCCGAGCAGGAACTCAAGCGCCAGTACATCAACCGAAGCATGTACACCAGTGAAGTGGTAACGACGGTGACGCCCATCGAGCGCAACCGTGTGAACCTGAGCTTTGCGGTGACTGAGGGTGATGTGGCGAAGATCAGCGAAATCCGCATCGTGGGCAACAAGGTATTTTCGGAGTCCACGCTGCGTGGACTGTTTGACCAGGACACGGGCGGCTGGCTGAGCTGGTACACCAAGTCAAACCGCTATTCGCGCACCAAGCTCAACGCGGATATCGAAACCCTGCGCTCCTACTACATGTCGCGCGGATATCTGGAGTTCAAGGTGGAGTCCACGCAGGTGGCCATTGCCCCCAACAAGCAGGACGTGAGCATCACCATCAATGTGACGGAGGGTGAGCGGTTTGTGGTGTCCAAGGTCAAGCTGGCTGGCAACTACCTGGAGAAGGAAGCTGAGTTCCAGACGCAAATCGCCATTCGTGCCGGAGAGGCCTATAACGCGGACCAGGTGGCCGCGACGGTCAAGGCCTTTACCGACTACTTCGGCAATTTTGGCTTTGCGTTTGCCCGCGTTGAACCCAAGACCGAGATTGATCGCACCACCAATCGTGTCGAAATCACGCTGCAGGCGGATCCTTCCCGCCGGGTTTATGTGCGCCGCATCAACGTCGCTGGCAATGACCACACACGCGATGAAGTGATCCGCCGTGAGTTCCGTCAACTGGAATCGGCCTGGTACGACGGCGAAAAGATCCGCCAGTCGCGCAACCGTGTAGACCGTTTGGGTTACTTCAAGGAAGTGACGATGGACACGTTGGACGTGCCCGGCTCTCCTGATCAGGTGGACCTTACGGTGACGGTCGCTGAAAAGCCGACCGGCAGTCTGAGTCTGGGGGCGGGCGTTTCCAGTGCCGATGGTCTGGGTCTGCAATTTGGTTTCCGGCAGGACAACGCCTTTGGCTCTGGTAACTCGCTGGGTATCGAGCTCAATACCAGCAAGTACAACCAGACCATTGTGTTCAACACCACCAATCCGTATTTCACGGAGGACGGCATTTCTCGCACGATTGACGTGTCCCAGCGCACTTCCAAACCCTATGCGGATATCGATAGCTACTCTATCGAAACCAGTAGTGTGGGTATGCGCTTCGGTGTGCCGTTTACAGAGTCGGACACCGTGTATTTTGGCGCGGGCATTGACCGTACCACCATCATTCCCGGATTGCTGTTGCCCACCGTGTACCAGGACTTTGCCAACTCGTATGGCTTCACCAGCAATTCCGTGCCTCTGAGCCTTGGTTGGGGACGCGATACGCGTGACAGTGCCTTGGTGCCCAGCACCGGCAAAGTGATGCGTGTTAATGGCGAATGGAGCGTCGCAGGGGAATTGCGCTATGCCCGCCTGAGTACGCAGTACCAGCAGTTCTATCCCGTGAGCCGGAAAATTACCGCTGCCTTCAATGCCGAATTGTCGGCAGGTATGGGTACCAATGGACAGACCTACCCCATTTTCAAGAACTTCTACTCCGGCGGTTTGGGTTCGGTACGTGGATTTGAGCCAGGCAGCCTGACGACTGAATTCCAGCGCCTGAATGGCACGACGGCAACCGGCGGAACACAGAAGATCAATTTCAACGCAGAGTTGCTGTCTTCACTCCCCGGCGGCGGAGCAGACCGCACGCTGCGGGTGTACACCTTCCTGGATGCAGGTGGCTTGTACGGCGCCGATGAAACCATCAAATTGGGCGAAATGCGCTCTTCGTATGGCATTGGTATCAGCTGGATTTCACCGGTGGGGCCATTGCGTCTTGCCTATGCCCGTCCCCTCACCAAGTTCGATAGCGATAAAATCCAGAACTTGCAATTTCAGATCGGAACTTCTTTCTAATGAAAACTATCCAAAAGACACTGTGGCTGGCCATCCTGGGTACGGCCTGCGCGGCCATGTCCTTGGGCGTGCAAGCGCAAGAATCCAAGATCGGTTACATCAACACGCAGCTGATCACCACGCAATCCGCGCCAGCCAAAGCGGCCCAGGCCAAACTGGAGCAGGAATTTTCCAAGCGCCAGAAAGAACTGGTCGATTTGCAGACGGGTCTGAAAGCGTTGAACGACAAGTTCGAGCGTGACGCGCCGACGTTGACCGAAAGCCAACGTACCAGCCGCCAGAAGGAATTTGCGGAACAAAGCCGTGATTTCCAGCGCAAGCAGCGCGAGTTCCAGGAAGACCTGAATGGCCGCCGCAACGAAGAATTGCAGCAAGTGCTGGACAAGGCCAACAAGGCTGTGCGCCAAGTGGCAGAAGCGGAAAAATACGACCTGGTCATCCAGGAAGTGGTGTACGCCAGCGCCAAGCACGACATTACTGAAAAAGTCATGAAGATTCTCAACGCCGGATCGAAGTAATCCTGCATTGAGGGGCGTCCCCATGGAGCTCACTTTAGGCTTTGTGGTGGAGTCCCTGGGAGGCACCCTCCATGGTGATGGTGCCGCTCGAATCACCGGATTGGCGCCGCTCGAAGCGGCGACCCCCACCCAGCTCAGCTTCCTGAGCAACCCCCGTTACCAGCAGCAATTGCGCGACAGCCGCGCAGCTTGCGTGATCGTAGCGCCTGCCATGCAAGAGGCCGCGCTTGCGCGCGGTGCCTGCATCGTGACGGACCAACCCTACCTGTATTTCGCCAAAGTCACGCAGCTGTGGCGTCGTTCGCAGCCGCGTCCGGCTGGCGGTATCCATGCCAGCGCAGTGATTGATCCGTCCGCGACTGTGCATCCCAGCGCGACGATTGGCCCTTTGTGCGTCGTAGAGCGCGGTGCGCAGATAGGTGCGGCGACGGTACTCAAGTCACGCGTAACCGTGGGTGAGGATTGCCGCATCGGCGAGCGCTGCTTGGTCCACCCAGGCGTCGTGATCGGTGCCGACGGCTTTGGTTTTGCACCCAATGGTGAAGCCTGGGAAAAGATCGAACAGCTTGGCGCAGTACGCATCGGCAACGATGTGGAAATCGGTGCCAACACCTGCATCGACCGCGGCGCGTTGCAAGACACCGTGATCGAAGACGGCGTGAAGCTGGATAACCTGATCCAGATCGGCCACAACGTGCGCGTGGGCAAACACACGGCCATGGCCGGTTGCGTGGGCGTTGCGGGCAGTGCTGACATCGGCGAGCGCTGCACAATTGGCGGCGGTGCGATCGTGCTGGGGCATTTGTCGATTGCCGACGGCGTTAACATCTCGGCCGCCACTGTGGTCACGCGCTCGATACGCAAGCCCGGTACCTACACCGGCATGTTTCCCATTGATGAAAACGCGCAGTGGGAAAAGAATGCCGCTTCATTGAAGCAGCTGCACTCCCTGCGCGAACGGGTTCGTGCCTTGGAAGAAAAATTAAGAGAGACGAAACCATGATGGACATTCACAAAATTCTGAAACAGCTGCCGCACCGCTATCCCTTCCTGCTGGTGGACCGCGTGTTGGAGCTTGAAAAAGGCAAGACGATCAAGGCGCTGAAAAACGTCACCATCAATGAACCATTCTTTGAAGGCCACTTTCCGCATCGCCCGGTGATGCCGGGTGTGCTGATGCTTGAAGCACTGGCCCAGGCGGCTGCTTTGCTGGCGTTTGACGCACTGGACACCACCCCGAACGACGAGATGGTCTATTACTTCGCTGGCATTGACGGCGCGCGCTTCAAGCGGCCAGTCGAGCCAGGCGACCAGTTGATTCTGGACGTCGAATTGCTGCGCATGAAAGCCGGTATCTTCAAGTTCATGGGCCGGGCTTCGGTCGCTGGCGAGCTGGCGGTGGAGGCCGAGTTGACCTGCGCGATGCGCGCGATCCCGCAAGGAGCCTGAGATGGCCAACATCCACGCCACGGCCATTATCGAACCGGGCGCCGAGCTGGACTCCTCAGTCACAGTTGGCCCTTACACGATCATCGGACCCCACGTCAAAGTCGGCGCTGGCACGACGATTGGCCCGCACTGCGTCATCGAAGGCCACACCACGATTGGCAAAGACAACCGCATCTTCCAGTTCAACTCGTTGGGTGCGATTCCGCAAGACAAGAAGTACGCCGGTGAGCCCTGCGAGCTCATCATTGGCGACCGCAACACCATCCGCGAGTTCTGCACCTTCAACATCGGTTCACCGGGGGACATCGCCAAGACGGTGCTGGGCAATGACAACTGGATCATGGCCTATGTGCATCTGGCGCATGACTGTGTGGTCGGCAACAACACCATCTTCGCCAATAACTCGCAACTGGCGGGCCATGTGCATGTAGACGATTGGGTGATTCTGGGCGGCTTTACGGTGGCTCACCAGTTTGTCCGCATTGGCGCCCACGCGATGACGGCGATGTGTTCTACGCTGTTTGCCGATGTGCCGCCGTTTGTGATGTGCCAGGGGCAACCTGCCGGCGCGCGTTCGATGAACTTCGAAGGCTTGCGCCGCCGGGGCTGGACACCCGAGCGCATCTCCGGTGTCAAGGCCATTCACAAGGCACTGTACCGCGACGATCTGACGCTGGAACAGGCCAAGACCCGCATCAGTGAGTTGGGCGTGGAGCGTTCCGAAACGGCACCGGACGTCGCCATGATGCTGGCTTTTCTGGACACCACCTCGGCACAGCGCGGCATCGTGCGGTAATGCAACCCACCTTGAGCGCCGCCGGGCCGCCCCAAGGCGCGAAGGCCCCCTCGGGGGGCAGCGAACCTCACGCAGTGGGGAGCGTGGGGGTCACATTGGCTATGGTGGCGGGCGAGGCCTCTGGCGACTTGCTGGCAGGCCTGATTTTGCAGGGCATGAAAGCCCGCTGGCCCGAACTCAAGGCGCAGGGCATTGGCGGCCCGCAGATGGCCAAACAAGGCTTTAACGCCTGGTGGCCACACCATCTGCTGTCGGTACACGGCTTCAGCTGGGAGTTGCTGCGCCGCTACCGTGAGATCGTGGGCATCCGCAAACAGCTGGGTGACCGACTGCTGAGTGAGCGGCCTGATCTGTTCATTGGCGTGGACGCACCGGATTTCAACCTGCATCTCGAAGCCCGCCTGAAAGCGCAGGGCATCAAGACCATCCACTTTGTCTGCCCCTCGATCTGGGCCTGGCGGCCTGAGCGCATTGAGAAGATCCGTAACAGCGTGGACCACGTGCTGTGCATCTTTCCGTTCGAGCCTGCGCTGCTGGCACGCAATGGCATTGCCGCCACCTATGTGGGGCATCCGCTGGCGCAGGTGATTCCCTTGGTACCGGATCGCGCGGCGGCCCGTGTTGCGCTTGGCTTGCTGCCCGAAGACGACGTGGTCGCCATCCTGCCTGGCAGCCGCCGCTCCGAGATCGACCACCTGGCTTTGAGGTTCTTTCAGGCCGCAGAGCGCATAAAACTTGCGTGGCCAGCTACTAAATTCATAGTACCCGCTGTGCCCGGTTTGCAGGCCGAGATCGAAGCACACGCCCGCGCAAGCGGCATGGCTGAGCACTTGCAGATTCTGAGCGGCCAATCGCATACGGCGCTCGCTGCCTGCGACATGACGCTGATTGCCAGCGGCACTGCCACGCTGGAGGCCGCCTTATTCAAGCGGCCGATGGTGATCGGGTACCACATGAGCTGGCTGTCCTGGCGCCTGATGCGCAACAAGCGCTTGCAGCCCTGGGTCGGTCTGCCCAACATTCTGTGTGAAGAGTTTGTCGTGCCCGAACTGTTGCAAGACGCCGCCACGCCAGACGCGCTGGCACAAGAAAGTTTGGTCTGGCTGAACGCCAAGCACCAGGACCCTGCGAAAATCGAGGCCTTGCAGAAACGCTTCGAAGTGCTGCACCAAGAGCTCCAACGCGACACACCCACCCTGGCCACCGATGCAATCCAAAAAGTTCTTGAAGGCTGAACAAGTCGCCTTCAGCTTCGACATGCCCGGTCTGGTTGCCGGTGTGGACGAGGCCGGGCGCGGTCCGCTGGCGGGGCCGGTCGTGGCAGCGGCGGTGATTCTGGATGAATTGCGCCCCATCAAAGGCTTGAACGATTCCAAGAAGCTCACGGCCAAACAACGAGAAAAACTGTTCGACGAAATCCGCGCCAAAGCCCTTTGCTGCTCGATCGCGCAGGCGAGTGTCGAAGAAATCGACGAACTCAACATCTTGCAGGCCACGCTGCTGGCGATGCGCCGCGCGGTCGAAGGCTTGCGGCTGAAACCCGCCAAGGTGCTGGTGGACGGTAATCGCCTGCCCAAGCTCGACGTGCTTGCAGAAGCCATCGTCGGTGGCGACGCGCTGGTGCCGTCCATCTCCGCCGCGTCCATCCTTGCCAAAGTCACTCGCGACCGCTGGTGCGCCGAGTTGGATGCGCAATACCCGCAGTACGGCTTTGCCGGCCACAAGGGTTATGGCACAGCCGAGCATTTGGCCGCGCTCAAAGCGCATGGCGCCTGCCCGCAGCACCGCAAGACGTTTCGCCCGGTAACAGATGTGTTGGGTATGGTGCCCGTATGAGCTACGTTGCCAGCCAACCCGTGGTCGTCAGCTCGCGCGACAACCCCTTGCTCAAGGAGTTGCGCAAGACAGCGCAGGACAACGTGGCCTACCGCAAGGCAGGCCGCTTCTGGATCGAAGGCGATCACCTGTGCAGCGCCGCGCTTGCTCGTGGCGTGAAACCCGCCATCGCTGTATTTTCCGAGTCTTTTATGCCTCTAGCGCCCGCAGGATATGCGCAAGCAGCTATCAAAAGCATAGTAGTCCCAGATGCATTGTTTGCTGAACTGAGTGGCCTGGAGTCACCCGCCAAGGTCGGCTTCGTGCTGGACCTGCCCACCGACACGGAGTTGCAGCCTCGGGTCGCAACCGTGATCCTGGACCGCGTGCAGGACGCAGGCAACGTCGGCTCCATCCTGCGCAGTGCCGGGGCCTTTGGTTTTCGCCAGGTGGTCGCGCTCAAAGGCACCGCCGCGCTGTGGAGCCCCAAAGTCCTGCGCGCCGGCATGGGGGCGCACTTTGGTTTGCACCTGATCGAAGGCGCGGAGTTGGGCGCGCTGGACGCGTTGGCTGTGCCTATCGTTGTGACCAGTTCCCACCAGGGGGAGCTGGTGCAAAACCTGAAACTCCCCCAGCCCTGCGCGTGGGCCATGGGCCACGAAGGGCAGGGGGTTAGCGCCGAACTGTTCGCCCGCGCCAAATTCTTTGCCCGCATCGGCCAGCCCGGCGGCGAAGAGTCGCTCAACGTCGCTGCTGCGGCGGCGATCTGTTTGCATGCCAGCAGTCTTGCAGGCTAAAAGAGCGATGACCCCGCATTCGCACCCCCACACCGTGCGCGTGTACTGGGAAGACACCGACGCCGGTGGCGTGGTCTATTACGCCAACTACCTCAAGTTCATGGAACGCGCCCGCACCGAGTGGCTGCGCGCGCTGTGTGTGCACCAAGAGGCGTTGCGCGCGCAAGAGGGCGTGCAGTTTGTCGTTGCCGACATGCACGTGCGCTACCTAGCTCCGGCCAAGCTGGACGATCTGCTGACGGTGACGGTTTCCGTGGCGGAGCAGGGCAAAGCGTCGATGTTGCTGGAGCAGCAGGTCTGGCGCGGTGACACGTTGCTCGCGCAAGGTCAGGTGCGCGTGGGTTGTGTGGATGCGCAGACACTGGCACCAAAGCGTATGCCTGCTAGCGTTCTGGATGCACTTCAATCTGCCTGAGCCAGAGTATGTGGATTCGCTAGCACCGCGCTGAGTGGCAGGCGTAGGCCGGCGCCCTCATGGCGTTACGCAAAATCGGTTGCCGGCCTAAGCCTGCCACTCAGCGCTTGTCTCGAACGAGTGATTTGTCTTCTGTGCTGGATGCGCCCAACCGCGCAAGGTGAGGAGGAAGTCCAAGCCGACAACCGATTTTGCGTAACGCCATGAGGGCGTCGGCTTGGGCTTCTTCCTCACCGTCCGAGCCAGAAGCAAATGGTCGTCCGCTATAATGGGCGGCTTTCCAGAAAACAGCCGTCCCAAGCGCCTTTCAAGCACATTTCCCTCTACTGAGCACCCGCCAAGAGCCATTCTTGAGCGCGTTTGGGCGTACCCGTAACCCATTCGGAGAACCCAGTGCTTTTGTCTCTCAAGGGAACCACCCCACCCGCCATCCTGGCGCTCGCAGACGGCACGGTCTATATCGGCAATTCCATTGGAGCTCCGGGCTCCACCGTCGGCGAGGTTGTGTTCAACACCTCCATGACCGGCTACCAGGAAATCCTCACGGATCCTAGCTATTGCCAGCAGATCGTCACGCTCACCTATCCCCACATCGGCAACTACGGCATCAACGCTGAAGACGTGGAGTCCAACAAGGTCCACGCCGCCGGCCTGATCATCAAGGACCTGCCGCTGGTTGCGTCCAACTTCCGATCCACGCAAACGCTGAGCGAATACCTGACTGCCGAAGGCACGGTGGCCATCGCCAACATCGACACCCGCCAATTGACCCGCCAACTGCGCACGCAGGGCGCGCAAAACGGTTGCATCCTGGCCCTGGCCGCCGGTGAAGCCGTGAGCAAGGAAGCGATTGCCAAGGCGGTTGCCGCTGCGCAAGGCGCACCTTCGATGTCCGGCCTTGATCTGGCCAAGGTTGTGTCATCGAGCGAGAGCTACGCTTGGACCGAATCTGAATGGGTGCTGGGCAAAGGCTACGGTCAGCAAACCGCACCTAAGTTCCACGTCGTTGCCTACGACTTCGGTGTGAAGAAAAACATCCTGCGCATGCTGGCCGAACGCGGTTGCAAGGTCACCGTGGTGCCTGCGCAAACCTCGGCTGCCGATGTGCTCAAGCTGAAACCCAACGGCATCTTCCTGTCGAATGGCCCGGGCGATCCGGAGCCTTGCGACTACGCGATCAAAGCCACGGCAGAACTGATCGAAACCGGAACGCCGACCTTCGGCATTTGCCTTGGCCACCAGATCATGGCGCTGGCCTCCGGCGCCAAGACCTTCAAGATGAAGTTTGGCCACCATGGCGCGAACCATCCGGTCAAAGACCTAGTCAACGGCCGCGTCTCCATCACCAGCCAGAACCATGGTTTTGCGGTGGACGAGAAGACACTGCCCGCCAACCTGCGTCCGACCCACATCAGCCTGTTCGACAACACGTTGCAGGGGCTGGAGCGCACCGACAAGCCTGCGTTCTGCTTCCAGGGCCACCCGGAAGCATCGCCCGGCCCGCACGACATTGGCTACCTGTTTGACCGTTTCATCAAGGAAATGGAACAGCGCGCATGAGCTTTTACGGCGTTACCGACATCTGGACGTACGCGATAGGCGCGTTGGGCATCATCTTGCTGCCCGGCCCCAACTCGTTGTTCGTGCTGTCGGTCGCCACCGCGCGCGGTGTCAAAGCGGGTTACCAGGGTGCGGTGGGTGTTTTTCTGGGTGACACCATTTTGCTGGTCTGCACCGCGTTGGGCGCAGCTGGCTTGCTACGCAGCAATCCGGCGTTGTTCATGGTTGTGAAATACGCTGGTGCTGCCTATCTGGCCTGGTTGGGTGTGAATCTGCTGTGGTCTGCGATCCAGAAATGGCGCAGCAATGATGCACCTGTTGCTGCCGTGGCCGAGACGCCCGCGCACTTGGCCCACCCGTTCAAGCGCGCGCTGGTGATCAGCCTGCTCAACCCGAAGGCGATCTTGTTTTTACTGTCGTTCTTTGTGCAGTTCATTGATCCGACCTACGAAACACCGGCCGTTCCGTTCCTGATTTTGAGCGCCATCGTGATGGCCTTCAGCGCGCTGTATCTGTCGGCACTGATATTTGCTGGCGCACGTCTGGCGCAGGCTTTCCGCGCACGCAAGCGCCTGTCGGCTGGTCTGTCCAGCAGTGTGGGTGCCCTGTTCATGTGGTTTGGAGCGAAGCTCGCCACCGCAAGTTTGAATTGAGATTAAGAAGAGTAGAGAAGTAGAAATGCCAAAACGTACCGATATAAAAAGCATCCTGATCATTGGCGCCGGCCCCATCATCATTGGCCAGGCCTGCGAGTTCGACTACTCCGGCGTGCAGGCCTGCAAGGCGCTGCGCGAAGAGGGCTACAAGGTCATCCTGATCAACAGCAACCCTGCGACGATCATGACGGACCCCGCGACTGCGGACGTCACCTACATCGAGCCCATCACCTGGCAGACGGTCGAGAAGATCATCGCCAAGGAAAGGCCTGATGCGATCCTGCCGACCATGGGCGGCCAGACCGCGTTGAACTGCGCGCTGGACCTGTGGCACAACGGTGTGCTGGACAAATACAAGGTCGAGCTGATTGGTGCTACGCCCGAAGCCATCGACAAGGCCGAAGACCGCCTGAAGTTCAAGGACGCAATGACCAAAATCGGCTTGGGCTCCGCCCGCTCCGGCATTGCGCACAGCATGGAAGAAGCCTGGGGCGTGCAAAAAACGCTGGGCTTCCCCACCGTCATTCGCCCCAGCTTCACGCTGGGCGGAACGGGCGGCGGCATCGCCTACAACGCCGAAGAATTCGAGACCATCTGCAAGCGCGGCCTGGAAGCTTCGCCGACCAACGAGCTGCTGATTGAAGAATCGCTGCTCGGCTGGAAAGAGTACGAGATGGAAGTGGTGCGCGACAAGGCGGACAACTGCATCATCGTTTGCTCGATCGAAAATCTGGACCCGATGGGTGTGCACACCGGCGACTCCATCACCGTGGCACCGGCGCAGACGCTGACCGACAAGGAATACCAAATCCTGCGTAATGCCTCGTTGGCAGTGCTGCGCGAAATCGGTGTGGACACCGGCGGCTCCAACGTGCAGTTCTCGATCAACCCGGTCGACGGCCGCATGGTCGTCATCGAGATGAACCCGCGCGTGTCCCGTTCTTCCGCACTGGCCTCCAAGGCGACCGGCTTCCCGATTGCCAAGGTAGCGGCCAAGCTGGCTGTCGGCTTCACGCTGGACGAACTGCGCAACGACATCACTGGTGGTGCAACGCCGGCATCGTTTGAGCCCTCTATCGACTACGTCGTTACCAAGATTCCGCGTTTCGCGTTCGAGAAATTCCCCGCAGCCGACAGCCGCCTGACCACACAGATGAAGTCTGTGGGTGAAGTGATGGCGATGGGCCGCACCTTCCAGGAGTCATTCCAGAAAGCCCTGCGCGGCCTTGAAGTCGGCGTGGACGGTATGAACGAGAAGACGCAAGACCGCGAAGTGCTGGAAAAAGAATTGGGCGAGCCCGGCCCCGAGCGCATCTGGTACGTGGGCGATGCGTTTGCCCAAGGCCTGAGCGTGGACGAAGTCTTTGCGCTGACCAAGATCGACCCATGGTTCCTGGTTCAGATCGAGCAGATCGTCAAACTGGAACTTGAAATCGAAAACCTGCCGCAGCCCGAGACCGGCAGTGCGCTGGACAACATCGATGCCGCCACGTTGCGCGCCCTGAAGCAAAAGGGCTTCTCGGACCGTCGACTTGCCAAGCAATTCCGCACCACGGACACTGCTGTGCGCAACAAGCGCCGTGCTCTCGGTGTGCGCCCGGTTTACAAGCGCGTGGACACCTGCGCCGCCGAGTTTTTCACGAATACCGCTTACCTGTATTCAACCTACGAAGCAGAAGGCTCCGAGTGCGAAGCCGCGCCCACCGACAAGAAAAAGATCATGGTGCTGGGCGGTGGCCCGAACCGCATTGGCCAGGGCATTGAGTTCGACTACTGCTGTGTGCACGCTGCGCTGGCGATGCGCGAAGACGGCTACGAGACCATCATGGTCAACTGCAACCCCGAGACTGTGTCCACCGACTATGACACGTCCGACCGTTTGTACTTCGAACCGCTGACGCTGGAAGACGTGCTGGAAATCGTCGACAAGGAAAAACCGGTTGGCGTGATCGTGCAATACGGCGGCCAGACGCCTTTGAAGCTCGCGCTGGACCTGGAAGCCAATGGCGTGCCCATCATCGGCACATCCCCCGACATGATCGACGCCGCCGAAGACCGCGAGCGTTTCCAGAAACTGTTGCATGAACTGAAGCTGCGCCAGCCGCCGAACGCCACAGCGCGTGCCGAACCGGAAGCGCTGGAGAAGGCTGCTGCACTGGGCTATCCGTTGGTCGTGCGCCCCAGCTACGTGCTGGGCGGACGCGCGATGGAAATTGTCCACGAGCAGCGCGATCTGGAGCGCTACATGCGCGAAGCGGTCAAGGTCAGCAACGATTCGCCGGTGCTACTGGACCGCTTTTTGAACGACGCGATTGAGTGCGATGTGGACTGCATCCGCGACTCCGCTGGCGTGACGTTTATCGGTGGCGTGATGGAACATATCGAACAAGCGGGCGTGCACAGCGGCGACTCCGCCTGTTCCCTGCCGCCATACAGCCTGTCCGAAGTGACCGTCACCGAAATCAAACGCCAGACTGCTGCCATGGCGCAAGCGCTGAATGTGGTGGGTCTGATGAACGTGCAGTTCGCGATTCAGACCGTCGAAGGTCAGGACGTGATCTATGTGCTGGAAGTGAACCCGCGCGCCAGCCGCACGGTGCCATTCGTTTCCAAGGCTACTGGCATTCAGCTGGCCAAGGTCGCAGCGCGCTGCATGGCCGGTCAGACGCTGGCCAGCCAGGGTATTGGCAAGGAAGTCACGCCGCCGTACTTCAGCGTCAAGGAAGCCGTGTTCCCGTTCGTCAAGTTCCCTGGCGTGGATACCATCCTCGGCCCTGAGATGAAATCTACCGGGGAAGTGATGGGCGTGGGCAAGACCTTCGGCGAAGCCTTCGTGAAGTCACAACTGGGCGCAGGCGCCAAGCTGCCGCGCTCGGGCAAGGCGTTTATCTCGGTCAAGCAAAACGACAAGCCACGCGCAGTGGAAGTCGCGCGCAAGCTGGTGGCGCAGGGCTTTGAATTGGTCGCAACCAAAGGCACAGCCGCAGTGATCTCTGCAGCGGGCATCCCTTGCGGCGTAGTCAACAAGGTGACCGAGGGCCGCCCCAACATCGTGGACTTGATCAAGAACGAGGAAATCGTCATGGTCATCAACACGGTGGAAGAGCGCCGCAACGCGATTGCCGACTCCCGCTACATCCGCACGTCCGCGCTGCTGGCCCGGGTCACGACGTACACCACCATCGCCGGCGCTGAAGCAGCGGTCGAGGGCATGAAGTACCTGGACCACCTGGACGTTATCTCTGTGCAGGAAATGCACGCGCAGCTGTCTGCATAATCCCCATCTTTTATAAAAACGACCATGGCAACCTATCCCATTACCAAGCGCGGCGCAGATTTGCTCAAGGCCGAGTTGCACAAACTCAAGACGGTGGAGCGTCCGGCAGTGATCGGCGCGATCTCGGAAGCCCGCGCGCAGGGCGACCTGAGTGAAAACGCCGACTACGACGCCGCCAAGGAACGCCAGGGCTTTATCGAGGGCCGTATCCAGGAAGTCGAAGGCAAGCTTTCCGCCGCCCAGGTAATTGATCCTTCCATCATCCAGGCCGACGGCCGCGTGGTGTTTGGTGCCACCGTGGAGCTGGAGGAAGAAGAATCCGGCCAGCGCGTGAAGTACCAGATCGTTGGCGAAGACGAAGCCGACCTGAAGCAGGGCCTCATCAACATCAGTTCACCGATTGCCCGCGCGTTGATCGGCAAGGAAGAGGGCGACACTGCAGTCGTTCTGGCCCCTGGCGGCGAAAAAGTCTACGAAGTCGTCGCAGTGCAGTACATCTGAGCGGGTGTCCAAATTGGTGTCTAGCGCGCTGCGCAGCTTGCCGTTGTGGGTTGCCGCAGCTTGGGCCATGAGCCTGACCACACTGGGCTTTTTCGTCGTGCCCATGCTGTTTATCCATCTTCCGGAAAAGGCGATGGCTGGCCAAATGGCAGCACACCTGTTCACGGTACAGACCGGAGTATCTACTGCCTGCGGCGTGGCCTTGCTTCTGCTTTTCAGATCAAAAGAGCCGCTAGCGCCCGTAGATACTGCACAAGCAGCTACACTTTTTGTAGTGGGTGGGGTGTTGCTGGCGTTGCTGTCCGAGTTTGCCGTCGCGCCACACATCGTCGCCCGCGACAACCTGGCGCTGTGGCACCGGGTCGGCAGCGGCATGTATCTGCTGCAATGGGTTTGCGCGTTAGTGGTCTTCTGGAAATTGACGGCAGCGGCAACCCAAAAAACCT
Source organism: Rhodoferax sp. P2_H8_2 (assembly GCF_056403235.1). Classification (NCBI taxonomy): domain Bacteria; kingdom Pseudomonadati; phylum Pseudomonadota; class Betaproteobacteria; order Burkholderiales; family Comamonadaceae; genus Rhodoferax; species Rhodoferax sp. P2_H8_2. The sequence continues at coordinate 134,814 of NZ_JBFUFW010000009.1, forward strand.
GAACTCGCTATAAAGACCAAGGGCCGGGTGCCGCCTTTGCGTAACGCACAAGGCACCCGGCCCTTGGTCTTTGTAGCAGGCAACAACGCTGCCGAAAATACTCAGGTCTGGCTGCGCTTCTTCAAGCTGGTCTTTGGCTTCGGCTTGGCTCGCTTGATGTTGCCGCCCGGGGTCAGACGCTGGTTGCCCAGCACGCGCAGCGTCTTGATTTCGGGGCGCTGGCCGGGACGCTTGCTGTGTTTGATGATCTTCACATCGCGAGGTCCGGGCATGCGGTCTTCGTCAATGGTTTTTTCTTTTTCTGCCTTCGGGCGCCACAGCACCAGCAGCTTGCCGATGTGCTGGATAGGCGCAGCGTTCAGGTCGGCAGCCAGCGTCTGGAACATCAGTTCGCGGGCCGTGCGGTCATCCGAGAACACCCGGACCTTGATCAGGCCATGGGCGTTCAGCGCAGTGTCCACTTCTTTTTTGACGTTGACGGTGAGGCCATCGCCACCCACCATGACCACGGGGTCCAGGTGGTGGGCTTCGGATCGGTGTTCTTTGCGCTGGGCAGGAGTCAGTTGAATTTGGGGCATGTGGGTATTATCCGTGCAACGGTAACGGGGCGGTAGAGCCGCCCCCTCAGAAAGTAACGATGTCCATCATCAAAAAAAGCGGCACCAAGGTCAACAAGGCTTGGCTGCACGACCATATCAACGACCCCTACGTCAAATTGGCCACCCGGGAAGGGTATCGGGCGCGGGCGGCCTACAAGCTCAAGGAGATTGACGAAAACTTTGGTTTGATCAAGCCGGGCTATCTGGCGGTGGACCTGGGCTGCACGCCCGGGGCCTGGAGCCAATACCTGCGCCGGCGCATGTCGCCCCAGGGAGCGGCTACCGGTGCGCTCAATGGCACCATCATTGGGCTGGATCTGCTGCCGATGGACCCGATTGAGGGGGTGACCTTCATTCAGGGAGATTTTCAGGAGGCAGAGGTACTGGTCAAGCTGGAGGCCGCACTGGCGGGGCGCTTGGCCGATGTGGTGGTCTCCGATATGGCCCCGAATCTGTCGGGTATCTCCTCCGTGGACTCGGCGCGGGTTGAAAACCTGGTCGAACTGGCGATTGAATTTGCCCAGCAACACATGAAGCCGCAGGGCGCGCTGGTTGCAAAAGTTTTCCATGGCCCCAGCTATAACTCGGTGGTCAAGCGGTTCAAGGAGGCGTTTGTGGTCTTTAAACCCTACAAGCCCAAGGCTTCTCGCGACCGTTCGTCGGAAACCTTTCTGGTTGGGATTGGCCTCAAAAAGCAGGCATAGCGCCGCTTTGGCCTTGCAGCCCTTGTGGCTGAAAACATGAATATTGCGTTCCCCACGCCTTGAAAAGCCTAAAATGGCTCCCAACTGGGCGAGGTATGTCGCATTGCGCCCTTATTGGAGCTTGGCTTGAATAATCAGTGGTTTTCTAAAATTGCAGTCTGGTTGGTGATCGCTTTGGTGCTGTTCACCGTGTTCAAGCAATTTGATGCACGCGGAACATCCTCTGCGGGCGTCGTCGGCTATTCCGATTTCCTGGAAGAAGTCCGCAACAAACACATCAAGAGCGCAATCATCCAGGAAGGCCCGAGCGGTACAGAAGTTTCCGCCGTCACTACGGATGACCGCAAGATCAAGACCACCGCAACCTATCTGGACCGCGGCCTGGTGGGTGATCTGATCAACAACAACGTCAAGTTTGACGTCAAACCCCGCGAAGAAGGCTCCCTGTTGATGACCCTGTTGGTCAGCTGGGGCCCGATGCTGCTGCTGATTGGCGTCTGGATTTACTTCATGCGCCAGATGCAGGGCGGCGGCAAGGGCGGCGCGTTCAGCTTCGGCAAGAGCAAGGCCCGCCTGTTGGACGAGAACACCAATCCAGTGACCTTTGCCGACGTGGCCGGTTGCGATGAAGCCAAAGAAGAAGTCAAGGAAGTCGTCGACTTCCTGAAAGACCCTGCCAAGTTCCAGAAGCTGGGCGGCCGCATTCCTCGTGGTTTGCTGCTGGTTGGCCCTCCAGGCACCGGCAAGACATTGCTGGCCAAATCGATTGCTGGCGAAGCCAAAGTACCTTTCTTCAGCATTTCCGGTTCTGACTTCGTCGAAATGTTTGTCGGCGTAGGCGCATCCCGCGTGCGCGACATGTTCGACAACGCCAAGAAAAATGCGCCTTGCATCATCTTCATCGATGAAATCGATGCCGTTGGTCGCCAGCGTGGCGCTGGCCTGGGCGGTGGCAATGACGAACGCGAACAAACCCTGAACCAGATGCTGGTTGAGATGGACGGCTTTGAGACCAATGTCGGCGTGATCGTGGTCGCTGCGACCAACCGCCCTGACATTCTGGATGCAGCGTTGCTGCGCCCCGGCCGCTTTGACCGCCAAGTCTATGTGACGCTGCCCGATATCAAGGGCCGTGAGCAGATCCTGAATGTGCACATGCGCAAGGTGCCTTTGGGCCAGGACGTGAACCCCAGCATCATTGCCCGTGGCACGCCCGGCATGAGCGGTGCTGATCTGGCCAACCTGTGCAATGAAGCCGCCTTGATGGCCGCGCGTCGTAACGCCCGTGTGGTCGAGATGCGCGACTTCGAGAAGGCCAAGGACAAGATTTACATGGGCCCTGAGCGCGTGTCCATGGTGATGACCGACGACGAAAAACGCGCTACGGCGTACCACGAGTCCGGACACGCCATCGTTGCTGAAATCCTGCCTGACACGGATCCGGTGCACAAGGTCACCGTCATGCCGCGCGGCCGCGCGTTGGGCGTGACCTGGCAACTGCCAGAGCGTGACCGCCTGAGCCGCTATCGCGAGCAGATGCTGGCCGAAATCAGCATCCTGTTTGGTGGCCGTGTGGCGGAAGACAAGTTCGTCAAGAAGATTTCTACCGGCGCGTCTAACGACTACGAACGCGCCACGCGTATTGCACGTGATATGGTGACCCGCTATGGCATGAGCGAGGTGTTGGGCCCGATGGTGTATGCAGAAAACGAGAGCGAAGTATTTCTCGGACGCAGCGTTACTCAGACCCACAACATTGCTGGTGCCACCATGCTTAAGGTGGATCAGGAAATCCGCCGCATTCTCGACGAGCAGTACGCCATCGCCGAAAAGGTGTTGACCGAGCATGCCGACAAGGTTGAAATGATGACCAAGGCTTTGATGGAATGGGAAACCATTGGCCGCGAGCAGGTCGAAGACATCATGGCCGGCAGGGAGCCGCGTCCACCCAAGGACTGGACCCCGCGCACGCCCAACTCGGGCGGTGGCGATGGCGGCACGCCTGCTGTGGCTGCCGATCCTGCACCAACAGCAGCCTGATCCGCAAAGACCGCATCTGGCGGTAGATCGATAAAACGGGGCCTTGGCCCCGTTTTGCTTTTGGGAGCGGCTTTGCAGCACTGATAATGGCCGCCATGTACTGGCAAACCACCCGCTACCAACTCGATTTGCAACGCCCGCACGTGATGGGCATTGTCAATGTCACGCCCGACTCTTTTTCTGATGGTGGGCAATACGCCGCGCCGGGCGCGGCATTGCGTCACTGCGAGCAACTGCTCAAAGATGGTGCCGACATTCTGGACATTGGTGGCGAGTCTTCTCGCCCTGGCGCCGAGCCATTGCCGCTGGTCGAAGAGCTGGAGCGCGTGCTGCCGGTTCTGCGCCATGCGGTCACGCTGGGTGTGCCTGTTTCCATAGATACCTACAAGCCGCAATTGATGCAGGTCGCACTCGATATGGGTGTGGACATCATCAACGACATCTGGGCATTGCGTCAGGGTGATGCGATGCAGGTGGTCGGTCAGCACCCCAACTGTGGCGTGTGTCTGATGCACATGCACCGGGACCCGCAAAGCATGCAGCTCGAACCCATGCAAGGCGATGCAGTCGCTGAGGTGCTATCGTTTTTAGAGCGGTCTACGCAGTCTCTGCGCGCGCTAGGGGTCGATTCGACGCGTATTTGTATTGACCCCGGCATTGGTTTTGGCAAGACGGTAGCGCAGAACTTCGCGCTCTTGGCGCAGCAGGACAAACTGCTGGCATTGGGCTATCCCCTGCTGGCAGGCTGGTCGCGCAAGTCGTCGCTGGCGGCGGTGACACAGACCTCGCTGTCGCAGGTGGCGAGCATGGATATCCAGGACCGCATGGTGCCCAGCGTGGCCGCTGCGGTGCTCTCGGTGGAGCGCGGTGCGCGGGTCGTGCGTGTACATGACGTCAAGGAAACAGTGCAGGCGCTGAAGGTGCTGGCTGCCGTGCAGCAGAACAAAAACGAGGACAAGGTATGACGAGACAATATTTCGGAACCGATGGCATTCGCGGCACCGTGGGCCAGGCGCCCATCACACCAGACTTTGTGTTGCGCCTCGCGCATGCCGTAGGCCAGGTGCTCAAAAAGACAGAGGCGCGCCCGACAGTGCTGATCGGCAAGGACACACGCATCTCCGGCTACATGCTCGAAAGCGCGCTGGAGAGTGGTTTCAATTCTGCGGGTGTCGATGTGGTGTTGCTAGGGCCGTTGCCCACACCTGGCGTGGCTTATCTGACGCGTGCGCAGCGCGCGTCGCTGGGTGTGGTTATCAGCGCCAGCCACAATCCGTTTGCCGACAACGGCATCAAGTTTTTCAGCGCACAAGGCACCAAGTTGCCGGACGCGTGGGAGTTGGATGTAGAGGCCGCACTGAAGCTGGCGCCGGTGTGGGCAGAGTCTGCCAACCTGGGCCGTTCGCGCCGCCTGGACGATGCAGCAGGGCGCTACATCGAGTTTTGCAAGAGCACGTTTGCCAATGATCTGACACTCAAGGGCATCAAGATCGCGGTCGATGCGGCGCATGGCGCCGCATACCACATTGCACCCAAGGTGTTCCACGAGTTGGGCGCCGAAGTGATAGCGATTGGTTGTGCGCCCGATGGCTTAAACATCAACAAGGATGTCGGCGCAACACACCCCGCCGCGCTAGTGCAAGCGGTGAAAGAACACAAAGCCGATTTCGGTGTGGCGCTGGATGGTGACGCCGACCGGCTGCAACTGGTGGATGCCGAAGGCCGCCTGTACAACGGCGATGAGCTGCTGTATCTGATGGCCGATGACCGACTGGGCCGCGATGAAAATGTACCGGGTGTGGTGGGCACGCTGATGACCAATATGGCGGTGGAAGTTGCGCTCAAGAAGCGCGGTGTGCAGTTTGTGCGTGCCAAAGTGGGCGACCGCTATGTGCTCGAAGAGCTGGACAAGAACAAATGGATTTTGGGTGGCGAGGGTTCCGGGCATTTGCTGGCGCTGGACAAACACACGACCGGGGATGGGCTGATTTCCGCGCTGCAGGTGCTGCAGGCCTGCGTGCGCAGCGGTCGCAGCATGGCGGAGCTGTTGAAGGATGTGACGCTGTTCCCGCAGACGCTGATCAACGTGCGGCTGGCGCCGGGGCAGGACTGGAAGTCCAATGCACGCATGGCTGCAGAAACCAAGACGGTTGAAGCGGAGCTGGGTGACACCGGACGGGTATTGATCCGCGCCAGCGGCACTGAGCCCTTGGTGCGTGTGATGGTGGAAGCGCGCGATGCCGCCGTGGCCCAGCGCAGCGCCGAACGCATTGCCGAGACGCTAAAGGTATGAGCGCGGACGCTATTCGCGTGGTGCAGGCCGACTATGCCAACCCCAGCCACGCGCAGGCGCTGGTGGCGATGCTGGATGCCTATGCCCTTGATCCTATGGGTGGTGGTCATGCGTTGACTGACTTCGCGCGCGACAACCTGGTGGCCTCTCTAGCAGCCCGACCGCAGGCCTTCAGCATCCTGGCGTTTGATGGTGTCGACGACAACACGCCCGTTGGCCTGGTCAATTGCATAGAAGGCTTCTCGACGTTTGCCTGCAAGCCGCTGGTTAATGTGCACGATCTGGCGGTGAAGGATGGTTATCGCGGCCAGCGTATCGGTGAGCGCATGCTGGTACTGGCCGAAACACTGGCGCGCGCCCGCGGTGCCTGCAAGATCACGCTGGAAGTGTTGGAGGGCAACGCCAACGCTATCCGTTTGTACACACGCTGCGGCTTTGCCAACTACCAATTGGGCGATGCGATGGGCAATGCCCAATTTCTGCAAAAGTGGCTGGACTAAGGCCCCCACGCTCCACCGCTGCGCGGGTCGCTGATCAGGCCTAGCCAGAGGCTAAGGCTCTTCAGGCTGTCCAAAGCCACGTAGGTGGCTTTTGAGCCGCAGCCTTCAGCCCCAAGGGGGCTAACCCGCCTTGGGGCGGCCCGGCGGCGGGTTGCCCCTTTTTTCAGAAAAATCCGGATTTATTTGGGGTACAGCGGGAACTTTTTCCCGTTGCCGTTGCAATACAAGGGAGGGCAGTCGAACATTGCGACTGCCACACCCTTACCAATTAATCCTTCATGTCCTTTTTTGGCACCCACTGGAGTTTGAGTCGCACTGTTGATGCAGTCGGGCTGTGGACGCGCGCTGTCGGTGGCGATGCTGCGGCGCTGGATGCGCTGTACCGCCAGGAGTCCGGTCCGGTCTATCGGTATGCGCTCGCCGTGTGTGGCAACGAGTCATGGGCGGCCGACGCCTTGCAGGACGCCTTTCTGGCTCTGCTGCACCAGCCACAGAACTTTGACGCCGCGAGGGGCTCGCTAGGTGCGTACCTGTGCGGCATGGCGCGCCACCACTTGCTTGCGACGCGCCGTGACCGTCTGCATACCGCGCAAGTCATCGATGCCGATGACGAAACCCAGGTCGAAGACGACTGGGCCCCGGACCCACAAGACCAACTGCTGCGTCTGCAGTCCTTGCAATCCCTGCATGAAGCGCTGTCTGCGCTGCCTTGGGCCCAGCGCGAGGCGCTGGTGCTGGTGGATCTGCAGGAGCGCGATTACGCGCAGGCCGCTGCCATCGCGGGCATTCCTGTGAACACCTTGCGCACCCGCTTGTTGCGCGGCCGTCGCCGCCTGCATGAGGTGCTTTGTACATCCTCTTCCACTCAGGGCACCGCCCGCAGCCGGAGAATCGCATGACACTCGTTGAAACCCTTCCCAGTCCCGAGCCATGCTATGCCAGCCACGTGTCTGGCGCACTGGCGGATGCACGCAATCACCTGAACGCGTGCGAACCTCCTCCTCGTGTGCATGCAGCGTTGCTGCGTTCCCTGAACTTGCCGCGTGCCGCGCTTACACCCGAGCGCACCGGCTTTTGGCAATCCGCTTCCCAGTGGTTAGTGCGTCAACGCTGGCCGGCGGCAGTGGTTGCGTTGCTCGCGGTGTTGGTGGTCGCCAGCGTGCTGGAGGTTCCGTTTGGCGTGGCACCCATTGCTGCTGATATTGAGGACAGCTATGGCGATGGCTTTGTACCGGTGGGCAACACCGCAGCGCTGTCGACCGGCTCCACGGCCTGGCTGGTGCGTACCGAAATGTCACGCCAGCAATTGATTACCTTGGGTCTGCCGTTTGACCCTGCGCGTGCCGCCGAGCGCGTGCCCGCTGAAGTTTTGTTGCGCCCCAACGGAGAGTTGTTGGCGGTGCGCTTGGTTCGTTAATTCTTTCGCTCATTTTTTGCCAGGAGACCATCATGAAAAATTCATTGTCAGTATTGGCCGCTGCAGCGGTATCGCTGTGCGGCGCCTCTGTTGCGCTGTCTGCGCAAGCCCAGGAGCGCGTGGTAGTGGCGCCTGAGGTGCGCGTGGAACTGCTGGCGCAAGCGCCCACGGCGAAGCCCCTTGCCATGCAGCGCGAAGTCCGCATCGTCACGCCGGGCGAAAGTTTGCAAAGCAGCCGCGTGGTCAAGGGCGCTCCGTATTGCGCAGACGCCGTTCATGAGACCACGCAGTGGCTGGTGGACCCGTCCAGCGGCACGCCCAACAAGATAGTGCGCAAGAACAGCACACGCATGTGCCGTGATAGCGAAGGCCGCACGCGCCAGGAGATCGATGGCGCAGGCCACAAGCAGGTGTTTCTGCGTGACCCCGTCGCCAAGGAAAGCTGGATGCTGGACCCGGAACGCAAGACGGCTATTCGTCTGGGCGCGATAGCGCCCGCAGCCCCCGGCGGGCAGCCTGGCGATAGCGCGGCTTGGCGCGAATATGGTGAGCGCATGCGCGATTGGGCGAAAGATCTCTCCAGCCGCGTGCGCCATGAAATGATGAGTGTGCCTGCCGTGCCGCCCGAACCGCCAGCGCCTGCGGTTCCTGCGGCACCGGCAGCACCCGCTGCTCCCATGGCGCCGCCCGCTCCGCCAGCACCCCCAGCGCCGCCCGCATTCATTGCCGACGGCACACCTTCTCCGGTCTATGTCACACGCAATGAAACTGTGTCTCCCGACGGTAAACGCCGTGAGGTGGAGGTGCATGTGATTCGTCGCGGGCCTGGCGATGCGACTCTGCCGCCACTGGCCGATATGGCGCCCCCCGGAGAAGTGGCGATTCGCGCCGAGCGCATGGCGCCACGTGGTGCCGGTGTGATGACATCCATTCCCGCCAAAGACATCGAAGGCGTCAAGGCCAACGGCGAGCGCACCACCTGGACGATTGAGGCCGGCAAGATTGGCAACGAGAAAGCCATTGTGCAAACCCGCGAAGTCTGGACATCGCCTGAGTTGATGTTGACCGTTTACAGCCGCGACGTGGACCCTCGCAGCGGCGAGACGGTCTACCGGCTAAGCAACCTCAAGCGCGGCGAGCCGGATGCAGCACAGTTCAAGGTGCCAGCAGGTTATGAAATCACCGAACCCAGCATGGCGCCGCGTGGTTTGAAGATCCTCAAGCAGAAGGCACCGGCGCCAGCGCCTTCCCCGGCTCCTGCAGCTACAGGAAAAGGCTAGTTGAAACTGTTGGCGCTACAGGGAGATTTGTATGAAATCGGCCTGTAGTGCCCGTAGAATGTGCGTAAGCAGCTATGTATTTGGTAGCAACTTCGTTTTGCAAGGAACGGACCAAACGGCTTCCGCTCGTCCCGCAATGCCCGCTCTACGGGAACACAATTCGCAAAGTAGTGGCTCAGCCTATTGCGCAATGGGCTTCAGCTTTAGGCTGTTTGCGGACTTGGAGCGTGCTCCAAAGCAGTCGCTCGAACCTAACGCTCCAGTTGGACTTAACTTGTCAATGCGTGTCGGTATCGAACGACCTGTTTGATCGCATTTACTTCACTTTTGGTCAATCGGATTCCGCCTCGTAGAAGGAAAAACCTAGGCCTGCGCTTCTACGTACGCAGCCTTCAACGGAACTAGATTCGACAACTGTGAGAAGAGGCTCCTCAGTGCCTGTGAAATGGCTCATTAGACTCAAGCCTTGCCACTCGCGAACGATGTGGGCTTTTGCCTTCGACTCTGCCTCAAGCCTTGACGAAGCAGTAACGAAGCGAGTGGTGTAGAAGCCGACACATTTCTCCTTGGTGTTCTGTAGGGGTAACTCAAAGCCACCGCCTTCAACCATCACGCGGTACATACTTAGTTTGCCGATAGCCACAACTGGCAACCTAAACCAGCGAAGAAATCGCAAGAATGCGCCGACCAGTCCACCAACCCCGATTGTCGATATAGACGCGCTGTCTCCTCTAGTCCCGTGCTCAATCACGTCGATTCCAATTCAACCGATCCGTCCCCGTTCGGCAAACGAAAGAATACCGTTGCATTTGGTTTTGTTGCGCTTGTCATGGTTTCAAAAGATTGCTGTATGTCCGCTTCCGCTGCGTTGCGGTTATTGACGAACGGCAGCCAATATCCACGAAAAAGAAACAATGGACCCGGCGATGCCTAAGACAGACACTACCAAATACGCCATTCGATATGCAATCGGATTCTCATTCTTGGTGAGAGAACCGCCATTTCTAAGTGGCATGTCTTCTTCTGAAATATACATTGCCGTGAGCGCACACAAATAGGAAACACTCACGAGCCCACCGGCTAAGACAATAAACATTCTGGATTGGAAGATGGCAGCAATGACTGAACTGACGATGGCGGAGATCACCAGTGCTGCACTGCTATGCATCCATCTTCGCCTGACGAGTTGTCGTTCCATTTTGCTATTGGTATTGAATCAGGCGATCATCTTCCAGCCAAACATGAGTACCGATCGATGTCTGCTTCCGCTGCAAAGTGGAATCCGCAGGTTCAATTCTCATTTCGCAGTAGCCCAAGTTAGAAATGTGGATATGAGTTCCGTCAAATTGTGGACCCCACCGTAACCCAAGAACTTGCCACCCTCCACTTTGCAAAGTATCCAATCGATATCTTGCCCGTTATCTCCTCGCTGAATAATGCCAAAGGGCTTTTCAAAAACATCGGTGTCAATCAAATCTATTTCCAGAGACCAGCCCGGATTGTCTAGCGTCTGAAGACTCAAACCGTAAGAGTGCTCCCAGTCACCATCACACTGGGATGCGTACCAGGATTGCAAGAGTTTCAATTCATTCATGTCAAATGGGTGGGTTCTGTGGGCGTCCGCTTTCGCTGTAAAACAGAAATCCGCTGTATGCGCAAACCGTACTTTCTGTTAGGCGGGGAATTTCGCAGTGAATGCTTTCTTCGACTGGGAATCAAATCCTGCGCTCTCATAAAAGTGATGTGTGGCTTCATCTTTCCGACCAGTCATCAACATCACTTTGTAGCAGCGTTGGGACCAAGCAAATTCCAAAGCTTTAGCTAGCAATGCCTTTCCATAGCCCCGGCCCCTGTGCTTCGAATGGGTCACCACGTTCTCAATTAATCCGTACGGCCGCGCCCCACGCGTTAGGTTTGGAATAACCATGATGGTGCAGCTTGAAACTAACTCCCCTGCGACAAAGCCTCCGAGATAGCGGCAGCGCGGATTTGCAAGCACTTCCGCCCAAATTTCAGCTAGCTGTTCATGGCCAGGCGATGGATCGTCAGCGATATGCAGGTGTGTATAGAGACGCATTAATGCATCAAGGTCTTCAGTCCGAAGTGAAAGGATCTCCATATCTCAAATATAGGCTGTTGGACAGTCTCTGTGGTTGACCGCTATCGCTGCGAAGGAGTCATGCTCCCGCTGAGTTTATAGCCGCGGACGATGCTAGCTTGATGGTGACGGGTTAAAACCGTCCAGCTTCCGGTTCGCTTCGTGACCAGTCCGCAGACTTGGCGTTTCAGTGTGCGTTTGGGTGGATAGCAAAGCGGTTGGCGAGTTGCGTGCCGCACCAGGCACCCAGGCATTGCGCGAGCACAAAGTTCAGCGCGCTGGATGGCGCAATGCCAGCAAAGCTGTCACTGAACATGCGGCCCAACACGGCGGCCGGGTTGGCAAACGATGTGCTGGCGGTGAACCAGTAGGCGGCGCCGATATAGCAGGCGACCAGTGCGCTGGCTTTGCCTGCGGGCGCGCGCAAGATGACAAACAGCAATCCGGCCGTAGCCACTGCTTCGGCCAGCAACTGGCCCCAACCGCCACGCAAATGTTGGCTCGCGTGCAGTAGCGGTAACTCGAACATGGCGTTGGCCAGCGCCGCACCAGCAATGGCACCGAGCAACTGAGATGCTATTAAAAGAGTAGCTGGCCACGCACGTTCTGCGGGCTCCGCAGGCTTTTTTGACCACATAACCAGAGTGACCAGTGGATTGAAATGTGCGCCACTGATAGGCCCGAGAGTTTCAATCAGCACGTACAGTGCGAACACTGTGGCCAGCGTGTTTGCCAATAGCGCGACACCGTCGTTCCCACCGCTGATGCGCTGAGCCATGATGCCGGAACCTATGACCGCGCATAGCAGTGCAGCCGTGCCAACGAACTCCGCCAGCAGGCGGGTTTTCAAGGGAACCGCACTCATGTGTTCGCCAAGTCTTTGGCAGTTTGTTGAATACGCATCACGTCCAGCCTGTCTGCGGGCAGGTTGACCAGCCGGTCCAGGCGGCGGCGGATCGCGTGCAACGTGTGTTGGAAAGCCGCAGCCTTCTCTGAATCCGTTCCATCACCCGCAGACGGGTCGGCGTAACCCCAGTGCGCAGTCGCGGGTTTGCCGGGCCAGTAGGGGCAGACTTCGCCCGCCGCGTTGTCGCAGACGGTAATGATCAAGTCCATCTGCTGCGCGTCGGGCAATGCGAACTCATCCCAGCTTTTGCTGCGCAGGCCGTCGGTAGAAATGCCTGCTGCTTGAAGGGTTTGCAAACCAATTGGATTGGGTTGCTGGTTGTCACGCGGGCTGCTGCCGGCCGAATGGCCGACAAAGCGGCCACCGCCGATGTGGTTGAGCGTGGCTTCGGCCAGGATGCTGCGCGCAGAGTTGTGCGTGCACAAGAAAAGAACATGGATGGGCTGGAATGGCATGGCTTTTAAAGCTTTGGGAGTTAACAGCAGGCAGACGCCTTTGCTACAGATTTGGTAGCTGGTTGTGCACAGCAGGCGGGCGCTACAGCCATTTTTTCCTTGGATTCGTTGAACATCGGAATGTTCTCCAGCGTGTGGAACTGCTCCCACGCGACGCCTTGCGGGTCGGTCAGCCAATACTTGTCGCTACGGGCATAGCAGCAGGTGGTTTCGCCTTCATCGAGCAGCGCCATGTCGGCGCGCGTGGCGTTGGCTTTCAGTGATTCCAGCGCTTCGGTGGATTCGACCTGGATACCCAGATGGTCCACACCCAGTGTGCCGCCACGGTTGGAGATGGCGAAGTTCACTGGTGGGTCTTGCAGCATCCACTTTGCGTAATCGCCTTCCTGGCGGGTAGGCTGCTGGTTGAACAGCGCAGAGTAGAAGGCAATGTTTTTGTTCAGGTCTTCAACATGAACGTGTACATGAAAGCGGTTCATCAAAGGCTCCTTGGGTGGGTTGGGAAAAGTTTCTTCAGCAACTGCGGCAGCCGGTACCTGCAGAGTCGCTGACTTCGCAGGACTGGCCTTCGCAGCAGTGTTCGGTGAGGTAGGCGAGCAGGGCGTTCATCTGGCTGAAGTCGGCGCGGTAAATCAGGTTCCGCCCGCGCTGCTCGGCGTCCACCAGACCGGAGTGCGACAGCTCCTTCAGGTGGAAGGACAGCGCGCTGGGTGAGGACTCGAGTTGTTGCGCTAGCACGCCAGGCGTCAAGCCTTCCGGCCCGGCGACGACCAGTGCCTTGAAGGCACGCAGGCGCTGGGTCTGGGCCAGTGCGGTGAGGGCTTTGACGGCGCTCACCTCATCAAAAACATCAGTTGCTGTATTCATATTTCAATAATACTTGAAATATTAAATTGTTGCAATTGACGCTTGCATTACTACGTTGGTCAGCGCGCCGGGCGGTAGTGGTCAGTGGTCCGCTGAACGCTGCTCTTCTCGGTCCGGCAGCACGCCAAGCCAAAGCGCAACGGAATACACATTTCCAAACGACTTCCATGAAATTTCTGTGACGTGGCGAGCGAACCACTGCACGCATTGAAGTGTCAAAACACTGAAACATTCGAAACCTAAAGTTCGCGTCGTCCGAATGCGATCAACGCAACGGCGTAACCCAACACGAAAGTTTCAGCAATGACATCCCTCTTCCGCAAGACCACCCTCACACTGGCCATGGCCGCAGCTCTGCTGCCAGTTGCATCCTTTGCGCAAACCACTACTCCCGTGCCTGGCGTGACCTTGTATGGCACCTTGGAAATGGCACTGGAATCGAATAGCGATGGCACGACCAACCGCACCGCGCTGCAAAACTTCTCATCCAACTTCGGTATCAAGGGCGAGCGCCAAGTCAGCGGTGATCTGTCCGGCATTTTCCAGATTGAAACCGGTATTGCGCCTGATGACACATCGCAGAGCAAGACGCTGGCCAACCGCAACAGCTTCATTGGTCTGCGCAGCAATGCGATGGGTACGCTGATCATCGGTACCAATGACATGCCCTTGAAGGACCTGAAGGGCACGACCAAGATCATGCTGGGTGAAGGCGAAGCGATGGAGACGATCATTCACGGCCGCGGTACATCCCAGTCCGTGGGCTCCGCCGTGTTCGGACAAGTACACACCCGCAAGACCAACCTGGTGGAGTACATCAGCCCCAAGTTCAGCAATTTCGTTGCCAAGTTTGCGTACTCTCCCGATGAAGTGGCTCCTGCTGCAGCCGGTGCGGTTCCCGCGTACAGCCAGCCGATGACCGGCGGCTCTGTGGAATACAACGATGGCATGTGGAATGCCGGCCTGGCCTTCCAGTCGCAAGACAACTACATCAAGCCCACAGCCACCACGTCCGGCCAAGCACTGCAGGCGACCAAGCTGACGCTGGGCGCGCAAATGGGCGACTGGAAAGCTGGACTGGCATTCAGCACCATCGACAACAACGCAGGCAAGAAGACCAACAACTGGATGATCTCCGGCGCGTACGCGATGGGCCCGATTGTCTTCAAGGGCAACTACGGCGCATCCAGCGAATCCGCCAGCGGCGCAGCCGATGACCTGACGCTGGCCGGTCTGGAAGTGGATTACTTGCTGGACAAGTCCATCACGCTGTATGGCGCGTACTCGCAAATCACCAACAGCAAAAACGCCAAGGGCTTCTACACCCAGTCGGACAATTTCCCTGCACCGGCTGCTGGCAAGAACCCGACTGCGTTCAACCTGGGTGTCCAGTTCAAGTTCTAAGTTCATAGGGTTGATGCCGCGTGAGCGGCAATCCGCAAACACCCGCCTTCAAACCGTGGGTGTTTCTTTTTGGGCTGTCACTAAATCTTCATGCCATTGCCATGAACAGGTCACGCGCGCCACTCAGAATTCCTGTCAATCGAATGCAGGAGTGCAGTGTGAAGCGGGAATACAAAAAGTTGTTTGAGCAGGTGCAGCAGTTGCTCCAGAAGGTGGGAGCGGCTGGCCTGCAGGCGCAGGGGCTGCAGTTCAGTCCCATCGACAACAACCCGCGCCACGGCCGGGTTTCGCTGGGACACGTGGGTACGGTGGAGGTGGTTCAACGGTTTGGGCAATGGTGGGTGATGCCACAACGCAGTTAGCCATTTTCTTTTGCCCCGTTTCCCCGGGGCTTTTTTTTGATTGAAACAAAGACAAACGTGAATGAGGAGAGCACCATGATGAAAGCAGAGATGATTTCTTTGGAGTCTGCTGGCAATGATCTGACGCCACGCCATGCGCCGGCTGTCGCGCCCGTCAGTGCGCCGGGCACCCTGCAAGGTATGGAGGTGTTCTGGGCGCGGCACCAGGACGAAGTGCGGGCCGCACAGCGGTTGCGCTATGACGTATTCGCCGGCGAAATGGGTGCGCGGCTGACTACGCCCATTGCCGGCCACGATATGGATCTCTTTGACAACTACTGCGAGCATCTGCTGGTGCGGGTGCAGGAGACCGGCCAGGTCATCGGCACCTACCGCGTGCTGACCCCGGTGCAGGCCAAACGGGTCGGTAGCACCTACAGCGATACCGAGTTTGATCTGACCCGTTTGCGCGCGATGCGTGAGCGTATGGTGGAACTGGGCCGCAGTTGTGTGCATGCGGACCACCGACATGGCGCTGTGATCATGGCGCTGTGGCGCGCGTTGGGTGAGTTCATGACACGCAACCAGCTCGACACGATGATTGGTTGCGCCAGCATTCCGATGCTGCACAACGGCATGGTCAGCGGGGACCTGGCGGCCAGTATCTGGCGCAAGGTGCAGGTCGACCACATGGCGCCCATTGAGTACCACGTGCGCCCACGGCTGCCGCTGCCGATCGAGCAGCTCGACTCCTCGCTGGATGTAGAGCCACCGGCGCTGATCAAAGGCTATTTGCGTATGGGTGCCAAGGTTTTGGGCGCACCGGCCTGGGACCCGGATTTCAATTCAGCGGACCTGCCGATGCTGATCCGGATTGCAGATCTGCCGTCGCGTTACCGCAAGCACTTTCTGGGGGCATGATGCGCGCCGCCTTCGAAGCCATGGCTGCTAACTCCCCTGTGATGGGCAGTGGGGCCCAGACCGACCATGACGAGGACAGTGGCGGCAAGCGCTTTCGTGCGGTGTTCATTTCTGACATCCATCTGGGAACTGCCGGATGCCAGGCAGACGCGCTATTGGATTTTTTGAAGTACCACCCTAGCGACTACCTCTATTTGGTGGGCGACATCGTGGACGGCTGGCAGTTGCGTCGCCGCTGGTACTGGCCGCAGGCGCACAACGACGTGGTGCAAAAGCTGCTGCGCCGTGCGCGCAAGGGTTGCCGAGTGACCTTCATTCCCGGCAACCACGACGAATTTGCGCGTGCCTTTGTGGGGCACCAGTTTGGCGGCATTGAAGTGCACGAAGACACAACGCACACCACCGCGGATGGTCGGACCCTGTGGGTTACGCATGGCGATTACTTTGATGGCGTGATCCAGTGCGCCAAGTGGCTGGCCTACCTGGGCGACAACGCCTATGAGTTCACGCTGAAGCTCAACCGCCATCTGAACTATCTGCGCGGCCGTTTGGGCCTGCCGTACTGGTCGCTGTCGGCGTACCTGAAGCACAAGGTGAAGATGGCGCTGAACTACGTGACCGATTTTGAAGTCGCGGTGGCCAACGAAGCGCGCAGCCGCGGCCACCATGGCGTGGTGTGTGGCCATATTCATCGTGCAGAAATGCGGGAGATCGACGGTGTCTTGTATTGCAACGACGGTGACTGGGTCGAGAGCCGCACGGCGCTGGTGGAGCACATGGATGGCCGCCTGGAGTTGGTGACCTGGCCCGGCAGCGACGGGCCAGCGCAGGCCAGTCCGCAGAAGCTTGTGGCAACCCAATGGCAGGAGGCAACTGTATGAAGCTCGCTTTGATTACCGATGCCTGGCAGCCCCAAGTCAATGGCGTGGTGACCACGCTGGTGGAGCTGGTGCGCGAGATGGAGCAACTCGGGCACAACGTGGTGGTGATCCACCCCGGTTTGTTCACGACGCGTCCTTGCCCGGGCTATGACGGTATTGACCTTGCGGTTCGCCCGGCCAAGCGGCTGCGGCAGATACTGCAGGAAGCCGCACCGGATGCGATTCATGTGGCCACCGAAGGCCCGCTCGGCTGGGCTGCGCGCAGCTATTGCAAAAAACACAAATTGGCGTTCACCACCGCATTCCATACCCGCTTCCCTGAAATCCTGAAGGCCGCGCTGAGGGTGCCTTTGTGGATGGGCTATGCGCTGTTTCGCCACTTTCACAGCGCTTCCAGTGGCGTGCTGGTGCCGACGCCCAGCGTGCAGCGCATGCTGGATGCACGCGGCTTTCGCAATCTGCGCACCTGGACGCATGGTGTGGACATGCAGTTGTTTACCTATGTAGACCAACCGCAGCGCTTTGAAGCGTTGGGGCGACTGGCCCGTCCAGTGTCGCTGTTTGTCGGGCGTGTGTCTTATGAGAAGAATATTGACGCATTCCTGAAGCTGGATGTGCCGGGTACCAAGGTGGTGTGCGGGGTTGGACCGCTGGAAGAGTCATTGAAGGCGCAATACCCACAGGTGCGCTGGCTGGGGCTGTTGCCACGCGACGAGCTGGCCAAGGTCTATGCGGCGGCCGATGTGTTTGTGATGCCAAGCCGATCCGAAACCTTTGGCCTGGTCATGCTGGAGGCGATGGCTTGCGGTACGCCGGTGGCGGCGTATCCTGTGGAGGGGCCGTTGGAGGTGGTGGGTACGCCTGCGAAGGGTGGGGTGCTGAGTGAGGATCTGGCCGCTGCCTGGTACAAGGCGCTGGCGATACCCCGGCACGAAGCCAGGGCCCGTGCGCTGGATTTCAGTTGGGCGCATGCCTCCCGTCTGTTCATCAGCCATTTGGTGCCCGCTACGGCAAAAACGGGGGATGACCGGGCTTGGGCGCGGCAGGTGACTGTCACAGAACTGTCATCCAAGAGTTAAATAATTTCTTCATTGTTTTGTCACAGACAGGTTGCCCCGCATGTTGCCTTTTCTTCGTAAACCCAAAGCGGCACCGTCTGTCGCGGGCTCTCCAGAGTTACTGGACCGCGACCACAGCATCCTGGCATTCAATGAACGGGTATTGAGCTGGGCTATCCGGGATGACGCGCCGCTGCTGGAAAGGCTGCGTTTTTTGTGCATCGTCTCCAGCAACCTGGATGAGTTCTTTGAGGTGCGCGCCGAGCCGCATTTGACGGCCCACCAGAACAATGACCGCAAGGGCCCTTATTCGGTCGCCACGTTTGACCGCCTGAGTGAATCGCTGCACACGCTGGTGGCAAGCCAATACGCTCTGTATAACGAAAAGCTGATGCCCGCTTTTGAGAAGCAAGGC
Source organism: Rhodoferax sp. P2_H8_2 (assembly GCF_056403235.1). Taxonomy (NCBI): domain Bacteria; kingdom Pseudomonadati; phylum Pseudomonadota; class Betaproteobacteria; order Burkholderiales; family Comamonadaceae; genus Rhodoferax; species Rhodoferax sp. P2_H8_2. The sequence goes on from NZ_JBFUFW010000009.1 coordinate 152,994, forward strand.
ATACGCATAGTCTCCCACGGCGACCGCAACGCCGCACAGCGCGCCTGGGCCAAGCAATATTTCGACCGCGAAGTCAAGCCGTTGCTGATTCCGGTCGGTCTGGACCCTTCGCACCCGTTCCCACAGGTGGCCAACAAGTCGCTGAACTTCATTGTGCGCCTGGGCGGCAAGGACGCGTTTGGTCGCGAGAACGAGATCGCTATCGTCAAGGTACCGCGCGTGTTGCCGCGCCTGATCCGCATACCTGCCAAGGTGGCTGGTTCCAAGGTGTTGCTTGTGTCGCTGTCCAGCATCATCCGGGCGCATCTGCAAGAACTTTTTGTCGGGCGCACCGTAAGCCAGTTTTCGCAGTTCCGCGTCACGCGCCATTCGGATTTGGCAGTGGACGAAGACGACGTCAAAAACCTGCGCACGGCGCTGCGCCAGGGCCTGGTACACAGGCATTACGGTCAGGCGGTTCGGCTGGAAGTGTCGGCTGGGTGCTCCGACTTTTTGGCCGACTTTTTGCTCCAGCAATTTGACTTGCCGCAGAAGTCGCTGTTTCGCGTTCCGGGTCCAGTGAATCTGGTGCGACTCACACAACTGATTGATCTGGTCGATCGGCCGGACCTGTGTTTCCCTCCGCACAAGGCGGTGTATCCGCTGCAATTGGCCGCAGGGGTGCCGATTTTTGAGCAGCTGCAACACCACGATGTGGTGATCCACCAGCCGTTTGAAAGCTTTGACGGTGTGTTGAGTTTCTTGCGCGCGGCGGTGCATGACCCGCAGGTGCTGGCCATCAAGCAAACCATTTACCGCACGGGTGCAGATTCGGAGCTGATGGACTTGTTGCGCGAAGCCGTGCGCCGCGGGAAGGAAGTCACCGTGGTGGTGGAACTCAAGGCACGCTTCGACGAAGAGGCCAACATCAACTGGGCCGAAATGCTGGAGTCGATTGGTGCGCAAGTTGTGTACGGCGTGGTGGGGCTCAAGACCCATGCCAAGATGATGCTGGTCACACGTCGCGAAGGCAAATCGCTGAAGCGTTATGGGCATTTGTCTACCGGTAACTACAACCCGCGCACAGCGCGCCTGTACACCGACATCAGCCATATCACTGCAGATACCGCGCTGACCACCGACATGGAGCATGTGTTCGTTCACCTGGCCAGCCAAAGCAAGTTACCGCGTCTCTCCAAGCTGTGGATGGCGCCGTTTTATCTGCACAAGAACCTGCTCGCACGCATCGAGTCGGTGGGGCGCACGGCTGCAGCCGGCAAAGACGCGCGCATTGTTCTGAAGATGAATGCGCTGACCGATGAAGACCTGATCCACGCCTTGATCAAGGCGGGCGCACAGGGCGCCAAGATTGATCTGATCGTGCGCGGCGCTTGCATGCTTCCGGCGCAGGTGCCGGGCTATACCGACAACATCCGCGTGCGCTCGGTGATTGGCCGGTTTCTGGAGCACTCCCGCGTGTTCTATTTCCGCGAGGCGGGTGAGGAATCGCTGTACCTCTCCAGCGCCGACTGGATGAACCGCAACATGGTGCGCCGCGTGGAGCTGGCCTGGCCGGTGACAGATCCTGTGCAGCGGCAGCGCATTGTGGACGAATGTTTGGTGGCGTACCTGCATGACAACGTGGACGCATGGGAACTGGGGCAAGACGGCAAATACACGCTGTGCCGTCCCGCAGGCGATGGCAAGACCATGGGCGTACAGGCTGCGCTGATGGCGCGCTACAGCAGTCCATCCCAGGGCCAGCGCGGAGATTGAGGCAATGGATTTAATTCTGTGGCGGCACGCCGAGGCCATTGATTTGGAGCTGGTCGGCGACGATTTCATGCGCAGCCTGACACCGCGTGGCGAGAAGCAGGCGGATCGCATGGCGCAATGGCTGGACCGGCAACTGCCTGCGGGTGTGAAGGTATTGGCCAGCCCGACGGTGCGCACCGAGCAAACCGCCAGAGCGCTGGACCGCAAGTTCAAGACCTGTGGGGTTTTGGGCCCGTTGGGTACACCACAAGAATTACTGGAACTGGTGCAGTGGCCCCATGGCAAGGGCTGCGTGCTGGTGGTAGGGCACCAGCCCACCTTGGGTCAAACGATTTCCCAGTTGTTGGGGCTGGGTGCCGAGGAATGCAGCGTCAAGAAGGGTGCGGTGTGGTGGCTGCGCTACCGCGAGCGCGAGACAGAAGGGCAGACGCTGGTCGTGACCGTCCAGTCGCCTGACCTGCTTTGAATCTTCGGTCAGTCTGCCATCAACAGCGCATCTGCGGCGTCAAACCCGTCTGGCACACCGAGCGTGCACCAGCCATCATCAAACAGCGCATCCAGCCAGTACTGCAAAGAGACGTATTTCTTGAACATTGTGGTCACCGTAGTTTGGTCACGAACACAGGGCGTCCGGCGGTTGCCGACCAGATTCGGGCACGCAACAACGCAACGACTTCCACCACACCCCACAGCAGGCAGGCTGGCACGATGACCCATCGAATGGAAGCAGGTTTGCGTTGCATAGTGGCTCCGTGTTTGGCTTTGACGATTGAAGATACCTGTGGGGTATGACCGTTTGATGAATTCGCAAAAACACCACACGGCGGTTTTTTCCGAGCTACCCGAGCTGTCGGCGCTGATGCGTATCCTGGAACTCGGTGGTGCTCGTCTGGAAAGTCGTGTGGTGCGGGAGGTGGTGTTGCCCAATGGCGTGTGCTACCCCATCCATGCGGTGATGCTGGGCAACCCAGACCCCAACGTTCCTGCGGTCGGCTACTTTGGTGGTGTGCATGGGCTGGAACGTATCGGCTCGGAAGTGGTTATCGCCTATCTGCAAAGTCTGGTGATGCGTTTGCAGTGGGATAGCAGCCTGCACCGCCAACTGGAGACCCTGCGGATGGTGTTCATGCCCATCGTCAATCCCGGCGGCATGCTGCTGGGAACACGAGCGAATCCGCAGGGCGTGGACCTGATGCGCAACGCCCCGGTAGATGCCTTGGAACCAGTACCCTTCATGGTGGGCGGCCAGCGTTGGAGCGCACGCCTGCCGTGGTACCGCGGGGCACAGGGGCAGAGCATGGAACTGGAGAACGAGGCTCTGTGCGAAGTGGTGCGACATGAGTTGCTCAACCATCCGGTCAGCATGGCGTTGGATTGCCACTCCGGCTTTGGCACCAGCGACCGTGTCTGGTTTCCGTTTGCGCACACGCGAGAACCCATGGCGCATTTGGCGCAAGTGCATGCACTCAAAACCATATTCACCGAAGCCCATCCACACCACCGTTACATCGTCGAGCCGCAGAGCCTGCAGTATTTGGCGCACGGAGATATTTGGGATCATTTGTATCTGCAGGCGTTGACTGAACCTGAGCGCGTATTTCTGCCGCTGACGCTGGAGATGGGTTCGTGGTTATGGGTCAAGAAGAATCCGCGCCAACTGTTTTCGCGCCACGGTATTTTTAATCCGCTGATCGAGCACCGGCAGCAGCGTGTCGTGCGGCAGCACCAGTTGTTTTTGGACTTCCTGTCACGCGCGGCTTGTGGTCAGCATTTGTGGATGCCTGACGCGGGGAAGAAGGCTTGGCACCATGGGCAGGCTTTGCAGGAGTGGTACTGAGCTTTGGGGCCAAACTACCTTTCTGGGGCGCTGCGCAAGGAGGTATGCGCGGTGCCTCATGGTGTGCCTAAGGCCACACAAATCGGCCCCACGCATACCCCCTCACGCAGCGATCTTGCAGCGTGCGTCTGTCCGCAACCAACAACGCTACTTCTCGTCGGGGTGGGGAATGTCTGGGAGCCGATTTTGTGTGGCCTTAGGCACACCATGAGGCTGAATTGGAACTCAGACGCCGTTGAGCGAAAGCTTCCAGGGCGTCTTTTCCCAAGCAACCGCTTCCTCACGCAGCAGATGTGCAGACTGCGGGTAGCGGGTGGCCCAGCCGTCGCGGCACGTCAGTTGAAACTGCTTGCCACTTTGTGCAGAGGCCTCAAGAGAGACCCCTGTCATGTCCGGATCGCGGCGCGCATGGCAGAGGATGATGGCCAACCGCAGTGCCAGTACTTGCAGCAACAGGCCGCTGTCTTCCAGCATCGCCGTCTCCACTTTGCGAAGCTTGCCCCTTTGCCCTAACACCAGCAAACTGAGTCGGTGCATTTCGGGGATAGAGAAGCCCGCGGCGTCGGCGTTGTCCAGGATGTAGGCGCCGTGCTTGTGGTAATCGCTGTGGGAGATATGGCTGCCGATTTCGTGCAGTTGCGCGGCCCAGGCGAGCTTGCGAACATAGCGGTCTTCATCGGGCAGGGTGTTGGTGGCGCATTGCTGAAACAAGGCAACGGCCACTTTGCCCACACGCGCGCCGTGCACGGCATCGACGGAGAACTTGCTGGCGAGGCGCTTGACGCTGTTGACGCGCAGATCGCCCGCGCTGTCGGTGCGGCCCATCAGATCGCAGATCAGGCCGTGGCGCAGGCCACCTGCGGCTTTTTCCATGGTCGTGATTTGCAGCAACTTGAAGACGGCGCGCATCACGCTGACGCCGCCTCCAATGATGACCTTGCGGTCTTCGCGCATGCCACCGAGGCGCAAGCGGTCCACGCTCTGCGCGGCAATCAGTTTGTCCATCAACCAGTCCAGGCCCTCCTGGGTGATGCTGTTGGCCGGCCAACCGGCTGCGACCAGTACATCACCGATGGCGCTGACGGTGCCTGCAGAGCCATAGGCCATGTCCCAATGCTCGGGGCTGTAGACGTCGAAGGCTTCGTCCATCACTGCGGTGGCGGCGATCTCGGCTGCTTCAAAGGCGCGTTTGGTGAACTGGCCATCCGGGAAATAGCGCTTGGACCAGGCGATGCTGCCGACGCGGAACGATTCCATCACCTTCGGAATCGCGCCCTGGCCCAGGATCATCTCGGTGGAGCGGCCACCGATGTCAATCACCAGGCGACGCTCGTCAGAGGCGGGCAGCATTTGCGCCACGCCTTGGTAAATCAGGCGGGCCTCTTCGCGGCCTGAAATCACATCAATCGGAAACCCGAGCACCGCATTGGCACGGGTCAGGAAAACATCGCGGTTGCGGGCTTCGCGCAGTGTCTGTGTGGCGACCGCACGTACTTCGCGGGGTTGGAAGCCGGCCAATCGCTCGCCGAAGCGGGCCAGGCAGTCCCAGCCTGCCTGCATGGCTGCGGGGGTGAGGTTGCGTTCCTCATCCAGCCCGCCTCCCTGGCGGACGGTTTCCTTCAAATATTCTGTGCGGATGAATTCGCCATACTCAATCCGGCCGATTTCCAGACGAAAGCTGTTGGATCCCAGATCCACGGCGGCGAGGCGATCTCCGATAGGCATGTAATTCTTGTGCTGAGGTTGGACAGGACGCAGGCGAGCATAGCATTCGGCTAGCAGTGTTTATGTGCCCTAGCCCACCACACGGCCGTCGGCAGAGATCATGCTTTGGGTGACGTAGGCGGCGCCGCGCTGGCGCAACTGCGGATCGGCGCGAAAGCCGCCGATGTCCACTGCGCCGCGCTTTTGAAAGGCCTGGAGCACGCTTTGTCGCGACAAACCGCCATCGATGCCTGACAACACCTCGTAGCTGTAGCGACCGGCGAGATAGCCCGCCAGGCTTTGGGGAGTGGGGGGCTCGTCGTACAGGCGCCCCAGTGTGTCACGGTAGGCTCGGACAGATGGCAAAGCAGAGTTGACCAAGGGCACAACCTGCGTGGCAATGACCGCGGAATTGCGTGACAGGCCCAACTGGCTGAGGACTTGCAGGTTCACATCGGCCATGGCGACGATGTAGCGCTGTGCCGCCTGCTTGCCAATGCCTTGCGAGAACTGCAGAAGTTCTGGCGTTCCACCCATAAAAATCAGAATGCGTGGGCTCTCGGGCGTCAGCGTGCGGCCCAGCTGCTCCAGATCGGCGACTGGCCCATAGCTGCGCAGCCGCAGCTTCAGTGCCAATGCGGCCTGATCGACTTCGTCGCGGTAGCTTGCGTATTCGGCGGGAGTGGCATAGACGACACCCAGATCGGCAATACCCACGACCGACAGCGATTTGATCGCATGCGCAATTTGCTCCTGCCGTGACGCGAAGATGGAGAAGGTGTTGTCCATGCCGGGCTGCCGGGAGTCCTGCAGCCAGGGGGCGATGTGGGCAATGTCCGGCAACTCGCGGCGCAGCAGGTCGGCGATCTGGCGGGCGGCGTGGTCGCCCACGGTGCCCAGCAAGCCGACCACACCGGGTTGCGCGCGGATGGTCTCAATCGCGGTGCGCAAGCTTGCGGTCGAGCCATCCACCTCCAGCGTCTGCAGTGCTACGGGCCGCCCGCGCAGTCCGCCCTTGGCGTTGATGTCTTGCCATGCAGCCCGTGTCCCCGTCACAAAGTCTTTGGTGACGTCGATCTGGCCGGCCGATGTATCGGCGATCTGGACCAGCGTGGGGGTTTTGCCGCCCGTACGCTGGGGCTGTGCCCAGGCGGGGCTGAGGTGGCTCAGCCCGAGGCTGGCTGCTCCCAGCAAAACGGCACGGCGGCGCAAGGCGAGGTTCAACGACATGGATTATTTTTGAAAAGGCACCCAATGGATGCTATGAAAAAGTGAGCTGCTTACGCGCGTTCTACGGTCGTAAGAGGCCTTTTTGAGGGTGAAAGAGCAGGGTGAGAGCACCCTGCTATAGCCGCTTATTTCTTGGCAGGTGGCAGCAGCACGGTGTCGATGACGTGCACAACGCCGTTGCTGGCAGCGATGTCGGCCTGGCTGACTAGTCCGTTCTCGACGGTCACAAAGTCACCCGCTTTGGACAATTCCAGCTCTGCGCCATTCACGGTTTTGGCCTTGCCGTTCTTGACGTCAGCGGCCAATGTCTTGACCGGCAGCACGTGGTAGGTCAGCACGGCTTTCAGGGCCACGGGGTCTTTACCCAGGGTTTCCAGCGTCTTGGCGGGAACGGCCTTAAACGCTTCATTGCTGGGGGCAAACACGGTGAACGGTCCGGCGCCCCGCAGCGTGTCGGACAGGCCCGCCTGGACGACCAGGCCGTTGAGCGTGCTCAGGGATGGGTTGGCGGCGATCGTGTCAGCCACTGGAACCGGGGTCGGTACGGAGGCGCAGCCAGCCAGCGTGGCGGCCAGTGCGGCCACCAAAATGGGGAGGCGAACGAGGTTTTGGACTGGGGCGAAGGATGTGTGGCGCATGGTGCTCTCCTGGATGAAAAGCCGCAGCGTATCGGTCTTGTATGACAAAGATGTGACGTATTGGCGAACCCGATGTGACAGTGAAATTTCCAAAAATTGGTGAATTTGGCTGGTTTGTCACATGATTGTCACGAAGCCTTCTTAAAGTTCGCTCGTTCCTTAATATTTTTCATCACGAGGGTTCCCATGCAAATCTCCTCCAAGCAAACATTCATGTCCCTAGCCGTTGCGGCCTTGGTCGGCTTCGCCGGCGCCGCTGGCGCCCAGGAAATCACCGGTGCGGGCGCTTCGTTCCCTGCCCCGATTTACGCCAAGTGGGCGTCTGACTACAACAAGGCCACTGGCGTCAAGGTGAACTACCAGTCCATCGGCTCCGGCGGCGGCATCAAGCAGATCGATTCCAAGACCGTGGATTTCGGCGCATCCGACATGCCCCTGAAAGACGAAGATCTGGCCAAGAAAGGCCAAACCCAGTTTCCTACCGTGATCGGTGGCGTGGTGCCCGTGATCAACGTCAAGGGCATTGAATCCGGCCAGCTGAAGTTGACAGGCCAAGTGCTGGGTGACATCTACCTGGGCAAGGTTGCCCGCTGGAATGACCCGGCGATCAAGGCGCTGAACCCCACACTGCCTTTGCCTGACGCCGCCATCGCACAAGTGCGCCGCGCAGACGGTTCCGGCACCAGCTTCATCTTCACGAACTACCTGAGCAAGGTCAACGCCGAGTGGAAGTCCAAAGTGGGCGAGGGCACAGCGGTGAACTGGCCTGTGGGCGCGGGTGGCAAGGGCAATGAAGGCGTGGCCGCTTTCGTGGGTCGCCTGCCCAACTCGATTGGATATGTGGAATACGCCTACGTCAAGCAAAACAAGATGACCTACGCCCAGATGCAAAACGCGGCGGGTAATTTCGTGAAGCCTGATGACGAGACCTTCAAGGCCGCAGCCGCTGGCGCTGACTGGAGCAAGTCGTTCTACCAAATCCTGACGAACCAGTCTGGCAAGGATGCATGGCCCATCTCTGGCGCGACCTTCATCCTGATGCATCTGAAGCAGGACAAGCCCGCCAACGCAGCCGAAGCCCTGAAGTTCTTCAATTGGGCGTATGTCAATGGCGGCAAGGTGGCTTCCGATCTGGATTACGTCCCTATGCCTGCGGCGGTGGTGACTGCGATCCAGAAATCCTGGGGCGAGATCAAGGATCCCGCTGGCAAGGCCATTGCTTACAAATAAAGTGCCCCTGAAACTGATAATTGCCTGAAGGAGCGTCCTCCCATGTCCTCTACACTCGTGCATGAGAGTGCCTCCCCGGGCAGTTTTGTCAACCAACCCGCACGCGCCATGCATCCCACTCCTCCTGTAAAAAGGGCCAAGTCCGGCCCTTGGGCCGACCGATTGTTTGGCCTCGTTGCCAAGTGTGCGGCGCTGGTGACGCTAGGTCTGCTGCTGGCCATCCTGACCTCGCTGACCATCAGCGCTTGGCCTGCCATCAGCAAATACGGCTTCTCTTTCCTGACAAGTACCGCCTGGGACCCTGTCAAGGAAGAGTTCGGCGGCCTGGTGATGGTCTACGGCACGATTGCCACTTCACTGATCGCGCTATTGATCGCTGTTCCGGTCAGCTTCGGTATCGCACTGTTCCTGACGGAGTTGTCGCCCGCCTGGCTCAAGCGTCCACTGGGGACTGCGATTGAACTGCTGGCAGCTGTGCCGTCCATTGTTTACGGCATGTGGGGTCTGCTGGTGTTTGGTCCGGTGCTGGCTACCTATGTTCAGCAGCCCTTGCAGGCCGCGTTTACCGGCGTTCCGTATCTCGGTGCCTTCGTTTCCGGGCCCCCGGTGGGCATCGGCATTCTGTCGGCCGGCATCATCCTGGCGATCATGATCATTCCGTTTATCTCGGCAGTGATGCGTGATGTGTTTGAAGTGACACCTCCGCTGTTGAAAGAGTCCGCCTACGGCTTGGGCGCGACGACATGGGAAGTGGTGTCCAAAGTCGTCTTGCCGTATACCAAGACGGGTGTCGTTGGCGGCATCATGCTGGGCCTGGGTCGCGCCATTGGCGAGACCATGGCCGTGACTTTTGTGATCGGCAACTTCAACCAGCTTGATTCTTTGAGCCTCTTCCAGGCGGCCAACAGCATTACTTCGGCCTTGGCCAACGAGTTTGCTGAAGCGGGCGAGGGCCTGCACCAAGCCTCGTTGATGTACCTGGGGCTGGTGCTGTTCTTCATCACCTTCGTGATTCTGTCCTTGTCCAAACTCCTGCTGTCACAACTGCGCAAAAGCGAAGGGGCAAAAACATGAGCGCGCTCACCATGCAGCAAACACGGGCTGCCAAATTCGCACGCCGCAACCGTGTCAACAAGATTGCCACTGGTCTGGCTTTGGCGGCGATGGCCTTTGGCCTGTTCTGGTTGTTCTGGATTTTGTGGGAAACGATTCGTCTGGGCATTGACGGTCTGACCGTTGCCACGCTGACGCAAATGACGCCGCCACCCAATGAAGAGGGTGGTCTGGCCAATGCGATTTACGGCTCCTTCCTGATGGTGGCGCTGGCAACCTGTGTAGGCACACCGATTGGCGTGATGGCGGGCATTTATCTTGCCGAATTCGACACCAAGAGCTGGCTGGCTTCACTGACACGCTTTGTGAATGACATCCTCTTGTCGGCACCCAGCATCGTGATTGGCTTGTTCGTGTACTCGGTCGTCGTGTCGCGCTTCAAGTCTTTCTCTGGCTATGCGGGCATTCTGGCCTTGTCGCTGATCGTGATTCCGGTGGTCATTCGCACCACAGAGAACATGCTGCAACTGGTTCCCTCTGGCTTGCGCGAAGCGGCTTACGCCCTGGGTGCTCCCAAGTGGAAAGTGATTTTGAGCATCACACTGAAAGCGGCGCGTGCGGGTGTCATTACCGGTGTGCTGCTGGCTGTGGCCCGTATCGCCGGAGAAACTGCACCGCTGTTGTTTACGGCACTGAGCAACCAGTTCTGGACTTCCTCGTTGAGCGAGCCCATGGCCAGCTTGCCGGTCACGATCTTCAAGTTTGCGATGAGCCCCTATGAGAACTGGCAAAAGCTGGCGTGGGCGGGAGTCTTCCTGATCACCATGACGGTGCTGGCACTGAATATCGTTGCGCGTTTCATGACGCGTCCCAAGGCCTAAGCAGGTCTTACTTTCAAGACACTTGAACACCATGAATACATCACCCAACGCCCCACCGAAGACCAAGATTGCGGTCAAGGACCTGAACTTCTATTACGGCAAGTTCCATGCGCTGAAAAACATCAACCTGGAGATCCCGGAGAACCGCGTTACCGCGTTCATTGGCCCCTCTGGTTGCGGCAAGTCCACGCTTTTGCGCGTTTTCAACCGCATGTTCGAGCTGTATCCGGAACAGCGTGCTGAAGGGCAAGTGATGCTGGACGGCGAGAACCTGCTGACCAGCAAGGAAGACGTCGCACTGTTGCGCGCCAAGGTCGGCATGGTGTTCCAGAAACCCACGCCGTTCCCGATGTCCATCTACGACAACATTGCCTTCGGCGTGAAGTTGTTTGAATCGCTCAATGCGACCGACATGGAAGAGCGCGTAGAGTGGGCATTGCGCAAATCGGCGCTGTGGGGCGAGGTCAAAGACAAATTGCACCAAAGCGGCTCCAGCCTGTCGGGTGGTCAACAACAACGTTTATGCATTGCGCGTGGTATTGCGATCAAACCCGAAGTGCTGCTGCTGGACGAGCCCTGCTCGGCGCTGGACCCGATCTCCACGGCCAAGGTGGAAGAGCTGATCGTGGAATTGAAGAGCGACTACACCGTGGTTATCGTGACGCACAACATGCAACAGGCCGCCCGTTGCAGCGACAACACCGCCTATATGTACCTCGGTGATCTGGTCGAATTTGGCCCGACCGAGCAACTGTTCTTCAAGCCGACCCGTAAAGAAACGGAAGACTACATCACCGGACGCTTCGGCTGACCGATCAGGAGGACCTATGCCCGATAAACATCTCTCTACCCAATTCGACAGCGAACTGACATCCGTCTCCACCCAGGTGATGGAGCTGGGCGGTCTGGTTGAATCCCAGATTCGCCAGGCGATTTACGCGCTGTCCCAGTTCAGCGTGGAAGTGGCCAACGAAGTCACCCAGCGCGAAGCGCAAGTCAATGCCATGGAAGTGGAGATTGACCGCAACCTTTCCAGCATCATCGCCCGCCGCCAACCCACAGCGCGCGATCTGCGTCTGTTAATCGCAATCTCCAAGACCACCGCGAATCTGGAGCGCGTGGGCGACGAGGCCGAAAAAATTGCCCGCATGGTGCGTTCCATCATCCAGAGTGGTGCTCCGCGCTCCTTGCCTTCACTGGAGCTGCGCGTGGCTGCCGATCTCGCCTCCGGCTTGCTGAACAAGGCGCTGGACGCGTTTGCGCGTCTCGATGTCAACGCCGCAGTGTCCATCCTGAAAGAGGATGACCTGATCGATGCAGAGTTCGACGGCTTTGTGCGCAAGCTGATCACCTACATGATGGAAGACCCACGCATGATTTCGCCAAGTCTGGATCTGCTGTTCCTGGCCAAGGCGATTGAGCGCATTGGCGACCATGCCAAGAACATCGCCGAGTTCATCATCTATGTGGTCAAGGGCGAAGACATTCGCCACTCCAGCATGGAGAAAATCGAATCGGTGGTTCAATGAAAAGCATGCCCGCCGTTCTGATTGTGGAAGATGAGCCGGCGATCGCCGAGCTGATCGCTGTCAATCTGCGGCACAACGGTTTTCGGCCCACCTGGGCGATGGACAGCGCCAGTGCACAGCGCGAGCTGGATGCGACGGTGCCCGATCTAATCTTGCTGGACTGGATGTTGCCCGGTGAGAGCGGCTTGACGTTGGCCAAGCGCTGGCGCGCCGATGCGCGCACCAAGGATATTCCCATCATCATGTTGACGGCCCGCGGCGATGAAGCGGACCGCGTTGCCGGGCTGGATGCGGGTGCGGATGACTATATTTCCAAGCCTTTCTCCACCAAGGAATTGCTGGCCCGGGTGCGCGCAGTGCTGCGGCGCCGTACGCCTGAGCAGGTGGGCGATACGGTGACCATTGCGGGTTTATCGCTGGACCCGGCAACACACCGCGTGGTGTTTGAAGAGCAATCCTTGAAGCTGGGCCCAACCGAGTTCAAGTTGCTGTCTTTCCTGATGACCCATGCAGAGCGTGTGCACAGCCGTGCCCAGTTGCTGGACAAGGTGTGGGGCGACCACGTCTACATCGAAGAGCGTACGGTGGACGTTCATATCAAACGCTTGCGCGAAGCACTCTTGCTGGCTGGCCCGATGGTGGAAACCGTGCGCGGTGCGGGCTATCGGCTGACCGCCAAACCCGCTGTTTCGGTAGCTCCGGAAAAGACCAGCGCCTAATTCGCCACAATACGGCATGCTGTGGCGTTTCGTCTCCTTTTTGCTGTGTCAGCTGATTCCGGCCGCCGCCGTATGGAAATTCGGTAATCCGGAATTCAAAACTCTGGAGATCGCTCTTGCGCTGGTCTTCGGGGGACTGCTGTGGCTCATCCTGGATGTGCTGCGTGGCATGCGTCTGCTGCGCTGGCTGCGCAGTGGAGATACTTCCAGCATTCCATTGGGCAGCGGGCTGTGGGGAGAAGTGTTTGACCGCGTGCGCAAGCTGGTCCGTGCACGGGACAAGGAAATCGTCGCCAGCGAAGGCCGTCTGCAGGATTTCCTGGCGGCCTTGCAGGCGTCCCCCAATGGCGTTGTGTTGCTGGACGCCAGTGGACGCATCGAATGGTTCAACCAGACTGCGGCCGACCATTTCGGCTTTGATGCCAAGCGGGACTTGCTGCAGCACTTCGGCAATCTGGTGCGCGACCCGGAGTTTGCGGCCTACGTCGCGACGGGGGATTTCCATACCGATGTTGTGATGCCTGGGCGAGACCATTCGATCTCCAAGCCTGTGAAATTGTCCGTACATCTGCATCCCTACGGTGGTGGCCGCAATCTGCTGCTGTCGCGCGATATCACCTCGGTCGAACAAGCAGAGGCCATGCGCCGCGATTTCGTTGCCAATGTCTCTCATGAAATCCGCACGCCGCTGACGGTGTTGTCCGGCTTTGTGGAAACGCTGCAGTCCCTTGCACTCGATGAAAACGACCGCCAGCGCTACCTGTCGCTGATGGCGCAACAGGCGCAGCGCATGCAGACGCTGGTCAACGATTTGTTGATGTTGTCGCGGCTGGAGGGCAGTCCCTTGCCTTCAACGCATGAGTGGGTTTCTATTGAAAGCCTGATGGCTCCGTGCCAGGCCGATGCGTTGGAGCTGTCCCGAATGGTGTGGGGGCGCGAGCAGGGTTTGCACTTTGAGAGTCTTGCGGGCTGGGAGATAGCGGGTTCCAGCGCCGAACTGCACAGCGCGTTGTCCAACCTGATCACCAATGCGATTCGCTATACGCCGGCGGACAAAGAAGTGGATATATCGTGGACCGAGCAGCCCGATGGAACACTGGTCTTTGCCGTGAAGGATACGGGTCCCGGCATTGCACCGGAACATTTGCCGCGTTTGACCGAACGCTTCTATCGCATCGACCGCAGCCGGTCGCGCGACACCGGGGGAACAGGCCTGGGCCTCGCGATCGTCAAGCATGTGGCGCAGCGCCATGGGGCCGAGCTGCAGATTGAAAGCACCCCAGGAAAAGGGTCTACCTTTTCATTGCACTTCCCGGCATCCCGGTTGCGCCACGCAGTTTCGCTGGCGTTGGCGGCCTAAAAGTTCTTAGGGGCGAGACCGGTACACCGCGATGGCTTCGTTGTGGTCCGCTGGGTGGCGGACGGTGTCTACGAGCTCCCAGCGTGCTTCATCAACTACCATGCCGCTGTCGGCTGGCAAGTCAGGCTGTGACAGCAACCAGGGACAGGTTTGCGGGGCATTGACGGCTTTCAAATCCAGCTTTCCATAGACGACCAGAGCGGCAGCCAAACCTTGGTCCAGCAGCTGTGTTTGTACGCATTCGGTCGGGTTCAACTTCGTGCGAGCTGCCTTGACCAGGGCGCCATAGCTTTGTGTGTAGTTCAGCAGAGGCATCCATAGCGTCATCAGCAGCAGCCAGCACAGCGCAGCGCCGCACCCGGGCAGCACCAGACTTTTCCAGACGGCACGCCGGTGGCGGCCCACACGCCATTTCACCAGCCAGGCCCAGGCCAGGGTGGCCAATAGGGCTGCGGCCAATGCGACGCAGGAAAACTGGCTGACAAAGCCGGGCGCCAGGCGCGCGACGTTGGCTGCCGGTTGCGGCGGAAAGCCGGTTTGCATCGCTATCCAGACCACCCAGATCGTCAGCCCGCAGGTTGAAAAAAAGATCAGCGTAAACCAGTCGATCAGCGACCCCATCTGGCGCTTCAAGGTTGGCAATGCAAACGCAGCCAGCGCAGCGCAAGCAGGCAGTGCAAGCAGCAGCGTGCGATCAGACATGCCAGTCGCGATGGCGGCCAATACACCGACGAAGACAAACCAGGCGGGGACCGCAAGGTGCACGTGAACCTGCGTTGTAAACAACTGCTTGCGCCAGCGCCAGAACGTCCACAACGCCAATGCACCGGCGGGCCAGGTAAACCACAACAGCAGTTCACCAATGCCTCGCCAAGTCGACCAGGCCAATGGCAGCGCCACGATTTTCGATTGCCATAACTGGAGCGGGAATGCCATGCATGCCACCAGCACCGCGGCAAGTGCAAGGCAGACGACTTGCCAGCGTTGTGCAATCGGGTGTTCTGTGTCTGTGCTGTGTTGCTGCGCGTGCAGGGCCAGCAGCGCGCTTGCGCCGAGGCCAAAGATCAGCGCAAGCAAGGGAGCGCCAGACAGGGCCAAGCATGCGATGGCCAATGCACCGGACACGGTCGCACCCACTCTGCGGTAAGGCATGGCGGATATCGAGAAAAACAGCAAGGCGCTGAAACTCAGCTGCGCCAAGGCAGGCGTCGTTTCGTGCGACAGCTGCGCCAATCCGAGTGAGGCGATAAATGCCAGCAAGCCACCGTCTGCAATGGCGCGGGCGTAGTCTGCGGGAAGGGCTTCGCCGCCAAAAGCAAACGGCACTGGCTGCGCTTCCGGGCTTCGCGCGAGGTAATAGGTGCCGTACCATGTCGCCATCAGACCCAGTGCGAGCAGCAAGGCAAAAGGAATACGGACTGCAAAGTCTGCTGCCATCCAGGAGGGGGCAAGCTGAATGGCCCAGGCGCCCAGCCAGTACGGCAGCAGGGCGGGTTGTTCCGGTGCCATACCCAGCAATGTGGGGGACAACCAGCTCGCCGTTCCATCCGCCAGTTGCGACATGAAACCGAAAGCCGCCATGTCGGCGTTTTTCCAGGCCTCACGCCCGAGGAAGCCGGGGATGACATAGGCCACGCAAAACAGCAACAAGGCGATGCGCGGAATGCGTCGCACGGCCGATTGGGCAACGATGGCTGGGGTGGGATGGTTCACAGACAAGTGGAAAAATGGGGGCGAAAAAAAGGCAGCACCGAAAACCGGGCTGCCTTCATTGTCACTCTGGGGTCATGCATCAGGTTTAAACCTGAGTGATGGCCTGAGCCAGGATTACTTCGCTGCAGTCTTGCCGAAGCGATTGCGGAACTTCTCAACGCGGCCGCCCATGTTGTCCACGGATTTCTGTGTGCCAGTGTAGAAAGGGTGCGATTCGCTGGTGGTATCGAGCTTGAAGAGGGGCAGCTTGCGGCCGTCTTCCATGTCGATCATTTCCTTGGCGTTAGCGCAGGAACGGGTCACGAACTTGAATCCATTGGACATGTCCTGGAAGCAAACTTCGCGGTAATTGGGGTGAATGCCTTCTTTCATGATCTTCCTTTTAGTTGCGGTAGCCGGGCAAGCCGATCTGGCCTACTTTCCGCTGAACGCAAGATTATACAACTAAATCAACGACTTGCGCCAATTCAGGTCAACCACCCCGACGCATCATGTCGAAGAACTCGCTGTTGTTCTTCGTGGCTTTCATTTGCTTCAGAACCATCTCCATGGACTCGATTTCGTCCATGTTGTAGAGGAACTGGCGCAGGATGCGGGTTTTTTGCAGGATTTCGGGCTGCAGCAGCAGCTCTTCGCGGCGGGTACCGCTGCGGTTGAGCTGGATCGACGGGAACACGCGTTTTTCATAGAGGCGGCGGTCCAGGTGGATTTCGGAGTTACCGGTGCCCTTGAATTCTTCAAAGATCACTTCGTCCATGCGGCTGCCAGTGTCGATCAGCGCGGTGGCGATGATGGTCAGTGAGCCGCCTTCTTCCACGTTACGGGCCGCGCCCAGAAAGCGCTTGGGGCGCTGCAGTGCATTGGAGTCCACACCGCCGGTCAATACCTTGCCGGAGGAAGGCACGACGTTGTTGTAGGCACGGGCCAGACGGGTGATCGAGTCCAGCAGGATCACCACGTCTTTTTTCAGTTCGACCAGGCGCTTGGCGCGCTCGATCACCATTTCGGCTACGTGCACGTGGCGTGCGGCGGGTTCGTCAAATGTGGAGGCAATCACCTCGCCTTTGACGGTGCGCTGCATTTCGGTCACTTCTTCCGGGCGCTCATCGACCAGCAACACCATCATGTGGCTGTCGGGGTAGTTGGCGGAAATCGCGTGGGCGATGTGCTGCATCATCACCGTCTTGCCGCTCTTGGGCGGCGCGACCAGCAGGGCACGCTGGCCTTTGCCGATGGGGGCAATGATATCGATGATGCGACCGGTGATGTTTTCATCGGTCTTGTTCTCCTGCTCCAGGCGCATCTGCACTTTAGGAAACAGGGGGGTCAAGTTTTCGAACATGACCTTGTGCTTGTTGCTTTCAGGGGCGCCACCGTTGACGCTGTCGAGCTTATTCAGCGCGAAATAGCGTTCGCCATCCTTGGGGGTGCGAACTTCGCCTTCAATCATGTCGCCGGTGTGCAGGTTGAAACGGCGCACCTGGCTGGGGCTGATGTAGATGTCGTCCGTCGAAGCGGTGTAGCTGGTGTCCGGGCTGCGCAGGAAGCCAAAGCCATCGGGCAGGATTTCCAGCACGCCGTCCGCAATGATCTGCTCGCCGGCACGGGCGCGCTTCTTGATGATCGCAAACATCAATTCCTGTTTGCGCATGCGGCCGGTGTTTTCAATCTCAAGCTCTTCAGCCTGTTTCAGGACTTCGGAGACGTGCAGTGCCTTGAGTTCGTTCAGATGCATGGAATGTGGCCCGGGTGGGATAGTGAACCGAGACTTCGGTAAAGGATTGAGTAATACGGGGGAGGGGTGAGGCAAGACCGATGGTTTGGCCTCGGCGTTCTAACCAGGAATCTGGGACCGGCCCTATTTATGGCGCGGCTGAACGGAATTGATTATGACACCAAATAACCGATAACGGATATTGGTTGTAGAGATGGGGTTTCGGGAGAGGGAAGAAGGGCAGCCGGCACAGATGCCAGCTGCCAACTAAAAAATTACGCAGCCAATTGCTGATCAATGAAGGCTGTCAATTGCGCCTTGCTCATCGCGCCTACTTTGGTGGCTGCCAACTGACCGTCCTTGAACAGCATCAGCGTGGGGATGCCACGGATACCGAACTTGGCGGGGATGTCGCGGTTCTCGTCCACGTTCATCTTGGCGATCTTCAACTTGCCTTCGTAGGTGTTGGAGACTTCGTCCAGGATGGGCGCAATCATTTTGCAAGGGCCGCACCATTCAGCCCAGTAGTCCACCAGAATGGGCTGGGTCGATCCGAGTACGTCGGCTTCAAATGTGGCGTCGGTAACGTGCTTGATGAGTTCGCTGGCCATGGTGGCTCCTTTGGAAGATTGCTAATACAGCTAAAGTTGCGGCATTGTGACAGAAAGCAAGCCCGATACGACCCCCGCCCAAACTATGGCCGACATAGGCAAATTTGATGCCTTGCAGCTATGGTTGGACCCAAAAAATGGGCTATTAGCCCGGCTTGGCAACGCCTTGAAACAGCAGGGTGCGCATCCTGCGCGCAGCGTGATTCTGCTGCCCTATGCGCAACTGCGCCCATTGGCCAATCGCTTGTGGGCGCAAGCCTTTCCCGATGGCTTTGTGCCACGGTTTGAGACCACGATGAGTTGGGCCAGTGCATTGGCAGAAGGTGGTGCCGATGCAGTGAGTATCCAGATGGACGTGGCGGCCGATTTGCCCACTGCGCAGTATTTGCTGCGCAAAGCGGGGCTGGCCGCGCAATCCGAGGCGTTGGCGGGTCTGTTGGTCCAGACGGCGCAGCAGTTGGCACCTCTTGCGGCGGCCTGTGTTCCTGACAAAAGAGCCGCTTGGGCGGAGCAGCATCGCCATGGGACTTTGGCGAGCCTGGAAGGTGCCGCATTGGCGTGGGAGGCGGCGGTGGCCCGCATTGCGTTGGAATGGGCTGCCGCCTCGACTTATCCATCCGACATCCTGTTTACTGTCGATGTGCGTGATGCCACCGATGCACTAATCCTGGTACAGGGCTTCTCCAAAGAGCCTATCGTGGCGGGCTTGCAATCTGTATGGGCAGACAAACTGACGGTAATGAGTCTGTTGTCCGAATCGCACGCCCCCTCGCGATTTTCCATGCCAGCCATGCATGCATGCCGTGATGCAGAAGACGAAGCGCAGCGCAGCGCAGCCAGTGTATTGCGCCACATCGAAGCCGGTCACGGACCGGTGGCGCTGGTCTCTTCGGACCGCTCGCTCACGCGCCGGGTGCGCGCGATGCTCGACGCGGCGGGTGTACAGATTCGCGATGAAAACGGCTGGAAGCTTTCCACCACGGCGTCTGCTGCAAGGGTGATGGCGTTGTTGCGGGCGGTCGCCTGGAATGCGTCGACTGACAGGGTGCTGGATTGGCTCAAGGCGTGCCCACAATGGTTGGGCACGCTGGACGTATTGGAGGCAATGGCACGGCAGGCCCAGGCGCGCGATTGGTCAGAGGTTCGCCGTATTCCGAAGCTGCTGGAGCTGCCCGAGGTCGTGCAGGAACTAGATGCTGTGGACGCCGTGCGAAGGCAATTCACAGGTCGTCGTACGCTGGCGCAATGGTTGCAATTACTGGAAGATGTTTTGCGCACTACGCAGGTTTGGGATCTATTGGAAGCAGATCCTGCCGGTGCTGAAACCTTGGGCGCGTTGCGTTTGGATGCTGTTGCCAAGGTGGCTTGGATGCAGCATCTGGAAGGCAGTCTGTGGGGTAGTCACAAGCTGGACCTGCCCGGGTTCACCGCATGGGTGAACCAGACATTGGAGTCGGCCAGCTTTCAGCCCGAATACCCGTTGGTAGAGCAGGCCGTGATTCTTCCGATGAGCCAGATGCTGGCACGGCCGTTTGGCGCAGCTGTGATTGCCGGGTGTGACGAAGTTCGGCTCAGTGTGTCGCCGGAACCCGCGGGCATGTGGACCGCGGCCCAGCGCTTGGCGCTGGGGCTACCAGCGCGCGAGACCTTGGCAGAAGAAATGCGACAGGCCTGGTTGCAGGCGCTGCGGGCGCCGCATTGCGATGTGCTTTGGCGCACCAGCGATGATGCGGGGGAGGCCTTGCAGCCCAGTAGTTTGGTGCAGTTGTTGCAACTGGAAGCGCATCAGCAGGGGCTCGCCCTGGAGTACGCGCCGGACCCGCGCGAGGAGCGGGTTGTTGCATCCACTCCGGTCAGCACGCCGCTGCCTACCGGCGCATCGCTGCCGATGAAACAGCTGTCACAGGGCGCGTATGAAGACCTGCGCAACTGCCCGTACAAATTCTTCGCATTGCGCCAGTTGGGTCTGAAAGAAATCGACGAGCTCGAATCCGAGATCGACAAGCGCGATTTTGGTCTGTGGTTGCACGCGGTGTTGGCGCATTTCCATGCGGCTTTGGCAGCCACGCCTACCACAGACCGCGCATCGCGCATCGCGCTGATGGAAGAAGCGAGCCAAAGGGCGACGGCGAGCCTCGCACTGCCGGACGGCGAGTTTTTACCTTTCTCTGCCGCCTGGCCCGCAGTGCGCGATGGCTACTTGCGTTGGCTGGAGCAACATGAGGCAACGGGGGCGGTGTTCGCCGAAGGGGAGGCAAATCACCAACAGGACCTGGGTGCCATCAAATTAATCGGACGCATTGACCGGCTGGACACGCTGCCTGATGGTTCGGCGCTGGTGCTGGACTACAAAACCGAGGCACAAGGCAAGACAAAAGCGCGGGTCAAGGACCCGCTGGAAGACACGCAGATGGCGTTCTATGCCGCGCTGTTGCCCAACGACACGCTGCAGGCGGCTTACGTCAATGTCGGCGAGCGGGATGGGACCTCCCTGGTTGCACAGCCACATATCGTTGAGGCGCGCGATGCGTTGATAGAGGGCATTCTGACTGACATGCGCCATATTGCTGAAGGCGCGGCGTTGCCAGCCTTGGGTGAGGCAGCTGCCTGCGAATACTGCCAGGCGCGCGGCCTGTGCCGCAAAGATTTCTGGAGCCAGGCATGAGCGACACCAGAATAGACGCGGCCTACGAACACCAGGGTGTGCATGTCACGCCCCAGCGTTTTTACGCAATTGCCTGCGACCCGCGCCGCAGCGTGGTGGTGGAAGCTTGCGCCGGCGCGGGCAAGACCTGGATGCTGGTGTCGCGCATGGTGCGCGCGTTGCTCGACGGCTGCGCACCGCACGAGATTTTGGCGATCACGTTTACGAAGAAAGCCGCTGGTGAAATGCGCGAACGGTTGCACGATTGGCTGCTGGAGTTTTCGCAAGCGGATGACGCAGCCTTGCGCGAAGCGCTGCATGTGCGCGGCGTGACGGAAGAGATTTCGCCCGAAATATTGCAAGCCCTGCGGCAACTGCATGGCGCGTTGTTGCGCCACGGAAGGCCAGTGCAGATACGGACTTTCCACAGCTGGTTCGCGGCGCTGGTGCGTAGTGCGCCTTTGTCGGTGTTGGAAGAACTCGGCCTGCCCGCCCAGTACGAATTGCTGGAAAACGATAGCCAGGCGGTGACGCAGGTCTGGCGCCGCTTCCACACGCGTATTGCGCAAGACACGTCGGCGCGCAATGACTATGTAGACGCGGTGGCGCAGTACGGTCGCCATCAGACGCTCAAAGGTCTGGAAGCCGCGCTGAACAAGCGCGTGGAGTTTGCGTTGGCCGATGCGCACGGTGTGGTGGACCGGTCGGTGCAGACATTGGCTGAGCGCTTCCCGGACTACGCAGGGCTGACCCAGCCCTCAGACCGTTTGCACCAGGCCGATGTGCGCCAGCGCCTGCAGGCTGCTGCGAGCGCGCTGGGGGCATCTACCTTGGTGACGTGCACCAAGGCTGCAAGTGCGCTGGAGATGGCGATGACTGCCAGCGACAGCGCAGGCATCGTTGCCGCGCTGCTGACGCAAAAGGGCGAGCAGCGCAAATTCAGCGAAAAGCTGGCCGGGCTGGAGTACGTGCGCGAAGCGCAGGAGTTGCTGGTGCGCATGTCGCAAGCGCAAATCCAGCACGATGCCTGGCTGCACCAGCAGCGCATGGCGCGGCTGACACGCGGGCTGATTGATGACTACGCCGCGCTAAAGCGCGAGCGGGGTTGGATCGATATGGGTGATCTGGAACGCGCCGCATTGACGCTGATGTCAGATCCTTTTCTTGGCGCCTGGGTGCAAGAGCGGCTGGATGCACGGGTGCGGCACCTGCTGATCGACGAGTTCCAGGACACCAACCCTTTGCAGTGGCAAGCACTGAGCGCCTGGCTGGATTCGTACTCAGGGGCCGGGCGTGCGCCCAGCGTGTTTATTGTGGGCGACCCCAAGCAAAGCATTTATCGCTTCCGCCGCGCCGAGCCGCAGGTGTTTCAAGCCGCCAAGGTGTTTGTGGCACAGGGCCTCGGAGGTGATGTGCTGAGCTGTGACCACACGCGGCGTAATGCGCAAGCTGTCATGGATGTGGTCAACACCGTGATGAGGCAAGCACAGGATCAACAAGAGTTCGAAGGATTCCGTACCCACAGCACCGCGTCGAAGGCGAGTGGCAGTGTGCTCAAGTTGCCGCGGATTCTGCGTGGTACCACTGGGGCATCCGCCGAAGAAGAAATCATGGGCTGGCGCGATTCGTTGACCGTGCCGCGCCATACGCCCGAAGAAACCCGCAAGACGCTGGAGTGCCGTCAGGCCGCGCGCTGGCTGGCCGCGCAGATGGTAGATGGGCAACTGCATCCACGCGATGTGCTGGTGCTGGCGCGCAAGCGCGAGCGCCTGGGGTTGATGCAAGAGGCACTGGCCGAGCTGCATATCCCGGCACAGCAGCCCGAGAAGAATGACTTGTCCGAACTGCCCGAGGTGCAGGACATCGTCGCCTTGCTGGATGTACTGGTGTCACCCCGGCACGACCTGTCGTTGGCGCGTGCGCTGAAATCGCCCATCTTTGGAGTCAGCGATGACGATCTGGTGCAGATCGCTTTGCTGAGGCGTGCTGCGCCCAGGCTGTCGTGGTGGCAGATACTGCAGAAATCCAGCGATCTCCCCGCCAGCCTACAACGTGCAGGCCAGTTGCTGGTGCGCTGGAAAGCCTGGCTGGATTCCTTGCCTGTGCACGACGCGCTGAGCGCGATCGTGGAGGACGGCGACGTGCTGGCCCGCTATGCGACTGCCGCACAAACCTCGCAAGTAGACACGGCACTGTCCCATCTTCAAGCGGTGTTGCAAGCGGCGCTGGCGGTCGATGGCGGGCGCTACCCCAGTGCGTACGCTTTTGTACGCGCTCTGCGCGCGGGTGGACACACTGCGCCTGTACGGGCCGACCGGGACGCAGTGCGTCTATTGACAGTGCATGGTGCCAAAGGTCTGGAGGCGCAGCTGGTTTTGATCCTCGATACCGATGGCAGCGCGCCGTCCAGCGAATCCATGGGTGTGTTGGTGGATTGGCCGGGCGAAGCGGCTTATCCGCAAAGACTTGTGTTTCTTGCCAGCGAGTCGCAGCCCAGTGCGTGCGTTGCTGATGCGCTGGCGCGCGAGCAGGTTGCCCGGCAGCGCGAGGAGCTCAACGCTCTGTACGTGGCGACCACACGCGCCCGCAACACGCTGGTGATTTCAAGCATGGAGACACACCGTGAGCAGGCTGGGAGCTGGTGGCAGCGGCTGGAAGGTTTGGCGGAAGATGTGGCAGTACCGGAGCAAGAAAGTGCGGAAGCAGCCTTAACCCCGCCAAACCAGGATGCAATCCAGATACTTCTGAAAATAGTGCCAAATCAGGCTGCAACGCCCGTAAAACGTGCGCAAGCAGCTATGGAATATGTAGCAACCGGATCGACTGTCGATGCGTCCACGGACCTCGATGCGCGTATCGGTTTGGCGATGCACAGGCTGTTGGAGTGGTCAGGAGCACAGCCGGGTTGGACACCGCGCCAATTGCTGAAAGCACAAACAGAGTTTTTGCTGGACGGGCAGCAGATCGCAATCGCCCGCGGGATGGCACAGCGCATACTGCAAGGCGAAGGCGCATGGGCTTGGGATACTTCGGATCTCGCCTGGCAAGGTAACGAAGTTGGCATCGCGTGGCGCGGTAAGCCGCTGCGCATGGACAGACTGGTGCAGCGCCGCTCTACCGGCGAATGGTGGGTGTTGGACTACAAGTCCGCCGCGCAGCCTTTGTTGCAGCCTGAGTTGTTGGCGCAACTGCAAACCTACCGCGATGCCGTCGCAGCAGCCCAACCGGGCCAGGTCGTACGGGCCGCTTTTTTAACCGCGCAAGGCGCACTGATGGAAATGACAAGCAATGCGCAATGAAGATGTGATGGCTCCGGTGATTGATGTTGCCGTGATCGGCGGCGGCCCGGCGGGCCTGATGGCAGCGCAGGTGGCTGCACAGGCCGGGTGTTCTGTGCATCTGTTTGACGCGATGCCGTCCGTAGGCCGCAAATTCCTGCTGGCGGGCAAAGGCGGGCTGAACCTGACGCACTCCGAAGGCGCTGATGCCTTTGCGGGCCGTTATGGCGCGCGCCGCCCTGCGATTGAGGCGCTGCTCAAAGACTTTGATGCGCAAGCCTTGCGCGACTGGGCGCACGGACTGGGCATTGAGACCTTTGTTGGCACCTCAGGCCGCGTGTTCCCCAAAGACATGAAAGCCGCGCCGCTGTTGCGCGCCTGGTTGCAGCAGCTGCGCCATCCGCAGCAGGGCCAGCCGGTGCAATTTCATATGCGGCACCGCTGGACAGGCTGGGCGGAAGACGGCACCTTGCAATTCGACACGCCACAAGGTCCAGTGACGCAACGCGCCCGCTCCGTGGTGCTGGCGCTGGGCGGTGGAAGCTGGGCGCGGCTGGGATCGAACGGCGCGTGGGTGGATGTGCTTGCGACCAAGGGTATGCAAGTCGCGCCGCTGTTGCCATCCAACTGCGGCTTTGATGTGCAGGGTGGCTGGAGCACGCATTTCTCCAGCCGTTTTGCCGGGCAGCCGTTCAAGTCGGTCGCGATAACGGTGGCAACAACCGATGGCCGCGCATTCCAGCGCAAGGGCGAATTTGTAGCCACGGAGACTGGCGTCGAAGGCAGCCTGATCTACGCGGCGTCGGCTTTGCTGCGCGATGAAATCCTGCAAACCGGAAGTGCGAAATTCAGCTTGGATTTACTGCCCGACTTTCCCTTGGAACGGGTTCTGAAGGAATGCAAGCATCCGCGCGGCTCGCGCTCGCTGTCCAGTCATCTGAAAAGCCGTCTGTCGATCGACGGGATCAAGATGGGTTTGCTCTATGAGCTGTGTACTAAAGAAACATTGGACAACCCGGATACGCTGGCCAGCGCGATCAAGGAATTGCCATTGATGCTACAGGCTGCGCGTCCGCTGGATGAAGCCATCAGCAGTGCGGGCGGTGTGGTGTTTGAATCCATGACTCCAGGCCTGATGCTGGAGCAATTGCCGGGCGTGTTTTGCGCCGGAGAGATGCTCGGTTTTTATAAAAAAGCAATTACATGCCGGATGTCATTTCGATCAATAAATTCAAGGCTAAAGCGTTCGTCAAGTCGCATATCGGCTTGCCGGAAAGTAGCAGCTCAGGTTTCAGCTTGCAATAGACCTATATTTTTAAGGTATTCCGACGCTCCAGTCCCTGCTTTACGACCAGTAGATATACAAGCAGTTAACAGATAGCCACCTGTCGGAGCTTCCCAATCGATCATTTCTCCAGCACAGAAAACGCCTGGAATGTGTTTGAGCATTAATTCAGGTGTCATGGCCTCAAACAAGACACCGCCTGCGCTGCTAATAGCCTCATCTATTGGACGGGTTGCCTTCAATGTGATTGGCACTGCTTTAATTCCTGCGGCAAGGCGACCGGGATCGTTCATTTCTTCCTTCGACAATAGTTCACGAAGAATTCCCGACTTGATACCGTCTAAATTCAATCGACTCTTCAGATGGTTGGATAGTGAACGACTGCCTCTCGGGTGACGCACTTCGGCAATCACTTTCTCGTGCGTCAAATCGGGTACCAAATCAAGAGTGAAGGTAGCGCTGCCACGAAAAAGAATTTCGTCGCGTAACAATGCCGACGCCGCATAAACCAGACTTCCTTCGACCCCCGTAGAAGTAGCGACGAACTCACCTTTTCGACTAAATGAATTTCCCTTGCTATCGGAAAACGAGATCGACACTGATTTGAAGGGTTGTCCGGCGAACTTTTCTACGAAGTGTTGACTCCATCCATTTTGCACTTCGAAGCCACAATTTGAGGGTAACAATGGAGCCATTGCGACTCCGCGTTGGCTGAGTATTTGAGTCCATGAACCATCGGAACCCAAACGTGCCCAGCTACCTCCACCAAGGGCCAAAATCACAACAGAAGCGGTGACTTGCTTTCTTCCTTGAGGAGTTTCAAAACAAAGACTATGGGAGTCTTTAGGATCGTTTCCGACCAAACCTATCCAACGGTGGCGAACGTGGAACTGCACTGCCGCACCGTCAAGAGTAGGGTGGCGCAAGCGATGAATCCACGCTCTAAGTAGTGGCGCGGCTTTCATATCTTTTGGAAAAACGCGACCGGATGTTCCTACAAATGTCTGTACACCGAGTGTCTCAGCCCAATTCCGCAAATCTGTGGGGCCGAATTCTGCCAGCAAAGCATCAATCTGCAGTCGGTTTGTATTGAAGCGACTGGCAAAAAGTTCTGCGCCTTCAGAATGCGTGAGGTTCAGGCCTCCCTTGCCGGCTAGAAGGAACTTACGTCCCACAGACGGCATTGAGTCAAATAGGTGTACCTCGATGCCAGATTTGCTCAGCACTTCAGCTGCCATCAGACCTGCCGGACCACCACCAATCACGGCAACAGTTACGTCAAACTTTGCATTCATTACGTTCCGTTTTTGTATTTAGTATTTGGAAATTGAAACGACAAGAGATTTCAGTTTTCAATTGTCTGAGAAATTTGATTCGTTTCAGGATTTTCGTTCTGTCGTTGTACTTTCCAGAGAAGTTGCGCAATTCCAGCGGCTCTGGTGATTAGAACAAAGAGCCTTGGATAATCGTGGACGCTGGTCCATCACGATAGATTTCCACGGGCGGCAACTGTATGAGTGATTCGGCTTCGTCGCTGGTGCCATTGAGCCATGTATCCCAATTTTCATGTTCCAGGGGTACGGGACAGCGTTTGTCCTGTTTGTTTGGCGGCAACCTGGGGTCCGGCTTGTGCATCTGATTCAACAATGGGTGGCTGTCACAGTTCTGGGTGATCAGAGTGAAACTCGGCACCATCCAGCCGGTTTCTGGATCTTGCCACTCACTCCAGAGGCCAGCTAACGCCCAAGGCTCACCATCTGCACGCCAAAGTTTCCACCAAATGTTTCGGCCAGATGTCCAGTTCGGTTCTATGTAACTATTCGCTGGCACCAAGCAGCGCTGACCACGACGCCATGCGTTTCCGAAAGTAGGCGTCTTGACCATACCTTCGCGCCTACAGTTGTTGGTGGACAATCTTTTGCCATCTGGCATAGACGGTATGTGGGTCGGTGAAAACGGAGGGATCATTCCCCACTGCGCTACGATTACTCGATTACGCAGCACGATGGGGCCTGGCATATTCGGCGCAACCTCGGGCCCGTATTCACCACTAAATGCCGGCACAAAATGCGTGCGCATGATGGTTTCTCGATCAGATGCTGCATACAGATTGCACATAGGACCAATCGTAGCGTTAACGGGCAGATACAGACAATATGATGTTTGCCTTTCTCATTGATCAAATTGCACCAGCAGCTCGGAGTAATTCTGTCAAAGAACTAGCAACCGTATCTCAACTGTTCACGTCAGCGTTGATTTAGGCGCAATGGAATACCAGTCTTCCAGATAGTTTTCCATGGATCGCTTAGTCCGACATTTGAGAGCCCTCTATACAGAGCTTGGCCGATGACATCGGTATGTTCACAAGGGCCGATCATTACTCGATCAATTAGTTTGACTGGTTCTAGACCAATAAGTCCTTTGTCAGGGTGGTCCTCCAGCTTAATCTTAAGGACTCTCTGGGGTATTCCACCTACCGTCTCTACTTCGACGGGTACCAGCGGACTACTCTGAAATTCAGGCGAAGCCACCACTCTCCATTCGCGCTCTTCTGCAAACGCAGGATGTTTTGTGCACACAGTTGCATATCGCAACATGCCAAAAATTGTATTGCGCGTGGACTCGCGACCGATTGACTTTATGAGTTGGGCATTTTTGCCAATTCCATCAACGACCTCGCTGATTTGTTGTTGCAGGCCATCATCATCAAGATAGGCAACAGGCATGGAGTAGGCGGCAAGTGCATCGCTTTCTTGAAACAAGACATCACCATTTATGACGAGGGCAACCCCCGCGTTTCCACCATATGCGCGCCACATAGAAAGACGACCAAATGCGTCGTCAGCTGGCATATGTTCAGAGAGGCAAAGGATAAAAGTATCCTTGCTAAACCCTGGACTCCAAGCGTAAAAGGTATCTAGGATCTCCGCCATAAGTCCCGGGTAATGCCGATCAATCTCGTGTTTAAGTTTTTTCCCGACTTCTGACTTTAGGGCACTCACGACGCAAGAAAGGCCATGTGCAACCTCTGAAGAATCATTCATGACCATTGTGCTGCGCATCCACATAGAGCGACTGCTCAATATCAACATCGCTGTTGCTGCGTTTGTGTAGTAAGCGAATCGCCCTTTATGCTCTTTCATTCGCTTCACCGCAGCGTCTGCATAGGGAAAAAATACTTGCTTATAGAGCGGGAGTAACGTTGGTTCGATGGCCATTTTTATTTCAAATACATTGTGCGATCCCTGAGATAGGCAGTTCATTCTAAGAACGATTCACAACATGCAAGGCATGTTTGCCGGCAAAAATGAACTGTCGTTGCATATTTGGAAATAGCAGTCCATCATCATCCAGGCTATTGCTGATCAGTCTGCTTGCATTGATCGGTGCAATTAGCCTTGCGACGCAACCGTACAAGACCGCAATCGAGGCGAAGCGTGTCGGCCACGCTCTCATCCACTTTGCCAGATTTCAGACTTTCAGGGTGGTTGCACATGGTGGGTAGACAGATCATTGCTCCAAGAGTTACATTTGCCAACGAGTCGCTTCGCAAAGAAAGCGAACGCCTTGAAATACACACGATGGCTCGTAGGGAGGGCTGATGTTCTTCGGCAGAAACAAGACGGCAACTGGCGCGCGTGGTGAACCCATGCCGCATGAAAACGACGGCCCCCCTGATTCAGAGAAGCCGTCTGGCCTTTGTCCGCGATGCGAGAAGCAGTCAAGCTTCGAGTACGTCAACTCCTTACCTCTTACGTTCGACGGTGGTTACATAGTTGAACGAAGTGGTGCAAATCAACCGACATTCAACGAGCGAATCACATCATTAGTCTGCCGTCACTGCAACCAAGGAGTTCTTGTATTGGAGGAGCAGTGGATTGGTGAGCATCGTGCTAAAGAGCGTAAAGGTGGAGGTAACGTAACGTGGCGTGGATTCCATTGGTGGCCGCTAGCAGGGGCGCGCTTGCACGCCGCTATACCAGCTCCAATTCAAGGGATTTACAACGAAGGTGTTCTGGCGCTGGCTGCGAACTGCCCAAGAGCCGCCGCTGTAATGGCTCGGCGAACACTGGAAGCGGTTGCTGTGGACAAAGGTGAATTGACAGGGACACTAGCGCAACGTTTGCACAGTTTGTCATCCAAAGGGTTTCTTCACCCGTCGTTAGTAGATTGGGTGAGGGAAGTTCGACTTGTCGGCAATGCGGGTGCGCATTACGACCCGATGGACATAGTGGATAGGCAGGATGCGCAGCAACTGATGGATTTCATTCTTGAGCTTTTAAATTACTTGTATGTCTTGCCATGGGAACTCAGCGCTAGACGCACCGCAAAGCCATAACTCCTCAGATCAGTACGCGGCTATGACCTACAGTGACTCTAATAGTGACGCTTATTGCCAATGACACGCATTCGTAGCCACTGTAATGCTTGCAATCACTCCACTTGGCACGGCGTCGTCGCTTCAGCTGAAACTAACCGAGAGGATTCTCTTTTTGGAGAACATCAGCGTTGGCATGCTGAGACACTGCAGTGCTGCGGCTGCGACCTTTTTTCATTCAAGCTGACTACTCACCCTTTTTCTTTCCAAGACGAAGGCGATAAACCTGAAATTGAATTCTTTCCAGAACGTAACTATAAGAAGCGGCAACGGAAATTCTTTTCCCGAATGCCAGCATCAATTCGAACGCTTTATCACGAGACGGTAGCTGCGCACGATTCGAAACTAGTCCTGCTATCAGCAGTCGGGTTGCGAGCTCTGCTAGAAGCAATCATTGTTGATCGCATCGATGCATCCAAATACGCATTCAGCCTGGAATCAAAAATCAATGCGCTCGCCAACATCTTTGATGACAAAGTCATAACGACACTACATGACTTTCGCACTGTCGGTAATGAGGCGGTACATGCTCAAGTTACTCCTGACCATCTTGATATACACCGAGCACTCTACGTTGTGGAGAGTCTCATGGAGTACTTCTACGGTTTAGTTGGTAGCTCGGACCTATATCAAGAAAATAAGGCAAAACCCAAAGCGAAGCGAAAACCGAAGCAAGTGTCTTAACTTAGGAGTAAAACGTGAACACAAGTAGCAATTCAGGTGGCGCACTTGGAATCATTGCAAATGCAATAAATCCGCAGAAACCGAGACCCCAGCAACTGGGGCTAGCTTCTTGGCTTAGACCAGAAGTGAAGGGCATGTACTACAGTGGAAAAGCTCTCACTTTAGATGGCTACAAGTTCGTCGGTTGCCGATTTGACAATTGCGTTCTACAGGTTACTTCTGACAACTTTGAAATTATTGAGTGCGTTATCGATAAGACAACGCGGATTGAGTACTCAACCAATATCTCAAAGATCATTCGGCTTTTTCTCGGTCGATTCGATTGGGCTACTCAGTATTTTCCTGAGTTTGTACCGACTAAGCATGCCAATGGCTCTGAGTCAATTACTGACTATGGGGGCTAAGAATGTCGAACTTGAATGCGAATCTTAGTGCCGCCACATCGTTCAATGTTCGCCCAGCTAGAAGTCAAGTTGTCCTGGTGAGCCTGACTGTTATGGCAATCGTAGCAGTCCTCCTTGGGGGAATCCTGTTGGCTATGGATAAGACTGGCGGTTGGATTTTTGTCGTATTGTCAGCGGCTCTCTGTGCCGCGGTAGTCTGGTGTTGGCGGCAGTCTCAGCGCGATACCGACTTGGCTCAATCTCATGCGACGCAGTTGGTAATGGCGGATGGGACAAATATATCGACTGACAGTCGCCTTCTCGGCTCGCCTGAGGCGTTTCAGAATTTCGCCAAACTGATTGCGGCTTTTGCATCACTTCAACCGCTTCCTGAACCCAGTGGATTGGCTGGGCCCGGGGGAATACTCATCCCCAACTCCCAACAAAAGGCTATTGAGATAGTTGACGGTATTAATGCCAACACTCAGAGGTCACACAACGAAGTGCTCTCTCAATTGCAAAAGCAGGTGTCACCAAGTGCGATGGTTCAGCTGCCCTTGGACGAGAAAGGGCAACCGCCGGCTTCCGAGGCTGGCATTGAACTACCCAACTCGCTTAAAAAGGAGCCATAAACGGCGCTTGAGTCGAAAATTCAACGTTGATTTTTCACTAGGAACCACATGCCACATCCGACTGATGTTCGCTTCCCCAAAGCCATTCAAGAGCTTTGGGCCACACTCTTAGTGGAGGTTGTGTGGTTGCATGGTCGTTGGATAATTTATCGCCAGCTTTTCGGAACCAGTAAAAAACGCATTGAACTTCTGAATGAAACCGCTGGAACCGTGACGTGGGTTCTACAGAACCTATTGCTGCACGATGTGCAAATGGCGTTAAGCAAGATTGGTGATTCCGCGGGTAGTGGAAAGCGCAAGAATTTAACTCTACGTAGATTACAGGTCGAATTGCACGGAATTGGCGAGAGTTCCGTTGCAGACGGAATGGAGAACTTACTTAATAGTTTTGAAACTTCTTGCGACAAAGTTCGACATAGAAGAAATAAATGGATTGCGCATAACGATTTGGACACACTCCTCAACGCGCGCGCTATTCCATTGGAAGGCCCATCGCGTGACGAAATCGAGAATTCAATGGAAAAACTGCGCGATGTGATGAATCTCGTGGAACTGCATTACACCCAGACGACGAGAGCATATGAACACTTCGTCATGAAGCAGGATGGAGAACATCTGATCGCGGCATTGACCCGGGCAAAGCGGTACCGCGAGTTGGTGGCAACAGGCGATATTCCAAGAGACGATTTGCGAAAGGCCTATCCAAGTGGAGTCTGAACTATACGGATTGGTAGACACGAAGATTCTTAAAAAAGAATTGGACGAATGATTAGTTCGACAACAATTTTCAAACGTCAGAGTGGATGTAGCATGACTTTTCAGGCAATCAATTCCCGCAAATCAGCCGCAATGCAGACTATTGCACGCGCCATGTACTTGATGCTCTCCAGCCTTGCTGCATTGGGAATGTTGACGGGGACAGCCCAAGCGGCTGACTGCGTCACAGTGTCCGCCGCCACAGCAAAGGCCATTCCGCTCCGATCAACTCCGTCAGCAGCGAGCCCATCTCTTAGCACCCTGGCGCCTGACAAGTACCTCCCTTTAGTTGCTGCTGTTCCGAATTGGTACCAACTGAGTCTTCAGGACGGCCGTACGGCCTTTGCAACCAAGCGCACAACAGAGATCAAAAATTGCCCACCAGGAGTCGAAGCCACTACAACCCCTCATGGCTCAACAACTACGTCCGGAGAGGTAGTTTTTGAATTGCATGCAATTGATGTCGGAACCGGACTGGCGGTGTTGCTTCGTGGACCTGACTTTGCGGTGCTTTACGACGCCGGCAGTAACGACGATCTGGGGTTGGGTGCAAAGAACCGCGCCATTGCCTATCTGGAAACGCTGAAACCAGCATTGGTAAAGCTGGACCATGTCATTTTGAGCCACCCACACCGCGACCATGTGGAACTTCTACCTGATGTGATCGCAAAGTACAAACCCACCAACGTTTGGAATTCCGGTGCGTACAACGGAATTTGCGGATACCGCAACTTCTTGCGAGCTATCGCAGATGATCCTGAAATTCAGTACCACACCGTCACTATGGACACAGGGACTGAGAAGGTGCCCATGACCAAGAAGACTTGCTACGGCGTAGCGCAAGAGCAGCAGATTCTGGAAATTCAGCATGCAAAGCGCATTGACAACGAAAAGATTGTTCTAGGCCAGGATGCGTCAATGACAATCTTGTACGCCAACGGCGCTCACCAATCCAGCTTCAATGAAAACAGCCTGGTTGTCCGATTCGATCTCGGGAACAAACGCATCCTGGTTATGGGTGACGGAGAGGCAGGAGGGAGAAAAGCGCCTTCTAACACCCCAGCAAATGGTTCTGTGGAAGGAACACTTCTGGCTTGCTGCACATCGGATCTGAAAGCGGATGTATTGGTAGTTGCCCACCATGGAAGCAAAACGTCGTCCCGAATCAAGACGCTAAATGCCATTGGTGCCAAGCTATTCGTGGTTTCAGCTGGACCAACCAAATACGCCAGTGTTGTGTTGCCAGATGCTGAGATAGTTGATGAGCTCACCAAGCGCGGTACGTTATTCCGTACTGACTTGGAAGATGATCAGTGTGGCGATTCGGAAGACAAGGTGGGTACAACCGCCGATGGCAAGCCCGGTGGCTGCGACAACGTCCGACTGTTGATCCCGAGGCAGAGCGCTATTACTGCTGAGTATTGGCATCCAAATTAGGATCAATCACTTATCCGTACAGGTGACTATCTACCCGATACTTGTATTGTGCATATTCCGGAAATCACTGACCACCATTCCGGCAATTGCTGACCAGTTCGTTGGTGTTGACCACGGTCGATCTTGACTGCAATCGAGACAAAGCCGTCTTGGGATGACGCCAGAAGAATGCCATATAGCAGTCTTCCCCCGTTTGGGAAAGGTATCTGCTTGCTAACGGGTCACCCGCGATCGCGTATACGGTGAAGCCTCCGGTACTCACACCTAATCCCTTTACGCGTCGGTTACCGCATTCTCTCTATTACGTGTCTGATACCTTGCCTTGGTCGCGTTTGAATAGTTTCAACTC